>JANQRL010000046.1 GCA_028284605.1 Paracoccaceae bacterium | reverse complement strand
GATGCCGGCTCCGCCGCCGCGGGTTCGACAACCGGCTCCGGCTCGGCAGCCGGTTCCGGTGCAGGATCGGGCTCCACCGCCTCAGCGGCCTCCGCCTTGTCGTCGGCCACATCAACGGGCTCGGGCTTGGGCGCCGCCTTGCGGCGCGTGCGGGTGCGCTTCGGCTTCGCAGGCTCCGCAGTGGCCTCCGCCGGCGCCGCGTCTTCCACTGGCTCTTCCACTGGCGCCGCTTCCGCCCCTGCCTCCGCTGCCGGCTCGGTCTCCTCCGGAGTCTGGTCGGCCCCGTTCGACACCTGATCGACGGCGACATCGGCCCCCTCCTCCGGCGCCGCCTCCGCGGCCTCGGCATCATCCGCGGCACTCTCAGCCGCCTCGGCCCCGTTGCCGGAGCCGCGCCGCCGCCGGCGCCGACGGCGCCGCTTCTTCGGCTTCTCCTCACCGGTCTCTTCCGCAGCCTCGGCGACCGGTTCCTCGACCTCCTCCGCCTCGTCGGGATCGGCGAGCGCCGCCGTGTCCGACGACACGACCGGCCGCGCCACCTCGGCCACGTTCCGGGTCGCGGTCTTGAGCTTCTCGATGGCGTAGTCGGGCGGCATCATCGCCGGATCCCCCTCGACCCGGACCGAAAGCCCATGGCGCGCCTCGATGGCGGCGATCCGCTCGCGCTTCTGGTTCATCAGGAAGTTGGCCACGCCGACCGGCACCTTGACGAGAACTTCCTTCGACTTCCCGCGCACGCCCTCTTCCTCGATCTGGCGCAGGATGCCGAGGGCGAGGTTGTCGTCGGACCGGATCAGGCCCGTACCGTGGCAATGCGGACAAGGCTGTGTCGTCGCCTCGATCATACCCGGACGCAGGCGCTGCCGGCTCATCTCCAGTAGGCCGAAGCCCGAGATGCGCCCGACCTGAATCCGCGCGCGATCCGTCTTCAGCCGCTCCTTCAGCCGCTTCTCGACCGCCGCGTTGTTCTTGCGCTCATCCATGTCGATGAAGTCGATCACGATCAGCCCGGCCAGGTCGCGGAGCCGCAATTGCCGCGCCACCTCGTCGGCAGCCTCCAGATTGGTCTTCGTCGCGGTCTGCTCGATCGAGCCTTCCTTGGTCGCCCGGCCCGAGTTGACGTCGATGGCCACCAGGGCCTCGGTCACCCCGATCACGATATAGCCGCCCGAAGGCAGTTGCACCGTCGGGTTGAACATCGCCGACAGCGTGCTCTCCACCTGATAGCGCGCGAAGAGAGGCAGCCCGTCCTCATAGCGTTTCACGTTCCGCGCATGGGACGGCATGATCATCTTCATGAAGTCCTTGGCGGTGCGGTAGCCGTCGGCGCCCTCGACGATCACCTCGTCGATCTCCTTGTTGTAGAGATCGCGGATCGAGCGCTTGATAAGGTTGCCTTCCTCGTAGATCGGCGCCGGGGCGATGCTCTTCAGCGTGAGTTCGCGGATCTGCTCCCAGAGCCGCTGGAGGTATTCGTAGTCCCGCTTGATCTCCGTCTTGGTGCGCTGCGAGCCGGCGGTGCGGATGATCAACCCGGCGCCGTCGGGCACGTCCATCTCGCCGGCGATCTCCTTGAGCTTCTTGCGGTCGGCGGCGTTGGTGATCTTGCGGCTGATACCGCCGCCGCGGGCGGTGTTGGGCATCAGCACGCAGTAGCGGCCGGCGAGGCTCAGATAGGTGGTGAGCGCCGCGCCCTTGTTGCCGCGCTCTTCCTTCACGACCTGGATCAGCAGGACCTGACCGGTCTTGACGACCTCCTGGATCTTGTAGCGGCGCGGGCGCGGCTTGCGGACGGGCCGGACATCCTCGCTGTCGTCCTCATCGGCGACGCGCTCGATCGTCTCGTCCTTCTCGGCGGCGTCGTCCATCGCGACATAGGGCGTCTCCTCGCCGTCCTCATCCGAGGCATCGGGGGTATCCTCTGCGCCCTCCGCCCCGTCTTCGTCTGCCGCCGGGGTCTCCACCGGGGTTTCGGCCACGGTCTCCATCGGGGAGGCGCCCTCTTCATCGGGCAGGTCGAGGTCGATGGTCTCCATCCCGGCGATATCGCCGGAGGTCTCCTCCTCGGGCGTCTCCACCGGATCGGCGGTCGCCACCGGATCTGCGGTCTCGGTCGCCGCGGCTTTCGGTTTGCGGCGGCGCGAGCGCTTCTTCGGCGCCGGCTCCTCCTCGGCCTCGGCACGCATCGCCTCGGCATAGGCGCGCTCTTCGGCGATCAGCGCCTCGCGGTCGGCAATCGGGATCCGGTAGTAGTCCGGGTGGATCTCCGAAAACGCCAGAAACCCGTGCCGGTTGCCGCCGTAATCGACGAAGGCGGCCTGGAGCGAGGGTTCCACCCGGGTCACCTTGGCGAGGTAGATATTGCCCGCAAGCTGCCTGCGGGCCTGGCTTTCGAAATCAAACTCTTCGAGCTTCTGTCCGTCCACGACGACCACGCGGGTTTCCTCCGCATGGGTCGCATCTATCAGCATTTTCTTTGGCATATGGTCCATATGCACGGACCGGCGAAACGTCCCCGGGCGGGGCCGGTCTGGCCGGTGCGTGTCCGATTGAGGCGATGGGCGGGGACGGGGCGAAAGCGGGGCTACGGGGCCCTGGCACGCTGTCGCTTGATCCTGTCTCGCGCCTCATCGCGGTCTGTCTCCGACGCGAGGCTTCGGGCCTTCGGCCCTGCCCCGGTCCGTTCTTTGCCCCGGATCGCGGTCCGCAGGGGACCGGCACGGCCGGGGGCGTCTTGGTGGCCCGAAGGCCCTATCGGTCTGTCGCGGGGATCAGGCGCCTGCCCTATCCGGGCCGCGACAGCGAAACTCTCCGGGCCCCGCCGCGAAGCGTCTCGCGGAGGGCCCGTCCGGTTACATAAGGGCAGGAACCCGGATGTTACAATGGAAATCGTGCCGGGGGCGCAACGGCACGGGGTCTCAGGCGGGATCGGCCCGGGGTTCGGCGCCGCCGAGGCCGGTCCGGGCGACGAGCGCCGAGGCCAGCGCCAGCGCGGCGGCGGCCACGGCGATCCAGATCAGCGCCTGGGCCATCGCATCGGCATAGCCCAGGGCGACGCTGCCGGGCTCGCCGAAGGTTCCCTCCCCAGCCACCGAACGGAACCCGGCCTGACCGACAAGGCCGAAGACCGGCACCCCGATCAGCCCAGCGGCCCGGGAGAGCGCGTTGTTGACGCCGGATGCAGTACCAGCGCGGTCCTGGGGCACGGAGTTCATCACCGTGGTCGAAAGCGGCGTGACCGTGATCCCCATGCCGAGCCCGGCGATGGCCATGGCCGGCAGCACGGAGGTGGTGAAGCCGCCGTCGCGCGCGATCCAGACCATCGCCGCGAACCCGGCCGCGGTCAGGGCCGGCCCCGCCACCAGCATCGGCCGGGCCCCGAACCGGTCCATCGCGCCGCCCGCCACCCGCGACAGAACCGCGATGATCAGCGCAAAGGGCAGCATCGCCGTGCCCGCCAGCGTTGCCGAATAGCCGAAGGCGTCGATCAGCACGACCGGGAGATAGGTGAGCGCGCCGGAGAGCGCACCGTAGAGCAGGAAGGTCTGGAGGTTCGCCACCGAGAAGGGCGCGTTGCGGAAGAGACCCAGCGGCATCATCGGCGCTTTGGCGCGGGACTGGTGCAGGACGAAACCCGCGAGCAGGGCGAGGCCGAGGAGCCCGAGCCACGCCCCCTGCCCCGCCGCTCCGGCCGAGGCATTGGTCAGCCAGATCGCCAGCCCGCCGAGCCCGGCGCAGACCAGGAGCCCCCCGGTCCAGTCCATCCGGCCGCCGCCGGGGGCGCTCTTCGGGACGCCGATCCAGGCGACGATGAAGGTCAGGACCCCGAAGGGCACCGTCAGCAGCAGCGCCGGGCGCCAGCCCGCCATATCCACGAGGAGCCCGCCGAGGACCGGGCCGAGAGCCGTCGTCGCCGCACTGGCCGCCGACCAGAGGCCGATGGCCGCGCCGCGCCGCTCTTTCGGCACATGGTCGGTGATCAGCGCGAGGCTCGCCGGGACCATCAGCGCCGCGCCGAACCCTTCGAGCGTCCGCGCCGTGATGAGGGCCTCTGTCGAGCCCGCGAGCCCGGCCCAAAGGCTGGTCACGGTGTAGATCGCAACGCCGAGCAGGAAGATGCGGGAGCGCCCGAACACATCCCCCGCCGCCCCGCCGGGCAACAGGAAGGCGGCGAGGATCAGGGCATAGGAATTGACGATCCACTGCATCTCTTCCAGCGAGGCCCCGAGATCGGTGCGGATCGCCGGCAGCGCGATGGAGACGATGGTGCCGTCGATGAAGGCGATGGAGGAGCCGAGGATCGCCGCCGCCATGACCCAGGGGTAGGCCGCCCGGTTCTCCGGGCAGTCGGTGGGGTCCTCATGGGGCTTCAGCGGGCGCTCGCAGGGGCCGTGGCGCATGGTCGGTCTCCGTCGGTCGGGGGGAGCTTAGCGGCAGGCGGGCGCCACACAAGCCGGGCATCGACAGACCGGGGGATGGCGATCGAACGGCTGAGCTACTTTGATTTATGCCAGCCAAGCACATCCCCCGCTCCCAGCGCCGCGCCCAGCCTCACCATATCGCCAGCCCGCGGGACGGTCTGTCGATGCCCGGCGCCTTCGGCTTGATTCCGGGCGGGGAAGCAGAACGACCGTGCTGGCACACCTACCTGCCGCGCGCGCTTCAATCCGCGATATCGAGGATCAGCGGACGGTGGTCGGAAAGGATCGGCGTCGCGGGCACCTCGAACCCCAGCACCTCCACATTCGGGGTCACCAGCATGTAGTTCGCATGGCGCTGGGGCTTCTTGTAGAGCGCCGTGCGGGTGTCCTCGATGCCGCGCCCCGTGACCAGGTCTCGCAGCCCAAGCGGCGCCAGGATGTCGAAGGTCTCACTTCCGGGCAGCAGGTTGAAATCGCCGCCGAGCACGATCCGGTCCCCCGGCTGCGCCAGCCGATCGAGACCGGCCCGGAGCGCGCGGGCCTGGGCCGCCCGGGCCGGCATATCACCCTTGCCCGCCGGATCGCGGAGCCCGTGGAAATGAGCCACGACCAGCCCCTCGAACCGCACCGCCTGCATCCGCCGCGGCACCGGCTCCGGTCCCCAGCCATCGGCACGGTAGCTGCCATGGACGAAACCCTCCTCGGTGCCGGTGATGGCCAAATCGCGGCGCCGCCACAGCCCCAGCCCATGTTCGGACCGATAATCCCTCCCCTCCGCATCGCGGAGCGACCCCTGCGCCGCCGCCACGAACCGGCCTTCGTGATTGGGCAGGCTGCGGCTGACATCGGCATAAAGGTCGGTACGCTGGTCGAGGGTGCGGACCAGATCGGTATAGACCAGCCAGTCGGGCGAGGGTTCCGCCGCGCGGATCACCTCCTGAAGGCAGAGCACATCGGCGCCGATCTCCGGCAGCCAGTCGGCCAAGGCCTCCCATTCCCGCCCGCCCCAGGCATTGAGCGACACGATGCGCATCGAGATCCCCTGTTCCACCGACCACGCGCCATGGACGGGCCCGCAGGCGCCACTTGAAAGCTCCCGACGGCCCGACCGGCGCCGGAGGAAAGATCAGAGGTAGTCCGACCGCTGCAACCCGTATTTTGCCATCTTCTCGTTCAGCGTCCGGCGCGGCAGGCAAAGCTCTTCCATCACCGACACGATGGAGCCCTTGTGGCGGCGCATCGTGTTGTCGATCAGCATCCGCTCGAAGGCTTCCACGAACTCCTTCAGGGGCTTGCCCTCGGTGGTCATCGCCGGCTCGCTCTCCTCGGCATCGGCCATCAGAAGCGAGGTGATCGTGCCGGTGCCGCGGCGGTTTTGTAGCACCGCGCGCTCGGCGAGGTTGATGAGCTGGCGGACATTGCCGGGCCAGGGCGCCTGAAGCAGTTGCGCCGCCTCCTGGGCGGTCAGCTGCGCGGCGTCGCAGCCATATTCGTCCGCGAACTGCTCCGAAAGCCGGGTGAAGAGCGTCAGGATGTCCTCGCCGCGCTGGCGGAGCGGCGGCACGGTGATCCTGAGCGCGGCGAGCCGGTAGAACAGGTCGGCGCGAAGCTCGCTCTCGCAGGTCTTGCCCTCGTCCTGAAGGTTGCAGATCGCCACGATCCGGGTCTCCGCCGGGGTGCCCTGATCGTTGATCGCGGTCAGGAGCCGGGCCTGAAGCGGACCCGAAAGCGCCTCGATATCCTCCAGCACCAGCGTCCCGCCGCGGGCCTCTTCCATCGCCGGGATCGGCTCACCCTCCTCGACCGGGCCGAAGAGTCGGCGCGATAGCGCGTCCTCGTCATAGGCACCGCAGGCCAGCAGCACGAATTTCTTGTTAGCGCGGGCGCCGACGGCGTGGAGGGCATGGGCAACGAGCGTCTTGCCGGTGCCGGTCTCGCCCTCGATCAGCACATGGCCATCGGCCTGGCCGAGATCGAGAATGTCCTCCTTCAGCCGCTCCATGACCGGGCTCTGGCCGATGAGCTTCTTCATCAGGGCGCCGCCATCGCTCAACTCGCGGCGGAGTGCCCGGGCATCGAGGGTCAGGCGCCGGGCGGTCGTGGCCTTCTTCGCCAGTTCCGTCATCCGGTCGGGATTGAACGGCTTTTCGAGGAAGTCGAAGGCGCCGATCCGCATCGCCTCCACCGCCATCGGCACGTCGCCATGGCCGGTGATCATGATGACCGGCAGGGAGCTATCGACCCCCTTGAGCCGCTTGAGGAACTGCATCCCGTCCATGCCCGGCATCTTGATGTCGCTGACGACGATGCCGGGATAATCCTGCCCGAGCCCCTTCAGCGCATCCTCGGCGCTGGCATAGGTCTCGGTATCGTAGCCCGACAGCGCCAGCCACTGGCTGATCGACTGGCGCATGTCCTTTTCGTCGTCGACGATGGCGATCTTCATGGCCTGGCCCATGGCGAGCTCCTGTTTGCGATGCCGCTCCGCTGGGCTCTGGCTCGGCCCGCTTTCCGGCTACTCTACCTCAACGCGGCCGGGAGGTCATTCCGCCGCGACGGCGTCCTCGTCCCGAAGCACGGGAAGTTGAACCTCGAACACCGCGCCCCCGGAGGCCGCGTTGCGCGCCGTCAACCGCCCGCCCAAGTCGTTGACGATCCCCGAAGAGATGGCAAGCCCGAGCCCGACGCCGTCGCCGGGCTGCTTGGTGGTGTAGAACGGCTCGAAAAGCGCGTCGAGATTCTCAATCCCCGGGCCGTTGTCGCGCACCGACAGGCTCACGGTCTCGCCGGCGGCAAGGATGATCTCGACCTGCGGATCGGGCCGGCCGCTGGTGGCGTCAAGCGCATTCCTCAGAAGGTTGATGATCACCTGTTCGAGCCGCAGCCGGTCGCCGAGGATCATCACCGGCTCGGAGGGCAGCGTGCGGGTGATGACGATCCTGCGGGATTTGAGTTGCGGTTCCATCATCGAGAGCGCGGCGGACACCGCGGCCCTTGTATCCACAGGCTCGAACGCCTCAGAGCCCTTGCGGGCATAGGATTTGAGCTGCCGCGTAATCGCCCCCATCCGGGAGATCAGATCGTCGATGCGCTGGAACGAGGACAGCGCCTCGTCGGGCCGCTTGCGGGTCAGCAAGAGGCGGGCGCCGGCGAGGTAGGTCTTCATCGCGGCCAAGGGCTGGTTCAGCTCGTGGCTGACCGCCGCCGACATCTCGCCCAAAGCGGCGAGCTTCGAGGACTGCGCGAGGGTCTGTTCCGCCACTTCAAGGGTCTTTTCCACCTTCTCCCGCTCGGCGATTTCCCGCTGCAACCGGATGTTTAACTGGCGAAGCTCCGCCGATTCCCGCTGGAAGTAGAGCGCCTTGGACGCGGTCCGGCGGTTGAGGAACCAGAACGCGGTGGCGAGCAGGATGGCGAAGGCCATGATTTCGAGGGCCAGCACCCCGTTCACCCGTTCGCGCACGCTGGCATAGGTGGTGAAATTGACCATCCGCCAGCCCTGGAACGGCACCCGGGTCTCCTCCCGCATCACCGCCTCGCCCTGAAGGAAGGCGTCGGCATCGACGAAGGACCAGCCGGGCGCGGTGCGGAACGCACGTTCGATGGCCGAGGGGGCGGATTGCCGCTCAAGGGCCGCTTCCTCGCTCAGGCCGCGCCAGAGCGGTTCGGTGGAGAGCAGGATCGTGCCTTCGCTGTCGGTGACGAAGACCGCGTCGGCGATCCCGGCCCAGCTTCGTTCGAGGGAGGCAAGATCGACCTCGACCAGGATAACGCCGAGAACGCCCGCCCGGTCCTCGATCTGCCGCGAATAGGTGAACTCGTAGCCTGCGGTCTCCCGCGCGCGGGTGGTGAAGACCGTGGTGTTGGAGCGCAGCGCCTCCACGAAATAGGGCGCCTGGCGCTGGTTCTCGCCGATCCGGTTGCGGTCGGTGGCGGCGACCACCCGGCCGGTGCCGTCCATCAGCATCAGCGAGGCGGCGCCGATCTCGTCGACGAAGGAGAGGAGCCGCTGGGTGGATTGCGAAAAGTCGCCCGAAGTGAGGGCGCGGATCAGCTCCGGGTCCCGGGCCAGAAGCTGCGGCACGATGGAGGCGCGCTGCAACTCGCTCATCAGGTTGCCGGTATAGAGCGTCAGGCGCAGTTCGGCGCGGTTGCGCGTGGTCTCGGTAAAGCGCTCGGTCAGGAGCTGGTTGGTGATGTAGATGACCCCGATCGCGATCAGCACCAGAAAGCCGAGCGCCGCCCGGCTCAGCCAGCGGCCGCGTGGGGCGGCGGGAGGGGTCTGGGAGACCAGGCTCATGGTCGGAGATTAAGGCGCGGGCGCCGAACGGGCAAGAAACGCGGGCTCAGGCGTCCGTAAGCTGGGTGACGAGAGATCGGAAGATCGCCTGCCCATCAGTGCCGCCATGGGCCGGGTCCACCGCCCGTTCGGGATGCGGCATGAGGCCGAGGACGCGGCGGTTTTCGGACAGCAGCCCGGCGATGTCATCGACCGATCCGTTGGGGTTCTCGGCATAGCGAAAGGCGATGCGGTCCTCCCCCTTCAGCCGCGCCAGGGTCTCGGGATCGGCGAAATAGTTGCCGTCGTGATGGGCGATGGGCAGGTGGAGTGTGTCGCCTTTGCTGAGGTTCTGGGTGAAGGGGCTGTCCTCGGTGGCCACGATCAGCGGCACGGTCTTGCAGACGAATTTCAGCCCCGCATTGCGCATCAGCGCCCCGGGCAGGAGGCCGGTTTCGGTGAGCACCTGAAGGCCGTTGCAGACGCCCAGGACGAAACCGCCCCGCTCGGCATGGGCGATGAGCGCCGCCGATATCGGCGAGCGGGCGGCGATGGCGCCGCAGCGCAGGTAATCGCCGAAGGAGAACCCCCCGGGAACCGCCACCAGGTCCGTGCCGGGCGGCAGATCGGTCTCCTTGTGCCAGACGATGGTGACGTCAGCGCCCGCCCGGCGGAGGGCGACGGCCATGTCTCGGTCGCAATTGGAGCCGGGGAACTGGAGAACGGCGGCTTTCATCTCTGGGTCTCCTTTTCATCCTCATGCGATGCCTGAAGTTTACACGGTAATCTCATGATTCAAAATCCGTAATCACCGCGACGCCGGGCGGTGCCGGGCCATCGAAGACAGCCAACTCCGCCGTCGCATCGCTGAGCGCCACCCGCCGGGCGATCAGCGGCGTGAGGTCCACCTGCCCGCCCTCGATCAGCGACAGCAGGCTCGGATAGCGCCAGCTTGGCATCCCCCGTGTGCCATAGATCGCAAGCTGGCCGGAATAGACCGTATCCATCGGCAGGGGCATCGTGACATGGTCCCCGGCGGGCATCCCGACCTGGACCATCCGACCGAGCTTGCGCAGGGACCTGAGCGCCCCGGTCGTGGTCTCGGCGATCCCGAGCGCCTCCACCGCCACATCCGCCCCGCCGCCGGTCGCCTCGCGCACCTGCGCCGCCGCATCGCCGCCTCGCGCATCGATCACCGCATCGGCGCCAAGGCCCTCGGCATAGGCCAGCTTCTCAGGCACCACGTCGACCACCGCGACCCGCGCCCCGAGCGCCCGGCCGAGCAGCATCGCGGAGAGGCCCACGCCCCCAGTCCCGAAAACCGCCAGCCACTCCCCGGCCCGCAGCCCGGCCCGCCCGGTCAAGGCGTGCCACGCCGTCGTCACCCGGCAGCCGAGGGAGGCCGCCAGCGCGGGGTCCATGCCCTCCGGCAGAGCCGTCAGGTTCGCATCGGCCCGCGGCACAGCGATGTGCGAGGCAAAGGCGCCTGGCGCGGTAAAGCCCGGCACCACCTGGGTGGCACAGATCGTCTGGTTCCCCGCCGCGCAATCCGGGCAGGTCCCGCAGGCCAGGATGAACGGCGCGATGACCCGGTCGCCGACCGCCCACCGGGTCACATCGCGCCCGACCGCCACCACCTCGCCGCAATATTCATGACCCGGGATCTGTGGAAAGGCGACATCGGGGTCCGCCCCCTCCCAGACATGCCAGTCCGACCGGCACACCCCGCAGGCCAGCACCCGCAGCACCACGCCGTCCTTCGGGCAGTCCGGATCGGGGAGGGATTCGAGGGAGAGCGCCGCGCGCGGCGCGTGAAGCACCGCCGCCCGCATCAGGCCCCCATATCGATGCGGTAGCTCTCGATGACGGTATTGGCGAGGAGTTTCTCGCACATCTCCGTCACCTGATCCTCGGTGGTGCCCTCGGCCAGGTCGAGCTCGATCACCTTGCCCTGCCGCACCCCTTCGACGCCGCCGAAACCCATCGCGCCCAGGGCATGACGCACCGCCTCGCCCTGGGGGTCGAGCACGCCCGATTTCAGCATCACCGTCACCGTTGCGCGCATCCCAGCCCCTTCATTTGGCCAAAAATACTCAAATCCTCAGTTGATCAAGGTGGGCTTCGGCATGTGAGTCGCGTTCGACGGCATCACCCCGAGCCGCCGCGCCACCTCGGTATAGGCATCCGCCAGATCGCCCAGATCGCGGCGGAACACGTCCTTGTCGAGCCGCGCGCCGGATTGCACGTCCCAGAGCCGGCACGAATCCGGGCTGATCTCGTCGGCAATCACCAGCCGCTGGTAGTCTCCGTCCCAGACCCGGCCGACCTCGATCTTGAAGTCCACGAGCTTGATGCCAACGCCGTGCATGACGCCGGACATGTAATCGTTCACCCGCAGCGCCAGGGCCACGATATCGTCGAGGTCCTGCTGCGTCGCCCAGCCGAAGGCGATGATGTATTCCTCCGGCACCATCGGGTCGCCCAGCGCGTCGTCCTTCAGCGAAAACTCGATGATCGGGCGCGGCAATTGCGTGCCTTCCTCCAGCCCCAGCCGCTCCGCCATGGAGCCGGCGGCGAAGTTGCGCACGATCACTTCGAGGGGGATCATCTCGACCTGCCGGATCAGCTGCTCGCGCATGTTGAGCCGGCGGATGAAATGGGTCGGCACACCGATCTGGCCGAGCCCGGTCATGAAGAACTCGCTCAACCGGTTGTTCAGCACGCCCTTGCCCTCGATCACCGCGTGCTTTTCGGCGTTATAGGCGGTGGCGTCGTCCTTGAAATACTGCACGAAAGTGCCCGGTTCGGGGCCTTCGTAGAGGATTTTCGCCTTGCCTTCGTAGACCTTCTTGCGCCGTGCCATCTTCGCTGGAGCCTTTCTCGCGGCTTCGGGCGCGGGCGCTCGGCCCCGCGCGTCAGGCCCGCCTCATACGCCAACCCCCTCTTGCGGGCAAGCGTGGGCGCGGGCATATGCTTGGGCGTAAGATCAGTCAGCCGAGGGGCCCCCGATGACGACCTTTGACGACCGCGAGAACGCCTTCGAGAACAAGTTCGCCCATGACGCGGAGATGCAGTTCAAGGCCGAGGCGCGCCGCAACAAGCTCCTCGGGCTCTGGGCCGCCGACCTGATGGGCAAGTCGGGCGAGGAGGCCGAGGGCTATGCTCAGGAGGTCATCCTCGCCGATTTCGAGGAAGCCGGGGACGAGGATGTCTACCGCAAGGTCGCGGGCGATCTGGGCAGCCTCGCGGATGAGGCGACGATCCGGGCGAAGATGAAAGAGCTGATGGCCGAGGCCAAGGCGCAGCTCATGTCGGAGCTCTGAGAGGCACTTCGACCCAAGGGGCGATCCGCCTCACCATCTTCATGCACAGCTTTCATTTGCCGACCCGCCGGTTTCGTGGCACGGGCGGGCGGCCCTCCGTTCAGGATGTTTCCCGATGACCGACGCCCTCTCCCGCCTGCTTGAGACCCGCGACTGGCTCCTGGCCGATGGGGCCACGGGGACGAACCTGTTCAATATGGGGCTGATGTCGGGGGACGCGCCGGAGCTGTGGAACGTGGATGAGCCCGCGAAGATCCGGGCGCTCTATGCCGGTGCGGTCGAGGCCGGCTCGGACCTCTTCCTGACCAACACGTTCGGCGGCAACGCGGCGCGGCTGAAGCTGCACGAGGCCCAGGGTCGGGTTCGGGAACTGAACCGGGTCGGTGCCGAGATCGGCCGCGAGGTCGCGGATGCCTGCGCCCGTGATGTGATCGTGGCGGGCTCCGTCGGGCCCACGGGCGAGATCATGGCCCCGATGGGCAGCCTGACCCACGAGATCGCGGTGGAGATGTTCCACGAACAGGCCGAAGGGTTGAAGGAGGGCGGCGCTGACGTGCTCTGGCTGGAGACGATCAGCGCCCCGGAGGAGTTCAAGGCCGCCGCGGAAGCCTTTGAAAAGGCAAGCATACCCTGGTGCGGGACGATGAGCTTCGACACCGCCGGACGGACTATGATGGGGCTGACCAGCGCCGATATGGTGAAGATGGTGGGCAAGCTCTCCTATGCACCGCTGAGTTTCGGGGCCAATTGCGGGGTCGGCGCGTCAGACCTGTTGCGCACGGTGCTCGGGTTCAGCGCCGCGGGGCCGGAACTGCCGGTGATCGCCAAGGGCAATGCGGGCATCCCGAAATATGTCGACGGGCATATCCACTATGACGGCACGCCGGACCTGATGGCGGATTATGCGGTGCTGGCGCGGGACAGCGGGGCGACGATCATCGGCGGCTGCTGCGGCACGACGCCCGCGCATCTCGAAAAGATGCGCGCCGCACTGGAAGAGCGCCCCGCGGGCCCGCGCCCGACCCTCGATGCGATCACCGCCGCGCTCGGGGCATTCTCGTCGGCCTCCGACGGCACCGGCGAGGACGCCCGTGCCCCGGCCCGGCGCGGCCGGCGGCGATCACGCGGCTGAGGCCGTTCACCGATTCTTAACCGTGACCCGGCCAGGGTCAGGGCATGACAAGAGACATCTTCGCCCCACCGCGCCCGATCTCGCCCGCGGTCGATCCGGACCTCTGGATCACCCATCTCTTCTCCGCCCGCGCCGCCGCCGAGGGCGGCGTGGTCCGCCGCAAGGCCCGGGATGTGGAGCGGGTGGTCGGCTGGGAGCGGTTTCGCCAGGAGCTGCGCCGCCGCGGCTTTCGGGCCGTGGTCAATGGCGGACAGGTCGTGGTGTTCTGCAATGCCGAGCCGGTGCGCCTGCTGGATTGAGGCGCCAATCCTTTCGAAAGGACTTGCCTTCGAAGGCTTTGGGCCGGACCGTGACGGTGATCCGCACCCCGGTCCGAGGTATCCCGTGACCGCCTGGGCCGACGCGGCAGTCCTTTCGAAAGGACTGGCCAAAGCCTTCGAAGGCTTTGGCGCCCGATGGAAACGCTTCCCTCCCCGGCCAATCCCTTCGAAGGGATTGGCAAAGGCTTTCGAAAGCCTTTGCGCCCGGCTCAGAACAGAGCGAGTTGATCTCCGGCCCGCGGCGGCACCCGGAAGAGATCGGTGCGCAGATCCGGCATCCTCTCGCGCAGACCCAGCTCCCGCGCCGCGCGCCGGAACCGGGTCTGGAGCAGCTCGGCCCAAACCCCCTCGCCGGTCATCCGCTTGCCCCATTCCGGATCGTAATCGCGCCCGCCATGCATCTCGCGCAGCTTCGACATCACCCGGCCCACACGCTCCGGGTAATGCTCCGCCAGCCAGTCCTGCCAGAGCGTCGAGACCTCCCGCGGCAGCCTGAGCGGGATCGTGCTCGCCGCCACCGCGCCGGCCTCCCGACCCGCCTTCAGGATCGCTTCCAGCTCATGATCGGTGAGGCCCGGCACCATCGGCGAGGCCATCAGCCGCACCGTGCAGCCGACCTTCGCCAGGGTCTCGATCATCTTCAGCCGCCGTTTCGGGCCCGGGCAGCGCGGCTCCATCCGCCGGCTCAGCACCGGATCGAGACTCGTCACCGATATCCCGACCCGCGCCAGCCCCGCCCGGCCCATCTCGCCCAAGATATCGGCATCGCGCTCCACCAGGCTGCCCTTCGTCACCACGGCGACCGGATGGCGGTGCTCCGAAAGCACCTCCAGCACCCCGCGCATGATCTTCCGCTCCTTCTCAACCGGCTGATAGGGATCGGTATTGGTGCCGATGGCGATCGTCGCGGGCCGGTAGCCGGGCTTTGCCAGCTCCCGCCCCAGGATCTCCGGCGCCTCGGGCCGCGCAATGAGCCGGGTCTCGAAATCGAGCCCCGGCGACAGGCCGAGCCAGGCATGGGAGGGCCGGGCGAAGCAGTAGATGCAGCCATGCTCGCAGCCGCGATAGGGGTTGATCGACCGGTCGAAGGAGAGGTCCGGCGAGTTGTTGCGGGTAATGGCCTTGCGCGGCCGCTCCTCGCTCACCTCGGTGCGGAGCGGCGGCAATTCCTCCACCTCCCAGCCATCATCGACCGCCTCGCGGGTGAAGCGCTCATAGCGGCCGGCGTCATTGGACCGGGCGGCGCGGCCGGGGGCATTGGGCGGGGCAGGCATATGCGACAGATAGAACAAAAACGGAACATATGAAAGCGCCTCACCATCCTCGCACGGATTATTCATTTGAAACCACGTCGGTGGAGGTGCAGGTGAGGTCGCAATCAGGTCAGACCGAACGCGCCATTCGGGCGCAGATCGGTTAGATCGCGGTGCCGAGGTAAAGGGAAACGGGGCCATGTCCGACGAAGACGACGACATCATCCTCTCCGAACTCAACGACGACGACCTCGTCGCGCAGATGTTCGACGACCTCTATGACGGTCTCAAGGAAGAGATCGAGGAGGGCGTGACGATCCTGCTCGACCGCGGCTGGGCGCCCTATGACATCCTGACCAAGGCCCTGGTCGGCGGCATGACCATTGTCGGCCACGATTTCCGCGACGGCATTCTCTTCGTGCCAGAAGTGCTGCTCGCCGCCAATGCGATGAAGGGCGGCATGGCGATCCTGAAGCCGCTTCTGGCGGAAACCGGCGCGCCGCGCGTCGGCAAGATGGTGATCGGCACCGTGAAAGGCGACATTCACGATATCGGCAAGAACCTCGTCTCGATGATGATGGAGGGCGCCGGGTTCGAGGTGGTGGATCTCGGCATCAACAACGCGGTGGAGAGCTATCTCGACGCGCTCGACACCGAGGAGCCGGACATCCTCGGCATGTCGGCGCTCCTGACCACGACCATGCCCTATATGAAGGTCGTGATCGACACGATGGTCGAACAGGGCATCCGCGACGACTACATCGTCCTGGTGGGCGGGGCGCCGCTGAACGAGGAATTCGGCAAGGCCATCGGCGCCGACGCCTATTGCCGGGACGCCGCGGTGGCGGTGGAGACCGCCAAGGAATTCGTCGCCAGAAAGCACAACCAGCGCGTCGCCTAAGCCCCAGAGCGCCCGCCGCGTGCCGGAGATATGGACGACACCGACCTGACCG
Organism: Paracoccaceae bacterium; assembly: GCA_028284605.1. Taxonomy (GTDB): domain Bacteria; phylum Pseudomonadota; class Alphaproteobacteria; order Rhodobacterales; family Rhodobacteraceae; genus JANQRL01. Next base: position 192,584 of record JANQRL010000046.1, on the reverse strand, counting down.
ATGACGGATACGCGGCCCTCGGCAAGGGCCGCGTTCTGGTTCTCGCCTGCGGGGCCCTGGCCCATGAGATCACGGCGATCCTGCGGCTGAACAGTTGGGACCATATCGACCTGCATTGCCTGCCCGCGATCCTGCACAACCACCCGGAGCGGATCACGCCGGCAGTGGAGAAGGCGGTCCTCAAGCACCGGCAGACCTACAACACCGTCTTCGTCGCCTATGCCGATTGCGGCACCGGCGGGCATCTTCAGGCCGCCTGCGACCGGCTCGGGGTGGAGATGATCGCGGGACCCCATTGCTACAGCTTCTTCGAGGGCAACGCCGCCTTCGCGGCGCGGGATGAGATCGATGCCTTCTACCTGACCGATTTCCTGACCCGCCAGTTCGACGCCTTCGTGACCAAACCCCTGGGCCTCGACCGGCATCCGGAGCTCCGGGACATGTATTTCGGCCATTACAAGACCCTGGTCTACCAGGCCCAGACCGACGACCCGGCACTGACCGAAAAGGCCCGGGCCTGCGCAGAGACGCTCGGGCTCGCCTTTGAGCGGCGTTTCACCGGCTACGGCGATCTGGCCTCGGCGCTCGGGCGGGCGGCGGAATAGGCGCAGGTCGCGCCGGGATCGAAGGAGGACGGGCTGACTGGCGGCGACGATCCGTCCATGCGCCGGCCGAGGGAGCAACAAAACTCTTCGAAGAGTTTTGCCAGACCCTTCGAAGGGTCTGGGACCGCCGGGCGGACATCAGGGGGCTTGTCCGCCGACCGACGCCGATCTCGGGCACACCGCGGCAAAAAACCCTTCAAAGGGTTTTGCGCAGAACGTTCGAACGTTCTGCCGCCCGCGGTCCGCGATCCCGCGAGCGAGACCGGCCTCACGGTTCGCCGATGAAATCCTCGGCCGCGAAATTGCCGATATTGCCCAGGAGCTGGCGCAGGAAGGTCGTGTCGCGCAGGTTGTCGTCGGTCACCCGGCGGTTCAATTGCACCACGCGGCCCGCCTCGAGCCCGAAACGCTCGATATTCCGCACGATCCCTTCGGCATCGAAATTGATCGCCACCACTTCGCGCTCGATCTCGCGCGGCTCGAACGGGCCAAAGGTGCGGAACCGGCTGCGGACATAGTAGAAGCCGCCCTCGTTCAGCACCCCTCCGGCCGTCGGAGGACCGACGACATCGGCGACGGTGTCGCGGGTGTCGATGCCGGGCAGGATCGCGGCAAGGTCCTCTTCCGCCGGCACATAGCCGTGATTGCGGTAGAGCGGCGTGCAGGCGCCCAGCGCCGTCATGAGCCCCGCGAAGACCAACCCGCGCAGGAGCCGCGTCGCCCGGTTTGCCTGCTCGCCCATGATCGTCCCCGACTGCCACCCGACCGGCCTTGACGGGCCGTTCCTCCGATTACATCAAGCGGGGAGTAGAGTTCAAGAAACGGTTGCGATGAGCGCCCTGCCCTCCCACATCTTGCGGTTCGCCGACCTGCCCACCGGCAGGCCCACCGAGGCGGTGCTGGAGCCCGAGGCCGAGGCCCGCGCCGCGATAGCCGGTGCGCTCGGGCTCCGCGGCCTGCGCAAGCTGCGGTTCTCGGCCCGGCTGGCGCCCCTGGGCGCGCGCGACTGGCAACTCTGCGGCACGCTCGGCGCCACGGTGGTGCAGGATTGCGTGGTCACGCTCGACCCGGTGACGACCCGGATCGACGAGGCGGTGGAACGGACCTATCTCGCGGAAATGGGCTGGGAAGAGGGCGGCGAGGTGGAGGTGCCCGAAGATGTCTCCGCCGAGCCCCTGCCCGAGAGCATTGATCTGGCCGCGATCCTGGTCGAGGCCCTGTCCCTCGCGCTCCCTCCCTACCCCCGCGCACCGGGAGCGGAGGTCGGCGCGGCGGTCTTCACCGAGCCCGGCAGGACCCCGATGCGGGACGAGGATGCGCGCCCCTTCGCCGGCCTCGCCGCCCTGCGCGACCGCCTTGATGACGAGGATGGCGAGTCGGGTTAGGGAGGGGCCGTCCCGGGCAGATCGGGAAGAGGCGATCCGGGCCGACTCGCTCACGCGCCTGAGGAGGTACGAGTTTTCGTCGAAAACTCGGTTGTGATTTTCGTCGAAAATCAGCCGTCTGGACCAGGACGACATCGGATCGGCAGCAAAGGCGCGTCGACGCGCCTTGCCAAAGCGCCGTCGACGGCGCTTGGGGGCGCCGCGTCGACGCGGCGCGGTAAAGGCCCGTCGACGGGCCTTCCACCCGGTCCGCCACGTGAGGCTCCCGCAGCCAAGTCCGGGACGCGCGGCGATGCCCATCGGGCAGGCCTTCGCCGCTCACATGGCGACACATAACCAGAATGGCGCGGACCTGCCCTTTCGCACGAAAAACCCCTTGCGAAGGGGCCGGATGCGGGACTATATGCGCGCTCTGCCCGACCGGGCGCTCGACAGGCTGCGCGCAATCCCCTATGTCGCGCCGGAGCGCCGGACCGGATGGGCCAGCGAGACACCGGGCCACGGCCCCTGAACGATCGAAGGTTGAGACATGGCTGTCCAACAGAACAAGGTTTCCAGGTCGCGCCGGAACAACCGCCGCTCGCACCACGCGCTCGCCGGGGCCAACCCGAACGAATGCAGCAATTGCGGCGAGCTGAAGCGCCCGCACCATGTCTGCCCGTCCTGCGGTCACTATGACGACCGCGAGGTCGTGGCGATGACCCCGGAAATCGATCTCGAAGACGACGCGGCCTGAGCGCCGGGTCGCGCTTGCCATGAGCCCCGCCACGTCCGCGCCGCGCCCCGAGGCACCGGGGGGCGGCGTCGTGCTGTCCGTCGACGCGATGGGCGGCGATCAGGGCCCCCAGGCGGTGGTGGCCGGCCTCGCCAGGTTCTTCGCCAAGGCCCCCGATGCAAGCGCGATCCTGCACGGGCCCGAGGCCAAGCTGACACCGCTGGTGACCAAGCGCCGGATCGCCGGCAAGGTGGAGATCCGCGACGCGCCCGACGTTGTCGCGATGAGCGACAAGCCGAGCCAGGTGATGCGCCACGGCAAATCCACCTCCATGTGGTCGGCCATCGACGCGGTGCGCGCCGGCGAGGCTTCGGTCTGTGTCTCCTGCGGCAATACCGGGGCGCTGATGGCGGTCTCCATGGTCCGCCTCCGGAAGGCCGAGGGCGTCAACCGCCCGGCCATCGCCTGCCTCTGGCCGTCGCGCAACCCGGCCGGGTTCAACGTGATGCTCGATGCCGGCGCCGATATCCGCGCCGATCAGGACGACCTGCTGACCTATGCGCTCATGGGCGCCTCCTATGCCCGTAACGGGCTCGGGATCGAGCGGCCCCGGATCGGGCTGATGAATGTCGGCATCGAAGAGCATAAGGGGCGTGCCGAACTTAAAGTGGCCCATGAACTGATCGCCCGGGCGGGGCCGATTGCCGAATTCGACTATGTCGGCTTCGTCGAGGGCGGCGATCTGCCCTCGGAGCGGGTCGACGTCATCGTCACTGACGGCTTCACCGGCAACGTCGCGCTGAAGACCGGCGAGGGCACCGCGACGCTGATCGCCGAGTTCCTGCGCCAGGCGTTCAACAACACGCCGTTCAGCCGCATCGCGGCGCTGCTCGCGATGACCTCCATGCGACGGCTGCAGAAACGGATCGACCCGCGCCGGGTCAATGGCGGCGTATTCCTCGGGCTCAACGGAACGGTGGTGAAAAGCCACGGTTCCGCGGACGCGACCGGGATCAAGGCCGCCCTGCAACTCTCCTACCGGCTTGCGAAATCCGGGTTCTCCGACAAGCTTGCGGCACGCGTCGCCTCGGCGGCGATGCTGGCCCAGGACGTCGAGATGGACGAGGAACCGCCCCGCGCGGCCGGAAAGGCCGGCCGATGAGCACCCGTGCCGTGGTCCGGGGCGTTGGCCATTACCTGCCCGAGCGGGTGATGGAGAATGCCGAGTTCGAGACGATGCTCGACACCACCGATGAGTGGATCCGCACCCGCTCGGGCATCGAGCGGCGCCACATCGCGGCGGAGGGGCAGACAACGTCTGACCTTGCCCTGCGCGCAGCCCAGGCGGCGCTCGCCGATGCCGGGATGGAGGCCGCCGATCTCGACGCCATCGTGCTCGCGACCTCCACCGCCGATCTCACCTTCCCCTCCGCCGCCACGATGGTGCAGGCGGCCCTCGGGATGCAGGGCGGCTTTGCCTTCGACGTGCAGGCGGTCTGCGCCGGCTTCGTCTATGCGCTCGCGAATGCCGACGCCCTGATCGTCTCGGGTCAGGCCAAGCGCGTGCTGGTGATCGGGGCGGAGACCTTCAGCCGCATCCTCGACTGGACCGACCGCGCCACCTGCGTGCTCTTCGGCGACGGCGCCGGGGCGCTGCTTCTGGAGGCCGCCCCCGGAACCGGAGCGCCCAGCGACCGCGGCATCCTCGCCACCGATCTCAACTCCGACGGGCGCCACCGCGATCTGCTCTATGTCGATGGCGGCGTCTCCACCCAGACCACCGGCGTGCTGAAGATGGAGGGCAAGGAGGTCTTCCGCCACGCCGTCGAGAAGCTCGCCGCGACCGCCGATGCGGCGCTGGAAAAAGCCGGACTCCGCCATGACGATGTCGACTGGGTGGTGCCGCATCAGGCCAATATCCGGATCATCAAATCGACGGCGAAGAAGCTCGGCACGCCCATGGAAAAGGTCGTGGTCACGGTCCAGGACCATGGCAATACCTCGGCGGCATCGATTCCCCTCGCCTTGTCGGTCGGGGCCGCCCGCGGCCAGATCAAACGCGGCGATCTGATCGTGACCGAGGCGATCGGTGGCGGTCTGGCCTGGGGCGCCGTGGTTCTGCGCTGGTAGGCCGGCAAAACGTCCGCGCGAGGCGTATCCGCCAAGCCCCTGTTATTGACTCCGAATTTCGCCCGGGCCTAAGCTGCCCGGAAATCAATGGAGGGACGGCATGGGTCAGAAAACACTTACCAGAATGGACCTGGCCGAGGCGGTTCACAGCGAAGTCGGCCTGTCGCGCAATGACAGCGCGCAACTGGTGGAAAGCGTCCTCAACCACGTCTCCGACGCCCTGGTGCGCGGCGAGACGGTGAAGCTCTCCTCCTTCGGCACCTTTTCGGTGCGCGAGAAGTCGGCGCGGGTCGGCCGTAACCCGAAGACCGGCGAGGAAGTGCCGATCCATCCCCGCCGGGTCCTGACCTTCCGCCCCAGCCATCTGATGAAGGACCGTGTCGCCGCGGGCAATCGCGGCTGAGCATGGCCAAGTCGCCGGACGCTTTCCGCACGATTTCGGAAGTGGCCGAATGGCTCGACACGCCGGCCCATGTGCTGCGCTTCTGGGAGAGCAAGTTCACCCAGGTGAAACCGGTGAAGCGCGCCGGCGGGCGGCGGTATTATCGCCCCGACGACATGGCGCTGCTGGGCGGCATCAAGATGCTGCTCCATGAACAGGGCATGACGATCAAGGGCGCGCAGAAGCTCCTGCGCGAGAAGGGCATCAAATATGTCGCTTCGCTCGGCCCCTCGCCGATCGGCGAAAGCGATTCCGGGCTGATCGAGGCGGTGGCAGAGCCGGTGCAGGAGAATGTGGTGCCTTTGGCCAAGACGCCCGCGCCGGAGGTGGAGGAGGCGGAGATCGTGGCACCCGCCGATCCGGCGCCCGCCCCCGCGGAGGCCGAACCGGCCGCTGTCGCGGCGGAACCGGCCTCGCCCGAAGCGGCCTCCGTAGAGCCGGAGCCGGCCCCGGCGCCGGTGGCCGCCGAGGCCAAGGAGGTGTTGCCGGGGGTCCTGTCCCTCACCACCGGCCGCGCGCCCGGCGCCCTGGCGCCGAAGGCGGCCGAGATCGCCCCGCTCCTGGCCCGGCTCGAGGTCGTCGCGGCGCGGATGCAGGCGGGCTGAGACCCCCCCGATTTCGCCTTGCACCATGGCGCAAAACCTCTATGAACACCGGCACGTCGGGCTATGGCGCAGCCTGGTAGCGCGTCCGTCTGGGGGACGGAAGGTCGCAGGTTCAAGTCCTGCTAGCCCGACCATTTCCGACCGAGTGCTCCGCAATGTCGCGCCGCCGCGAAGGGGAGAGGCATGAGCGTGGGCGTGCTGCCGAGCCAGACGATCCGGGAGATGATCGCGGGCGGCCAGATCGCCGCGGAGCCGGTGGTCGAGGACGGCCAGATCCAGCCCGCGAGCCTCGATCTGCGGCTGGGCGACATGGCCTATCGGGTGCGCGCCTCGTTCCTGGCCGGGTCCGACGCGAGCGTCGCCACCCGCCTGCCGGAATTCGAGATGCACCGGGTCGATCTCTCGGGCGGCGCTGTGCTGGAGAAGGGCTGCGTCTATCTGGTCCCCCTCGCCGAGCGCCTCGCCCTGCCCGGAAGCGTGCAAGCCGTTGCAAACGCCAAGAGTTCCACCGGCCGGCTCGATCTCCTGACCCGGACGATTACGGATTTCGGCACCGAGTTCGACCGCATCCCGCCGGGCTATGCCGGCCCGCTCTATGCGGAGATCTGCCCGCGCTCCTTCTCGGTGCTGGTCAGGCCGGGCATGCGGCTCAACCAGATCCGCTTCCGCACCGGCGAGGGGATGCTGAGCGATGCGGACCTCGCCGCGCTCCATGCCGAGACGCCGCTGGTCAGCACAGACCCGGTGATCTCCGACGGGCTCGGCTTCTCCGTCGATCTGGCGCCCGAGACCGGCACCCTCGTCGGCTACCGTGCCAAGCCCCATACCGGGGTGATCGACCTGGAGAAGATCGGCCATTACGACCCGCGGGAGTTCTGGGAAGAGGTCCACAGCGACGCCGCCCGGATCATCCTCGACCCCGGCGCCTTCTACATTCTGGTCAGCCGCGAGGCGGTGACGATCCCCCCCGACACCGCCGCCGAAATGGCGCCCTATCTCGCCATGGTCGGCGAGTTCCGGGTGCATTACGCGGGCTTCTTCGACCCCGGCTTCGGCCACGGCGTTCCGGCCCGCGGGGTCCTCGAAGTGCGCTGCCACGAGGCCCCTTTCGTGCTGGAACATGGGCAAGTCGTCGGACGGCTGGTCTATGAGCGGATGGCGGCGGTGCCCGACCAGCTCTATGGCCGCGAGATCGCCTCGAACTACCAGGGCCAGGGCCTGAAGCTCTCCAAGCATTTCAAGGCCCCCAACTGACGGCTCCTTGCCGTCTCAGCCATTGCCGCAGCCGCGTGATCGCCCGAACCGGCTGGAACGCGGAACAAGAGCCAACCAGTTCTGCCCCCACTTTCTTTGGATCAGAAATATCCCCGCCGGAGGCCCGATCTTTCGTCGAAAGATCGGCTCCCTCCGAAGGCAGAAGGACGAAACCCGATCGGCGCTCCGGGTTCGTGCCGCAAGGGCTTTCGAAAGCCCCTTCCCTTCCAAGGGATTGGGCCCGGGCTGACAGCCCCCTTCATCCGGCGCCAAAGCCTTCGAAGGCTTTGGCCAATCCTTTCGAAAGGATTGGCGTCCGCATCGAACCTCGCGAAGGACCAGCTACCCCGCGAGCGCCTTGCCAAGCCGCGGCAGCCGCGCCTTGCGCATCAGCCCGCGCATCTCCCAGCCCTGCCCCGACAGCCGCCGCGCCTCGGCCAACACCCTCTCCGCGACAGGCCGCAGCCGGTCGGGATCGGCCCTGAGGAAGCCGAGGAGGAAGGCATCCGGGTCGACACGGGCCAGCCCTTCCTCGGCCAGGACATTGCGGGGGAAGTCGCCGGCATTCACCGTTACGATCCCGTCGCAGGACCCGGCCACCGCCACGGCAAGCACGTGAGTATCCGCCGGATCGGGCAGCCAGAGCCGCGCCTCGATCCCCGGGGCCGGCGGCAGTCGCGCCTCCGGAAACCGGGCCGAGACCAGGGCGATCTCGCCTTCGGCCTGCATCTCAACCGCGTCCCCATGTTTCGCCGCCGCCCGGTGCCATTCCCCCAGCAGCCGCTCCGACCAGCGCGGCGCGAAGAACCCGGCCTCGGCGGCGCCCAGCAGCATCTGCCGCATCACCGTCGGAAACAGCACGCAGGCATCGAGGACGAAACGCCGGCTCATAGCCGGAAGACCAGTGCCTTGAGATAGCCGCTCTCGGCCAGTTGCGGCAGGACCGGGTGGTCCGGGCCCGCCGCGCCGGTCTGGATCAGCTGCCCCCGCCGCCCGGCCCGGCCGATGCCACGCAGGCAGGCGGCGCGGAATTTCTCCGGCGTCGCGGCGTGGGAACAAGAGCAGAGCACCAGATAGCCGCCCGCCTCCACCAGGGCCGCGGCCAGCCGGGCGGCTTTCTCATAGGCCCGCAACCCCGCCTCCAGGGCCGGTTTCGAGGGCGCAAAGGCCGGCGGATCGCAGATCACCAGATCGAAGCGCCGCCCCTCCCCGGCGAGCGCCGCCATGACCTCAAACGCATCGCCCTGCCTTGTCTCGAACCGCGCCGCCACGCCGGTCAGCGCCGCCCCCTCGGCGGCGAGCGTCAGGGCCGGGGCCGAGGCATCGACGGCCAGGGCCTCCGCCGCGCCGCCCGCCAGAGCCGCGAGCGCAAAGCCGCCGACATGGGAGAAGACATCGAGCACCCGCGCCCCCCGCGCCAGCCGAGCGGCAAAGGCATGGTTCTCGCGCTGGTCGAAGAAAAGCCCGGTCTTCTGCCCCCCGGCGAGATCGGCGAGATAGGTCGCCCCGTTCATCGGCACCGCCAGAGGCGCCTCCGGCAGCGCCCCGCGCAGGACCGCGCGGCTCTCCTCAAGCCCTTCCAACGACCGGGCACGCCCGGTGCCGTTCATCACCACGGTCTCGGCGCCCGAGACCTCCACCAACGCCTCCACAAGGGGGGCGAGCAACCGATCCGCCCAGGCGGCATTGGGCTGCACCACGGCGACCTCGCCGAACCGGTCGATCACCACCCCGGGCAGTCCGTCCGCCTCGGCATGGACCAGCCGGTAGTACGGCGTGTCGTAAAGCCGCGCGCGATGGGCCGCCGCGCGCCTCAGCCGCGCGGCGAACCAGGCGCGGTCGATCCCGGCCCCGGGATCGGGGTCCAGCAGCCGGCCGACGATCCGCGACAGCGGGTTGACGGCCGCCACGCCCAAGGCCCGCCGCTCCGCATCCTCCAACACCGCAAGGCTCCCCGGCGCCAGCGCCCTGGTGCGCCGGTCGGTGACGAGTTCATCGGCAAAGACCCAAGGATGGCCCCGGCGCAGGCGCCGCGCATCGGCCTTGGGTTTCAGACGCACGACAGGCAAGGAGGACGGCCCCATGGCCGTCCTCCTATCGGCTTGCGCCCGTCTGAGGAAGGGGTCTCAGACCGGCTGGTCGAGCCCAAGCTGACGTTCGGCGAGCATGCTCAGATGCTGGATGATCCGCCATTTCTGGCCACGGCCCTCGCGCTCGGCCGCGATCGCGGCCTGGCCGCCCAGCCCGACGAGATCGCCGTCGATCATCCGCGGACCTTCCAGGACCTCGCCCGTCGCGGCATCGCGCACGGTCATCTCGAACTTGATCGAGTGGGTGCCGCCGACGGAGTACCGGGTGCGCTCGGTCAGCGAATGGAACCGCTTGACGAGGATGTCCACGTCGACCCGCTGGGCGCCGTCGGCCTCCGCCGTGCCCTGCTCGAAGGCTTCGACAAAGATCGCCTGTATCTGCTCGAGCCGGTCGCCATAGGGATCGCCCCGCCAGACGATATCGGCGAGCGGGTAGAAGCTGTTGGCCTCGGAAATCCGCAGCCCCTCGGGGAAACGGACATTGATGTCCTCGATGCGGTAGTCGCGGATCTCCGTCTGCGGCGCGGTCGTGGCCAGCCCCGGGGTCTGGAGCGATGCGGCGCGGGTCGGGGTGTCCACCACGGCACAGCCCGAGATGGTCAGGGCGAGAAGGCCCAGAGCGGCGAGACGTTTGAAAAACATAACAGTTACTCCTTGTCCTGCGGCGGACCCTTCAGAGGCCGGGGTCGGGATCTCGTCCCGGATCGGCGCGGTGCCGGCGCGGTGTCGGCGCGGGTCGCCGCCCCGCTGCTGGCGCGGCGGGATCACGGCCCGCGTCGGGGCGATCGGCCCGAATTCGGAACGCTTGGTCATGTCCTGATCCTCCGGGCGGTGCCCTGTTTGAGTGGATCCCAGGTCCTGACGCCATCTGCACCGCGAAGTGCGGCCAAATTGTGGTGGCAATCGCAAATTTTGCGGAGCATTGTTCGCTGATTGGCCGAAATGCACTTTCCCAACGAGGATGTGTTGCCGCATCCGGTTGTTGTTAGCGCTAACGCTTCGTGCTATCCGGCCCGTGTGGTCATGATGTCACCGCAACAGGTCCGCCCAGCCCGCCTCAGCCCGCGAGGAAGAGACATGTCCCTCCATCCGACGATCCGCGCGGTGACCGACCGCATCATCGAACGCAGCGCCCCAACCCGCTCCGCCTATCTCGACCGGATGGCGGCGGCCGCCTCCGAAGGGCCGAAGCGCAAGGCGATGAGCTGTTCCAACCTCGCCCATGCCTACGCCGCGAGCGGCGCGGACAAGGATCGCCTCGCCGGTCATGTGACGCCGAACATCGGCATCGTCACCGCCTATAACGACATGCTCTCGGCGCATCAGCCCTTCGAGCGCTACCCGGACCTGATCCGCGCCGCGGCGCGCGCCGCCGGCGGCACCGCCCAGGTCGCCGGCGGGGTGCCGGCAATGTGCGACGGCGTCACCCAGGGCCAGACGGGGATGGAACTCAGCCTCTTCTCCCGCGATGTCATCGCGCTCGCCGCCGGCGTCGGGCTCAGCCACAATGTCTTCGACAGTGCGCTCTATCTCGGGGTCTGCGACAAGATCGTCCCGGGTCTCGTCATCGCCGCCGCGACCTTCGGCTACATCCCCGGCCTCTTCATCCCCGCCGGCCCGATGATCAGCGGGCTGGCGAACGACGAAAAGGCCAAGGTCCGCCAGCAATTCGCCGCCGGCGAGGTCGGCCGCGACGCGCTCATGGCCGCCGAAATGGCCGCCTATCACGGGCCCGGCACCTGCACCTTCTACGGCACCGCGAACACCAACCAGATGCTGATGGAGGTGATGGGCCTCCACCTGCCCGGCGCCAGCTTCGTCAATCCGGGCACCGAGCTGCGCGACGCCCTGACCGTGGCCGGCACCGAACGCGCGCTCCAGATCACCGCGCTCGGCAACGATTTCCGTCCCGTCTCCGCGGTGCTCGACGAAAAGGCCTTCGTCAACGGGATCGTCGGGCTGATGGCCACGGGCGGCTCCACGAACCTCGTCATCCACTTGCCCGCCATGGCCAAGGCCGCGGGCGTCATCCTCGATCTGGAGGATTTCGCCGATCTCTCCGCCGCCACGCCGCTGATGGCGAAGATCTACCCCAACGGCCTGGCGGACGTGAACCACTTCCACGCCGCCGGGGGGCTCGCCTATCTGATCGCGCAGCTTCTCGATGCCGGGCTGATGCACGAGGATGTCACCACCGTCGCCGGGGACGGGCTCGCGCTCTACACCAGGGAGCCGAAGCTCGATGCCGGCCGCGTGCGCTATGAGGACGGGCCGGAGAAGAGCCATAACGACAAGGTGCTGCGCCCCGCGACGGACCCGTTCCAGCCCACCGGCGGGCTGGCACAGCTTGACGGCAATCTCGGGCGCGGGGTGATCAAGGTCTCCGCCGTGGCGCCGGAACGGCATGTGATCGAGGCACCGGTGCGGGTGTTCCACGATCAGGCGGCGGTGCGGGAGGCGTTCAAGGCCGGCGAGTTCACCGGGGACGTGGTCATCGTGGTCCGCTTTCAGGGCCCGAAATCGAACGGGATGCCGGAACTGCACGGGCTGACCCCGACGCTCGCCGTGTTGCAGGACCGGGGGCTGAAAGTGGCGCTGGTGACGGACGGGCGGATGTCGGGCGCCTCGGGCAAGGTGCCTGCGGCGATCCATGTCTGCCCGGAAGCCGCCGATGGCGGGCCGCTCTCGCTCCTTCGCGACGGCGACCTTGTGCGGCTCGACGCGACGGCGGGCCGGCTGGAATGTCTCACCGATCTGACCGGGCGGACACCGGCGGAGGCCGACCTCACCGGCAACGGCAATGGCGTCGGCCGCGAGCTCTTCGCCCTCTTCCGGCAAAATGTCGGCCTCGCCGCCGAGGGCGCGGGGGTCGTGGTATGACCCCGGACCATGCCTCCGAGCTGACTGCGAAGGTCTGTGCCCTGGCCCCGGTGATCCCGGTCCTGGTGGTGGACGACGCCGATCTGGCCGAAGGGCTGGCGGCGGCGCTGGTGGCCGGCGGTCTGCCGGCGCTGGAGGTGACCCTGCGGACCCCGGCGGCGCTCGACGCGATCCGCGCCATGGCGGCGGTGGAGGGAGGGGTTGTCGGCGCCGGCACGCTTCTGACCGAGGCCGATGTGGAGGCCGCGAAGGCGGCGGGCGCGAGTTTCGGCGTCTCCCCGGGCGCCACCGAAAGGCTGCTCGACGCGGCCGAGGCCAACGACCTGCCGCTCCTGCCCGGCGCCGCCACGGCGAGCGAGGCGATGGCGCTTCTGGAACGGGGCTACTCGGTGCAGAAATTCTTCCCGGCGGAGGCGGCGGGCGGCGCCCCGACGCTCAAATCCCTCGCCGCCCCCCTGCCCCGGATCCGCTTCTGCCCCACGGGCGGTGTGACGCCCGGCAACGCCGCCTCCTATCTGAGCCTGCCCAACACGCTCTGCGTCGGCGGAAGCTGGGTGGCGCCCAATGAGGCTGTCGCGGCCCGGGATTGGGCGACTGTCACCGCACTCGCGACGGAAGCCGCCACTCTGACCTGAGGCGCGCCGGTCCGCAGTCGTCAGGGAGCCTGATCTTCGCGAAGATCAGGACCGAGTTTTCGCGAAAACTCGGACACGGCCCCACCCGGCATACGAGGCCGGCAACGAAGGGGCTGCCGTGTCGGGCATGGCATTGAGGCCCCGATCGCGACAGGGACGGACATCAATGGCCGAATTGGCCCTCGACCGAGGACCCGCCGCGAGTTTTCGTCGAAAACTCGGGCCCATTCGTGCCGGTCAGGCCCGGCGGCCCGACCAACCGCCGCGGCGCCGCGGACGGTCGGGGGGGGCCAGCCCATCCCGCAGCGTCCGCGTCATCGGGTGATCCGCCGGTTCCCCCGCGTGACGCTCCAGGAGGGCTTCGATCTGCGCCCGCGGATCGGTGCCCTCCGGCACGCCGAGCGCCCAGTCGAGGAAGATCGACCGGCATTCGCCCGGGCCGATCCCCTCGATCCGGTAGGCTTCCCAGATCAGCCCTTTCGGGTCCAGCACGTCCCTCATCCCGCCCCCTCCAGCTTGGCCGCGATCACCGCCGCCGCGGCCTCCCCGCGGCACTCCAGTTCCTCGATCAGCGCCTCCGCGCTTTCCATCCCGGTCTCCCGCAGGATCAGCCGCAGCCCGCCCTCCCCCACTGCCTCGAGGTCGAGCGGCGCGCCGGTCAGCAGTCGCGCCGCGGCCTGCAAGGACCAGAAGAGGCCGGCCGAGGAGCGAAGGGTTTCGGCCTCGTCCTCGGTCAGCCAGCCCGACGCGATCCCGGATTCGAGCTGTCCGGCGAAATCCCGCACCGGGCTGCCCGCGCGCAAGGCCGCCGTCTGTGCCAGCAGTTCCATGTCCTGAAGCCGCCCCGGCCCGATCTTCGCGTCGAACACCCCGTCCGGGCTCTTCGCCTCGGCAATCCGCGCCCGCATCGCGGCGACATCCTCCAGCACTGTCTCGCCCTCCGCCTTCTCAGCCAGGACGTCTCGCCGCTCCGTTTCGATGGCCTCGCGCAGCGCCTCGGGCCCCGCCACGGGCCGGGCCCGGGTCAGGGCCAGATGCTCCCAGGTCCAGGCCTCCTCGCGCTGGTAGCGCCCGAAGGACGTTAGTGAAGTGGCCACCGGGCCTTTCCGCCCCGACGGGCGCAGGCGCATGTCGACCTCGTAGAGCCGCCCCTCGGCCATCCGCGCGGACAGCGCGGTGACAAGCGCCTGGGTCAGCCGCGCGTAATAGGTCCGGCTCGGCAGCGGGCGCGGGCCGTCGGAGCTTTCCACCCCGGCCTCGTCATAGATCACGATCAGGTCGAGATCCGAGGTCGCGTTGAGCCGTCCCGCCCCGAGAGAGCCCATCGCGACCACCGCGGAGCCGACACCGGGCGGGGCCCCGTGACGGGCGGCGAAGTTCTCGCAGACCACTGGCCAGAGCCCGGCCACCACCGCCTCGGCCAGATCGGCATAGTGGCGCCCGGCGGTCTCGGCCTCGATCAGCCCGCGCAGGTGATGTACTCCGATCCGGAAATGCCATTCCTTGGCCCAGCGCCGAGCGGCATCGAGCCGGGCTTCGTAATCGGCTTCGCCCGCCAGCGCGGCGCCGAGGGCCTCGACCAGCCCCGCCACCCCGGGCCAGGGCGCGAAGAAATCCCCGCCGATCACCGCATCGAGCACCCCGGCATTGCGCGACAGATACTGCGCTAGCGCCGGCGCCGTCGCGCAGATATCGACGATGAGGCGGCGCAGGTCGGGGCTCGCCTCGAAGAGCGAGAAGAGCTGCACGCCGGCCGGAAGTCCGGCGAGGAAGGCGTCGAACTGCGCAAGCGCCTCCTCCGGCTTCGCGGCCTCCTGGAGCCGGGCCAGGATGTCCGGGCGCAGCCGGTTGAAGATCTCCACCGCGCGGGTCGTGCGCAAGGCCGGATAGCCCGGCCAGCGTTCCGTCACCTCGCGGCCGAACTCCACTTCCATCGGCGCCACCGGGTCGGGGGCGAAGAAATCCTCGGTCAGTCCGTGGACCTCTTCAAAGCGGTCGCGCAGCTCGGCGCGCAGCCCGGCCACGTCGCGGCCCATGAAGGCGGCGAGGCGCGCGAAGCCCTCCGCGCTCGTCGGCAGGGCATGGGTCTGGGCGTCGCCGATCATCTGGAGCCGGTGTTCCACCTCGCGGTGCGCCCGGTAATGGCCAACCAGGGTGTCGGCCACATCCGGCGGCACCCAGCCGGTTTCGCGGAACGCCTCCAGCGCGGCGACGGTTCCGGGCGGCCGCAGCGCGGGATCGCGGCCGCCGGAGATGAGCTGACGGGTCTGGGCGAAGAACTCGATCTCGCGGATCCCGCCGCGCCCGAGCTTCACGTTATGCCCTTCAAGCGTCAGCTTGCCGCCCAGCCCCTTATGGTCCCGGATCGCCACCCGCATCGCATGGGCATCCTCGATCGCCGCGAAATCGAGATGTTTGCGCCAGACGAAGGGGCGCAGCGCCTCCAGGAACCGGTCGCCCGCCGCCAGATCGCCCGCGCAGGGCCGCGCCTTGATGAAGGCGGCGCGTTCCCAGGTCCGGCCCACGCTCTCGTAATAACGCTCTGCGGCCTCCATGGAGAGGCAGACCGGGGTCACGGCCGGGTCGGGGCGCAGCCGCAGATCGGTCCGGAAGACATAGCCGTCGGCGGTCACATCGCTCAGCGTCCGGGCCATCCGGCGGGTCGCACGGATCAGGACCGACCGCGCCTCGTGCAGGTCCACCGGGTGGTAGCGCTCGTCATCGAACAGGCAGATCAGGTCGATATCGCTGGAATAGTTCAGCTCATTCGCCCCCTGCTTACCCATGGCAAGGGCGACGAACCCGCCGGCCTCGGCCAGATCGCCCTCCCCCTGCCCCGGCAGCTTGCCGCGCTTGAGGTCCGGCCAGAGCGCCGCCTTGATCGCGGTGTCGGCGGCGATGTCGGCGAGGCGGGAGAGCGTGGCGGTGACCTCTTCAAGGGTCCAGACCCCGCCCAGATCGGCCAAGGCGACGAGGAGCGCCAGCCGCCGCTTCGCCGCGCGGAGCGCCACCGGCACCTGATCCGGTGCCACCTCGGGCAGAGCGGCGAGCACCGCATCGCGGGCGGTCTCGGGCTCATCGAGGGCGCCCGGGAGCCAACCCGCCTCCCGCGTCATCAACCCGCGCAGATAGGGGCTGCACCCGGCGGTGCCGCGCAACAAGTCGCGCACCGGGCCGCCGATCTCGGGCAACGCCGCCACAGCCTCGTCGCCGCGCTCGGGCTCGAAGGGCTCCGGGGCGCGGGTGATCCGCCCGGCGAAACCGGCGGAGACTTGTGGCGGGCGGCCATCCTGGGTCATCGTGGCCCGACGCTAGAAACCGGAGCTAGGATGAGCAAGAGCCTCAGACGGGTGGAACAGGCGCTCCGCGATGCGGGGCTGGAGCCCACGACGATGGAGATGAGCGCGGAGACGCGCACCGCGAGCCAGGCGGCGGAGGCGGCGGGCTGTGCGCTCGACCAGATTGCCAAGTCGATCATCTTTCAGGGCCATGAGAGCGGGCAATGCATCCTGTTCCTGACCGCGGGCGGCAATCAGGTGGACGGGGCGAAGGCCGCCGCCGTGGCGGGGGAAACGCTCGACCGGGCGGATGCCAATGCGGTGCGGGCGCAGACCGGCTTTGCCATCGGCGGGGTGGCGCCGGTCGGGCATCTCTCGCCGATCCGCGCCTTCTGGGACCCGCGCCTTTCCGAGTTCGAGGTGATCTACGCCGCCGCCGGCACGCCCAGGCACATCTTTCCCATCGCCCCGACGGAGCTCTTGCGGATCAGCGGCGCGACGGAGGCGGCGTTTACTGTGTAGGGCGTCGCCGACCAAAGGACCCCGCCAGAGTGGCGTGCCACATGAGCCGGGCATCGACAGACCGTGGGGTGGCGATCCTCCATCCGAGCTGCCGCGCTTTATGGCAGCCAGGCACCTCCCCTCTCCGAACTCCGCGCCCAGCGTCACCCAATCGCCAGCCCGCCCGGACGGTCTGTCGATGCCCGGCGCCTTCGGCTTGATTCCGGGCGGGCATAGAGCGACCGTTCTACCAATGGGGATCACGCGGTGTCGCAACTCGATCTCCAAAGCCCAAAGCCGAAGATGGCTCCGAGTGCGTCTGGAAGAAGCCCAGCATGCCAAGCGTAAGGGATTGGACCAATTAGATAATCCAAGAAAATGTAAAAGGTCTTCACTTTTTGCCTTGAAGCCGGCGCCCGACCCCGCCATATGCTGTAATGTGAAAGACATTCACATCCGCAGCAACCGCACCACCACTAACCCAAGGAGACCTCAATGAACACCGCCACCCCCGCCGTCGAACCCCATCACGCGCCGATGCACCGGCCCGGCTGGTTCGCCCGTTCGGAGGCCTGGCTCGACGAAAAGGGCAAGGGTGCCTGGATCGCCGCCATGGTCCTCGGCTTCATCCTGTTCTGGCCCATCGGCCTCGCCCTTCTCGCCTATATGATCTGGAGCAAACGCATGTTTTCCGGAAGCTGCGCAAAGCGCACCCGCACCCACTACCGCACCGCCATGAAATCCTCGGGCAATTCCGCCTTCGACGCCTACAAGGCCGAGACCCTGCGCCGGCTCGAGGACGAACAGCAGACCTTCGAGGCGTTCCTCGAGCGGCTGCGCGAGGCCAAGGACAAGGCCGAGTTCGACCAGTTCATGGAAGAACGCGCCAAGAAAGCCGACAACGGCGATGACGAGGCGACCGCCCCCGCCTGATCCGCACCGGCCGGCCCCGATCCCGGGGCCGGTCTTGCCCATAACAACAGATCACAGAGGGACCAGACCCGGATGGCCGAGACCAGCCAGATGCCCCGCCTTCCCGCCGCGCCCGGACCCGGCGCGCTCCATATCCTCACCACGCTTCTCTATGCCGGCTTCGCGATCCCGGTGACGATCATCGCCCTTGACGAGGCCTGGCCCGCCGGCGTTGCCGTAGCCGTCATCTTCGCGATCTTCTGGCCGAAGATCCCCAAATCCCTGCGCCGCGCCGGCCCGAAGGCGGCGGTGGAGACCGTGAGCCCCGATACCCCCCAACCGGGCACCCGGCCGAGCGGCAATGCGAGCTTCGACGCCTACCGCGTCGAGATGCTGAACCGCCTCGAACAGGAGCAGGTCAATTTCGAGAGCTTCCTCGAACGGCTTCGGGACGCCAAGGACCAGTCCGAATTCGACCGCTTCATGGATGCGCGGGCCGAGGAACGCGCCCGACCGACCGACGAGACCCCCGCGGGCGCCTGATCTCCCGGCGCCTGCACCCCCGGAGGGGGCGGCCCTCTCCCGTTTCGGCCGCCCCCTCCCCCAGAACCGGAGCCAGCCCGATGACCCAGACCGACACAGCCATGACCCGGCTTCCCGATCCCGACCTGCGCCCGGATTTCTATGCCGGGGTCACCGCGAAGCGCTTCGTGGCCTGGCTCGTCGACAGCGCCGCGATCGGCCTGCTCAGCGCCCTGGCCCTGCCGTTTACCGCCTTCACCGGCCTCTTCTTCTTTCCGCTCCTGATGCTCGTCGTCGGGTTCTGCTACCGCTGGTTCTCCATCGCCTCGGCCTCGGCCACGCCGGGCATGATGCTGATGGCGGTGGAGCTGCGCGAGGCGGACGGGCTGCGGCTCTCCAGCGGCACCGCGCTGCTGCACACGGCCGGCTACACGCTCTCCGTCGCCATGGCGCCGCTGCAACTGATCTCCATCGCACTGATGCTCTTCAGCGCCCGCAAACAGGGGCTGACTGACCACATTCTGGGAACGGCGGCGCTGAACCGGGCGCTTTGATCCCTGCGACACCCCGCTCGGGCCTCAAGGCTTGGCGCCCCGGTAACCCGTTGCTAACCTTGCTGGAGGACAAGACCAGCGGACCCCGATGCGCCACACGCTTCCCCTCGCCCCGCAGTTCTACGTGACTGCGCCGCAACCCTGCCCCTATCTGGAGGGCCGGATGGAGCGGAAGCTGTTTACCGCGCTCCAGGGCGAGAACGCGGAGAAGCTGAACGACGCGCTCTCCAAACAGGGCTTCCGCCGGTCCCAGAACGTGCTCTACCGGCCATCCTGCGCGGAATGTTCGGCCTGCCTCTCGGCGCGGATAGATGTGGCCAGGTTCGCGCTGTCGAAGAGCCAGAAGCGTGTGTTGAAACGCAATGCAGGCATGGTGCGCCGCGCCTCCTCGCCCTGGGCGACGGAGGAGCAATATGCTCTCTTCCGCGACTATCTCGACAGCCGCCACGCCAGGGGCGGTATGGCGGATATGGACCTCTTCGAGTTCGCCGCGATGGTCGAGGAGACACCGATCCGCTCACGGCTGATCGAGTATACCCATCCCGATGAGGATCGGGGCGGTGACCGCGGCGGTCTGCGTGCGGTGTCGCTGACGGATGTGCTCGATGACGGTCTTTCCATGGTCTATTCGTTCTTCGCCCCGGAGCGGTCGCGCGACAGCCTCGGCACCTATGTGATCCTCGACCATGTGGAAATCGCGCGCTCCATGGGCCTGCCTTACGTCTATCTCGGCTATTGGGTCCCGGGCTCGCCGAAGATGGGCTACAAGGCGAAGTTCAAGGGGCTCGAGATCTACCATGGCGGCGAGTGGCAGAAGCTGACCGACCCGGACGGGTTCAGCGCCGACACCCATCCGCTTTCGGTCGCCCCCATCGCCGAGCAGGTGGCGCGGATCAGCCTCCCCGATATCGGCCCACCGACCCGGCGCTAAGCGCCGGGCCCGGCACGGCCCGCATCGTCCCCCTCGTGCGAACCTGCAACACCCCGGGGCCCGGTGACCCCTGCCTTTTTCGTGCCGCATTCGCGCCTTAGGCCGGCCAGAACGTTGGACTTGGGTAGAGAGTGAATGCCCCGCCCGAAGCAGGCAGGGCCAAGAATACGAGCAGACCAATGGCAGTACTGGACAATGCGATCTGGCTGACAGGGCCGGGCAGCACCGCGGTGAGCGGCAACACGGTGATTTCCGAGGCCGGGAACACCACCACGGTTACGGGCACCTTCACGGCAAGCTCCTGGGACGCCAGCCAGGGCGGCAATAACGTCTCCGAATTCGGCGCCTTCGGCATCACCACGCCGATCACGGCGAACTACGTCTTCTCCAATCCGGTCGAGAACCTCAGCTTCGACATCGACCACCTGAACGACGATGGCGGCTCGACCTTCGACGATTACTGGACGATCTACGCCTATGACGAGAACGGCGTCCTGATCGACGCCGCCACCGTCATCGCGGGGCTCAGCGGGCTTCAGGACGAGAATGTCATCACCAACCCGGACGGCTCGGTCTCCATCGAGGCCACCGGCACCACCTCGAACGACGTCACGATCAGCCTGGCCGGACCGGTCTCGGAACTCGACCTGACCTTCGAGCCCGGACCGAACGGCACCAGCACCGGCGGGTCGGGGATCAGCGACCTGACGTTCGACATCCCGGAGATCGACACGGACGGCGACGGCATCTCGGACAGTGTCGATCTTGATGACGACGGCGACGGCATCCTCGACACCGACGAGGGCGTATCGGAGACCACGCCGAGCACGATCACCATCACCTTCGACGCCGATCAATGGACCCAGGTCGACAACACCAGATGGGAGCTGCGCGATCCCGACGGCAACCTGATCGCCAGCGACAGCACGATCTCCAACAACGTGGTCGAGGTCACGAACGTCCCGGTCGCCGGTCTGGGCGACTACACCTTCACCATCCTGGACGATTTCGGCGACGGCCTGGGCGGCACCAACCCGGCGAGCTACGTCATCGCGGTCGATGGCGTCACCGTCGTCGATTCCGGCCCGAACCCGGATTTCGGCTCCTCTGTGACCGAAACCTTCACCGTCAGCACCGTGACCACCACGACCGACAGCGACGGCGACGGCATCGCGGACCATCTCGATCTCGACAGCGACAATGACGGCATCACCGACAATGTCGAGGCGCAGACGACCGACGGCTACGTCGCGCCGACCGGCGTGGACAGCGATGGCGACGGGCTCGACGACGCCTATGAGAGCGGCGGGCTGACCCCGGTCGATACAGATGGCGACGGCACGGCGGATCTGCTCGACACCGATTCCGACAATGACGGGGTCAGCGACACCGACGAGGCCGGGCACGGGATCAGCCAGGCCGCCATCGACGCCTCCGCCGACAGCGATGGCGACGGGATCAAGGATGTGGTCGACGATATCGTGGGCTTCGATCCCAACGATGCCGATCTCGACGGGTCCGGCAACTTCACCCTCGCCGACAGCGACAACGACACCGCGCCCGACGGCTCCGGCGCGACGCCGCTGACCAACGATCTCGACTTCCGCGACGTGCCCTGTTTCACCCCCGGCACGCTGATCCTGACGCCGCGCGGCGAGCGGCTCATCGAAACGCTGATGCCCGGCGATCTGGTGATCACCCGGGACCGGGGGCCGCAGCCCATTCGCTGGATCGGGCGGAAGACCGTCTGCGGCACCGGCCATCTCGCGCCTGTGCGGATCGCGGCGCCGGGGCACCGGCCGCTTCTGGTCTCGCCGCAGCACCGGGTGCTGCGCTCCGGCTACCAGGCGGAGCTGCTCTTCGGCGCATCGGAACTGCTGGTCGCCGCAAAGCACCTGATCGACGGCCAGACGGTCCGTGAGGTCCGGTGCGCCCGCGTGACCTACATCCACCTGATGTTCGACCGGCACGAGGTGATCATCTCGAACGGCCTGCCGACGGAGAGCTTCTTTGCCGGGGATGTCGGGCTCGACGCGATCGCGGCGGCGGCGCGGGAGGAACTCTTTGGCATCTTCCCGGACCTGCGGACCTATCGGAGCGTCCACGCGAAAACCGCCCGGCCCTGCCTGAAGCCGCACGAGGCCGGATTGCTGCCGTTTCAGGATCAGGTTCACCGCGAACCGGCGCTTCTGCTGGCGGGCTGACCCGACCGGTCCTATCCGGGAACGGCGAGCGCGACGGTCAGGACCGCGCCGATCAGCACCAGAAACACCGCCGACAGGATGAGCGCCGCGCGGCCCTCGCCACTCCGCCGGTCGATCCAGCCGAGCACCGCCGCGCCGAGGAATCCGGCGATCCCCAACGTGAGGAGAAGCGCGCCGGGATCGCCCTCGGCCACGAAGGCCGGCACGGTGACCGCGCCCAGGACCGTCACCAGAGCCAGACCGAGCGCCACCCGTCCGATGCGGGGCGGCGCGGGCCGGTCAGCGCCCCAGGCTTCGGGCGCCTCAAGCCGGGTCAGGGTTTCCCGCAGCCGCTCGGGCCCCACCGGACCGGCTTCTCCGGCCAGAATGTCGTCGACCTGTTCCCGCAATCCCGTCGTCACCGCCTCGACCTCCTCGGCGCCGTGGCCGGTCCGGGCAAGCTGCCGGGCAATGCGGCGGAGGTGACGGTCGCGCAGGCGCGCGGCTTTCGGGGTCAGCTCAGCCATCCCTGGTCTCCTTCGGATCCGGCGGTTCGGTCAGAAGGGCGGCGACATCGGCCGAGAAGCCGCCCCAGAACGCCTCCATCTCGGCCAGCCGCCCGGCCCCGGCCTCGGTCAGCCGGAAATAGCGCCGCGGCGGGCCCTTGGCGGAGGGTGCGGTGCGGGCCGTGACGAACCCCTCCTTGGAGAGCCGGCCGAGCAGCAGATAAAGCGTGCTTTCCTTCAGGGCGAGGCTCGGGTAGCGGGAAATTTCGCTCAGGATTTCATAGCCATAAGCCTCACGCCGACGCAGCACGGAGAGCACGCAGAGCTCCGCGACGCCCTTCTTCATCTGCCCGGTCCAGGCCTCGCTCACGGGGCGCCCCGCACCGGCATATGGGAGAGTCTATCTACCCTGTATTGCAAAGTAGTCTGCAATCGCCTAGCTCTTAGCTACTCTACAAAAAAGAGTAGCTGCCCTTTCGGAGGACTCCAATGGCAAATCGCATGTCGTTCCGACCTGCCGCCCTCGCCGCCGCGCTCGCCCTCGCCGGTTTGCCTGCGCTGGCGCAGGACCCGACCCCGCGCCTGCCGGACGGCCCCCATATGGGCTACATCACCGGTTTCGATCCGCTCGGGCCGCGCGCGCCGCAGGTCGCCGCGCTGACCGAAGAGGCCCTCGCAGCGGGCATGAGCCTCGGCCGGGTGCAGGTCGACTGGGCCGACCTCGAACCCCGCCCCGGCCGGTTCGAGGACCGGGAGCTGCGCGCCGCCCTCGCCGAGGCCGCAACCGGCGGGCGCCATGTCTTCGTGACCCTCTCGACGCTGGACAGCGACGCCCTGACGATCCCCGGCGACCTGCTCGGCCCGGACCGGCTGATGAAGCCGGGCACCGCGCTCGACGACGCGGAGGTGCTGGCCCGGCTCGACGCCTTCCTCGACCGGTTCGTGCCGGTCCTCACCGAGGCCGGGGTCTGGGGCCTGTCGGTCGCCAACGAATTCGATGCCCCCCTGAACGACGGCGATGTCGGCCGTACCGAGACGCTCTCGTTTCTCAAACACGCCATGGCGGGCGCCAAGTCCCGCGACCCCGATCTCGCCGTCACCGTCACCTATAGCGGCGGCGCGGCGTTCAACAACGCCTCGGAGATCTTTGAACTGAATACCTATTCCGACATCGTGACCTACAACACTTACTGCCTTTCACCAGCGCTCGAGGTGGTCGGGCCAGAGCAATGGCACGTCTCTCTCGACACCTGGAAAGAGGCGGCGGCCGACCTGCCGATCTTCATGCAGGAACTCGGCTGTCCGGTGGGCTACGGCCCGGACGAGACCGGGATCGGCGGCGCGCTCGAAACGCAGGCCGCCTATGTCGACTGGCATATCGCCCGGATCGCCGAGGACCCGCAACTGATCGGCGCGACCTGGTTCCAGCTCCTCGACTGGTCACCCGAACTCAGCGCGCTCTATGCCAAGCCTCTGGGCGATGAAGGCTTCGACCGGCTCCGCGCACGGCTCGAGGAATGGCTGGCCACAAGCGGGCTCTGCCGCTGGCAGGATCTCTCCTGCGGCCCCGCATGGGACGCCTGGCTCAGCGGAATGGAGACGATCCGCGCGGCGCGGGAGGGCTGAGATCGCCCCGCTAACCGCCGAGCAGCGTCGGCACGATGGTCACGATCTGCGGGAAGAACCCCAATATGATCAGCCCGATCACCTGGATCAGCACGAAGGGCGCGACGCCTCGGTAGATATGTCCCGTCGTGACCTCCCTCGGCGCCACGCCTCGCAAGTAGAACAGCGCGAAGCCGAAAGGCGGTGTCAGGAACGAGGTTTGCAGGTTCACCGCGATCATGATCGTCACCCAGGCCGGATCGAAGGACCCGCCATAGATCACCGGTCCGACGATGGGGATCACGATGTAGATGATCTCCAGGAAGTCGAGCACGAAGCCGAGAACGAAGAGCACCAGCATCACGATCAGGAACACGACGATCTCGTTGTCGAAGCTCTTCAGGAAGTCCTGGATGTAATGCTCGCCGCCATAGGAGATCACCACGAGGTTCAGGATCTGGCTGCCGATCAGGATGGTGAAGACCATCGAGGTGACCTTCGCCGTCTCGCGGACCACCGGGGTCAGGATACGGTGGGCGAAGAGGACCCAGCAGGCATAGAGGATCGAGAACATCGCGAAGAGGAAGGCGGCGAAGGCCACGATATAGGCCAGGTAGTTCTCGAAGAGGACGCCCTCGCGATTGAGCCGCAGGTCGAAATTCACGCCGACGAGCAGCATCACCACGATGGCCATCGCGCCCCAGAGGATCACCCAAGGGTCGCGGCCAAGCTCGGCGAGCTTGCGGTAGGCGGCGAGCATGATCGCGCCGCCGGCGCCCAGGGCGGCGGCCGGGGTCGGGTTCGTCACCCCGGCGAGGATCGAGCCCAGCACCGCGACGATAAGCACGAGCGGCGGGAAGACGACACGCAGGAGGTCGTTCTTGCCGAGCCTTTGGGCGGCGTGTTTGCAGCCCCAGAGCGCGATCAGGATCGGGAGGGCGAGGATCAGCGCCCCGGTCCCGGGCGTCGTCATCGGGGTGATGAAGGCGATATCGGCGAGAAGCGCCAGCACGAGACCCCCGGCCCCGATCAGAAGCGGCAGCGGGTTCCCCGAGGGGTTGATGCCGCGCGCGAGCGCCAGGACGATCCCGAGCAGCAGCAGGCCCACGGCCAGGCCGGAGCCGATCGGCGCCGTGCGATCGAGAGCGGCGGCCAGCGCCTCGGCCCGTTCCTCGTCGCTGAATTCATGGGCCTCGACGGCGCCCCCGGCCTCGTTGATCGCCTCCTGTTCGGCGATCGCCGCATCCCAGGCCTCCTGGCCGTGCAACTCGATCATCGAGGCCCGGCAATCCGGCGAGACATTGGTACGCAGGCTCGCCTGGTCCCCCGCCTCGGTATAGCTGCCGATGGCCAGCGACTGGCTGCCGATCACATTGAGCTGGCCGAGCACGATGGTCGCGGCGATCAGACCGGCGGGGACGAACAGGAACCAGGTCCAGGCCTCGTTGCGGGTGATAACCTCGGACTGGGAACTGCCCAGTTCGACCGGCGGCGCCTTCGACGGGTTCCAGAGCGCGAAACCGAAGGCATAGGCCGCATAGAGGCCCGCCAGCATGATCCCCGGCAGCAGGGCCGCCTGAAAGAGCGTGCCGACCGAGATCACCGCCGGTTCGCCGAGATAGGTCAGCGCATCGGTGCAGCCGGCGAGTTGGGCGCGCTCCTCCTGAGCGGTCGAGTAGAGGTCGCCGGTGAGCGTGCCGAGGAGCACAATGACGATCGAGGGCGGGATGATCTGCCCGAGTGTTCCGGAGGCCGCAATGACACCCGTCGCCAGCTCAGGCGAATAGTTGTTGCGCAGCATCGTCGGCAGGGCCAGCAGGCCCATGGTCACCACCGTCGCGCCGACGATGCCCGTCGAGGCCGCAAGGAACGCTCCGACGAGCACGATGGAGACGGCAAGACCGCCGGGCAGCGGGCCGAAGACCCGGGCCATGGTGCTGAGCAGTTCCTCGGCAATCTTCGAGCGCTCCAGGGTGATCCCCATCAGCACGAACATCAGCACCGCCAGCAGCACCTCGATGGACTGACCCGCCAGAACCTTCTCGTTGATCCGGTTGACGATGAACGACAGGTTCCGGTCGATGGCGCTCTCCCAGCCCTGCGGGAAGACCGGCACCTCGACCCTCGGTAACTCCGGATATCGGAAAACCGATATCGCATCGGGCTTGACGCCCTCGGCCACCAGCGCGCGGTAGGGGTCCGAGGCGGTGTCGATGGCCTGATGGATCAGCAGGCCATTGGCATCGAGCCCGGCGATGATCGCGAAGGCGATGATCCCCGCCCCGCCGATGGCGAAGGCCACCGGAAAACCCGACAGGATCGCGCCGAACAGGCACAGGAAGGTGATGATCAGACCTATCTGAACGCCGTCGAGGCCGAAAAGCATGGGTCAGGTCGCTCCGGAATGGATGTCGTGCTGGAGGTCTTCGGCCTCGTCGTCGAGCCGGTCGCGGTCGATGCCACGGTTCTCGCTCTCCTCGCCGGCCCGGATTTCGGCGATGGCGCGCCAGATCACCGCGACGGCATGGAGCAGGATCAGCCCGGCCAGCATCACCAGGAGCACCTTGAAGAGGAAATAGGCGGAAAACCCGTTCGGCGAGAAGCCGGTCGTCTCGACGTTCCAGCGCATGATCTGGGCCCGGGCGAGGAGCTGGTCGAGCTGACTCGACGCCGAGGGCGCCGGCAGGATCAGGTGGCGCCACATGAAGAACCAGGCATAGAGCCAGATCAGGATGCCCATCGGCGCCATGAAGATCACCGCACCGACGATATCGATGATCTTGCGGGTCCGGTGCGAGAAATTGGCGTAGAGGATGTCGACCCGGACATGGCCGCCCTGGACATAGGTGTAGGAGACACAAAGCGCGACGACCATGGCATTGTAGAACTTGAGCCCCTCGGACCACCAGCTCACGTCGAAGGTCATCACCGCGCCGAAGCCAAGCGAGATTTCGGCGACCGCGAAGATGCGCTGGGTAAACACGATCAGGAGCTGTTGCAGCACCATGATCAGCCCGGCCCAGGCGACAATCCGGCCGACCGTGTTGGCGAAGCCTTCGAGCCCGTAGACACAGCGCCACATGACCTCCCGGCGCCAGAGCCCGATGATGGTCAGGATCACGAAGGTGTTGAAGAAGACAAAGAAGAGCTCGACCGAGCCGCCGTAATAGACGGTGCGCATGATCGCCTCGGGGTTCGACCAGTTGAGCCATTGGCCCGGATGGGTGATCGCATAGGCGAAGTTGTAGAACGCCAATCCGACATTCTGGAAGAACCAGCCCAGTGCGTCCAGCATCGCCCCCTGCCCGCGCGCCTTGTCCCGTCAGTGCGGTCCCCAGCGCGTCCCCGTTCGTGCGGTGAGGCCGCCCTCCGCATACCCGCGCGGAGGGCGGCAGATCAGGATCGCGGGACCAGGTCGGCCCCGCTTGCGGCCTCAGACGCCGCGGACCCGGTTGCGCTGCTCCATGTAGAGACCGTCGGCCTGGCTGAACCAGCCGGCGCTTTCGGCCATCGACGCGAAGTAGCTGTCGGCTATTTTGGCGTAGAGCGGATCGCCCATGTTCTCGGCATTGACCTCTTCGGCCGCCGAGCCGAAGGCATCCCAGACATCGTCGGGGAATTGCAGCACCTGCACGCCCTGGGCTTGCAGACGGGCCAGGGCGGCACCGTTCTCGGCGAGCGACATCGCCAGGTTGTCGGCATAGACCGCGCGGGTCGCACCCTCGACAATGGCCTGCTGGGCCGGCGTCATCTCGTTCCAGATGTCGAGGTTCATCGACAGGGTCAGCGCCGAGCCCGGCTCGTGGAAACCGGCCGCGTAGTAGGTGCTGGTGATCTCCTGGAAGCCCATGCGCTCGTCGGCGAAGGGCCCGATCCACTCCGCGCCTTCGATCGCACCGGAGGCGAGCGCCTGGTAGATCTCGCCACCGGGAATGTTCTGCACCGAGGCGCCGAGACGGCCGAGCACCTGGCCGCCGAGACCGGGCATCCGGAACCGCAGGCCCTGAAGGTCGTCGGCGGAGTTGATTTCCTTGTTGAACCAACCGCCGGGCTGCATCGCGGTGTTGCCGCACAGGAACGACTTCAGGTTGAAGAGGCCGGCAAGCTCGTCATGGAGCTCCGACCCGCCCCGGTGGTAGTACCAGTTCGACAATTCCTGCCCGGTCATCCCGAACGGCACCGAGGTGAAGAAGGCAAAGCCCGGATGCTGGTTCAGGAAGTAGTAGTCGGCGGAATGGTAGACGTCGGCCTGACCGGCCGAGACCGCGTCGAACACTTCGAAAGCGCCCACGAGCGAGCCGGCGGGCCGTTTGTCGATGGTGATCTGACCGTCGGTCATCGCGGTGATGTAATCCGCGGCGAGCTGCGCGGCGTCGTCGAAGATCGCGAAACCTTCGGGCACCGACGTGACCATGGTCAGGGTGCGGTTCCCCTGGGCATAGGCCGGCGCGGCCAGCGTCGAAGCCGCGGCGGCGGTCCCGCCAAGCGCAGAAGTGCGCAGGAAAGAGCGACGATCCATTTGTTTCCTCCCGGTTAAATGGCCCCCGGTCTTTTTGCCGGGGCAGATCGTTTCGGTGGACCGGACCCTAGCGACCAAGCCGCGTTGTGGGAATAGCAATGATGAGCTTTTGTCGCCTGTTACCGCCCAAACTTTGCGCAACTCCCCGTGTTCCCGGCAGGATTCTCCCCCTGCGACCGCGCCCAGCCGCGAGTCGCGCGCGAACTCTCTGCCTCTTGCGGGACTGTCCTGTGCGGCGGAGTGGAGCCGGATCGGCCGTCGCCCGGTCGCTCAGAACAGGAAGTCGCTCTCCTCGAGATCGCCGGACTCGACCCCTTCGAGGCGGATCACCGTATCCCCGGCCTCGATCACCGCGACACTGTCCTCCTGGCTCAGGAACAGATCGTCGAACCCTCCGAGCCCGGCGATCGTCACCTGATCCACACCTCTGGTGAAATCGGCCACGGTGTCGGTGCCATCGTCGGTACCGAAGGAGAAAAGGTCGGCGCCCTGACCGCCGGTCAGGATGTCACTGCCTTGCCCCGCGGCGATCAGGTCGGCGCCCTTTCCCCCCACCATCCTGTCGTCGCCGGCGCCGCCCGCCATGACGTCATTGCCGAAGCCGCCAATCAGTTCGTCATCGCCGTCACCGCCGTCGAGCACGTCGTTATCCAGACCGCCGCGCAGGAAATCATTGCCACGGCCGCCGGCCAAGACGTCCTGACCCGACCCGCCGAACATCTCGTCATTCCCGTTTCCGCCGTCGAGCACGTCGCTCGATCCTTCGCCGTTCAGGAGGTCGTCGCCCGCGCCGCCGGACAACTCGTCGCTGCCGAAGCCGCCATAGAGCAGATCGTCGCCATCAGCACCGTCGAGCGTGTCCTGACTGGACCCTCCCCACAGATCGTCGTCGCCAAACCCGCCGACAAGGGTGTCGTCACCTCCGCGGCCCTGGAGCATGTCGTCGCCGAGTCCGCCGCGCAGGAAATCGTCGCCGGTATTGCCAACCATCTCGTCATCGCCGGGGCCGCCGAATAACCAGTCGTCCCCCTGCTTACCGCTCAGCCGGTCGTCACCGCGCCCGCCATGCACGGTGTCGTCGCCCCAGTCGGCGGAGATCCGGTCATTGCCAACCCCGCCGAAAATGACGTCCTCGTCCCAACCGCCACGGATCGAGTCGTCGCCCGAGCCACCAAACACCTCGTCGTCGCCACCCCTGCCGTAGACGCTGTCGTCTCCTGGCCCGCCGCGCAGATAGTCGTCTCCACCGTCGCGGGAGAAGAAGCCCCCGCCGCCATAGACCTCGTCATCACCGAACCCGCCGAAAACGCGGTCGTCCCCGTCATCACCGCTGACGAAATCGTTGTCGAGACCGCCGTGCAGGACGTCATCGCCCTCCTCACCGACGACCCTGTCGTCCCCGGCGCCGCCAAACGCCCGGTCGTCCCCGGCGCCGGCAGAGATGTCGTCGTCGCCCGCCCTGCCGTACACGACGTCATCTCGCTCGCGGCCAATGACTGTATCCGCGGAGCGACCGACAGCGATCAACCCGTCCTCGGGAGGCGCATCCCGAACTGGCGGCAAGGCATCGATATCCGTGATCTCCGCATCGTAGAGCGTCCTGTTGGACGTGTCGATCAGCAGATCGGAACGCACCGGACCGCCCTGATCGTCGGTGCTGTCATACTCGATGGCAAAGCCCAGAACGTCGCCGCTCTCGGGACGGCTGCCCTGATATTCGACGACGAGAATCGGGCTTTCGAGGTCCGCCGCAGTCGCGAAACCACCGGTGAAGCCGTAGAGTTCGCCGACCTTGCCGTCATCATCGAGCACGGTGAGGTTCCAGTCGTAGAACTCCGTGCCGTCGTCTCTGGTGAACGACTCCTGCCAGACGAAGACCTGTGTTCCGTCCGACAATTCGACGGTGAAGGCCGCACCAACAGCAACCTCCGCCGCGCGCGCGGCGATCAGTTCGTCAACAGTCATTTCCGCTTCCCCCCGGACACCAATCACATCCCCCGAGAAGGCCACAAGCCTCCTCAGTACCCACCGGTTCGGTATAGCAAAGATCGAGGTGATCTACCAAAGACTGAATCGCTGTAAGGCAGGGATTTTCCCACGGAAACGGCTTGTGCGGCGCGGGGCCGCGCGAGGGGCGTCAGAGAAATCAGCCCTGGGTTGCGCCGCCGCCTCGCAAGACACGCGGGCATCTCAGAACAGGAAGTCGCTCTCCTCGAGATCGCCGGACTCGACCCCTTCGAGGCGGATCACCGTGTCGCCGGCCTCGATCACCGCGACGCTGTCCTCCTGGCTCAGGAACAGGTCGTCGAACCCCCCGAGCCCCGAGATCGTCACCTGATCCTGGCCTTTGGTGAAATCGGTCACGGTGTCGGTGCCGTCGTCGATACCGAAGGCGAAAAGATCGTCGCCCTCGCCGCCGCTGATCAGGTCGTTGCCGACGCCGCCGTGGATCTCGTCGTCGTCGACGCCGCCATCGATCACATCGTCGCCGGCATCGCCGAAGAGGATGTCATCGTCGTCTTCCCCGAACAGGGTGTCGTTGCCGTCACCGCCCCGGATCACGTCGTTGCCGTTGTCGGTGACAAGATCGCCCGTCGCATCGGGCACATTGAGCGCGTCGGGCAGGTCCGGAGACAGACCGCCATAGACGATGTCGTTTCCGGCGCCCGCATCGACCTCATCCGAGCCTTCGCCCGCCACGATGATGTCGTCGCCGGCCTCGCCAAAGATCACATCGTCGTCAAAGCCGCCGTCGATGCTGTCGCGGCCGCCGCCGCCGTAGATCTCGTCGGCATCGTCGCCGGTCCGGATTTCGTCATCGCCGTCGCCGCCATAGGCGGTGTCCACGTCGTCCTCCGGATCGTCGTCGGCGCCGAAGAGACCGGGATAGCCGCGATCCGGCGCGCCGCTGAGCCCGAAGAGCGGATCGATATTGCCCGACAGGTCGATGACATCGTCGCCGGTGCCGCCCATGGCGACGTCGGACCCGTTGCCGCCGATGATGGTGTCGTTGCCACCTTCACCATCCATCGAATCGTCGCCGTCGCCGCCGGCGATGTAGTCGCCGTCCGAACCACCGTTCATCGAGTCGTTGCCGGCACCGCCATCCATCCGGTCCGGGCCGCCGCCGCCGAACAGGGTATCGTCTCCGTCGCCGCCGATGATGCTGTCGCGGCTCCCGCCGCCATCCAGGAGGTCCGCGCCGGTCCCACCGTCCAAGGTGTCGCCGCCTCTGCCGCCGTAGAGTTCATCATCGTGCTCGTCGCCGAAGAGAATGTCGTTCGAGTTGCCGCCATCGAGGATGTCGCTGCCCCGGCCGCCATACATCTCGTCGGCGCCATTGCCGCCGAAGAGCATGTCGATGCCATTGCCGCCGAAAATCTCGTCGGCACCGTTGTTGCCCCAGATCGTGTCGCGATTGTTGTCGCCATAGATCGTGTCATTGCCGGTGCCGCCGTCGATCTCGTCGCTGCCGATGCCGCCGAAGAGATAGTCGTTGCCGCTGCCGCCGAAGATGACATCATCGCCCCGGTCGCCGCGGACGAGATCGTTGCCCTGCCCGGCAAAGATGGTGTCCCCGCCGCCGCCGCCGTAAACGACGTCGTCGCCCCGGTTGGCGGTTACCGTATCTCCGCCGCCGAAGCTCTGGATGAAATCGTTGTCGTTGCCGCCGATAAGGTCGTCCCTCACCGCCCGTCCGGCGACGATCTGATCGAACGGGTCGAGCTCCGCACCGGTCTCCGTCAGGTCGACCCCGGCCGCCATTGCGCCGCTGCTGTCCGAATAGAACACGACCGCGCCATCCGGGGTGATATCGGACGAGACCGGCGCCGAGGCGAGGGCGTCCGCGGCCACGAGGACCGCCGGACCCATCAGATTCCCCGGTTCGTCAAAGGTCTGGGCGTTCAGTTCGGCAACGCCGCCGACCTCCGCTCCGAGCCAGAATACCATGAAGCCGCCCTGCGGCAGGGCCAATCCCTGTGCCTGCGACGATGCGTTCTCCGCCAGACGTGCGTCGACGAAGTCTTGAACCGGACCTACCAGCATCGGATTGCCCCCCAGAGCTAACAACAACAATTCTGGCCCCGGGAAGGGCCACCCACCCACTCCATCTTGGCCGAATTGCCACGTTCGGACAAAGGGAATCTGGCATTTGTCACGGTGAGGGATCGATAACTGCTTCGAGCGCGGATCGTTTCCGACCCGGCAACAATCGGCCTCCGATCCGCTCTTGGCAGGCGGCGATGGTCCGGTGAGCCGACGAGGATGGCAACGCCGTCAGGCGTTCCACATTTTCTCCTCGCGCCGGTTGACCGCCTTGCCGGCCCTGCCTAAGGTCTCGCCCACGCACGACGGAGGCCGCCAGAATGACCGGACTTATCGTACTTGTAGGAAGGATGCGCATGGGCCGGTGACGGTAGACCATTCAGGACCCCATGCGCCCCCGTCACCCCGGGGGCTTTTTTGTGCGTATGACAGAGATGGCGACAACGAGGACAGCACGATGACACGCCAGATGACCGGAGCGAAAATGGTGGTTCAGGCCCTGATCGATCAGGGTGTGGACACGGTATTCGGATATCCCGGCGGCGCCGTGCTTCCGATCTATGACGAGATCTTCCAGCAGAACCACATCAAGCATATCCTGGTCCGCCACGAACAGGGCGCGGTCCATGCCGCCGAGGGCTATGCCCGTTCCACCGGCAAGCCGGGCGTTGCCCTGGTCACCTCCGGCCCCGGCGCCACGAACGCGGTCACCGGCCTGACCGACGCGCTGATGGATTCGATCCCCATCGTGGTCTTCACCGGCCAGGTGCCGACCTTCATGATCGGCTCGGATGCGTTTCAGGAGGCCGACACGGTGGGCATCACCCGGCCCTGCACCAAGCATAACTGGCTGGTCAAGGAGACCGATGCGCTGGCACCCACGATCCACGAGGCGTTTCACGTCGCCACCTCCGGCCGCCCCGGCCCGGTGCTGATCGACATCCCCAAGGACGTGCAGTTCGCGACCGGCGCCTACGCGGAACCGAAGCAGGTCGAGAGCCACTACCAGCCCCAGACAGAGGGCGACCCGGCGGCCATCGCCGAACTGGCCGATGCTATGGCCAAGGCCAAGCGCCCGATCTTCTATACCGGCGGCGGGGTGATCAATTCCGGCCCCGAGGCGAGCCGGCTGCTGCGCGACCTCGTGGCCGCCACCGGCTTTCCGATCACCTCGACGCTGATGGGCCTCGGCGCCTATCCGGCGAGCGGTGAGCACTGGATCGGGATGCTCGGGATGCACGGGCTCTACGAGGCCAATATGGCGATGCACGATTGCGATCTGATGATCAATATCGGCGCCCGCTTCGACGACCGGATCACCGGCCGGATCGACGCCTTCTCGCCGGGCTCGAAGAAGGCCCATATCGATATCGACCCGTCCTCGATCAACAAGGTGATCAAGACCGACATCCCCATCGTCGGCGATGTGGCCCATGTGCTTAAGGCGCTCTTGGAGGCGTGGACGGCGCAAGGGGCGAAGACCGACCGCGAGGGCGTGGCGCGCTGGTGGGACCAGATCAACGAGTGGCGCAAGGTCGATTGCCTGGCCTTCACCCAGAAAGGCAAGACGATCCGACCGCAGCACGCCGTGGCCCGGCTGGAGGCGCTGACCAAGCACCGGCAGGACCGCTTCATCTGCACCGAGGTCGGCCAGCACCAGATGTGGGCCGCGCAATATATCGGCTTCGAGCACCCGAACCACTGGATGACCTCCGGCGGTCTCGGCACGATGGGCTACGGCTTCCCGGCCTCCATCGGGGTGCAACTCGCGCATCCCGACGCGCTGGTCATTAACGTCGCCGGCGAGGCGTCCTGGCTGATGAATATGCAGGAGATGGGCACCGCCGTGCAGTACCGCCTGCCGGTCAAGCAGTTCATCCTGAACAATGAGCGCCTCGGCATGGTCCGGCAATGGCAGGAGCTGCTCCATGGCGAGCGCTACTCGCACTCCTGGTCCGACGCCCTGCCCGATTTCGTGAAACTGGCCGAAGCCTTCGGGGCCAAGGGCATTATCTGCTCCGACCCCGACGATCTCGACGCGGCGATCGAGGAGATGCTGGCCTATGACGGCCCGGTGATCTTCGACTGCGTGGTTGAGAAGCACGAAAACTGCTTCCCCATGATCCCGTCCGGCAAAGCCCACAACGAGATGCTGCTCGGCGAGGCGGAAACCCAGGGGGTGATTGATGCGAAGGGGAGTGTGTTGGTCTGACCTCCGGGCGGGTGGGCTTCCGAAAGCGCGCGAAGCGCGTCGTCCGCTCCCCCGACACCGCAGCCTCTACCGGATGACAATCCGCACGCGATGGCATATTCTGCCAGCGCCCGATGAGGAGCCGCACCATGCCCACCCGCAACGTCGTCATCACCGACCACCAGGCCGCGCTTCTCGACCGCCTCGTCGCCTCGGGCCGTTACCAGAACGTCTCCGAGGCGATGCGGGACGGGTTGCGCCGCCTGGAGGACGCTGAAGAGGCCCGGCAGGAGCTTGCCGGGCGGATCGACGCGGCCCGCGCTGACATTGCGGACGGTCGCATCATTGAGGGAGACGCGGGCGATGTGGTCGCCGGCATCTTCGAGGCGGCCATTGCGGCGGTTTCGGACAACAAGGCCGGCTGACCGGGGTGACCCGTACCGTCCGCCTGACCGATAGGGCGCGGGCCACGCTCTTCGACATCGCGGTCTGGACGGCCGACCGGTTCGGGCCCCTCCAAGCCCGCCGCTATGCCGAACTGATCGCCGACCGCCTCGAAGGCGTCGCCGAGGGCCGCGTGCACAGCCGTTCGGCCGCGCTGATCACCGGACGCCGCCAGGACAAAGTGGTGCGCTATGCGCGGGTCGGCGAGCACTTCGCCATCACCGAACAATTCGGTGACACGATCTTCGTTCTCGATTTCGTCCACTCCCGTAGCAATCTCGCCCAACACATGGCAGACGCCATCGACGCCCCGGACAAGTGACCTCAAGATGCGCCTCCTCGCTCCAGCCCTCCTCGTCCTCCTCACCGCCTGCACCGGCGAGATGGCGATGCCGGAGAGTGCGGGTCGAGGCGGGCGGCGATGTCTTCTTCGTCACGCTGAGAGGCGACAACGCCACCGCCCGCAACTTCGCCACCGGGATCGGCAACCAGCCCCGTCTGATCCGCAATGCCGCCCGCGCCATCGCCGCCCTTTCCGGCTGTGAGGTCGGCACCATCACCCAGCGGCCCGGCGTCAATGTCTACGACGCCACCCTGGACTGCCTCTGAACGGGGCAGTTTTCCCTTGATCGCCCCGGCCAATCCCCTATCCCTGCCCGACCACCGCGCCGCTTTTCGCGAAAGGCCCGTCATGTCCGCCCTGAAGATCAAGAAAGGCTCGACCAGCCATTCCGCCTACAACCTCCGCCCGACCTTCTCGGATACCGAGGAGCGGCACACCCTTGCCGTGCTGGTGGAGAACGAGCCGGGCGTGCTGGCGCGGGTCATCGGGCTCTTCTCGGGGCGCGGCTATAATATCGAGAGCCTGACAGTCGCCGAAGTGGACCATACCGGGCATCTGAGCCGCATCACCCTCGTCACCACGGGCACGCCCCAGGTGATCGAGCAGATCAAGGCCCAGCTCGGCCGGATCGTCAGCGTTCACGACGTCCACGACCTCACCGTCGAGGGGCCGGCGGTGGAGCGGGAACTGGCGCTCTTCAAGGTGGCGGGGACCGGCGACAAGCGGGTCGAGGCGCTCAGGCTCGCCGACATCTTCCGCGCCAATGTAGTGGATTCGACCCTCGACAGTTTCGTTTTCGAGATCACCGGGACCCCGGCCAAGGTCGATGCCTTCGCCGACCTGATGCGCCCGCTCGGGTTGCAGGAACTCGCCCGGACCGGCGTCGCCGCGCTGTCCCGCGGCGCCGACGGACCCGCCGCGCCGTCCCGCGACACCTGACGGCCCCCCGGCGCGCTCGCACCGGGAGGCCGAGCGGTCAGCCTTCGCTCACCGGCATCAGCCCGGCCTCCTGGGCCAGCGCCACCTCCTCCATATCGAGAAGACCGTCGCCATTCCCGTCCATGGTGGTGAACGCATCGGCACTGATCTCTGGCATCACGGCGCTCACCTCGGGAAAGCTGTAGAGCCCGTCGCCATCGGTATCGATGGCCGTGTCGGGCTCGGCCTGGGCGAGGGCGGTGCCCGCCGCGAAGATCAGGGCGAGGGTCAGGAGCGGTTTCGGCATGTCTGCCTCCATTCGGTTCGTTGGACATGGGACGGGGCGCATCGGCCCCGAGCGGCAACCTGAGCGCCCCGCCCGCGCCGGGCCAGAGACCGCGCCACGCAGCCGGAAAACCGGCATCGGCCTGCCCCGACCCCCGGACTGCATCGGCAAACCACCGCAGGGTCAAACCGCCCCGGGCCGGACGCGCGGAAAGCGACCGATCAAGCGCCCCCGGATCGGCAATCCCCGGGCGCGCCCATGTCGCCGGCGGAAAACTTCCGGTCGCGGCTGTGGAATGCCGGGACCCGCGGTGGTGCTAGGCTCGACGCATCCAAGGGAGAGGACATGCCATGGCCAGGGACCTCACCGATCTCGCCGCAGTCCGCCGACCGGTCGCGCGTGCAACCGGGCTGCCGAACGCCCATTACACCGATCCCCAGGTCTTCGAGGAGGAGCGTCAGGCCCTGCTGCTGAGCGGTTGGGCCGGCCTCGCCGTGGCGGCGGACGTGCCCGAACCCGGTGACGCGGTGCCGCTCGATTTCGCCGGCATCCCGCTCCTGCTGATCCGCAGCGCCCAGGACGGCCAGGTCCGGGTCTTCCAGAACATCTGCCGGCACCGCGGCATGATCCTGGTCGACGCGCCGCGCCGGATCGAGGGGGCGATCCGCTGCCCCTACCATTCCTGGTGCTACTCGACCTCCGGCGATCTTGTCGCCACGCCCCATGTCGGGGGCCCGGGCCGGAACAAGCACGAGGCCATCGACCGCGATGCGCTGGGGCTAATCGAGGTCCGCTCGCATCTCTGGCGCGACGTGGTCTGGATCAATGTCTCGGGCACTGCGCCGCCTTTCGAGGAGGCGATGGCCGACATCATCGCCCGCTGGGCCGATTTCGACCGCCCGCTGCATCATGGCGGCGCCGACAGCCGGTTCACCCTCGACGTCCAAACGAACTGGAAACTGGCGGTGGAGAATTACTGCGAGAGCTACCACCTGCCCTGGGTTCATCCCGGGCTGAACTCCTATTCCCGGCTCGAGGACCATTACAATATCGAGGCCCCGGGGCGCTATTCCGGCCAGGGCAGTTCGGTCTACCGGCAACTCACCGGCGCCGACGGCGCGGTCTTCCCGGACTTCCCGGACCTGCCCGATGCGAAATGGGACAAAGCCGCCGAATACATCGCGGTCTATCCCAACGTGCTCCTTGGCGTGCATCGCGACCACGCCTTCACGCTGCTGCTGGAGCCCCTCGGCCCGGGCCGGACCCGGGAGCACGTGCATCTCTATTATGCCAGCCCCGAGACCCCCGATGACCTGCGCGCCCGGAATGCCGCCCTGTGGAAAGAGGTCTTCGAGGAGGACATCTTCGTGGTCGAGGGGATGCAGCGCGGCCGGACGGCGCCCGGTTTCGACGGCGGCAGGTTCAGCCCGGCCATGGATAGCCCCACCCATTGCTTCCACGCCTGGGTCGCGGACCGCATCGCGCAGCACCGTTCGGCAAAGTGAGCGATCTCGACCGGCGCCT
Source organism: Paracoccaceae bacterium (assembly GCA_028284605.1). Taxonomy (GTDB): domain Bacteria; phylum Pseudomonadota; class Alphaproteobacteria; order Rhodobacterales; family Rhodobacteraceae; genus JANQRL01. The sequence continues at coordinate 154,579 of JANQRL010000046.1, read as the reverse complement.
GCGCGCGGCCCATGGGCGCGGCGACGGCAGAGCGCTCGCCCGCCTCTACGAAGAGGCCGCCGTGGCCGCCCCGACCGAGGACGAAGCCGCCTTCTACCTCACCCACGCCTATATCTGGGCCCTCGACACCGGCCATCCCAACGCCCCCGCCCTGCGCGCCCGCCTCACCGCACTGAACCGCATCTGACACCGCATCGCCGAGGCCACCTCGGACTCATCGATCAGCCGGTCGTGGTGGGTGATCTCGCTCCGTTCCACGACCTCCCGCGCGTCTGTCCCAGACCCTTCCAACCGTAGGCAGCCGCCCCCGACACCACCCCGCCGGAGCCCGAAGACGTGACCCACCTTCCGCACCGCTCCGGAGCCAACCCTCCCCCAAAATGCTGCTTCGGAGCCGCCCTCGCCTGAGACCGCCAAGACAGGCCCTGCGGATCGGGCCAAGAGAAGTCGCCGAGGGGCCCCGCGCCCACAGCGTGGGGAGACGGCTATTTCCCTTGGGGCGAGCCGCAGGGTCTGTCAGGCAAGGTCGAGGCGAGGGTGGATCCGAAGCTGCTGCTTTGGTGAGCCCGAAGCCCCCACACCGGAAACCACCAGGCCCGACGCCCACCTGACGGGGTCGGCCCGCCACAGCCTCCCTTCCCTCGCTGGGGAAGGACAGGTAGGGGGTAGGCATGGAGCGCGCCGCAAGGCGCTCAATGGGATCAGGGTCATGCCGCAGAAAATCATCATCGACACCGATCCCGGCCAGGACGATGCCGTGGCAATCCTCCTCGCCCTGGCTTCCCCCGAACTGGAGGTGCTCGGCATCACCGCCGTGGCCGGCAACGTTCCGCTGCCGCTCACCTCCCGGAATGCCCGTGTCGTCTGCGAACTCGCGGGCCGCCCCGACATCCCCATCTTCGCCGGCTGCGACGCGCCAATGACCCGGGCCCTCGTCACAGCCGAACATGTCCACGGCAAGACCGGCCTCGACGGCGCCGACCTGCCCGAGCCGCAGATGCCGCTCCAGGACGCCCACGCCGTCGACTTCCTGATCGAAACCCTGCGCCGGGAACCCGCCGGGACCGTCACCCTCTGCCCCCTCGGCCCGCTCACCAATATCGGCACCGCGCTCGCCCGCGCCCCGGACATCGCCGAGCGCGTGGCCGGGATCGTGCTGATGGGCGGCGCCTATTTCGAGGTCGGCAACATCACCCCCGCCGCCGAGTTCAACATCTATGTCGACCCCGAGGCGGCTTCCCGGGTCTTCGCCGCCGGCATTCCGCTCACCGTGATGCCCCTCGATGTCACCCATAGGGTGCTGACGACCGAGGCGCATCTGAAGGGCTTCCGCGCCATGGGCACCCGGGTCGGTGACACTGTCGCCGCCTGGACCGATTTCTTTGAGCGCTTCGACAAGGAAAAATACGGCTCCGCCGGCGCGCCGCTCCACGACCCTTGCGTCATCGCCTACCTGCTGGAGCCGGAGATCTTCTCCGGCCGGCATATTAATGTGGAGATCGAGACCGTCTCGGACCTGACCCGCGGCATGACCGTCGCCGACTGGTGGGGCGTCACCGAGCGGGCGCCCAACGCCACCTTCATCGGCGACGCGGACGCGGACCGGTTCTTCGCGCTGCTGACCGACCGGATCGCCACGCTGTGAGGATCGAGATCGTCCCGCCCGACCCCGATTGGCCGCGCCGCGCCGAGGCTCTGGCCGCCGAACTCGGCGCCCTGATCGGCGCGCCGCTTCTCGCCTGCCACCATATCGGCTCCACCGCCGTGCCGGGCCTCCCCGCGAAACCGGTCATCGACCTGCTGCCGGAAGTCACCGATCTCGCCGCCCTCGAAGCGGCCCGCCCGACCCTCGAAGCCGCCGGCTACGACTGGCTCGGCGAGAACGGCCTGCCGCGCCGCCGCTACCTGCGCCGCATCCGCGACGGCCAGCGCGAGGTCCATTGCCACGCCTATGCCAAAGGCGATCCGGAGATTGCGCGGCACCTCGCCTTCCGGGACCACCTGCGCCGCCACCCCGCCGACCGCGCGGCCTATGCCGCGGTCAAGCGGCGCTGCGCCGAGACGGTCACGAGCCGGGAGGCTTACTGCGCCTGCAAGGAGGCCGTCATCAAGCGTATCGAGGCCAGGTCGCTGGAGGCCCAGCCATGACCACCGCGATCCATCTCTGCGGCCCGCAGGATTTCGACCGGCTCGACAGCCTCGTCGCCCGTTTCCACGAGGAGATGCAGATCGCCAGCGACCCCGAGGCCCGCCGCGCCGGGATCCTGCCCCTGCTCGACGGCTCGCCCCTTGGCGCCGCCTGGCTTTTCGGGCCGTCCCAGGCGCCTTCGGGCTATGTCGTCGCCACCTTCGGCTGGTCGGTGGAATTCGCCGGCATGGATGCCTTCATCGACGAGATCTATGTCCGCCCGTCGATCCGCGGCCGCGGCATCGCCACCGAAGTGCTCCACGCCATCGCCACCGCGCTCCGCGACGGCGGCATCCGCGCGCTCCATCTCGAAGTCGCCCGGGACGATGCCGGGGCGCAGAGGCTCTATGCGAAGAATGGGTTTCAGATGCGCGACCGGTACTGCCTGATGACGCGGGAATTCTGAGCCTCCGGCCTCGGATTTTTGGGGTAGGTCCCACAGTTCTTCTATATCCCGGCCCGGACTCAAGCCGAAGGCGCCGGGCACCGCCAGACCGGTCCGGCGGGCTGGCGATTGGGTGACGCCGGGCGCCGAGCTCTGAGCGGAGGACGTGCTTGGCAGCTATAAAGCGCTTCAGTTCAGCCGTCGGTTCGCCATCCCCCGGTCTGTCGCTGCCCGGCGCGCGTTCCGAAAGGACCGGCCCTGAACCACCACTTCCTGTTCAACCGAACCTGCCCTAGATATCCCCCATGAGCCTCGATATCCCCTTCGACAATTCCTACGCCCGCCTGCCCGAGCGCTTCTACACCGCGCTCGACCCGACCCCGGTGGCCGATCCCGGGCTGATCGCGTTCAACCACGATCTGGCCGCAACCCTCGGCTTCGACAGCCGTGCGGTGCCCGACGCCACCCTCGCCGCGCTCTTCTCCGGCAACGAGGTCCCCGGTGGCGCCCTGCCCTTGGCCCAGGTCTATGCCGGGCACCAGTTCGGCCAGTGGAACCCGCAGCTCGGCGACGGCCGCGCGATCCTGCTGGGTGAGGTCGTTGGCACCGACGGCACCCGCCGCGACATCCAGCTCAAGGGCTCCGGCCGCACCCCCTATTCCCGGATGGGCGATGGCCGCGCCTGGCTCGGGCCGGTGCTGCGTGAATACGTGATGTCCGAGGCAATGCACGCCCTCGGCATCCCCACCACAAGGGCGCTCGCCGCCGTCACCACCGGCGAGCGGGTGCTGCGCGAAACCGTCCTCCCCGGCGCCGTCTTCACCCGCGTGGCGCAGAGCCATATCCGCGTCGGCACCTTCCAATTCTTCGCCTCCCGCGGCGATATCGAGGGGCTGAAGGCCCTCACCGCCCACACCATCGCCCGCCACTACCCCGAGGCCGCCGGCCCCCGTGACCTCATCGAAGGCATGATGGCGCGCCAGGCCCGGCTGATCGCGCTCTGGATGTCGGTGGGCTTCATCCACGGGGTGATGAACACCGACAATTGCCAGATCGCGGGTGAGACGATCGATTATGGACCTTGCGCCTTCATGGACCGCTACCACCCGGAGACGGTGTTCTCCTCCATCGACCAGTTCGGCCGCTATGCCTATGTCAACCAGCCACAGATCGCCCACTGGAACATCGCGCAATTCGCCTCCGCCCTGATCCCGATGATGGAGGATGCCGACGCGGCGGTGGCGGCGTTCACCGAGGCGATCAACGGCTTCCCGGCGCTCTACGAGGCCGAATGGCTCCGCGCCTTCGCCGCCAAACTGGGGATCGCGGAACCCCTTGAGGGGGACCGCGCCCTGATCGAGGACCTTCTCAGCCACATGGCCGAGACCGGCGCCGACTTCACCAATACCTTCGCCGATCTGGAAGCCGCCGACCTCCCCGACGGCTGGCACACCCGCTGGCAGGTCCGTGCCCCGGACCCGGCGCTGATGGCGCGAACCAATCCCCGGGTGATCCCCCGCCTGCACCGGATCGAACAGGCGATCACGGCGGGCGTCGCGGGCGATCTCGCCCCGTTCCACGAGCTTCTGCGCGTCACCGCCCGGCCCTTCGATCTCGCCGAGGCCGACCGGGCCTACACCGCCCCGCCGAAACCGGAGGAACGGGTCGAGCGCACCTTCTGCGGCACCTGAGCCGCGTCAGCGCCGGATGTTGCGGCGAAAGAACCGGGCGTTGCGGCGGACGAATTCGCCGATCAGCCAGGCCAGTCCGCCCCGTTCCTGCCCGGCAAGATAGAGCAGCCCGCTCAACGCGCCGATCGCCCCGCCCACCAGGTTCGCGATCAGATCGCCCATCGTATCGAGCAGCCCGCTCTTCTGCATGTTGAACCCGAAGAGGCTGTCCATGCCGAACTCGAACACCTCCCAGAGCGACCCGACGGCGATGGCGAAAAACCAGCTCAGCAGCGCCAGCGCCCAGGCCGGCGCGGCGAACCGGTCGCCCTCGAACAGCATCAGGATGAAGATGAACCCGACGAGACCGAACCCCACAGACGACGTCTTGTGGAGCGCGATGTCCCACCACCAGTAGCGGCCATAGAAATCGAGCGCCTCGCCGAGAAACAGCGAGGCGAAGATGAAGAGCACCACGAAGGACAGAAACGGCAGCGGCAGGTGGATGCGGAACCGCGCGGCGAGCGCCGCCGGCAGGATCGAGGCGATCAGGGTCGCCACCGCGACGAAGCTCATCGACCAGCGCTCGACGAAGAGCGCGGCGACCGCGGCCACCACCAGGGTGGTCCAGACGATATAGATTATGACGCTCTGCCCGCGCAGGACCATGGCCCCTAGATAAGCGCGGCAGGACCGTTCTACAAACCCGGCGCCCGGATCTCTAGATAGGGCGGATGGACCGGCCCAGGCTCCGCCTCGCGAGCTACAATATCCGCAAATGCATCGGGCTCGACCGCCGCCGCCGGCCGGAGCGCGTCCTCTCTGTGATCAATGCGCTCCACGCCGATGTGGTGGCGCTTCAGGAGGCCGACCGACGGCTCGGGGACCGGCCCGCCGCGCTGCCCCGGCCTCTGATCGCCGCGGAGACCGATTTCGACGTGCTCGATGTGGCGGTCAGCGAGGCCAGCCTCGGCTGGCACGGGAACGCGGTCCTTGTGCGTCGGGGTGTTGCGGCCCGCCTCCTCGACCGGCTGACGCTGCGGGGTGCAGAGCCGCGCGGCGCGGTGCTGGCCGAGGTGGCCGGGATCGTCGTTGCGGCGGTGCATCTCGGTCTCCTGCGCCGCAACCGGCGCCGGCAACTGGCCGAGATCGCGGCCGCCCTCCCCACCGACCGGCCCGCGGCGATCCTCGGCGATTTCAACGAGTGGTCCGCGGTGCGCGGTCTCGAGGCGCTGCACGGGTTCGAGGTCCATACCCCCGGCCGCAGCTTCCATGCCGCCCGTCCTCTGGCCGCGCTCGACCGGATCGCCCTGGGGCCCGGGCTGGCTCTGGAGCGGGCCGGGGTGCTGGAGGCGGCGCCGGCGCGGATCGCCTCGGATCACCTGCCGGTCTGGGCCGATATCGCCGCCGCCGACCGGGCCGGGCGGTTGATCAGGACGAGGCCGAGCGCGACGAGCGCAAGCGCCCCGATCAGCGACGGTCCCACTTCTTCGCCCAGCAGCGCCCAGCCCAAGGCGACCCCGAAGACCGGTGAGAGGAAACTGAACGACGCCACGCCGGAGGCCGGGTAGATCGACAAGAGCCAGAGCCAGAGCACGAAGCCGGCGCTGACCACCACGACGATCTGAAAGCCGAGCCCGGCAAGATGGATCGGCTGAAGGTCCCGGATCAGCGGCCCGAAGAGCGGCGCCAGCAGCAGAAGGATCGGCGCCGAGACCGCGACCTGCCACATCAGTTGCATCTCGGGCCGCACCTCGCGCAAAGCCGTCGCCTTGCACATCAGCCCCGCCGCCGCCCAGGCCATCGCCGCGCCGAGGGCGGCCAGATCGCCCAGCAGGCGCCCCTCCGCCGCGTCCCGCGCCAGCATCGCCCAGGCCACCCCGCCCAGGGCCAGCATCAGCCCCCCCGCCTTGATCCGGGTAATCCGGTCGCCCGGGATTAGAAAATGCGCCCCGAGCGCCATCCAGACCGGCATCGAGTAGAAGATGACGGAGGTCCGCGCCACGCTGGTGAGATCGAGGGCCCAGAAGAGGCAGACGAACTCGACGGCGAAGACCGCGCCGGCAAGCAGCCCCGGCCCCCGGGCCGGCCCGCCGAAGGAGAGGGGGGTGCCCCGCCATCGCATCCAGAGCCCCAGGCAGACGACCGCCCCAAGCGATCTGAGCCCGGCAAGGAAGACCGGCTGCAACCCGCCATTGGTCACCTTGATCACCACCTGATTGAACGCCAGCAAGAGCGCAAACCCGGTCAGCGCCACGGCCCCGAAGAGATCGATCCGGTCCTTCTTCTCCATCGCCGCGACCGGACGCCCCGGATCGCCCGAAGTCAAGAACCGCTGCTTCGGAGCCGCCCTCGCCCGGGACCGCCCGGACGGGCCCGTCGGCTCGGGCCAAGGAAAATCGCCGAGGGGCCCCGCGCCAAAGGCGTGGGGAGACGGCTATTTTCCTTGGGGCGATCCGAAGGGTCTGTCAGGCAGGGTCGAGGCGAGGACGGAGGCTGCTGCTTTGGTGAGCCCGAAGCCCCCAAAAACGGAAACCGGACGCGACACGTCGGCCTAACGGGGTCGGCCCGCCAAGGGGGTCCCTCCCCCTCAGCAAGGGGGAGGACAGGAGGGGGTCAGGGCAGAGAGCGCGCCGCGAGGCGCACAATCAGGTCACGCCCGGTCAGCCGCCGATCTTCCACTCCCCCTCGGGCCAGAAGGCGTGGAAGGCGAAGGCGAACATCACGTCATGGGGCAGATCGTTGCCCGACGCGTCCCGCACCCGCACACTGCCCACGTCGCGGCCCTCCGCGATCTCCGCAGTGTCGAGCGCCGAGGCCTGCCCGGCAGTCCAGCTCAGCACCACACCGTCCTCGCGGATCTCCCCGGCCGCCGCGATCCGGGTCATCGGCCAGGCCGCGTCGCCGACCCGCACGACCCGGGCCAAAGCCGGAATGTCATGGGGCGGCATCTCGCCGGAATAGAGGAAGGGCCGCGCGGAACTGTCATAGCGCACATAAGGGTTCACGCCGTAGTTCCGCCGGTACCCGCTCGGCTGATCCATGACGAGCCCATCCGGGTTCCGCGCGGCAAAGTCCGACCAGCTCTCCATCCAGCTCGGCAGGCTCTCGAGCTCCGTCCCGGTCAGCTCGCCCACGATGGCCTCGCCGATCGCCTGTTGCCACCAGCTCTCGGTCTGGCGGTCATACATGATCATATCCGAGAACCGGAGCTTGCCCGACACCCCGAACTCCAGCACCCCGGCCTCGGTGCGCCGGTCGAAGGTGATCCCGGAATTGCACAAAGGGCAGAAGGTGACAGCCACCGGAATCCCGCCCACCTCGTCGTTCACGATCTCATGCCAGGTCAGGTAGCGGATCGGATAGGCCCGGGGCACGGCGCCTTCGATCTCCAGCGTGATCACCGGCTCCCGGTCGCCGAGCCGGGTCTCCTCAGCCACCGCCAAAAACTCCGGGTCGGAGAGCGCCGGGATGCCGTCCTTCGGCGGTCCGCCGGACAGGATTTCGACCCAGCTTTCGACGCTCGTCGTCTCGAAATCGGTATTGGGCCATTCATGGACCCAGAAATTCGGATCGGCCCGGCCGGGCCCGGCGGCACATGTCAGGGCGGCGCAAAGGGCCGCGATCGGGGCAGTCAGGCGGCGCATGGCATCTCCTCCGTCTGGCGCCGCCACCCTGCCCGTATCGACCCGTCGCCGCCTAGCCCCCCTGACGGCAACGTGACGCGCTGTCAGGCCGCGGCGCGGGCCATTGCCCGGCGCCCGTCAAGGGCCACGGCGAGACCGACGAGCCCGTAGAGCCAGAGCAGCGCGGCGCCGAAGACCCCATCGAGCGTCGGGTCGAGATTGGGAAAGATCCAGTCGTAGCCGAGAATGACCCAGGCATCGCCCAGCATCCCCGGCAGCATGAAGCCCAGTGCCACGCTGTCGGCCCGCTCCGCCTGCCAGAACCGGCGCCGGAGCCAGACGCCGAAGGCCGCCACCGCCGGAGCGACCGCCCCGTAAATCAGCACCATCGACCAGGGCTCCGGCCGCAGGATCGCCTGGCCGCCGAGGCGGAAGGCGATGCTGGCCCCGACCCAGATCAGAAACCCCAGGATCAGCGCCCCCAGAAACGGGCGGTCCGACCACCCCCGCCCTTGCATCGGCATACGTGTCTCCTCTAGCATGTAGCGCTTGCTACATAGCCGAGTGTAGCACTCGCTACAAGAGGGATGTCATGCCCGCGGACACGCACCGCGCCCAGCTCCTCCCGCGCCTTGCCGAACACATGCTGCGCCACGGTCTGCCGGGGGCGAGCCTGCGGCCCCTGGCCAAGGCCGCCGGGACCTCGGACCGGATGCTGATCTACCATTTCGGAACCAAGGCCGGACTGACGGCGGCGGTGCTGGAGCATATCGCGGCGGGCCTGGAAGCCCGCCTGCCTCGATCCGATGGCCGGCGCCTGCCCTTCGAGGCGGTCTTCGACGAGCTGTCAGAGGCGTTCCGCGATCCCGCGCTGGCCCCCTATCACGCGCTCTGGGTCGAGCTTGTCGCCGCCGCGATCCGCGACCCGGAGACCTACCGGCCCATCGCGGGCCGCATCGCCGACCGGTTCCATGCCTGGATCGCCGCCCGGCTCGACGGCGGCCCCGGGGAGGCGTTCCGCCTCCTCGCACTTCTTGATGGCTACGCGCTCCTGCGGCTCGCCGGACGGCCCGAGACCTGAGACCCGGCTCAGGGCCGGACCCGCACCGCCTCCATCACATCCGGCGCCCCGATCACCGCCCCGTTCGGCCCCTCGCCGCGCTTGATCGCGTCGAGCACGTCGAGCCCCTCCACGATCTCGCCAACCACCGTGTAGCCGCCATTGAGATGCGGCGCGGCGCCGAACATCAGGAAGAACTGGCTGTTGGCGCTGTCCGGGCTCTGCGAGCGGGCCATGCCCATCACCCCGCGCTCGAAGGGCAGATCGGTGAACTCCGCCGCGAGGTCCGGCAGGTCCGAGCCCCCGGTTCCCGCGCGCCGCATATCCATGCCGAGCCGGCCGAATTCCACATCCCCGGTCTGCGCCATGAACCCCTCGATCACCCGGTGGAAGACCACATTGTCATAGGCGCCCTCGCCGGCCAGCGTCACGATACGCTCCACATGGGCCGGCGCCGCCTCGGCGTTGAGGTCGATCACGATGGTGCCCGATGCCGCGCCGGCCACATCGATCTCCAGGAACGGCCCCTCCGCCGCGGTCGCCGGCGCCTCCGCCACCTCCGGCCGCTCGCCCGGGCTGGTGGAGAGGTAGTAGAAGACAATGAGTGCCAGCCCGGCGAGGAAGAGGATCGCCGGCAGCCGCCAGCGCTCAGACATCCGCGGCGACCTTCACCGAGATCATCCGGTCGGGGTTCATCGGCGGCTCGCCGCGGGTGATCGCGTCGACATGCTCCATCCCCTCGATGACCCGGCCATAGACCGTGTACTGACCGTTGAGGAAATCGTTGTCGGTGAAGTTGATGAAGAACTGCGAGTTCGCCGAGTTCGGGTTCTGCGAGCGCGCCGCGCCCAGGGTGCCACGCGCATGAGGCAGCTTGGAAAACTCCGCCGGCAGGTCGGGCTTCGGCGATCCGCCGGTGCCGGCGCGGCCGATGTTGAAATCCTGCTCCATATTGCCGTTCGCGACATCCCCGGTCTGGGCCATGAAGCCGTCGATCACCCGATGAAAACACACGTTGTCATAAGCGCCCTCCCGCGCCAGCTCCTTCATCCGGGCGCAATGCTGCGGCGCCACGTCGGGCAGAAGCTCGATGGTGACGGTGCCGCCGGGCAGCTCCATCAAGATGGTGTTTTCGGGGTCCTTGATTTCGGCCATGTCCACTCCTCGGCGCTGAATTGCGCGGGACACTAGGGGCGCGGTGCGGGAATGCCAAGCTGTCCTGTTGACCGCCGCGCCGCAAGGCCGCAAGACGGGGGCAAAGCGGCATTGGGAGGCGCGCATGAGCTGGAAGACCCTCGACGACATGGAGCTGGCCGGCAGGACGGTCCTGACCCGGGTCGATATCAACGTCCCGGTGGAGGACGGCGCGGTCACCGACACCACGCGGATCGAACGGATCAAGCCGACGATCGACGATATCCTCGCCAAGGGCGGCAAGCCGGTGATGCTGGCGCATTTCGGGCGCCCCAAAGGCGAGCCGAAGCCGGAGTTTTCCCTGCGCATCGTCCTGCCCGCCCTGACCGAGGTGCTGGGCCGCGAGATCACCTTCATCGAACGGCCCGACCGGGCCGCTTTGGACGCCCTGCCCGCCGATGCGGTGGTGCTGATCGAGAACACCCGGTTCACAAAGATGGAAACCGACAACGACCCGAGGATGGCGCAGTTCCTGGCCTCGCTCGGCGATGTCTTCTGCAACGACGCCTTTTCCGCCGCGCACCGGGCCCACGCCTCCACCGAAGGCGTGGCGCATCTCTTGCCCAATTGCGCCGGGCGGCTGATGCAGGCGGAGCTGACGGCGCTCGAGAAGGCGCTCGGCTCGCCGGAGCGGCCCCTCGCGGCGGTGGTCGGCGGGGCGAAGATTTCCACCAAGATCGATCTGCTGGGCAACCTCGTGCAGAAGGTCGACGCGCTGATCATCGGCGGGGCGATGGCGAACACCTTCCTGGCCGCGCAGGGGCTGGAGATCGGCACCTCCCTCGCTGAGCGCGAAATGGCCGGCACCGCGCAGGAGATCATGGGCAAGGCGGCGGAGGCCGGCTGCGAGATCGTCCTGCCGGTCGATCTGGTCGTGGCGCGGGAGTTCAAGGCCGGCGCCGCGAGCGAGACGGTGGCCGCCGACGCCTGCCCGGAGGATGCGATGATCCTCGATGCGGGCCCGGAGAGCGTGGCCCGGATCAAGGCCATCTTCGACCGCTCGAAGACGCTTGTCTGGAACGGGCCGCTCGGCGCCTTCGAGATCGCGCCCTTCGATGCGGCGACCAACGCGGCGGCGGCCCATGCGGCGGAGCTGACCCGGGCGGGCAAGCTCCTTTCGGTGGCGGGCGGCGGTGATACGGTGGCGGCGCTCAACCAGGCCGGCGCGGCGGAGGGCTTCACCTATATCTCCACGGCCGGCGGCGCGTTTCTGGAATGGCTGGAGGGCAAGACGCTGCCGGGGGTCGCGGCGCTGGCATAACAAACGCGTCGGTCGGGTCCGGGCCGCCAAAAACTCTTCGAAGAGTTTTGCCAGACCCTTCGAAGGGTCTGCGGCGCAGGTGCAGGCCGAGCACCGGAGCCGGACGCGACGCACGGACCTGGCTCCCGGGGGCCGGAAACTCTTCGAAGAGTTTCGTCAGACCCTTCGAAGGGTCTGGGGCGCAGGTGGTGGCCGAGCACCAAAGCCGAACGCGACGCACGGATCCGGCTCCGGCGGCCGGAAACTCTTCGAAGAGTTTCGTCAGACCCTTCGAAGGGTCTGGCCCCCGATGGCCGGCAGCGCGCCTCGGCCTCCGCGGCGCATTGCGGGGCGCGCGCCCCTCGCCTAGAACCGGGTCAACGGGATCAGCTTCAAAGGACCAGCACCATGAACGCCCAGATGGCCGAACAGATGACCAGCGGACACGGCTTCATCGCCGCGCTCGACCAATCCGGGGGCTCCACCCCCAAGGCGCTGAAGCTCTACGGTGTCGAGGAGGATGCCTACGGCTCAGAGGCCGAGATGTTCGACCTGATCCACGCCATGCGCTCGCGCATCGTCATGTCGCCGGCCTTAACCGGGGACCGGGTGATCGGCGCCATCCTCTTCGAGATGACCATGGACCGCGAGATCGGCGGCAAGCCCTCGGCCCGGTTCCTCTGGGAGGACAAGCAGGTGGTGCCGTTCCTGAAGGTCGACAAGGGGCTCGAGGAGGCAAGCGAGGGCGTGAAGCTGATGAAGCCGATCCCCGGCCTCGACGCGCTCCTCGACCGCGCCCGGGATCACGGTGTCTTCGGCACCAAGATGCGCTCGGTCATCGATGCGGCCTCCTCGGGCGGGATCAAGGCGATCGTCGACCAGCAATTCGAGATCGGCGCGCAGATCGCCGGTCACGGCCTGATGCCGATCCTGGAGCCGGAAGTGACCATCACCATCCCCGACAAGGCCGAGGCCGAGGCGATGCTGCGCGACGAGATCCTGCGCCATCTCGACGCGATGGAGGGCAGCCAGGTGATGCTGAAGCTTTCGCTGCCCAGTGTGGATAACTTCTACCAGCCCCTGGTCGATCACCCGAACGTGATGCGAGTCGTGGCGCTGTCCGGCGGCTATGCCCGGGACGAGGCGAACGCGATCCTGGCCCGCAATGCCGGGGTCATCGCCAGCTTCTCGCGCGCATTGACCGAGGGCCTCTCAGCCCAGCAGGGCAGTACCGAGTTCGACGCCGCGCTCGACGCCACGATTCAGTCGATCTTCGAGGCGTCGGTCGCCGGATAAGGGCGACGCCTCCAGCGCTCCGGCGCACCTGTATACCTTGTTCGCTTTCTGACTTTTTTGGTCGGAGATGCTTGACCGCCCCACCGGAATACCCGATGGAAACACTCGGTAATTCCACAGGGAGACGTCCACCATGACCAGAAAGACCCCGCTCCTCCTCGCCGGCCTCGCCGCCGGCGCGACCTTGGCCACCGCCGTGCCGGTCTTCGCCGAGGGTGAGCTGAACCTCTATTCCTCGCGCCACTACGACACCGATGAGCGGCTCTACTCCGACTTCGAGGAGATGACCGGTATCACCATCAACCGCATCGAAGGCAATGCCGACGAGCTGATCGCGCGGATGGAAGCCGAGGGCGCGAACTCTCCCGCAGACATCTTCCTGACCGTCGACACCGTGCGCCTGAGCCGCGCCAAGGATCTGGGCCTGCTGCAATCGATCGACAGCGCCGTGCTCGAAGGATCGATCCCGGCCTACCTCCAGGACGCCGACAACCAGTGGTTCGGCTTCTCCCAGCGCTCGCGGATCCTGTTCTACGACAAGACCGACGTCGCGAACCCGCCGATGACCTATCAGGACCTGGCGAGCCCGGACTATGAAGGGCAGATCTGCATCCGCTCCTCGACCAATGTCTACACCCAGAACATCGTGGCCGCGCTGGTCGACCATCTGGGCCAGGACGCGGTGCAGGACTGGGCCAATGCCGTCGTCGGCAACTTCGCCCGCGCGCCCCAGGGCGGCGACACCGACCAGCTCCGCGGCATCGCCTCGGGCGAGTGCGACATCGCGATGTCGAACACCTATTACTACGCCCGCGCGCTCCGGAAGGGCGACAGCCAGATGTCCGCCGAGGACCTGGCCAATATCGGCTGGGTGTTCCCGAACCAGAACGATATCGGCGCCCATATGAATATCTCGGGCGGCGGCGTGGCAGCGAATGCGCCGAACATGGAGAATGCCGTCAAGTTCCTGGAATACCTCGCCTCCGAGCAGGCCCAGGAATACTTCTCGGCCGGCAACGACGAATACCCGGCGGTGCCCGGCGTTGGCCTGAGCGAGTCGGTGGCCACCCTCGGCATCTTCCGCCCGGACACAATCGAGCTCTCGGCGATCGCCAGCAACATCGACGCGGCGATGGAAGTTCTGACGAATTCCGGCTGGGAGTAGTCCCCGACCTGGAGCTTGGGATCGGGCCCCTTCGGGGGCCCTTTTCTTTACGGACGACGGCCCGGCCTCACCGTCCGGAACCAGGCTTTCTCCGTCCTCCGACATAGAGTTCCGATCCTTAGTCTCGAACACATCTGATTGCGTTCGGCGCGAAACATCCTCGATCCCGCGCAACCCGGCGCGCATGCGCCCGGCCCGACCTCCCCCCGGGAGGGCCGCTGTCGATCCGCCGGCAGCTTGCGTGGCGCTGGTGCTTTGGAGTGTCACCGGCGGGGCAAGTGTCATGGGCCCACCCGAGGTCGGTCCGGCCGCACGCGCGCCGTCGCCTCGGGGCCCGGGTCGATCCAGAGCGTCAGTGTGCTCGTTGACCACCCGGGCGAACATGGGATTGGGCGGAGGTCGAGCTGCGCCCGCGCGGAACAGAGGCGAAGCCGGCCGCGCATCGCGTCACCATTGTCGCTCGGACCGTCGTCCATTGGGCTCGGAGTTACCGTTGGATGCGCCATTGGCCCGAGCACCACCGGCGACGGCGCCTCAATGAACGACCGCAACAATGGTGACCGCCTCGCCGGACCGGCGATTGGGTGACGTCAGCGCGTCGTTCGGGGGTCGTTCGGAACCGGCGGGGATAATGCGAGCATAACACCGGCCGGATCGCCGCTCCGCGGCCCGTCGAGGCGCGGCCTCCGATGACGGCTCCCACAGGTCCGGCTTGTCCCGCGCCGTCGATACCTGCCATGCCCCACGCACGGGGGGGCGTTGACGCCAGCCAGTTACCGCGTCCGCCCGATCTGCCGGCAGATCAGGATCACCGGCAAGAGCCCGACCGCCACGATCACCAGGCTCGGCACCGCCGCGCCCTGCACCCGCTCGTCCGAGGCGAGCCGGTATGCCTGCACGGCGAGCGTGTCGTAGTTGAAGGGGCGCATGATCAGCGTCGCCGGCAGTTCCTTCATCACATCGACGAAGACGATCAGCAGCGCGGTCAGAAGGCTCGGCGTCAGGATCGGCAGATGCACCCGCCAGAGCGTGCCGAGCGGTCGCTGCCCCAGCGTGCGCGCCGCGGCGTCGAGGCTCGGGTTGAGCTGCGCCTGCCCGGCCGCGTAGGAGGTCAGCGCCGCGGCCATGAAGCGGATCATGTAGGCCAGCACCAGAAGCCAGATCGACCCGGTCAGCAAGAGCCCGGTCGAGATCCCGAACCGTGCCTCCATGACCGCATCGAGCGCGTTGTCGAAGGCCGCGAAGGGGAAGATCAGGCCGACCGCGATAACCCCGCCGGGGACCGCATAGCCGAGCCGCCCGATGGTCAGCGCAGCCCGGGCGCCGGGGCCGGGATAGAGCCGGTGGAAATAGCTCAGCGTCACCGCCGCCAGGACGGTGACGAGCGCCGCGACGCTCGCCAGCGTCAGCGAATTGCGGATGAAGCCGAGATAGCGCCGGCTCAGCAGATCCTGTTCCGAGCCCGGCGCCATGGTCCCGAGGATCAGGAGCGGCAGGAGCGCCCCGCCCAGGACCGGGATCAGGCAGAGCAGGAAAGCCAGCGCCCGGCTGCCCGGCGAGAGCGGCATCCGCCCATGGGGCTCCTGCCGGCGGTTAAGCGTATGGACCCGCCCGCCGCCGCGGCTCAGCCGTTCGAGCCAGACGAGCAGCAGGGCGAAGGCCAGGAGCCCGAGCGCGAGCTGCGCCGCCCCGGCCCGGTCGCCGAGCAGGATGAAGCTCGCATAGATCCCGGTGGCATAGGTCTGCACCCCGAAATAGGCCACGGTGCCGAAATCCGCGATGGTCTCCATGACGGCCAGAAGCACGCCCCCGGCAATGGCCGGCCGCGCCATCGGCAGCGAGACCCGCAGGAAGGCCGCCAGCGGGCTCGACCCCAGCGCCCGCGCGGCGATGAAGTTCGATGCCGATTGCTGGAGAAACGCGGCCCGGGCGAGCAGGTAGACATAAGGATAGAGCACCAGGGTCAGCATCGCCGCCGCCCCGCCGAGGGAGCGGATCTCCGGGAACCAGTAATCCCGCGGTCCCCAGCCGGTGATGTCGCGCAAGGTCGTCTGCACGAGGCCGGGATGGTCGAGCACATGGGTATAGGCGTAGGCCAGCACATAGGCCGGAAAGGCCAGCGGCACGACGAGCGCGAATTCGAAGAAGCGCCGGCCCGGAAACTCGGTCATCGATACGAGCCAGGCCGCGCCGGTCCCGATCAGGAAGCTGAAGAGCGCGACCAGTGCGACGAGCGCGAGCGTCGCGCCGGTGTAGCGCGGCAGCACGGTGCGGGCGAGCTGGTCCAGCGTGCCGCTGCCCCCGGCGAGTGCGGCGATGGCGACCGCGACGAGCGGCAGAAGGCAGATCAGCGCGATCAGCACGGCGGCCGCACGGAAGAAGACCAGCGCCGGGTCGCGGCGCCGCGGCGGGGCGATATCGGTCATGGCGGGCAGGCTCGTCGCATGGGGTTTATCTGCCACCGGCGGTCTCAGCGGTCAAATCGAACCGATTGTGCAGAAAGGGGATTCCCTTGGCGAATCGGATATGCGAATCTCTCCGGGGACCGTCCGGCAGAGGCGGCTCTGAGGCAGATCGACGGTGCGATTCAATGGTGCGACGCGGCGGCCCCGGGCGGGCGGGATTTCTGTTCTTTGCAGGTGCGCTGGTGCTCGGCGGCTATTTCGTCTTCGCCGCAGTCCAGGGCGATTACGGTGTCTTCCGGCGCGCCGAGATCGAGGCCGAGGCGCGGATCCTGACCCGGGAACTGGCCGTGCTGCGCGCCGAGGTCGCGCGGATGGAGAACCTGACCCGGCGGCTGTCGGAGGATTTCCTCGATCTCGACCTGCTCGACGAACGGGCCCGGGACGTGCTCGGTCTGGTGCGACATGACGAGATCGTGATCCGCTAGCGGGCCGGGGGACAGACCCTTCGAAGGGTCTGGCAAAACCCTTCGAAGGGTTTTGTCGCGCGGATAGGCCCGGGAGCGTCGATGCGGGATCGGGGACCGCCGACACGCTCGCCGCTGCCCGACGCCCGGCATGCGTCCGAGCCGATCAGACCCTTCGAAGGGTCTGAGCAAACTCTTCGAAGAGTTTGGCGCACCCGGCCGCGCCGCGCGCAGGTTAGCCGTTCCGCATCCGGTCGATGGCATCGAGGGCCGAGAAGGCAGCACCATGCACCGTCGCCTGCGCGTCGCCGCCGAGAACCTCGCCCGCGAAGTATACCTTGCCATCGATCGGCTTGAGGATCTCGCCGGGAGACAGGTCGCCGTCGATATCCATCGAATAACTGCCCAGGATATACGGTGTGCGGGACCAGTTCTGAACCCTGGCGTCCTGGAACGACCGAGCAACGATATCGCCATAGATCTCGGTCAGTTCGGCCAGCACGTCCCGGACAAGCTCACCCTCGCTGAGAGCCGTCCGCCGCAATGGGCCGCGTGAGACCGTGAAGAGCCCCAGTATGTTCCGTTCCGTCGGTTTGCCGAATCCGGCATCGTAATAGACCTTCTCGTCCCAATCGTCCGAAAGCTGGTCGGCGAGCGACCCCTCCAGAAGCACGTCGGGATAGAACCTCTCACGGAATGTCATGAAGACCTTGAAGCCGCTGCCGAACACGATGTTGCCGAGATCGCGCGCGAGCATCGGCGGACGGGACGGGGTGAAGCGGATCGAGCCGTTCCGGAGGATGGAGAGCGGTACCGTCACCAGCACCTTGTCGGCGTCGAAGCGGCGCCCGTCGGCTGTCCGGACCGACACGCCGTCACCGGAATGGTCGATCTCCGTCACCGGCGCGTTCAGGATCAGCGCCTCGCCGATCTGCGGCCGGACGAACCGCTCGAAGACGCCGTACCAGGTGGTATCGTAAAACTTCGCCTCACCGTAGGCGTGGCGGATCAGGTTGCGGTCCCGCAGCCGCCCGCGATGCCAGAGCTGAAAGGTCTGGGGCACGTAGTCGATGGTCTCGACGCCGAGCGTGGTGGCTCCGCGCCCAACGATCCGGCCAAGGATCGTGGGGTCCTCGTGGATCCACTCCGCCCCGAGGTCCAGCGGCACATCGGCGAAGCCGCTCAGCCGGGCGACACGGCCGCCCCAGCGCGGCGCGGCTTCGAGGACCCGGACCTCGGCGCCGGCCCGGATCAGGTGATAGGCAGCGGTGAGCCCGGCGGCGCCGGCGCCGACGATCAGCACCCGATCCGTCGCATGGGCCCTGACGAGGCCCGGCAGCGCGGCCGAGAACGCCGCACCGGCGCGGAGGAAATGGCGGCGACCGATCATTGTATGGCGGTACATCTGTCGCCGCGCTATCGTCAAGCCGCATGTCCCCTCCGACTCGCGCCAGCTTTCGGATCGCTGTCGGGCAGAGGTCGCAATCGGGACGGGCAAATTGCCCCCTCGCCATTTCCGCAAGGCTGCGCTAAGGGTAGTTCAACGTTAAACCATTTTTCTCGCGACCGGGAGGAGCGCCCATGGCCACGCGGAAAACCGCAAAGAAACCAAATGTTTCCGCCGAGGAGCTCCTCGAGTACTACCGCGAGATGCTGCTCATCCGGCGATTCGAGGAGAAGGCCGGCCAGCTTTATGGCATGGGGCTGATCGGCGGGTTCTGCCATCTCTATATCGGCCAGGAGGCGGTCGTCGTCGGTCTCGAAGCCGCGGCAGACGAGGGCGACAAGCGCGTCACCTCCTATCGCGACCACGGCCATATGCTCGCATGCGGCATGGACCCCAAGGGCGTGATGGCCGAACTCACCGGGCGCGCGGGGGGCTATTCCAAGGGCAAGGGCGGCTCCATGCACATGTTCTCCAAGGAGAAGCATTTCTATGGCGGCCACGGCATCGTCGCCGCCCAGGTGCCGATCGGCGCCGGTCTCGCCTTTGCCGACAAGTATCTCGGCAACGACCGCGTGACCTTCACCTATTTCGGCGATGGCGCCGCCAATCAGGGCCAGGTCTACGAGACCTACAACATGGCCGAGCTGTGGGACCTGCCCGTCGTCTTCGTCATCGAGAACAACCAATACGCCATGGGCACTGCGGTGAAGCGCTCCACCAAATCCCCGAGCCTCTGGGAACGCGGCGCCGCCTACGGCATTCCCGGCGAAGAAGTCGACGGGATGGACGTCCTCGCCGTGAAGGCCGCCGGCGAGAAGGCCGTCGCCCACTGCCGCGCCGGCAAGGGCCCCTACATCCTCGAGGTCATGACCTACCGCTACCGGGGCCATTCGATGTCCGACCCGGCGAAGTACCGCACCCGCGAGGAGGTCCAGAAGGTCCGCGAAGAGCGCGACGCCATCGAACATGTCCGCGAGCTGCTTCTCCAGGGCAAGCACGCCAGCGAAGAGGACCTCAAGGCCATCGACAAGGACATCAAGGCCATCGTCAACGATGCCGCCGAGTTCGCCAAGGAAAGCCCGGAACCGGCCCTCGAAGAGCTCTGGACCGATATTTACGCCGAGGAGGGTGTGTGATGGCCACCGAGATTCTGATGCCCGCCCTCTCCCCCACCATGGAGGAAGGCACCCTCGCCAAATGGCTGGTGAAGGAGGGCGACACCGTTAGTTCCGGCGACATCATCGCCGAGATCGAGACCGACAAGGCGACGATGGAATTCGAGGCCGTGGATGAAGGGATAGTCGGCCGCATCCTCGTGGCCGAGGGCACCGAAGGGGTGAAGGTCAACACCCCCATCGCGGTGATCGGCGAGGAGGGCGAGGATATGTCCATCGCCGCCGCCGAAACCCAGCCCGCCAGCACCGCTGTGCCGGTCGCGCTGGAAGGGGTCGAGGGCAAGATCGCCGCCGCCCCGACCCCGGCCCCGGCGGAGCCCCGGATGGACCGCTCGCCCGACTGGCCCGAGGGCACCGAGATGAAATCGATGACGGTGCGCGAGGCGCTGAACGCCGCCATGGTCGAGGAGATGGAGCGCGACGAGACCGTCTTCCTGATGGGCGAGGAGGTCGCCGAGTATGACGGTGCCTACAAGGTCAGCCAGGGCCTGCTCGACAGGTTCGGGGCACGCCGGGTGATCGACACGCCCATTACCGAGCACGGCTTTGCCGGGATCGGGGTCGGTGCGGCCTTCGGCGGGCTGCGGCCCATCGTCGAGTTCATGACCTTCAACTTCGCGATGCAGGCGATGGACCAGATCGTCAATTCCGCCGCCAAGACGCTCTACATGTCCGGCGGCCAGATGGGGGCGCCGATGGTGTTTCGAGGCCCGAACGGGGCGGCGGCCCGGGTCGGGGCGCAGCATTCCCAGGATTATGCCGCCTGGTATGCCTCGATCCCCGGGCTCAAGGTCGCGATGCCCTATACCGCCGCCGACGCCAAGGGGCTGCTCAAGACCGCGATCCGCGACCCGAACCCGGTGATCTTCCTCGAAAACGAGATCATGTACGGGCGCAGCTTCGAGGTCCCGGTGCTCGACGATTTCACCATCCCCTTCGGCAAGGCGCGGATCGCCCGGGAAGGCTCGGACGTGACCCTCGTGAGTTTCGGGATCGGGATGAGCCACGCGATGGAGGCCGCCGAGAAACTCGCTGCCGACGGGATCGAAGCCGAGGTGATCGACCTGCGGATGCTGCGCCCCATGGACACCGCCACGGTGATCGAAAGCGTGCAGAAGACCAACCGCTGCGTGACCGTGGAAGAGGGCTGGCCGGTCAGTTCCATCGGCAACACGATCTCTTCGGTGCTGATGCAGGAGGCGTTCGACTGGCTCGACGCGCCGGTGATCACCTGCACCGGCAAGGATGTGCCGATGCCCTATGCGGCGAACCTCGAAAAACTCGCCCTGGTGACCGCCGACGAGGTGGTCGAGGCGGTGCGCAAAGTAACTTACCGCTGAGGGGGCGGCGACATGGCGATTGAAATCCTGATGCCCGCGCTTTCCCCGACGATGGAGGAAGGCACGCTTGCGAAATGGCTGGTGAAGGAGGGCGATACGGTGGCCTCCGGCGATCTGCTGGCCGAGATCGAGACCGATAAGGCGACGATGGAATTCGAGGCGGTCGATGAAGGGGTGATTGGCAAGCTCCTGGTGGCCGAGGGGACCGAGGGGGTGAAGGTCAACACCCCCATCGCGGTGATCGGCGAGGAGGGCGAGGATATGGACGCGGCGCCGAGCCCGGCGCAGGCGCCGGAACCGGCCCCCGCCGCCGCCCCGGCCGAGGCCCCTGCCCCTGCCGCCCCCTCCGCCGCCCCCGCCCCGGCGGCGCCTATGGCGGACGGCAGCCGTATCTTTGCCTCGCCGCTCGCGCGGCGCATCGCGGCGGAGAAGGGCCTCGACCTGAGCCAGATCAAGGGGTCCGGCCCCAGGGGCCGGATCGTGAAGGCCGACGTCGAAGGCGCCACCGCGGCCCCGGCCGCGGCGCCCGCCGCCCCAGCGGCGGGTCCGGCGGCGATGCCCGCAGGCCCGGCGACGGAGACCGTGCTGAAGATGTATGCCGACCGCGAGATCGAGGAGATCGCGCTCGACGGGATGCGCAAGACGGTCGCCGCCCGCCTCACCGAGGCCAAGCAGACGATCCCGCATTTCTACCTGCGCCGGTCGATCCGCCTCGACGCGCTGCTGAAGTTCCGCTCCGAACTCAATGCCCAGCTTGAGGCGCGCGGCGTGAAACTCTCGGTCAACGATTTCATCATCAAGGCCTGCGCCCTGGCGCTCCAGACCGTGCCCGACGCCAACGCCGTCTGGGCCGGCGACCGCATCCTGCGCCTGACACCCTCCGATGTCGCGGTGGCGGTGGCGGTGGAGGGCGGACTCTTCACCCCGGTTCTGAAGGATGCGGAGATGAAGTCGCTCTCGGCGCTCTCTACCGAGATGAAGGATCTCGCCACCCGGGCCCGGGACCGCAAGCTCGCCCCGCACGAATATGTCGGCGGCAGCTTCGCGATCTCGAACCTCGGCATGTACGGGATCGAGAATTTCGACGCGGTGATCAACCCGCCCCATGGCGCGATCCTCGCCGTGGGCGCGGGGGCGAAACAGCCGGTGGTGGGCGCCGATGGTGAGTTGAGTGTGGCGACGATGATGTCGGTGACGCTGAGCGTCGATCACCGGGTCATCGATGGGGCGCTCGGGGCGGAACTCCTTGAGGCCATCGTGCAGAACCTCGAGAACCCGCTCGTCATGCTGGCCTAAGCGCAAACGACCGGAACGGGCGGAAGGCGCGTCGACGCGCCTTAAGGAAGCGCCACAGGCGGCGCTTGGAGACGCGCTTTCGAAAGCGCGTGCGCGCGGCCCGTCGACGGGCCGTCCCGCCGCCGGTCACGGCCCTCATCCCTTGGAGATCTGTCGGACGCTATGCCGATGGCGACAGCGCCGTCAGGCATCCTTGCCCTTCTGATCGAGCAGCTGGTCCATCGTCAGCGCCGGTTGCGAGCAGCCCGCCTCGCCCACGATCCGCGCCGGCACCCCGGCCACGGTCTTGCAGGGCGGTACGTCGGAGAGCACCACCGAGCCGGCGGCGACGCGCGAACAATAGCCCACGCGGATATTGCCCAGCACCTTCGCCCCGGCGCCGATCAGCACGCCGTCCTCGATCTTCGGATGGCGGTCCTCCTCCTCCTTGCCGGTGCCGCCGAGGGTCACCGAATGGAGCATCGAGACATTGTCACCCACCACCGCGGTCTCGCCGATCACGATGGAATGGGCGTGGTCGATCATCAGCCCCTTGCCGACCCGGGCGCCGGGATGGATGTCGACGCCGAAGACCTCGCTGACCCGCATCTGCACGAAATAGGCCAGATCGGCGCGCCCCTCGTTCCAGAGCCAATGGCCGAGCCGGTACGCCTGGAGTGCCTGGAATCCCTTGAAGTAGAGCAGCGCCTGGATGAAGCGGTGGCAGGCCGGATCGCGCTCATAGACCGCCATCAGATCGGCGCGCGCCGCATCGGCCAGTCCGGGATCGGAGGCATAGGCCTCATCGGCCATCTGGCGCAGGATCTGCTCGGACATTTCCGGAGAGGCGAGCTTCACCGCCATCCGGTAGGCGAGCGCCTGGGGCAGCGTTTCGTGATGCAGCACGCTGTGCTGGATCAGCCCGCCCATCAGCGGCTCATCGGCCACCGCGGTCTCCGCCTCATGGCGGATGCGGGCCCAGACCGGGTCCAGCTCGGTGATGTCGGGTTTGGGGTGTGCCATGGGCGACTCCTCTGCGAGTTCCCAAGATAGGGCGGATCGGCGCTTGCCGCCACCTCTGCCGCCATGATCTGGTCGAATGATGCTCACGGAGGACCAGATCGCCACGTTTCGGGTTCGGCTGGAGGCGGCCCTGACCGCTTTGGCCGAGGAGGACGCCCTGGGCCGGGAAGGACGGAAGGTCGTGACCCTCGATCAGCAGGCGGTCGGCCGGCTGTCACGGATGGATGCGTTACAGAACCAGGCGATGGCGATGGCCCAGGCCGGCCGTCGGGCCGGCGAGGCGCGGCGCGTGCAGGCGGCGCTCGACCGGATCGAGGCGGGGGAGTACGGCTATTGTTCGGAGTGCGGCGACGCGATCGAGCCGGCCCGGCTCGAGGCCGATCCCGCCCTGCCCCGTTGCCTGTCCTGCATGCGGGGTTAGCTGCCTGATCTCCAAGAAACTGATTTTCGACGAAAATCAGGTCCGAGTTTTCGTCGAGAACTCGGCACCGCCCGACGCCCAGAGGCAGGTATCGGGTCGGTAATCGACACCCGATCCGTGGCGTCCCCCGCTAGCCGCCGCCATCCGCATCGACGGCATCCAGCACCGCTCGCATCGCCGCGCGATAGGTCCTGTCACAGGTCTCCGGCAGCGGGTCCATCGGCCAGCGCGCCGCGGCCGACATCAGCGAGCCGGTGCCGAAGGCCGGATGGGCGCGGCCGATGCGGGCGCGATAGGCCCCGCCAAGCCGCGCCCCGGCGACGAGATGCGCCGCCGCCGCAGGCCAGAGTGCCATCGGCAACGGCAGAAGCGCCCGGACCGCATAGTCGAGATCCCCCGGCAGCGGCCCCTGCATCAGCCGACCCAGAGCGCCCGTGCCGGGCCCGGACCGAACCGTTCGCTGATCTGCGCGACCTCGACCCGGTAGGCGCCGCCGATCCCGTCGCTGGCCCGCTCGGCGGCGCTGTACGTCCAGTCCGGCACGGCAACGATGGCCTCGCGGCGCGGGGTGCTGCCGTCGTAGACCCGGATCAGATAGCTCTCCGTCGCCTCGCCGAGCGGCACCTCGATCCCGCTCCAGCTATCGCCATCGATCCGGGTCCGACGGATCCAGTGGAACCGGTCCGCGCCGGCAGCGTCCCGGCGCGCGCTCAGATGGCATACCGAATAGGGCCGCAGGCCGATGCCGCGGAAGGTCTCGATCCGATACCGGTAGGACGGGTCCCCGAGCGGGCGATGCGCCGGACCGTAGCGGAAATGGCGCTCCACGTCACGCGCGGCGGCGGCCAGGTCGATCTGCTCGGGCAGGCCGTTCATCAGCACGAAAAGCGACCCTTCCGGCCAATGCGCCGGCACCGTCGCATCGCTGCCCAACTGCCCGCGCAACCGGCCGCGCAGCACATAGGTCTGTGGCGCCACAAGCTCCGCCTCGGCGAACTGGAAAAGCTCCCAGCCCTCGGCCGATCCATCGCCGATCGCCGCCAGATTGGCCCCGGACAGGACATCCGCCTCCATCGCAGAGGCCAGTTCGCCCCGCACCAGCCGCACCAGGAGCCCGGGACCGCGATCCCAGAGCCCCGGCGCGGCGGCGGCCAGCGGGCTCTCGGTCACGCCCACGATGCTCGGCTGGGTCACGATCCGGTTCAGCACATAGCCGTTGTCCTGCGGCGCCGAATAGAGCGCGACCGAACCGGGCCAGGGCGCGCCGGTCATCGCGACATGGGGCGCGTGAGGCACCTCGTCGCCCCGGATCAGCGGAAGATCGAGAAACAGCGCCTCCACCGGCACCGCCGCGACCGGGCGCCGTCCGGTGACCGGTTCGTCTTCGGTGACCTGGGGGCGGTAGACCTCCGGTTCCACCCGCACCGCCTCGATGAGCTGGCGACCGGCATCCTCGGCCAGATCGACGCGAAACAGCCCGCGCCCCTCCCCGACAGGCAGATCGACCACATCGCCGGCACCCAGATCGATGCGCGACGGCGGCAGGGCGAAACGGGCCCCGTCCCGCGCGACCCGCGACTCGACCAGCCAGCGTTCCGCCATCCGCGCGCCCTCGGCCCGGGTCAGGACCAGCGGTAGCTCGGACTGCCGGATACCCGGCGTGGTATCGTCGGCGAGCACCGCCTCGGCCATCGCAACCCCGTAATCGCCATCGGCCTCGACAAAGCTCAGACGCACCCGGCCCGCAATCTCCGCGGAAGGCTGCCGAATGACTTCGAGCGCGCCGCCGAGGTCATCGTCCCGGGCCAGGCCGGCCTCCTCCAGCGTGGCCGCCGGCCGGCCGGTGCGAGTTATGAAATGCAGCCATCCGTCGCGCTCCACCGCGTCGAACGCATAGGCCGTCATCAGCGGCTGGAGCGCGGCCCGGGCGCTGTCCACATTGTCGATCATGTAGCCCCGAACGAGACCGTAGAGTCGACTGACATCGAACCGCGTCACGCCTGCGCGCAGGCAGATTTCCGCGACCACCGAGTCGAGGGGACGCGCCGAGGTGCGCCCGGTGATCCAGTGGCCCCGAGCATAGTTCGGGCTGTCGGTCCAGACCTCCGACAGGGCCGGAAACGCCGGATGCGGCCGTGCATCCCAGGCCCAGACATGGGCCCGATCCATATCGACCATGCGGATGCCGGTGGTCTCGTGAACCGGGTTGTTCTCCTCCTTGGCGAAGTGTCGGGTGACCGCCCGCAGATACTGCATCTGGATGAGTTCGTCGCGCTGGCCCGACGAGTAATACGGCGCCGAAGACTCAGAGGATTTCGGATCGATGAACTTGTTGGGCTGATTGGTGCCCTTGTCGACCGCCGGACAGCCGAATTCGGTGAACCAGATCGGTTTCGAACCCGGCTCCCACGCGGTCCGCTGAAGCGCTCGCGACGTCACGATGGCGCCGAGGAACGTCACGGTCTGGCCGGCGAAGTTCATCCCCGGGCCGAAGCCGAGCTGGGCCTCCGGATCGGTGCCGGCGAAGACGACGCCGAAGGCGACCTCGTGGGTCCCGTCGGGATGGATCTCGTTGACGACGTCGCTCACGGCATGACCCGACGACAGTCCGACGAAGAGGTCCCCGGGTGCCCCGAGCACGTAAATCCAGGATGGCGCGGGGGTCCTGACATCCAGCGTCACCCGGACGTAGTCGGCGCTGCCGGGCACATAGAACAGACGGAACCGATACGCGGTCGCCCCCTTTGCGACAAATGGCGGAGAGACCGCCCGGGACAGGAAGTTGCCGCCGCCATCGGTCACTTCGACGGCATTGGAGAAGCGGCCGTCGAGAAAGACACCCGGAACCGGCACGGTGGTGGCGGTATTGGCGGTGCTCCACTGATCCGGCCGGTCCCCGGTCGGGATCACCCAGCCGGCCGGGCCGTCGATGCGGTGGTGATGTTCGGAACTCCACCAGCCGCGCAGGTCCTTGTAGCGCCAGACCCAGGGCTCGCCCTGGTCATCCTCGATCGGTGTGCGCCGCTGTGCGTCCCGCGCCTCCGGCGAGGTGTAGAACCAGTCATAGCCCTCGCCGCCCGCGACATTGGCCTCCAGATAGTCGACGTTGTAGATCGAGTCCCAATGGGCATCCGCATGGTCGTCGGTATCGCGCCAGTCCGACAGCGGCATGTAATTGTCGATTGCGATGAAATCGATCTCCTCGTCGGCCCAGAGCGGGTCGAGATGGAAGTACTTGTCGGCGGTCCCGGCGGGCTGAAAGCCGTGATATTCCGACCAGTCGGCGGCATAGCTGATCTTCACATCCGGCCCGAGGATCGCGCGGACATCCGCCGCGAGCTGACGGAATGCCGTGACCGCCGGAAAGCTGTCGCCGGCCCCGCGGATCCGGGTCAGCCCGCGCATCTCGGAACCGATGCAGAAGGCCGAGATTCCCCCCGCGGCAGCACAGAGATGGGCATAGTGCAGGATGAAGCGGCGGTAGGAGAATTCCTCCGGCCCGGTATAGCTCACCTCGGTTCCGTTCACCGCGAAATCCGACACCTGCGCCTGGCCGAAGAACGCCGCGACCTCCGCCTCGGCGGCGGCGGTACGGTCGGTGGTGCCGTCGAGCCCCGGGGCCAGCGCGGTGGTGATCCGGCCGCGCCAGGGCAGTTCCGGCTGGCCGGTCTCGCCGGAATAGGGATCGGGCAGGTCGTTGCCCGGCATCTGCTCCATCAGCAGGAACGGATAAAACACCGCCTCCTGTCCGCGCGCGGCCAGCGCCGCCAGCGCCTCGATAACCGAGGCATCGGCCGGCGTCCCGCCATAGACCGGACGGTCGGCGGTGTCGCGGGCGACCACCTCGGCGGCCTCCCGGCCGATCCCGCTGACCCGCCAGGGCATGCTCTCTGCGTCGAGACCCGCTTGTTCGACCTTGGGAACGACACGGCATTCGCCGGCGCGCAGATCGTCGCCGAACCAGGACACGATCAGCAGCACCGACCGGCAGAGCGGCAATTCCTCGACCAGCGCGTCGAGCGAGGTTTCCAGGTCGCTCTTGCCGCTCGGGGTGTTGACGTTGACCGGCACCTGTTCGCCAAAACGTGGCGACAGCGTCACCTGCGTCGTAGCCAGGGCGTACTCGCCGGAGCCAGGCATCAGCGCCACGGCGCGCAGGCTCGCGGGCAGATCCTCGAACGGCTCATATCCCTGCCCCGGCCGGCTGACCTCGAAGGTGAATTGCGGCACCCGGTTGCCGAAGCGGCCGAGTTCGAGGTCCTCGAAGACGACATAGGCCACGCCGCGATAGGCCGGCACGCGCCCGGCGCCCTCGACCGCCTCCATCACCGGGTCCGGCATCTGGTCGGCGGTGCCGTAATAGACATTCATCTGAAGCTCGTGGCGGCCGATCTCCTCGCCATCGGCCCAGATCCGGCCGACTCGGGTGATCTCTCCCTCGCAGAGCGCCACCGCGAGGCTGACCGAATAGGAATACTCGGTGACGCGCGGCTTCGGCGGGCCGCCCTTGCCGCCGCCGGTGGTGGTCGAGGTCTCGCGGAACCGCGAGGCCCAGATCACTTGGCCGCCGATCCGCATCCGGCCGAAGAGCCGCGTCACCGGGCTGCCCTCGCTGGCACCGGTCAGGCGGAACCGGTCGATCCGGCCGGTCTCCACCGCCTCGCTGCCGGCGCCGAGCAGGCGCTGGTCGATGACCCGGCCGAGGCTCGCCCCCACGGCGCGCCCGATCACCGCCGAGGACAGCCCCAGAACCGAGCCGCCGATGGAGCCGCCAATCGCCATGCCGGCGGCGGAAAGAACGATCGTCGCCATCACTCGGTCCTTTCGGGAAAGTCAAATCGCGCGGCGATCCGGCCCGCCCAGGCCGGGGTCAGGCGGCTCTCGACGACGCCATGGCCGGAATAGGCGTGGACGAAGCTCGCCGCCGCGCCGGTCCCGGCCTGGATGCCGACATGCTTGGCCACCGCACCGGGCCGCATCCGGAAGATCAGAACGTCGCCCGGCGCGGCGTCACTGCGCGGCTTTCGGATCAGGTGGCGGGCGGCCGCGGCGAGCAGTGCCTCCTCCCCCGCTGCCTCCGACCAATCCGGCGAATAGGCCGGCACCGGCTCGGGCTCGGCGCCCCGCATCTCGCGCCAGAGCCCGCGCAGGAGACCGAGGCAGTCGCAGCCCACGCCCCGGCACGCCGCCTGATGGTGGTAGGGCGTTCCGATCCAGGCCCGGGCCCGGATCACCAGCTCGGCGCTCATGAGCCCCAGGCCCCGCGGCGGGAGGCGCCGTCATTGTCGTTGCCCTGGCGCGGCACGCTGACCAGCCAGTCCTCGCCGGGAATATCGGGAAAGCCGCGATAGTTCAGGGCATCGCCGAACTTCTCGAGGCAGGTCTCGAAGCTGTCGCCGCATCCCGCAACGAGCCGCAGCCGGTCGCCCGCGGCCACCGGCGCGCCGAGCGGCTGCCAGAGTTCCACGATGCGACGCTCGGGCCCGTCCAGACGGTCGTGCTTGATCAGCCCCGCCAGCCCCTCCGCCGCGCCGCTCAGGACCTCGAGCTGGCCGCGTGTGAACCAGCCGCTGCCAAAGTCGCCAAACGCCTCGAAGACGAAGACCCGCTCGCCGGTGACCGCATCGACCTGCCGC
The DNA here is from genome assembly GCA_028284605.1 of Paracoccaceae bacterium. Taxonomy (GTDB): domain Bacteria; phylum Pseudomonadota; class Alphaproteobacteria; order Rhodobacterales; family Rhodobacteraceae; genus JANQRL01. Next base: position 125,569 of record JANQRL010000046.1, on the reverse strand, counting down.
TCGGCCGTCACCCCGGGCTCCGAGAGATCGACCCCGCAGGGCCCCTCCCCGGGCTCGGCCGAGCAACCCCGGTGATAGACCATGCCTTGGGGCTGGTTCAGCGCCTCGGTCAGGCCGCGCAACTCGGCATGGAACGCCCCGCCGGCGCGACGGATCTCGCCGATCGTGCCGACAAAGCGCAACTGCCGCGCGTCGATGTCGCGCCAGTTCACCAGCCAGGCTTCAACCTCGGCGCCATCGAACCGCCCGGCTTCGATATCGGCCTCCCTGATCGCCGCGTCCGAGAGCACGCCCATCGCCTCGGTATTGTCGACCGACAGACCGGTGGACTGCACTGTGGCCTTGGCCGAGAGCCCGCTCTCCGGCTTGAACGCCACGCCGCCGAAGCTCAGCGGCCCGTCATGGTCGGTGAAGCCGTAGGTCACGCCATCCCGGCGCCGGACGACCCAGCACCGGCAGATCGTGGTCAGCCCACCGGCCAGATGGTCGAGGAACGCCGCCTTGCTCATACCCGCACCTCCACCACCGGCACCGAGGGCACGTCGCCGGCCTGAAAGCTCGCCACCGAGCTTTGGATCAGGTCGGTGTCGAAACGCACCGGCACGTCGAATTCGTAGCCGGCCCGGATTTCCGCCCCGGGATCGGGTGGATGAGAGAAGGTGACGAGACCGGTCGTATCGTCGACCTCGAAATCGACCCCGATCTGGCGCGGCTCGCCGCCGACGGCGATCCGCACGCTGCCCGGGACCGGCTTGCGGATCGGCCGCTCATAGACGGTCTCCCCCGACCGATAGCTCTTGGTGAGTTGAAAGACATCCCGCACTTCGTCGCCCTCGCCGATGAGCTGGTCGAGCGGCGTGACATCGCGCGACGGCGACGACGACTTGAAGTCGCTCCAATCCTTCCAGCGAAAGCCGAAGAGCTGGCCCTGCCGCGCCTCGAAGAAGGCCATCAACAGCTCCACATCGTCGAGCGAGCGCAGCCCCATCCCGGCATCGTATCGGCGGCGGGAATGGGCCCAGGGCGTGTTGCGCTCCTCGAACCCGTTGGTCAGGGTGACGATCTCGGTCCGCCGCTCCGGCCCACCGAGCGAGCCAAAGCTGAGCGAGGCGGGAAACCGCACTTCGTGAAAGGACATGTCGCTCTCCTTCGCGCCTATCGGTTGCGCTGCCCGCGGCCGAGCGCGCGCGCCATCCGGGCGGCGATCTGGCCCTCGGACCGGGCGAAGCCCTCGACATCCGGGGTGGCGATGTTCATCGTGACATGGATCGGCGCCGTACCCTGGGCGCGCACGCCGAGCCGGCCGTCGCTGCCGCGCGAGAGCGGCATGATCGCCTCCGGACCCGCCTCACCCATCAGCCCGGTGCCGCCGCGCATCGGAAAGGTCGTCGGCGCGGTCACCACGCCGCCGCGGGCAAATGGCATGACGCGGCCCTGGCTGAACGTCCCGCCATCGGCGAACGGCATCACCCGGCCCTGGCTCAAGGCCCCACCCTCGGCGAACGGCGTCATCCGGCCCTGGGTCAGCACCCCGCCATCGGCAAAGGGCATGAGCGACGAGACGACCGCATTCACCCCGTTCGCCAGCATTCCGCCGAAATGATCGGTCACCGGGCGCACCGCCGCCGAATAGGCGGTGTCGACCATCCTCGTGGCCAGAATGTTCAGCGCATCGGAAAGCTTCAACCCGTCGAGCACGACCCCGTCGAAGGCACGCCGCAGCCCGCTTGAAAACCCGCGCTCCAGGTTTCCAAGATCTCGGGTCGTGTCGGCGAGGCTGACCCGCACGTCCTGAAGCTGGGACGAGAACGCCGCTGTCACCTCGCTCGTATCGCCCAGAGTCCGGTGCAGCGTTTCCGCCTCGGTCTCCAGGTCCTCAAGCCCGTCGAAATCGGTCATCTCAGGTTCCTCGATCCTTGTCCGGGAAGGCCCGGACCAGTTCGTCGAGCCGGGTCCGGGCCATCGGCTCCGCGCCGGTCGGCTCGCCGATCATGACGAGCAGTTCGCGCGGCGTGAGCCGCCAGAACGCCTCCGGCGACAATCCCAGTCCGCCCAGCCCCAGGCGCATCAGCCCCGGCCAGTCCATCGCTCAGCCCCCCGCCTGACCGACCGGTCCGAAGGCGCGCACCAGCAACTCCGCTGCGGCCCGCGCAGCGCCCACCGGGCCGCCTTCGATCTCGGCGCTGAGCAGGTCCGCCGCGGCCCCGCGCCAGCCACCGCCGCGCAGGCCCGCCACAACCAGTGCCAGCACGTCGCGCGAGGACAGATCGCCGCCCTCGAAGCGCCGCACCAGATCGATGAGGCTCCCGGTGTCGAGTTCGGCTTCGAGTTCCGCCAGCGCGCCGAGGGTGAGCTTGCAGACATGCCGCTCGCCATCGATGGTCAGCGCCACCTCGCCGGCCCAGGGATTGGCCATCAGGCGAAGGCCATGAAGGTGATCCGGCCCGCCGATGCCAGGGCCATCTCGTAGGTCGCCTCGCCGTTATAGGTGCCGGAATACTCGATCGAAGTGATCTGGAACGGCCCCTCAATGGTGCCGAAATCCGGGATGATCACCTGGAAGTCGGGCATCTCCGCGCCAAAGAACATCTGTCGCACCCGTTCGTCGGTGCTCTGGTCCTTGAAGACGCCGGAGCCGCTGATCGTGGCGCTCTTCACCCCGGCGCCGGCGAGAAGCTCGCGCCAGCCGCCATCGCTTTCGAGGCTGGTGACATCCACCGTCTCCGCGTTGAAGCTGATCCGCGTGGCCCGCAGCCCCGCCGCGGTTTCAAACTGACCGTCGCCGGTCATGTCGATCTTGATGAGCAGGTCCTTGCCGTTCTGGGCCGCCATGTCTGTCACTCCGAATGGTTGCTATCTGGGTTGCGTCAGGCCAATTTCCCGGCCGCTCAGCCGTCGTCGACACGGGCGCGAAAGGTCAGATCGATCCGGCGCTGGGCCCCGGTCCCGACCCGGGCCGCCCGCGCTTTGTGGAAGTTCAGCGAAACGAGCGTGCCGCGGCTGAGCGTCAAGGACGCATCAACGAGCGCATCGCTGATCGCCGCCGCGGCTTGTTTGGCTTCGGCAAAGCCGGCCGCCTCGGTGACCACCGCGACGGTGAATTCGTGCTCCGCGCCCGCGCCGGTCTTGTCGGACCGGTCCCGCACCAGCTCCTGGCCGAGCGTGACATAGAGCGGCGGCAGATCGCCCGGCGGCAACGCGTCGTAGATCGCGCCACCGACCAGGGCCGAGAGCCCGGTATCCGCCGCGAGCCTCTGATAGACCGCGGCTTGGAGCGGACCGGAGATGGCATAACTCATCCGACGACCTCCTCTTCGGCATGACAGGTCAGGTAACGGCCGTCGGTCTCACGCTCGGTGACGGCGAGGATATGAAAGAGCCGTGTGCCGTCGCGAAACCGCTGTTCCGGGCGCGGCCGGCTGTCGGCGCCGGCCGGCGTGGCGCGCACGGTGATCCGGTACGGCACCCGGGACAAAGCGGTCAGAACGCCACGGATTTCGTTGCCGGTGCCGGGGCGGATCTCGGCCCAATGGGTGCCGCGCGCGACCCAGGTCTCGGCAAAGCCGCCGGCCCCGTCGGCAACCCGCTCAGGCGCCTCCAGCACGAGTTTGCGGTTCAGCATCGGAAGGGTCACGATGCGCCTCCCGCAGTGAGCCGCACCGCGCGGTAGCGTTCGATCAGAGCGTTCACGCTGTACGGCAGCCCGGCGCCGCCCAGAGCCACCTCGTGGCGGTGTTCGTAGTAGTAAGCGGCAAGCATCAGCACCGCCTGGCCGAGATCGGCCGGCAGGTCGCCCCAATCGGGCCCGAAGCCGACCAGCAGCCGCAGCCGCGCCGCCCCGTTCTGCGGGATCGCGGGCAGGCAGGCCCCCTGCGCCGCAATCGCCGGCCGCTGCATGTCCGGGACGAGCCGCCAGAGCGCACGGTCGACCACACTCTCGCCGCCCTCCCCGTCCATCAGCACGACGTCGAGGATCATGTTAACCGGGGCCAGCGGCAGCGCCTGTTCGACGGCATTGCGCCATTCCGTCAGGGTCCAGGAAAACTCGCGCTCGATCAGGATCTTGCCGGTGCGCGCCTCGATCGCCGCGATCGCCGCGCGCAGATAGCTCTCCAGCACCGGGTCCTGAAGTCCGTCGTCGGAAAAGCCGGAGCCGAGCCGCAGATGCTCGCGGAACTGGCTGATCGGCAGCGCCGCCTGCGGCAGGGTGGTCTCTTCGATCAACATCATGAATTCACTCCGTCTTCCGCGCATCGGCCGGCGCTGGGCTGGGCGCCCGGGGCGCCGTCTTCGGCGACAGGCGACCGGGCGCTCCGGCCGCCTGCCCGTCCCGCTCCCGACTCACGGCGGGGACGGGCCTTGCTCTTGCCCGGCTCAGGTGGCCGAGAACCGCATCACCTTGATCGCGGCGAAATCGCTCACCGCCCCGCCGACGCGCTTCGTCGCATAGAAGAGGACATGCGGCTTCGCCGAGAACGGATCGCGCAGCACCCGCAGGTCGGGGCGTTCGGCGATGGTGTAGCCGGCACCGAAATCGCCGAAGGCGATGGCATCGGCCCCGAGCGCCACATCCGGCATGTCCTCGCAGACCAGCACCGGATAGCCGAGCAGACGCGCCGGTTCACCGGCGGCCAGACCGTCCGACCACAGGAAGCGGCCATCATTGTCCTTCAGCTTGCGCACGCGACCGGCCGTCCGCGAATTCATCACGAAGGTTGCATTGGCGCGGTATTCGGCGCCCAGCGCATAGACCAGATCGATCAGCGCATCGGCACTGCCGAAATCGGCATCCGCCCCGCTCGGCACATAGCCGATGCTGTCCCAGGCCCAGGCCGCATTGTCGACGATGGTGCTCTGGAGAAAGCCCAGGGGCTTGTCGGTCCCGTCGCCATTGACGAAGGCCGCCGCCTCGGAGCGCGCGAACTTGTTCGCGATCCGCTCGGCGAGCCAGCCTTCGATGTCGAAAGCACTGTCGTCGAGGAGCCGCTGCGACGCTTTCGGCAGCGCCGACAGCTCATGCAGCGGGATCGAGATCCGGTCGATCTGCGGCGTGTCGGTCTCAGCCGTCGCGGTGGTCTCGTCGGCCCAGCCGGCACCCATCTCGGTATGGTCGATCAGCACGTCATAGGAGGTGGCATCGACATTCACCACATTGGCGATGGCCCGGATCGAGGCGGTGGACGAGAGCGTGCTCTGGATCGCTTCCGCGGTCTGCGGATCGACCAGATAGCCTCCGTCGGCGGCCACGGCGGTGCTCAGCGCCTTGCCTTCGAGCTCCAGCCCGCGCAGCGCATCGTCATCGCCCGACCGCAGATAGGCGGCAAAGGCCTTCTGGTGCGGGGCGTGGGTTTCGGCGGCGGTCTGCAGCGCCGGGCGCGCCGCCAGAACGGTCTTTCGGTCGAGCTTGTTCATGCGGTTGTCCTGTTTCTCGAGTTTGCTGTGGATGTCAGTCGTGAAAGTCTTGAAGTCGCTGATGAAATCGCTCATCGCATTGGTCAGCTCCGCAGCCGGAGAGAGCGTCTCCCCGGCCCGGGCCCTGGGGGTCTTTTCGGGCATCGCCTTGTCCTTGCTTCTCAGGGGTGAAACGCCGGCATCACTCTCGGGCCAGCAGGCGCCGCGCATCGCGAAACACGTGCGCCAGGTCACGCATCGCCCGGGCCTCGGGGTCGTCCCCCTTGGCCCCGACCCGCGCATCGGGAAGCATCGGAAAGGTCACCAGGGACACTTCCCAAAGCTCCAGCTCGCACAAGAGCCGGATGCCCTTGTCATTCTTCCGCGCCCGAACGGTGCGGTAGCCGATCGACAGCCCGTCGATGGCCCCGGCCCCGATCAGCGCCGCCGCCTCGCGGCCCTTCTCGATCTCGGTCAGGATGCGGCCCTTGACCCAGAGGCCCCGGTCGTCCTCGCGCACCTCGTCCCAGATTCCGATGGGCTGCGCCGGATCGTGCTGCCAGAGCATCTTCACCCGGCCGCCGGTTCGGGCGAGCCGCTTCAAGGACGCGCCGTAAGCGCCTGTTTCCACGACATCTCCGCCCTGATCTGCCTTGCCGAAGAGCGAGGCATAGCCCTCGACGACAGCGCCATCGGTGATCGTCAGCTCCGCGCCGAGGCGGCAGAGTTTGTGCTCAAGGTCCATCGCTCTCGCTCTCCTCAAATCGCGGCCAGGGCGCGCAGCCCTTCGATCACCAGCACCGCGCCGGCGGCGTAGATCAGCATCCAGAGATGCCGCTCCAGGCGCTCGACCATGCTCTCGAGCCGGGACAGGCGCAGTTCGATCCGGGCGAACCAGAAATCCGAAATGCGCACGCCGCCGGGGCGGGCCGCCTCTGTGCTGTTGTCCTCATTCGGCATCGTCGCCCTCGCCCATCTCGAGGCTCGGCAGGCCGAGTAGGCTGCGTTTCTCGGCATCGGTCAGGAAGTCGGCCGCCCCGATCCGGCGCCATTGCGCCTCCCGTTCCACGGCCAGTGCCGGGATCTGATCGGGATCGGGCCTCAGTTCGATCTCCTCGCCCGAGAGGTCCGAGAGCCAGGCCGCCAGCGCCCCGGTCACCCGCTGGGCGAGCGGCAGGACGGTCAGCCGGTAGAAGGCCCGGTTCGCCTCCTGATAGTTCGCGTAAGTGGCGTCGCCCGGGATGCCGAGCATCATCGGCGGCACGCCGAAGGCCGTCGCGATCTCCCGCGCCGCGGCCTCCTTGGTCTTCTGGAATTCCATGTCGGAGGGCGAGAAGCCCATCGGCTTCCAGTCGAGCCCACCTTCGAGTAGCATCGGCCGCCCGGCATTGCGCGCGCCCTGATGCTGGCTCTCCATCTCGGTCAGCAGCCGGTCGTACTGATCGGCGCTCAGATGCGCCTGCCCATCGCCGCCCTTGTAGACGATAGCGCCCGAGGGCCGTGCCGCATTGTCGAGCAGCGCCTTGGACCAGCGCGAGGCCGCATTATGGACATCCACCGCCGTCGCCGCCGCCTGCATCGGCGAAAGCCCGTAATGGTCGTCCTGGGGATGGAAGCTGCGGATATGGCAGACCGGGCTCAGCCCCTCGGCCACGTTGAACCGATGCACCTTGCCGCCGACCCGGTATTCATAGGCCGTGGGCCAGCCATCCGGCCCCGGCACCAGCGACATCCGGTCCGAGCGCAGCACATGCAGTTCCACCGGCAGGCCCTCAAGACCCACCGCCTCGACATAGGCATTCCCGGTCAGGAGGAGCTGGCCGAAGAGCGCCTCGAGAAGCTCCGCCCGCCCCTGCCCGGCATTGGGCCGCGCCATCAGGGACAAGACCGGATGGGTCTCATAGCGCCGCGCCTTGTCCTGCAGCAGCACCGGCAGGGCGGCGGCGGCCTCGGCGATCAGCTTGACCGCGCGAAAGCCCACCGGATTCCCGCTGAACCCGGTCTTGGTCAGGGAAACGGTGTCGCGCGGCGACCAGGCGACGCGGCCGCCTGACGGCCAGGCCACGATACGGCCCGTGGCCGAGGCTTTCACCTCGCCCACCGCCTCGGTCCCGCCATCCCGGCCACGTCTGAGAAAATCGAACATGCATGTCTCCTTCGGGCGGACCGTCGCCGGCCTTGCGCGTCTTGAGGGGAAGATGCCGCAGGGGGCTTAATTCGGGGCGTGGCCACCGCGCGGCCGGTGTTGCGCGCCGCTCAGAGCATCCGGAGCGACGGGCGCCGCCAGCGCATCGCCGGTTCGATCATCAGATCGGTCAGCGCCCAGACCAGGGCATCCACGCGATCCGGCGAGCCGGTGCCGCCGAAGGAGGTCGGCGTCATCAGCGCCATCTCGTCCTCCAGCGCGCCGAGCCCGCGCAGATGCGCCACCCGGCCCTGTTCGTAAAGCGCCGCGACGGGCTCCGCCCGAACCCCCTTGGACCGCGTGGCATGAACCGCGCGGAACGGGATCAGCGGGTCGAGGCCCCTGATCACGCTCTCCACCAGCGCCCCGCCCTGGTTCACCTCCGCCACGAGGCGATCCGCGCCATGGACCCGAACCGCCTCCACCGCCCGCTTCGCCCAGGCCGCGGGCGAGGCTTGCGCCACGGTCGCGTCTTCGAGGACATAGGCCCGCCACGCCTCGGGCGTGCCGCCATAGACCGCGCCCGCCACGACGATCCCGCAGGCATCGGAGGTCTTGTGCCCGGTCACTGGCGGATCGACCGCCACGACGATCCGGTCAAGCTGCGGCGCCGCATCGACCAGACAGCCGATCAGCATCTCCGCCGTCCATAGCGCCCCGTCGATATCCGACAGCAACACCCCTTCCAGCTCCTGCCGCCCGAGCCGCGTGCCGCCATAGCGCTCTTCGATCTCCGCCAGGAACGAGGCCGCCAGATGCGCCCGGTTGGCCGAGGTCGGCGCATGGGTCGAGACGATACTGTCCCGCTCCAAGAGATCGCGCAGGATCTTCCGGTTGCGCGGCGTCGTCGTCATGCAGAATCGCGGCGTGTCGCCGAGCCGGAGCCCGAAGAGCAGCATGTCGAGGGTCTCCTCGGCGCGTTTCCATTTCGCGAATTCGTCGAGCCAGGCGGCGTCGAATTGCGGCCCCCGCAGCGCCTCCGGATCGTGGGCGGAAAAAAGCTGCGCCGCCGCCCCGTTCGGCCAGCGCAGCATCCGCCGCGTGGCGAGCCATTCCGGGCGCCGGTCCGGGGGCGAACAGGCCATGATCCCGCTATCGCCGAACACCATGACCTCGCGACCCTGATCGAGGGTTTCCCCGATCAGCGCCACCCGCCGCGCCGGACCCGGCATGCCCGGACGGCTGCCCTCGACCATCGACCGGACCCATTCCGCCCCGGCCCGGGTCTTGCCCGCCCCGCGCCCGCCGAGGATCACCCAGCCATGCCAGTCGCCCTCCGGCGGCAGCTGGTGCGGCAGTGCCCAGAACTCGAAGAGATAGGCCAGCCCGAGGAGCTGCCGGTCGGTCAGCCCGTCAAGGAACGTCTTCTGGACCACCCGCGTCGCGGAGCTGATCCAGGCGGCCCCCGATCTCGTCCCGAAGACTGTCGAGGTCGATCTCACCGGCGGCGAGGGCTCCGGTGTGGCTGGCGAGCCATTCATCGTATTTCCTCTCGATTTCATCGGCGCGGCGCAGGACGGTGGCCAGATCAGACTGGCGGTCGACCAGGGTCTTGAGATGTTGGCCCTGGCCGTCCTTCACGCGATTGAGGATGTCGTAGAGCACGTCGCTGACGGTCTTCAGCAGCAGACGGTTCCTGATGATCAGCTTCTTGTGCTCCTCTGCGAGCTCTTTGAGCTCCGAAAGGGCTTTCTCCATGACAGGGACCTGTTGGGGGCGATCTTTCGCCGGTCGCGGTGCGGGGCCGGAGGAGTATCCTCCTTCAGCCGGACCACAACCTATAGTTGAGCGACCTGCCGAAGTCAAGCAAACGATCCGCCGAACGCACCGTTAAGCCTTTGTTGAAAAGGGTTTTTCTATTCTCCGGCCGCCGCTTCCGCCGCTTCGCGTTCGGCCTCGATCTGACGCCAGACCGCGACATTGCGGTTGTGGTCGTCGAGATTGGTGGCAAAGGCGTGGCCCCCGGTCCCGTCCGCGACGAAGAAGATGAAATCGGTCTCGTCGGGGTTCAGCGCCGCCTCGATCGCCGCTCGGCCCGGGTTGGCAATCGGCGTGATCGGCAGCCCGTCGATCACGTAGGTGTTCCAGGGATTCTCCGCCCGCAACTCGCTCTGCCGGATGCCCCGGCCCAGAACCCCGCGCCCCTCGGTCACGCCATAGATCACCGTCGGGTCGGTCTGAAGCCGCATCCCCCGGTTCAGCCGGTTGACGAAGACGCTGGCCACCACCGGCCGCTCCTCGGGCAGAGAGGTCTCTTTCTCCACGATGGACGCCATGATGAGCGCTTCGGCGGGCGTCTCGTAGGGCAACCCCTCCTCCCGCGCCGCCCATTCCTCGGACATGATCCGCGCCTGCGCCGACGACATCCGCGCCAGCACCTCCGCTACCTGGCCGCCGGGCGCAATGTCATAGCTGTCCGGCGCCAGACTGCCCTCCGCCGGGATGTCCTCGACCGCCCCGTCCAGCACGTCGAGCGCGTTGAGCGACTGCACGATCTGCCAGCTCGTCACCCCCTCGGCGAGCACGACGCGGTACTGGGTGTCCGACCGCGCCTTCACCGCCTCATAGGTCTCCGGCACCGCCTCCTCGACCGGATTGAACCGCGCGAGTTCCTCATAGGCCCGGGTCTCGGGGTTCAGCTCGCGGACCTCGACGAGGAGCCGCGTCACACCGACCCTATAGACCACCTCGGTCCCGCAGGTGCTGCGCCCGCTTTCCGTGACCAGATCGACGATCTCCTCCATCGACGACCCTTCCGGCACCAGGAAACTCCCCGCCTTCAGAAGCTGGCTCTTCTCCGAATAATCCGCCCCCATGCGAAAGATCGCCGGCGAGGAGATCGCGCCCTCCGCCACGAGGTCCTCGCTCACCTCGCGCATGTTCGACCCGCTCTCGACCTGAAGGCAGATCGCGGCCTCCAGCGGCCCCGCATTGCGGTATTCCTGGGTCGCCCAGAGCACCGTTCCACCCGCCAGAAACAGAACCACGATCGCAAGCGTCAGCGCATTGCTCGCGAGGCTCCGCCACATCTAGGCGACCTTCCCGAAGAGCACACTCGCATTGGTGCCGCCGAAGCCGAAGGAGTTCGACAGCGCCACATTGACCTCCCGCTCGCGCTTGGCATTGGGCGCAAGGTCCACGGGGCTTTCGACCGCCGGATCGTCGAGATTGATCGTCGGCGGCGCGACCTGATCGCGGATCGCGAGGATCGAGAAGATCGCCTCGATGGCCCCGGCCGCCCCCAAGAGATGCCCGGTCATCGATTTGGTCGACGACATCGTGACCTTGCCGGCGGCATTGCCGAGCATCCGTTCGACCGCGCCGAGTTCAATGACATCGGCCATCGTGCTGGTGCCATGGGCGTTGATGTAGTCGATGGCCGCAGGCTCCAGCCCGGCATCGGCCAAGGCCGCACGCATGGACCGCTCTCCGCCCTCGCCATCCTCCGACGGCGCGGTGATGTGATAGGCGTCCCCGGACATGCCGTAGCCCAGCACCTCGGCATAGATCTTCGCCCCGCGCTTCACCGCGTGCTCATACTCCTCCAGCACGACCATCCCGGCGCCTTCGCCCATCACGAACCCGTCCCGGTCGGTGTCATAGGGCCGGCTCGCCGCCGCCGGGTCGTCGGAGCGCTTGGTGCTCAGCGCCTTGCAGGCATTGAAACCGGCGATCCCGATCTCGCAGATCGCCGCCTCGGCGCCGCCCGCGATCATCACATCGGCGGCGCCGTATTTGATGATCCGCGCCGCGTCGCCGATGGCATGGGCGCCCGTCGAACAGGCCGTCACCACCGCATGGTTCGGCCCCTTGAACCCGTAGCGGATCGCCACCTGTCCCGAAATCAGGTTGATCAGCGCGCCAGGCACGAAGAACGGAGAGATGCGCCGCGGCCCCCTTTCCTTCAGGATAATCGCGTTCTCGGCAATCGAGTTGAGCCCGCCGATCCCCGACCCGGCCAGCACCCCGGTCCTGAGCAGGCTCTCCTCGTCCTCAGGCATCCAGCCCGCGTCGCGCACCGCCTGATCCGCCGCCGCCATGCCGAAGAGGATGAAGGTGTCGACCTTCCGCTGCTCCTTGGGCTCCATATAGGTCTCGGCATGGAACGTGCCGTCAGAGCCGTCCCCCCGGGGCACCTCGCAGGCATAATCCGTGGCCAGATGGGAGGCGTCGAAATGGCTGATCGTCCCCGCCCCGGACTGCCCGGCGAGAATCCGGCGCCAGCTTTCCTCGACCCTGTCCGCCAGCGGCGTCACCAGCCCGAGCCCTGTCACAACAACACGACGCATAGCCTGCCCTCACCTCGATAATTGTCGTGCGCCCTGATAGCCCGGCCCGGCTCAGAGGGGCAAGGGGCGCCCCAAGCGGGTCTCAGCCGGTCCGCGCCGCCCGCTGCGCGATGATCCCGAGCCAGGTGGTCAGAAGCTGCGCGCCGAGCACCGCGCCTTGCCCACCGATATCCCGTTCGGTGACAAATTCGGCCATGGTGATGCCCGCGATCCGTGCCTTCGCCTCGATCCCTTCGACGATCCGCACCGCCTGCCAGTAGCTCAACCCGCCCGAGGTCGGCGCCAGCACCGCCGGCATGATCGCCGGGTCGAGCCCGTCGAAATCGAAGACCAGACAGACCCGGGCGCCCTCGGGCAGAGCGGCGAGCGGATCGGCCCCGTCATGGAGCGCCCCGGCCGCGATCAAATGCGCGCCCCAGTCCCGTGCCGCCGCCACATCCGCCGCCCGGGCCGAGCCGATGCCGCGCTGGCCGATCTGGATGATCCCCTCGACATGGCCCATCTCCGAAGCGCGCCGCATGTTCGAGGAGAGCCCGAACCGCTCGCCCTCGACCTCGTCGCGCCAGTCGATATGGGCGTCCACCTGCACGATCCAGAGCGGCTCCGGCCCGAGCACCGCGATCACCGGGATCGGCACGGAATCGTCGCCGCCGATCAGCACCGGCACCGCGCCCTGCCCCGCAACCTCGCGGATCGCCCCCTCGATCAGCGCCCGGTTGCCCGGCCCATCGGCGGGATCGACCGGCAGGTCGCCGCAATCGACGGCAAACCCTTCGGGCAGCGCCACCGCATCGAGGTCAAAATTCCAGTGTCCCGTCGTCCCGGCATAATCCGCCGCACCCTTGCGCAACGCATCCGCGCCGCCGGCCGCAAAGGGCCCCACCGCCCGATAGGGCGTCGCCGTATCCGCCCCGAGGATCGCCGCACGTGCCCCGTCCAGCTCTCCGGGCGCCGCCTTGGGCAGACCCAGAAAGGTCTCTGATGACACACCACCGAACATATCCCCAACTCCGGTCATCGCACCCTCCCATCCTGAAAATGAAAACGGCGCCCCCGGGGGACGCCGCCTCGCGCACCTCGGCGCGCCTATGAATGACCTGTCGTCACCGCGCGTCGTTGATGAACTTCACCGCGTCGCCGAAGGTCTGGATCGTCTCCGCCGCGTCGTCGGGGATCTCGATGCCGAACTCCTCCTCGAAGGCCATCACCAGCTCGACGGTGTCGAGGCTGTCGGCCCCCAGATCGTCGATGAAGGAGGCGTTCTCGACCACCTTGTCCTCTTCCACGGACAGGTGTTCCACCACGATCTTGCGCACACGGGCTTCGACGTCGCTCATATCAGGTCCTCACATTCTGAAGGGGCTCGTGCCCGTTCTTTTGTTGCCCCTTGGGGCGGTTCGTCCTGCCATATGCGGGGGCCGCACGAGGGGCGCCCGCGGAAAATCTGCGCCGCCTATAGCAGAGATTCCCCCTCGGGCAAATGCTTTCACAAGGGCCGCTGATAGCGCTCTCAGAGCATCGCCATCCCGCCATTGACATGCAGCACGGTGCCGGTGACGTAACCGGCCTCAGGGCTTGCCAGATAGAGCACTGCGGCGCCGATCTCCCCCGCCTCGCCCATGCGTCCCGAGGGGATCTGGCCCAGAATCCCGGCCTTCTGATCTTCGGTCAGTTTCTCGGTCATCGCGGTTGCGATGAAGCCCGGCGCCACGCAGTTCACGGTGATCCCCCGGCTCGCCACCTCATAGGCGATGGATTTCGACATCCCCACCATCCCGGCCTTCGAAGCGGCATAGTTCGCCTGCCCCGGATTGCCGGTGGCACCGACCACCGAGGAGATATTCACGATCCGACCCCAGCGCGCCTTCATCATGCCCCGGATCACACCCTTGCAGAGCCGCATGGTGCTGGTGAGGTTGACCTCGATCACCTGGGCCCAGTCGTCGTCCGACATCCGCATGAAAATCTGGTCCCGGGTGATCCCGGCATTGTTGACCAGGATATCGACCGCCCCCATCGCCTCGGCCGCCCGTTTCGGCAGGCTCTCGACGGCCTCGGCGTCGGAGAGGTTGCAGGGCAGGACATGGGCTCGCTCACCGAGCGCCCCAGCCAGCTCTTCGAGCGGCCCCTCGCGGGTGCCCGAAAGCCCGACAGTTGCCCCGGCCCCGTGCAGCGCCGTCGCGATGGCCCCGCCGATGCCTCCCGATGCGCCGGTGACCAGCGCCGCCTTCCCCGTCAGATCGAACATCCCGTCCTCCCTCTAATTCTCGGCCCCGAGAAGCCCCAGCGCCGCGGCCTCCGCCGGGCCGATCCGCCGCTCGCCGCCGGTCTCTGCGACCTCGTCAATCGCGGCCGCCAGGTCCGGCGCCATAAGCTCCGTTCCGACATAATGCCTCCGCTCCTGATCGGCGCCGAGCGAGACGTCATAGGGCAGCCCTACCGCCCGCGCCGCCTCGGCATCGGTCAGCACGATCGCGGCTCCCGCGCCCATTGTCCGGGGCGATCCGGCGAGGAACATCAGCACCCCGTCATTCGCCACCTCCGCCCCGGCGGCGATCTCCGCGGCGAGCCCCGCCTGCCGGATCAGGAACGCCTTGCCGACGATCACTGTCATATCGGTGCCGCCCTCGACATCGCCGAGCACCAAGCGCTCCAGCCCCGGATTCTCCTCCAGCAGAACCTCCAGCCGGTGCGTGCTCGCCCCGCTCAACTCTCCCGCCACGTGCAGATCGGTACCGTCGACGCGAAACTCCGCCGCGCCCTGCAAGGAGAGCCACAGAAGCCCGCCGACCGCCCCGGCCACCACGACCGCACCGCCAATCCAGAGCGCCGCGCGGCTAGCCATCGAGCGCCTCCAGGGCCGCGGCCACATCCTCCGGCGTGCCGACATTGCGCGTGGCCACCGACTTGTCGATCCGCCGCACCATGCCGGAGAGCGCCTTGCCCGCGCCGATCTCCCAAATCTCCGTCACGCCTTTGGCCGCCATCCACATCACGCTCTCGCGCCAGCGCACCGAGCCCATGACCTGATCGACGAGCAGCGCCCGGATCAGCACCGGGTCGTCCACCGCCGCGGCCTCCACATTGGCCACCAGCGGCACCTTGGGCTCCCGGATATCGACATGGTCGAGCGCCTCGGCCATGGCCCGCGCCGCCGGCTCCATCAGTCGCGAGTGGAACGGCGCGCTGACCGGCAGGAGCATCGCGCGCCTGGCGCCCTTGCCCTTGGCGATCTCCACCGCCCGCTCCACCGCCGCCTTATGGCCCGACACCACGACCTGACCGGGATCGTTGTCATTGGCCGCCTGACAGACCTCGCCCTGCGCCGCCTCCTCGGCCACGGCCCGCGCGGTCTCAAAATCGAGGCCGAGGAGGGCCGCCATCGCCCCCTCGCCCACGGGCACCGCCTCCTGCATCGCCGTGCCGCGCACCCGCAACAGCCGCGCCGTATCGGCGAGCCCCAAAGCCCCGGCCGCGCAAAGCGCAGAATACTCACCCAAAGAATGCCCGGCGACGTAGGATGCGGCCTCAACCGTCACCCCCTCGGCCGCCAACGCCGCCATCGCGGCCATGGAGGTCGCCATCAGGGCCGGCTGGGCATTCGCCGTGAGGGTGAGCGTCTCGATCTCCCCCTCCCAGATCAGCGCGGAGAGCGTCTCGCCCAGCGCCTCATCGACCTCGTCGAAAACCGCCCGCGCCGCCGGATAGGCTTCGGCGAGGGCCTTGCCCATCCCGATGGTCTGGGCGCCTTGGCCCGGAAACACGAATGCCCGCATGTCACCCCGCTCGTCTGCCTGGGCACGGGCTTAGCCTGCCCGCGCCCGGGTCACAAGAAAGGGGGCCACAAGAATGAGGGCGATCAGCGCCGGAGCCGCGCGGCCTTGCCTTCGAGCAGATCGCGGCCGAGCCGGTCGCGCAGATGTTCGAGCCGCTCGACACGGCCCTGGGCGATGGGCACGCTCACCGCGGACCCGCCGAGCCGGATCAGAAGCCGCGCCCGACCCCGGTCCGCGCCCGTCCGGTCGATGAAGACCGCGCCGATATCCTGAAACCGGTGCCGGCCGATCAGCGTGCCGCGCCCGCGCGTGTCCCGCATCACCTCGCGGAGCTCGGACTGCGCACAATCGACCTGGACCTCGGCGACATGGCCCTGCCGCGCGAACCAGCCAAGCAGTACCGCAATCGACACCATCAGGGCCGAGCCCAGCCCCTTCATCATCAGGGCGTTACCGCCGAACATCATCTCCGGCATCAACCAGACCCCAACGGCGGCGAGGTAGAACCCGACCCCGGCCAGCCAGGCCATCGCCTTCAAAAGCTGAAGCGTGGAGGACACCTCCGGCCCGGACCGGATGATGTAGCCCCAATAGGTCTCATCGAGATGCAGCGTCCCGCTCTCGATCTCTCCGGCTTCGCTGAACTCGGTATCGAACGCGGTCATCTGGCTGGCTCCTGTCCGCTTGCGCCTGTTGCCCGGCGCCTGCCCGACCGTCCTGCCGATTTCGGGCATGAAGACGGCGCAGCCTTGTCCATGCCGTGAAAATGCGGACTGCCGCGACACGCCCCTTGAACCGCCCCGCGCCTTCTGTATAAGGCGCCATCCTTCCGCGAGACCTGATGACCAGCGCAGCCTCTCGTGGGTGGGGTGCGGAAGGCCAGAACCGCCCTGCCCTTTGAAATGCGCCGAGATACGATTGGAGACGGCATGCCGCTTTACGAGCATGTTTTCATCGCGCGCCAGGACCTCTCCGGCACGCAAGCCGAAGGCCTCATGGACCATTTCGGATCCGTCCTTGCCGACAATGGCGGCAAGCTCGTCGATCAGGAATACTGGGGCGTCAAGACGATGGCCTACAAGATCAACAAGAACCGTAAGGGGCATTACGCCTACCTGCGCACCGACGCGCCCGCGCCGGCGGTGCAGGAGATGGAGAGGCTGATGCGGCTCCATGAGGACGTCATGCGGGTGATGACCATCAAGGTCGACGCCCACGAGGAAGGCCCCTCGATCCAGATGCAGAAGCGCGACGAGCGGGACAGCCGCCGCCGCGACCGCTGATCCCCGCGTTCAAGGAGACCTGAGAGATGGCCGCCAAACCGTTTTTCCGCCGCCGCAAGACCGACCCGTTCGAGGGCGAGAACGCGCCGAAGATCGACTACAAGGACACCAAGCTCCTGCAACGCTACATTTCCGAGCGTGGCAAGATCGTGCCGTCCCGCATCACCGCCGTCGGCGCAAAGAACCAGCGCAAGCTCGCCCAGGCGATAAAGCGCGCCCGGTTCCTCGCGCTCTTGCCCTACGCCGTGAAGTAAGGGGAACCCGACATGGATATCATCCTGCTGGAACGCGTGGCCAAGCTCGGCCAGATGGGCGACGTGGTCTCCGTCAAGGAAGGCTACGCCCGGAACTTCCTGCTGCCCCAGGGCAAGGCGCTGCGCGCAAACGCCGCCAATCTCGCCCGGTTCGAAACCGACAAGGCGCAGCTTGAGGCCCGCAACCTGGAGACCCGCAAGGAGGCCGAGGCGCTCTCCGACCGGCTCGACGGGCAGACCTTTATCGTGATCCGCTCCGCCTCCGATGGCGGCTCGCTCTACGGCTCGGTCTCGACCCGGGACGCCGCCGAGGCCGCGACCGAGGCCGGGTTCAGCCTGGACCGCAAGCAGGTGGCGCTCGCCGCCCCGATCAAGGAGCTTGGCCTCCATGAGGTGATCGTCGATCTGCACCCCGAGGTGCAAGCCACGATCCGCCTGAACGTCGCCCGCTCCATGGAAGAGGCCGACCTTCAGGCTTCCGGCAAGTCGATCCAGGAGCTTGCCGCCGAAGAAGAAGCCGCGGCGGAATTCGAGATCGCCGAGCTTTTCGACGATATCGGCGCGGCACAGCTCGACGATGACGACCTTGTGGAAACGCCGGAATCCGACGGCACGCCCGAAGAGGCCCCGGCCGAGGACGACATCGAAGTAAACTGATCCGCGGTCAGTGCGACTTCGGAGGGCCGTTCCTGCGGGAGCGGCCCTTCACGTTTGGCATGCCCGATCTCGATTGCTCAGCGCAGGAAGGTCTCCAGGCTCAGGACTGCATCGCAATACGCGCCGTCATAGGTTCCGACCCAGATATCGATGCGTCCGTTCGACGGCCGCGTCAGCACGATCCGGGGATCGAGATTACCGTTATCGTCGTCGTCATAGAACCAGTTCACATTGCCGGTATTGATCAAGAGCGCACTGTCGCACTGACTGACCACCGAGATATCGAGCCGATACCCGCCCATGCCGGACAGGACGAACGAAAAGTCCGGCTGCGTGGTGAAGTAGCCCGCGCCGGTGTCGGTTCCCGGCCGAACGTTCCGGCAATTGAAGATGTAGTTGCTCCCTCCGGCCACCACAGAGAAATCGCGGCGGCTGTAGAGCTGCGATCCGGACGCCTGATAGCTTTCGACACCGATCATGTTGTAGTTCGGGCAAGCCTCCGCCCGGTTGGAACCCAGTGTGACCAGAGCGGCGACAAGAAAAACAAATGCTCTCATAACCCAATTCTCCCCATCCTTCTTGATAGGGGCAGTCTACGGCACCCAGCATGCTGGTATACAGGACAATTCGCCACCGGGCCCGTGCGTCTGGACAGTCGGAACAAAGACGAACCGCTCCGAACGACGGAACAGCCCTGTCGGAGCGTATGAAGGGTCGGCCCCCCTAGCCTTCGTCTTCCAGCGCCTCGACCGCTTTCTGAAGATCGTCCTTCGACACGTCCTTCTCGGTCATCTCGACCTGCTCGAAGATGTGGTCGATCACCTTGTCCTCGAAGAGCGGCGCCTGGATCTGCTGTCGCGCCCCGGCATTCTGCTGCACGAATTCAAAGAACTGCCGCTCCTGCCCGGGATATTGACGCGCCTGGGTCATGATTGCCTGGGTCAGCTCGGCATCGGAGACCTGCACCTCGGCGCGCTGCCCGATCTCGGCAAGGAACAATCCTAGCTTCACCCGCCGCTCGGCCAGGCTCTTGTGCTCGTCCGTGGCCTCGATCTCCGGGTGGTCGTGGCCCTCAACCTCAGGGTGCTCCTCGTGCCAGAGCTGGTGCGCGATCTGCCCCGCCTCGGCATCGACGAGGCTCGTCGGCAGATCGAAACTCACCGCCGCGTCGAGCGCGTCGAGCAGCCCGCGCTTGGTCACCGCCCGCGCCGCGCCGGCATATTCCGCCTCCAGCCGCTCGGAAATCTGGGTCTTCAGCGCCCCCAGATCCTCGGCGCCGAACTTCTTGGCCAGTTCGTCGTCGATCTCCGCCGCCTTCGACGCCTTCACCGCCTTCACGGTAACGTCGAACACCGCCGCCTTCCCGGCCAGATGCTCGGCCTGGTACTCCTCGGGGAAGCTTACCTCGACGGCCTTCTCCTCGCCCGCCTTCACGCCCACAAGCTGGTCCTCGAAGCCCGGGATGAATGAGTTCGAGCCGAGCACCAGCGGATAGTCTTCCGCCGCGCCGCCCTCGAACGCCTCGCCATCGACCTTGCCGAGGAAGTCGATCACCACCTGATCGCCATCCTTGGCCTTCGACCCTTTCTTGCGATCCTCAAAGTTCGGCGCGGTCTCGGCGAGATTGCCCAGCGCCTCGTCGACCGCCGCGTCATCGGCCTTCACCACCAGCCGCTCCAACTTCAGGCCGGCAAAGTCGAATTCGGGCACGTCCGGCAGCTTCTCGTAATTGACGTCGACCACCACGTCGTCGCCTTCTTTCCAATCCTCATTGGTCATCTTCATCTGCGGCTGCTGGGCCGGCCGGTCGCCGGTACTCTCCAGATGCTCGCCGAGCGCCCCGTCGATCGCCTCCTGCATCGCCTCGCCCATCAGGCGTGGCCCGAACTGTTTCTTCAGGAGCGCCAGCGGCACCTTGCCCTTGCGAAAGCCCTTCATCTCGATGTCCGGCCGGGCCTCTTCGAGCTTCGCGGTGACCTTCTCTTCCAGCTCACCGGCAGTGACGGTGATCTGGTAGCCGCGCTTCAGGCCCTCGTTCAGGGTCTCGGTGACTTGCATGGACATCCTCGCATGACGGAAACGGGCGCCACCCGGGCGCCCTCGTTCGATCTGCGCTTTACTAGTGGCGCGGGAATGGGCGTTCAACCCGAAAAACCGGGCAGAACGACGGTCCCCGGACAGGACCGGGCCGGTGTCCAAATCCGATCTCAGGGCGGGCTCCGGGCGTTGCAATCCGGATGCCTGTCGAGCAGCACTTGCAATCGCCCCAAACTGATGCACTTAGATGGCGGAAGGGAGATTGTATACATGTTCACGATGTTTCGCCCGTTGGCGGCGCTCCTTCTCGGCCTCGGCCTCGCGGCTCCCGCCGCGTCTCAGGAGCAGGTGCCGCGTCCGGTGATCCTGATGACGGTTTCGGCCGGTGAGACCGGGGTCACGCGGCAGTTCTTCGGCCATGTCGTCGCGCGCCAGACCGTCGATCTGGCGTTTCAGGTTGGCGGTCAGATCGTCGAGTTTCCGGCCCAGGAGGGCGAGGTGATCCCGCAGGGCGACCTGGTCGCGCAACTCGATCTCGAGCCCTTCGAGTTGCAGTTACAACAGGCGCAGTTGCAGCTCGAACAGGCCGAGCGCGCCCTGACCCGGCTGAGCCAGCTCACCGTCTCGGTCAGCGAGGCCCAGCTTCAGGATGCCGAAACCCAGGTTAGCCTGGCGCGGGTCTCCCTGCGCAACGCGGAGGTGGCGCTGGAGAACGCCACGCTGATGGCCCCGTTCGACGCTCTGGTGGCCACCCGCAACCTGGCGAACTTCTCGACCATCGGGCAGGGCACACCGGTGGTACGGCTGCACGACATGTCGGAGTTGCGGATCGAGATCGATGTCCCGGAGGTCCTGTTCCAGCAAGCCGGCGACGAGGAGGACCTGCGGCTGGAAGCGCGGTTCCCGTCGAGCGACCGGACCTATCCGCTGGTCCCGCGCGAGTTCAACGCCGAAGCCTCCTCCGTCGGCCAGAGCTTTCGGATCACCCTGGCGCTGGTCACGACCGAAGGAATCAATGTCCTGCCAGGCAGTTCGGTCGTCGTCCTGGCGACAATTCTTGCGGACGATGCGCCGATATTCGTGCCGGCCACGGCCCTGCGGATCGGTAATGACGGGTCCACGAGCGTGATGCGGTTCCTGCCGGGCGACGGCATGAACGGGACGCTGGAGGAGGTGCCGGTGACGGTCGAGGCCGACCGGGACGGGTTGCTCCATGTCACCGACGGGCTCGACCCCGGCGATCAGATCGTGCGCACCGGCGCCCATGCGGTCGCGGACGGCCAGCAGGTACGCCGCTTCGAGGGTTTCTCCAATTGAGCGGCGCGGCGCTGTCGATCGCCCGCGGGGCGATCGAGAAACCCGTCCTGACCTGGCTTCTGATCCTGATCTGCCTGTTCGGAGGCATCTGGGGCTTTTCCTCCCTCGGCCGGCTGGAGGATCCGGCCTTCACGATCAAACAGGCGGTGGTGATCACCCAGTATCCCGGCGCCTCCGCCGAACAGGTGGCCATCGAAGTCTCGGAGCCGCTGGAGGCGGCGATCCAGCGCATGTCCGAGGTCAACCGCGTAACATCGCGCAACCGTCCCGGCGTCTCGCGCCTGGACATCGAAGTCGCCGACACGATCAGCGGAGACGAGTTGCCGCCGATATGGACCGAGTTGCGCGAGCGGATCACCAATATCCGCGGCGACCTGCCCGACGGGGCTGGCACGCCCTTTGTCGATGACGGGTTCGGCGATGTCTACGGCATCTTCTTCGCCGTCACCTCCCCCGGCCTGACCGACGCGGAAAGGCACGAACTGGCGACCTTCCTCAGACGCGAGTTTCTGGCCGTCGACGGGGTCGCGGATGTCGATGTGGCCGGATTGCCGGAGGAAGCGATCTTCGTCGCGCCCGACCTGGCCATCGCCGCCAATCTCGGCATCAATCCGCAGACCGTCGGGCAGGCCATCGCCACGGCGGATTCCGTCGCCGCAGCCGGCTCCGTCGATCTGGGCGATGGCGCCCGAACCCGGATCGAGGCGCCCGAGGGCTCCGACTCGGTCTCGGAGATCGCGTCGTTGACCATCGGCGTCGGCGGCGAGACGATCAACCTCATCGACATCGCCAGCGTCAGCCGCGGGCGGGAGGACAACCCGGCACAGATCATCCGCTACAACGGTGAAGAGGCGTTCACCATCGGCGTCTCCGGCCTCAGCGACGAGAACATCGTCGAGATCGGCGAGCGGGTGGATCGGCGCCTGGCCGAGCTCCTGCCCGAGATCCCCTACGGCGTCGATCTGCATCCGATCTACCAGCAGCATGTCGTGGTGGATGAAAGCTCGAACGGCTTTCTGGTCAATCTCGCCATGTCGGTCGGGATCGTCGTGCTGGTCCTTGGCCTCTTCATGGGCCCCCGCGCGGCCGTCGTGGTGGGCTCCACCCTGCTCCTGACCGTGGTCGGCACGCTCCTTTTCATGGCGATCTTCTCTATCGAGATGGAGCGGATCTCGCTCGGCGCGCTAATCATCGCCATGGGGATGCTGGTGGACAACGCCATCGTCGTGGCCGAAGGCATGCAAATCTCGATGCGGCGTGGCAAAACCTCGCGCGAGGCGGCCGAGGAGGCGGCGGGCAAGACCCAGATCCCGCTCCTCGGCGCCACCGTGATCGGCATCATGGCCTTCGCCGGGATCGGGCTCTCGCCGGATTCGACCGGCGAGTTCATGTTCTCGCTCTTCGCGGTGATCGCGATCTCGCTGATGCTGTCCTGGGTGCTGGCGATCACCGTGACGCCACTCCTCGGACACTATGTCTTCAAAGTGGGATCGGAGTCGCCCGCCGATGCCTATAGCGGGCTGATCTTCCGGGCCTACGCGGCGCTGTTGCGCGGCGCGCTTAGGGTCCGCTGGCTCGTCCTAGTGCTACTCATTGCCATCACCGGAACCTGCTACTGGGGTTTCGGGCAGGTCCGCCAGCAGTTCTTTCCCAATTCCAACACGCCGATCTTCCTGACCCACCTGACCATGCAGCAGGGAACCCCGATCGCCCAGACGTCGGAACGGATGGCGGTGCTCGAGGCCTTTCTGACCGAGCGCGAGGACGTCGTGTCGGTCTCCAGCTTCGTTGGCCAGGGCGCCACGCGGTTCCTGCTCACCTACGGTTCGGAGCCCGAGAACCCGGCCTATGGCCACATGATCATCCGCACGCCAAGTCTGGAGGAAATCCCGGCCCTGCAGGCGGAGCTCGAGGCCTTCGCCGCCGAGACGATCCCCGAGGCCGAGTTCCGCACCGAGCGCATGGTGTTCGGCCCCGGCGGCGGCTCTCCCATCGCCGTGCGCTTCTCCGGCGGGAATCGCGAGGTTCTGCGCGATCTGGCCGATCAGGCCATGGCCGCCATGGTCGATGCCTCCCCCAACATCCTCAGCCCGCGCATCGACTGGCGTGAACAGGAACTGGTGCTGAGCCCGAATTACAACACCGACCGCGCCCAGGCGGCCGGGATCAGCCGCGACGATGTCGCTCAATTGCTGCGCTTTGCCACCGAGGGCGAGGTCACCGGCGCCTACCGCGAGAACGAGCGTTCGATCCCGATCATCCTGCGGCTCGATCCAGGCTCCGATACCGGTTTGCTCGATCAGGTGGTCGGGGCCCAGGATGGCGAGACGCTGCTGTCGCTGGAACAGATCGTCGACGGCTTCAGCCTGGAGACCCAGGATACGCTGATCATGCGCCGCGACCGGCTGCCGACGATCACCGTCGGCGCCTCGATCCCGACGGAGCGCACGGCGGCCGAGGTCCATGCCGAGGTGCGCGCCGCGGTCGAGGCGATCCCGCTCCCGGTCGGCTACCGGATGGAATGGGGCGGCGAGTTCGAGAATTCGAACCAGGCCAACGAGAGCCTGGGCGCGCAACTGCCGATCACCATCCTGATCATGGTTCTCATCTCGGTGACGCTGTTCAACGCGCTGCGCCAGCCGCTGATCATCTGGCTGCTGGTGCCGATGTCGGTCAACGGTGTCGTGCTCGGGCTGCTCGGGACCGGGCTGCCCTTCACCTTCACCGCGCTTCTCGGGCTCCTCAGCCTGTCGGGGATGCTGATCAAGAACGGCATCGTACTGGTGGAGGAGATCGACCTGGTGAAGGCCCAGGGCGGACCTCTGCGCGAGGCCATCGTCGCCGCCTCGACCTCGCGGCTGCGACCGGTCCTTCTGGCGGCGAGCACGACGATCCTGGGCATGGTCCCGCTCCTTGGTGACGCATTCTTCGTGTCGATGGCGGTCACGATCATGGGCGGTCTCGCCTTCGCCTCGATCCTGACCCTGGTCGCGGCGCCGGTGCTCTACGACGTCTTCTTCCGTGGCGCCGCTTCCGCAGCCGGTGGCACCGGTGCAAGGCCCGCATGAGAGCGAAGGGGACCGGCAGATGCGCAGGTCGGAGATCCGGGACCGCCGGGCCGAACGGGTGACCGACAAGTCCTGCGCCACACCGACCGAAGGCGACCCGACGGGAGGATGATCGTCCCGGGACGGCGCGGATCAGAGGAGAAACCCGCAGCCTGCACCCCGCGCACAGGTCGGCGGAAGACCGGTGGCCTGGGGCGGCAAACCTGCGGCCCCATATCCCGACCAGCACATTGTCCCGACGATCCCCCGACCCCGAACCAGGCACGGTTCACCGCGATAGGGTCATCCCCCGCCATCCTCGATGCCGTCCCGCGGGTGGACATCGTGGATGCGGCTGCGATCCGTCGGGCGTCGACGTTGCCGGATGCCGCACCGCAGGTCAGTTTCGCCTTTCTGCCTCGAGGACTTCGGCAGGCTCGGACGCACCGGTCACTTTGAGTGTCGAAACACGGAGCGCGGCCAGAAGATCGAGCAGATGCGTCCGGTCCTTGGCCGCGTACTTCGCCGCCGTCGCGGTGCGCTGGATGAAGTCAGCGTATTGGGTCACGGTCAGTCCGGACCGCTCTATCTCGTTTGCGAAGGGTTCCAGGAGTCGCGCGATGATCCGGGTATTCCGCCGAGCGCCCGCCTCCAGCTCTTCCTGACTGGAGGCATTCACACCGGCGACGATGTCCTCTGCATTGGGGGAGGAATGCAGGAAGTCGTAGTGCTCGATCACGACGTGCTTGAAGATCACATCGAGCTGCGCGCCGAGCCCTTCGGCCTTCGGAAGGCCGGTCTCGATATCCAGAACGACCCGATCCGCTAGAGACCGGATCATGGCCTGCAACACCGTGTCCTTGTTGGCAAACGCCTTGTAGAGCGTCTGCCGCGAGATCCCGGCCGCTTCGGCGATATCATTCATGCCGGTTCGCTTCACGCCATAGCGCAGAAAGAGACCCTTCGCGGCCTCGATGATGTCTCCCTGGCGACCATCCATGATTTACATATTGACAAATTGGCACTCATTGTCAATCTTACAGAAATGCACAAAATGTCTATCCGTCAGGAAGCGCCATGACCCCGTCCTCCCCCAGAACCGCCATCGTCACCGGAGCCAATAACGGCATCGGATTTGAAACCACGATCGGCCTGGCCGAGGCCGGGCTTCATGTCGTCATGGCCTGCCGCAGCCCGGAGAAGGCCGCAGCCGCCAAGGCGGATCTCATCGCCCGCGTACCCGGCGCATCGCTCGACATCATGGTCCTGGATCTCGGCGATCTCGCCTCTGTCCGGGCCTTCGCCGACGCGTTCCGCGCCCGCTACGACCGGCTCGACATTCTGATCAACAATGCGGGCATCCTGCTCTATTCGGCCCAGACCAATGCCGACGGTGTGGAGTTGCAATTCGCCACCAACCATCTGGGGCATTTCCTGCTCACGGCGCTGCTGATCGACCTGATCCCGGATGATGCGGCCTCGCGGATCGTGTCGCTGTCTAGCATCGCTCACAAGGCGGCGGGCATTCACTTCGACGACCTGACCTGCGGTCAGGACGGCGGTGTCGCCTACGGGCAGTCAAAGCTCGCCTGCCTTCTCTTCGGTGACGAGTTGGACCGCCGCCTCAGGGCAGCGGGCAAGGTGAAAAAGTCCCTTTCGGTGCATCCCGGCGGCTCCGATTCCGGCCTGTTCAAGGAGATGGAGGATGCCCAGCGCGAGGCGCTGAAGAAACAGGTCGAACAGCTCCTGCATTCCAACGCGGATGCCGCCAGACCCACTCTCTTCGCGGCGCTATCGGATGCGGTCGAGGGCGGAGACTACTACGGCCCGACCGGCCCCGAGGAGATGAGCGGGCGGGTCGGCGTCGCGATCCGCAACCCGATCTGCGCCGACCACGAAGTTGCCCGTCGCCTGTGGCGTCTCTCCGAAGAGATGACCGGCCAGACGGTCTCGATCTGAGGGGCCAGGACAATGAACGAACCCCGTAAAAGGGTCGCGCTTGTGACCGGCGCCTCCAGCGGCATCGGCAAGGCCACCGCCCAGGCTCTCGCGCAGGACGGCTATGTCGTCTATCCGGTGGCGCGCCGGGTCGAGATCATGGACGATCTGAAACGGCTCGGTTGCATCCCGATCAAGATGGATGTCACCAAGGAAGAGGACGTCGTGGCGGTGGTCGACCAGATCACCCGCGACCATGGCGGCGTCGATATTCTCGTCAACAATGCCGGGCTCTCGGTCTACGGCTCGGTCGAGGAGACCGATATCGACACGGCCCGCTACCAGTTCGATGTCAACTTCTTCGGACTGGGGCGTCTGACCCAGCTCGTGCTGCCGCATATGCGCGGACAGGGTTGGGGCAAGATCGTCAATGTCTCCTCCGGCGAAGGAAAGGTCCATGCGCCGCTCGCCGCCTGGTACGTGTCGAGCAAGTTTGCCCTGGAGGGGTTCAGCGATTGCCTACGGGCCGAAACCGCGCCCTTTGGCATTGACGTGGTCATCGTCCGGCCCGGCGCTATCGACACGGAAATCACCGGCGGCTTCATCGAGCCGCTGCTGGAGACCTCCGGCAGCGGCCCTTACGGCGCGACCGCACGGATGATGGCGGCCTGGTTCCGCAATATGAGCGCCGAGAAGGGCACCGCGTCCCCGCCCGGCGTGATCGCCGAGGTGATCGCCGGGGCGATCCGGGCGCGGCGTCCCAGGACCCGCTACGCCGCCGGCGTCGGAGTGCGCCCGGCAATCTTCTTCCGCCGCATCCTCAGCGACCGGATGTTCGACCGCTTCATAGTGCGGTTTCTTGGATAGCGGCCCGATTGGAGCAAGACACGATGCCCGTTCCTTGGACCCGCCTCTCCCAGGGTTCTGAATACCTGATCGTTCTCGCGTCGATCATCATGCTGGGCTGGGGGCTGCTGGGATTTCTGGAGTACTTTACCGGGCTGGCGCCGCTGATGCCGCTACAGAACCCGACCTTTCCGGCCGGAACCCAGACCATCCACTGGATCCTGATCACCGCGTCCGGCGCGGCGTTCCTGGCCGGGTATGTCCTGCGCTGGCGCGCCACGCCCATCGTGATGCTGGTGGTGTTCACCGCGCTGGCCACGATGTGCGCGATCCAGACCTTCGACATGCTGGAGAACCCCGACCGCTACCGGAACTTCGTCCAGGAATGCGTCACCTACACCATCATATCGATCTACCTCTTCCGCTCGAAGCGCATGCAGGACCGGTTCGGGCGGGTCACCATTCAAACGCCGGGGCGTTCGGTGCCCCGGCACGTTTAGACGATCGGAGGGTAATGATCATGGAAACTGGGCGCACAGAGAAGGTCGGCTTCTCGCATCACAGAATCTACACCGACATCGCCATCGATACGGCGCCCGAGACGGTTTGGGACGTGCTGACCGACACCGCGAGTTACGGAAACTGGGCCGCCTTCCTCGTCGACATCGAGGGCCGGATCGCCGATGGCGCGACCATCACCGCGGTGTTTCGGACCGATCCGGCCAAGGACAAGCTCACCCGGATCGATCACAGGATCGCGGTGACGGACGGGCGGGAGTTCTCCTGGGCCGAGACGGGGCCGGGCGGCATCCGCGACAACCACCATTTCAGGGTTGAGGCGGCCGAGGGTGGCAAGACCCGGTTTGTCCAATCGGATGAGATCATGGGCGGCCTGACGTTCCTGATGGGCGGCCGCTTGGCGAAGATGTATCTGGACGGCTACCAAGCCTTCAATCGCGGACTGAAAGCGGAAGCGGAACGGCGGGCCGGCTGAAACCGGTCGAGATCAGTGGAGCCTGCAGGACCTGTCGGAACAGGTCATGGAGCGCCCCCGGAACCCGCTGCAAGGTCCGGCAAAGCGGCGGGATCGCATTGCGCAGAATTGCGCCCGGATCGGCCGGCACGGACCACCTATCGCAACCTCGAACAGAAGGGGCTCGCCCCCCTCATCCACATTCCTTCGAGAGGTGGGAGAGGGCATCCCCGAAGGCCGGACCAGGTATGGTGCGGGTGGAGGGACTTGAACCCCCACGCCTTGCGGCGCCAGAACCTAAATCTGGTGCGTCTACCGGTTCCGCCACACCCGCTGCTCCGGCGCCGGTCTGTAGCAGGACCGCTCACCGCTGGCGAGGGAAATCCGGCCTCAGAGCCACAAAGCGGCCGCCTCCCGGCCCGATATGAGTGGCCGGGCCGCCCAGAATGGCGCGCTCCGCGACAGATCGTGATCGGGGAACAGCGCCCGAAGCTGGGCCCGCGCCCCCTCGGGCAGCGCCGGGAGCACCATAGGACCCGGATTGAAACTCTCTGTTGGCAAACCGTCGGAGATCAGGATCTCGTGGCGCGCACAGGCCAGATGGACATAGGCGGTCTCGGTGACGTCCCATGCCCTGGTCACGCTGCTGCCGTTGACAAGGTGCAACGCGGCTACCAGGGCCTCTCGCTCGCCGAAATGGACCTCCGCCTGCCAGCCCGACACGAGAATCCTGTGTTGCGGCGACACCAGCATGTCCCGACAGGGCCGCCCCGGGCCGAACGCGTCGGCGCGGATATGGATCGGACGGAAGGCCGGATGTCGGCGTAGCCGCTCAGCCCAGACCTCGGTCCGCCCGACCCAGGTCAGCGCCTGGGATCCGTTGTCGAGTGTCAGAACGGTGTCGCCGGCGCGCAAAGCCTCCACCGCCCGTCCCCCGTCCGGCGTCTCGATCCGGGTTCCGGGCGTGAAACAGGGCACCGCGAGATCCGCAGCCGCGAGGCTCGCCTGCCCCAGACTTCCGGGCCCCTCCGACGCGGAGACAACGGTCAGCGCGATGCCGACCGGCGGGATCGCCCCGACAAAGGCCAACCCCTCGACAGTTCCGAATTGCGGGTTTGAATTGTCGAAATTGATCCCGATGGCACGGTATTCGTCGCCGGTCGCGGGGTCGCGCAGGATGATCTGGTATTCGGCCTCGATCTGGGTACCGTCGGCAAGGCTCTCGCCATCGAAGACCTGGGCGCCGTCGATCTCCTGGTTGCCGTCATTGTCGTCGAAATCGCCGTCCGCCCCGCCGTCATCGACAGCGATCATCTCGAAAGCGCTTGAATTCAGAGTGATGGTTCGGCCGACCAGATGCGAGCCGTCGCCCTGCGTCACGCCGTCGAGACTGCCACCGCCAGATACGGTTATGGCAGAATCCGCCAATGCCCAAATGTCGTAACTCGCCATGTACTGCCTGCCCGGCGGGTGTTCTACCCTGCCTCGTTTTCGACGTTCTAGGCCAGTGGAGGAGCACCGTCATCTGTGGCGCAGCAGACTCACTCCCGAATGTTGCATCATCGGCACAAGAAAAATGACACGGCGGTAACAATTTTTTGCCGTATTCTGGGTGAAAGCTAAGAGCAGTGACCATCAATGGGCGGGCAATGTCATGGATTCAGGGATCAAGACGAGCGCCGAGAGCGTGGCGTTGATCGAGAGCTTCTCTGGGTCGGACCTGACCGGGCTTTGTACCGGAACGGAGGTGATGACCCTGGACGGGGCGATTCCCGTCGAACATCTCGCGCCGGAGGATCGGGTCATAACCCGGGACGTGGGCATGGCGCGGTTGCGCGATATCCGCGTGACGGAGGCGAGGGTGGCACTGGTGTCGATCAAGGCCGGCAGCCTCGGCCATACCCGCCCCGAGCGCGACATGGTGATCTGCCCCGGAACCCGGATCCACATCCGCGACTGGCGCGCCCGGGCGATGTTCGGCGCCGACACCGCCACGGTGCCCGCGCGGCGGCTGATCGACGGCGAGTTTGTCAAGGAGATGGCGGTCGCAAAGGTGAAGGTCTACGATCTGATCTTCGACACGCCCCACATCGTCTATGCCGATGGGTTGGAGATCGCCGCGCCCGGTCGCTGAGACCGGCGAGTGTGATCCCGCGCTAGATGCCCAGATCGCGAAAGACCCGCGGTAACTCTTCGGGCAGGTCTTCCGCGATCAGGCCGGGTCCGAAGGACCGCGCGCATTCCACATGGAGCCAGGCGGCGGTCTCCGCGGCCTCCATCGCTCCGAACCCCCGCGCCAGCAGCCCAGTGATGAACCCGGCCAGCACATCGCCGGAGCCGGCCGTGGCCAGCCAGGGAGCGGCACGCTCGCAATGGGCGGAGTTGATGGAGCAGCGGCCCTGAGGATCTGCGATCACCGTATCCGATCCCTTGAAGAGCACGACACAGCCCGCCCGCGCCGCCGCTTCCCGCGCCGCGTCGACCTTGGAATAGGCCGGGCCTTCGGTGGCGGGCGCCGCGAGTTTCTCGGCGATATCGGGAAAGAGCCGGCGGAACTCGCCGCCATGGGGTGTGAGGACGCATGTGTCGGTCAGAAACTCGAAGAGCGCCGGCGGATCGTCCTCGAACGAGGTCAGCGCATCGGCATCGAGCACCGTCGCCCGCCCGGCCTTCAGCGCCGCCCAGACCAGCGCCCGGGTCTCTTCCCCCACCCCGAGCCCGGGGCCGAGCGCCAGGGCAGTCAGCCGCTCATCCTCTAGCACCTCGGCAAACGCCTCCGGCCCCGCAACAGGCCGGCACATGATGGCATCGAGCCGCGCGGCAGTCTCCGCCAGTGCCTCCGGCGGGCACCCCACGGTCACCAGCCCCGCCCCGATCCGAAGCGCCCCCCGCGCGGCCAACCGCGCCGCGCCCCCCCTGCCCGGACCGCCGGAGAGGATCAGGGCGTGGCCGTGGGTGTATTTGTGGTCTCCGGCAGCGTTTGATCCGGGGGTTCCTTTGTCGAGGTCATACCCCGGCCAGATCGAACGACTGCGACCTTTCGGGCTATCGAAGTCGAGAAGGGTCGCCACGGTCGCTGATCGGTCCTGTTTCAGGTGCGCGGGATGGCGATCCTCAAGGCCAAGGCCGATTTCGACAACCCGACAGCGATAGAGCGGGTTGCCCAGAACATGCCCGACCTTGAGGCGGTGAAAGGACAAAGCGAGATCGGGGTTCAGCATGCGTCGCGAAGCGTCGTTTTTCCACCAGTCCCAATGGGCCTCCACATCCTCAGGATCGACATCTCGCTCGGGAAACAAGAACTTGCCGCTGTCGCAATCGAGCCCCGACGGAAAATCGATCGCCACCTTGTGAAAGGGTACGAGCCACGGATGGTTGTCACCGACATCGCGGCCTTCAACAGCATGAAAGGCATTGGCACAGACCAGCGGGATAGCCCGGGTCAGTCCTGTGCCGAACATGGCATCGATCAAAAGCGTCGGACGAGGGCCCTCCGCCGCACGCTCGACCGTGAGCGGGAGGACGTGTCCCATGGCGCGCCAGATATCATGGTTGGTTCGTGCATCGGGCGGCAGATTGGCGGGATCGCCGTAGAGAAGAACCTCCACATTCCAGCCCTTGTCCCGCAGGCGCCGCGCAACCACGAACCCGTCGCCGCCGTTGTTTCCCGGCCCACAGAGCACCACGGCCCGGTGCGCGGTCTGCGCGAGCTCCGGCCATTCCTCGAACACCGCCTCGACGACCCCGCGCCCGGCCCGCTCCATCAACTCCAGCCCCGTGACCGCGCCGCTCTCGATGGCGGTCTGTTCGATGGCCCGCATCTGGGCCGCTGTCAGGAGTTCCGTCACCCCTGCCGCCTCCTCAGTTCGCAAACCGCCCAAAAACCGGGCAACCCGCATACCGGATCGGCACCGACCCCCGAATCCCCCTGCCTCTCATGCAATCCCATGCCTCCTCAATTGTCGCCCCCTGCCCCCCGTGATCTCACCCCGGACTAACACGCAGGCGCAGAGGAGTCGCGGCCGATGAAGAAGATCGAGGCCATCATCAAACCGTTCAAGCTCGATGAGGTGAAGGAAGCGCTCCAGGATGTCGGCGTGCAGGGGCTCAGCGTCATCGAGGTCAAGGGCTTCGGCCGCCAGAAGGGCCATACGGAGCTTTACCGCGGCGCCGAATACGTCGTCGACTTCCTGCCCAAGGTGAAGATCGAGGTGGTCCTGCCCGACGATCAAGTCGAGGGCGCGATCCAGGCCATTCTCGACGCCGCCAAGACCGACAAGATCGGCGACGGCAAGATCTTCGTCTCCGACATCTCTCAGGCGATCCGCATCCGCACCGGCGAGGCCGGCGAAGACGCGCTCTAGAACACTCTGCCGCCGGCCCGGCGCAGGCGGCCCCAGACCGGAACTCTCAGACATAGGGGAAGACCACGAAAATGAGCAAAAGCGACGTTCTGAACACGATCCGGGAGGAGGATGTCGAATATGTCGATATCCGCTTCACCGATCCGCGGGGCAAGCTCCAGCATGTGACGGTGATGTCCGATCAGGTGGACGAGGACTTCCTCGAAGAGGGCTTCATGTTCGACGGCTCCTCGATCGCCGGCTGGAAGTCCATCGACCAGTCCGACATGAAGCTGATGCCCGATACCGAGAGCGCCTATATGGACCCGTTCTACGCGGAAAAGACGCTCTGCGTGCATTGCAACGTGCTGGAACCCGATACCGGCGAGCATTACGAGCGCGACCCCCGCGGCACCGCCGATAAGGCCGAGGCTTATCTCAAATCCTCCGGCATCGGCGACACCGCCTATTTCGGGCCCGAGGCGGAGTTCTTCCTCTTCGACGATGTGCGCTATTCGGTGGAGATGAACAAGGTCTCCTACGAGGTCGACGCGCTCGACGCCTCCTGGAACACCGACACCGAATACGAGATGGGCAATACCGGCCACCGCCCCGGCATCAAGGGCGGCTATTTCCCGGTGCCGCCGGTCGATGACGGCCAGGACATCCGCTCGGAGATGCTCTCCACCATGAAGCGGATGGGCATGACCGTCGACAAGCACCACCACGAGGTGGCGAGCTGTCAGCACGAGCTGGGCCTGATCTTCAAGCCGCTGCTGCGCCAGGGCGACGAGCTGCAGAAGTACAAATACGTCATCCACAACGTGGCCCAGGCCTACGGTAAATCGGCGACCTTCATGCCGAAGCCGATTGCCGGCGACAACGGCACCGGCATGCATGTGAACATGTCGATCTGGAAGGAGGGCAAGCCGCTCTTCGCAGGCGACCAGTACGCGGATCTGAGCCAGGAGGCGCTGTGGTATATCGGCGGTGTTCTGAAACATGCCAAGACGCTCAACGCCTTCACCAACCCCTCCACGAACTCCTACAAACGGCTGATCCCGGGCTTCGAGGCGCCGGTGCTGCGCGCCTATTCCGCGCGCAACCGGTCGGGCTGTGTCCGGATCCCGTGGGCCGAGAGCCCGAAGGCCAAGAGGGTCGAGGCCCGCTTCCCCGACCCGGCGGCGAACCCCTATCTGTGCTTCGCGGCGCTGCTGATGGCCGGCCTCGACGGCATCCAGAACAAGATCGATCCGGGCGAGGCGATGGACAAGGACCTCTACGACCTGCCCGCCGAGGAACTCGACGGCATCCCGACGGTCTGCGCGTCCTTGCGCGAGGCCATCGATAGCCTTGAGGCCGACCACGACTTCCTGCTCGCCGGCGACGTCTTCACCAAGGATCAGATCGACGGCTACATGGAACTGAAGTGGGAAGAGATCTACGCCTACGAGCACACGCCGCACCCGATGGAATTCAAGCTCTACTACAGTTGCTAAAGCACCGAAAAGGGTAACAGTGGTGACGGGAGGGGGCGTTCCGCGGGGCGCCCCCTTTTGTTCTTGCGCGGGACCTGCCCTGCCCCGCGCCGTTGACCATCCGCAAACAGATGTCTATTTATCCCTATGTAGAGATAAATTGGCGCTTCCCATGACGACAATCGACGAACGGGTCATCGCCGCGCTGATCGGCGCCATGCGCCGGCTGCAACGGCCGATCTCCCGACACATCGCCGGGGCCGGGCTGACGCCGACACAGTTCGCGGTATTGGAGACCGTTCTCCAGAAGGGGCCGCGCACGGTGAACCAGATCATCGGAGACGTGCTCTCGACCAGCGGCAACATCGCCGTGGTGATCGACAATCTGGTCCGCGACGGCATGTTGGAGAAGACGCCGAACCCCGATGACGGGCGCAGCAGGCTCATTGCGCTGACCCACGAGGGCGAGGCCAGGATCCGCGCCTATTACCCCAGACATCGCGACGAGCTCCGCCGGCTGCTGGCCGGGTTCGACCGCGCCGAGAAAAGCCGCCTGATCGCCGGGCTCGCCGAACTGAACCGCGCCCTCGACAAGACGGCCTGACACAGAGTTGCAACAAGGACCCTCTCCATGACCAAGAGCCAGAAAATCCTGATCCTCGGCGGCGGTTTCGCCGGCGCCCGACTGGCCCAGGATCTGACGACAGCCGGTTTCACGGACGTAACGCTGATCGACCGCAAGGACTATTTCGAGGTGACGTACTCGACCCTGCGCAC
The DNA here is from genome assembly GCA_028284605.1 of Paracoccaceae bacterium. Taxonomy (GTDB): domain Bacteria; phylum Pseudomonadota; class Alphaproteobacteria; order Rhodobacterales; family Rhodobacteraceae; genus JANQRL01. The sequence goes on along the minus strand of JANQRL010000046.1, from coordinate 90,978 downwards.
CCTGGCCGATCCGGCGATGGGAGAGCGGGCGCGGATGCGCTACGACGATTTCCTCAAGGGCAGTTTCTGCCAGGGCGAGGTGGCGGAACTGGACGCGGCGAGCGCCCGGCTCACCGACGGCACCGACCTGCCCTTCGACACTGCCATCGTGGCGACCGGCTCGTCCTATCCCGCCTTTCCCGTGGCCAAGTCACAGGACGCGCTCAGCATCGGAGACCGCGCGGCGGAGATGACGTCCGAGCATGACAGGCTCGTGGCGGCCAAGGAGGTGCTGATCATCGGCGGCGGCCCGGTCGGGGTCGAGCTGGCGGGCGAGATCGCCGACCATTTCCCCGACAAGTCGGTAACGCTGGCCGAGGCCGGCTCCCGCCTGCTCGGCGATCTGAGACCGAAGGCCGGCGCGGTGGCGACCCGGCAGCTCAAGAGCCTCGGCGTGACTATCCTGACGGGCACGCGGCTTGGGACCGACGATGCCGCCTATCGTGACGCGGATCTGGTCTATATGTGCGTGGGCCTGGTCTCGAATACCGGCTTCATGGCGGCCCATTTCGCCGACCGGCTCGACGGTTCGGGCCGGATCGTCGTCGACGAGTACCTGCGCATGACCGGCTCCCCGAACATCTACGCCCTGGGCGATTGCGCGAGCGTGCCGGAGGTGAAGTTCGGTTATGTCGCCGATGCCCAGGCGGCCCATCTCGCCAAGTCGCTGGCCGCCGAGACCGACGGAAAACCGGCGAAACCCTACAAGGCACCGGCGGTGATGTCCCTGGTACCGACCGGTCGCAAACAGGGCCTCGTGCAGCTGCCCTTCGCGGTCACGACCTTGGGGTTCCTGGTCAATATGAAACAGAAGGACATGTTCATCAGCAGGCAATACGGCAATCTGGGCGTAACGCGGTGATCGCCATGGCGGCGCAGGTTCTCGCCGAGTACCGAGAGATGTGAAGGACATATAGACCGCCGCACGCAGCGGGGGGTCAGGAAGGTCGAGGACGTTGCACCCGCCAGGCACCCCGCCGCCTGTCTAGATGGCGGCTCGGAAGAGCATCACGCTGATCAGGACGATCGAAGCGCCTGCCAGAACCTGAAGTCCCGACACCATGAACGGCAGGATCGTCGCCTGCCCCGATGAAGCGATGACGATGCCACGCGCGACGACGCTGGACAGAGCCACCAGGCTCGTCAGCCCGGCAGTACCCAGCCCCATGACAATGACAGCGGCTGCGCCGGCGATCTGGATGTCCATCTGCCATGCGATCACCAGAAGAAAGATCGCCCCGGTGCAAGGCCGGATCGCGATGCTTGCAATCAGCGCCGCCGTGTCGCGTGGCGACCCCAGTTTGGCCACCTCTTCAGGCGACGGCCCGTGGGCATGACAGCCGCAATCGTCGTGACCACGGCGATGGTCGTGCGCATGAACTTGGCGCTTACGCCGGGCCAGCGCCCTCCCCCCTCGCCAGACAAGGACCAGTCCGACGCCGCCGATGGCGAGATAGCTTGCAGGCGCCAGGACCTCTTCGGCGAACTCCGTCATCCGAGCGGCCGATATCTCGAGAAGCGCGAAACCGCCATAGACCAGAACAATCGCCCAGAGCGACTGCGCAAGACTCGATGCCACAGAAACGCCCAGAAGCCTTGCGGTGGGAACCGAGGTCCCAAAGCCGACGCCGCCGATAAGGTACTTTCCGTGGCCAGGTCCGACCGCATGGACGAAGCCGTAGGCGCCCGCGGCCGCAAACAGCGCCGCGTATGCGCCGGGATCACCCGACCGTAGCGCGCGGATCGCCGACGCCATCCCGTTCTGAAACTCGCGCTGCTGTTCGACGGCCCAGCGTGCGATACCGTCGAGATCGACGCTCAGGTAGGCGACAAGCACCGCCGACATGAGAACTGCCGCGATTGTCAGACGCATCGCACAACGATCCTGTCCGCAAAGAGCGCGCCGACATTCCTGATATCTGGTATCTCCTCTCTGCTCAGTTCGGCCAGCATGGCCTGCAATGCCGCATCCTCCGCGTCCGGATCGAAGGAAAGCACGTCCGCCGTGCAACTCCCGTCATTGCCGAACAGGTTTGGTTCCTGCGTGATCGAGAAGGCAAAGAAGTAGGTCGACTCGTAGAACGCCACTTCGACGTTTCGGGTTGTCAGACGGATCGGCGACGCGAGGCGCCGGGAGAACGTCATCTTGAGGCGCCCGGCCACCAGTTGAAGATCGAGGTCTTCCGGCCAGACAAGCTCGATGCCTGCGCCATCGACCGCAAGATGCGCCGAGCCGTCGAAGTCGTCCGGCCAATCGCTGCGCAGACGGACAAGCTCCACACGGTCGGCCTCGTCGAGCCCGCCTTCGTCGTTCAGGCTCATTCCGTAGGAGGACAGGATGTAGAGCGTCTCGAACTCGTCGTAATGCCAGGTAACGTCCAGCGCTTCGAGGACATTGCCGTCGCGCAGCACGAAATCGACCCCCCCATCCACGAAGACATGCGGGTGGGACCGGGCCTCTGCCGGCGGGAACAGGCAGACGACCGCGACAACAAGACATTGCCAGGCAGCCCGCCAGATCGGTCGGCTCGCGCCTCGAGCGGCGCAGCGGGGATCCAAGCAATCGACCCGCACCGATTCACCTAACTGGAAGCATCGGGATGATCCTGACCCCAAACCTTGCCCGCGTCCTTGGCAACCAGGCGTTCCTGCAAGCGGTCGAGCTCCCGCAAGGCGCTGGCCTTGTCCTGGGTCCGCGCGACTGCCTTCTCGAAGGCGCGGCGCACCGAACGGGGCCGCCACGGCAATATGGCCGCGGCGAGCCAGGCGCGCAACTCGGGCGGCAGACGGTCGAATTCGCGCATGGCGTCTTCCTGCCGAGGCTTCCCCCGGAGACCCGTCGATCCGAGATTGCCGCGCCACGACCTCCTGCCAGAGACGGTTGCAGACCGCGACGCCTGCGCCCGGGCACGCTTTGGGTCTGATCGCGTCATTCTGGAACGATCTGCCCCGGCAGGGAGTTCACAATCATCGTCTCGCTCGGCTGGAAATGGATCACCGACCGGATCGACTCGCCCGCCTTCAGGAGATCAAAGGCCGTGTTGATCTGCCCGTGGTTCATGTGGTGGGTGATGTAAGGATCCACGCTGAAATCGCCGCGTAGCCATTCGTCGACCATCCCGGGCAACTGGCTGCGGCCGAGCACGCCGCCGAAGGCCGTGCCACGCCAGACCCGGCCGGTGACGAGCTGGAACGGACGTGTGGCGATCTCCTGCCCGGCGCCCGCGACGCCGATGACGGTGCATTCGCCCCAGCCCTTGTGGCAAGCCTCCAGCGCCGAGCGCATCAGATCGACATTACCGACGGCCTCGAAGGTGTAATCCAGCCCGCCATTGGTCATCTCGATCAGCACTTCATGGATCGGCTGGGCGTGATCCTTTGGGTTCACGCACTCCGTCGCGCCCAGCGACCTTGCGAGGGGGAACTTGTTGGGGTTGATATCGACGCCGATGATCCGGGACGCGCCTTTCAGAACCGCGCCCTGGATCACCGCCATGCCCACGGCGCCGAGGCCGAAAACCGCGACGGTGGCGCCTTCCTCGACCTTGGCGGTGTTGCGGACGGCTCCGATGCCCGTCGGCACCGCGCAGCCCATCACTGACGCCTTGGAGAGCGGCGCGTCCTTGGTGATCTTGGCCACCGAAATCTCAGGCAGGACGGTGTATTCGCTGAACGTGCTCGTGCCCATATAGTGCAGGATCTGCTTGCCCTTGTAGGAAAAGCGCGACGTGCCGTCCGGCATCAGTCCGGCGCCTTGTGTCTTGCGGATCGTCTGGCAGAGATTGGTCTTGCCCGACTTGATATAAGGGCAGTCCGGGTCCTCCGGCACGTAGAGCGGGATGACGTGATCGCCGGGTTTGACCGAGGTCACGCCCCTGCCCACTTCCTCGACGACGCCGCAGCCTTCATGGCCCAGAATGCAGGGAAAGAGCCCTTCCGGGTCTTCGCCGGAGAGCGTGAAGACATCCGTGTGGCAGAGGCTGGTCGTCACGATCCGGACCAGAACCTCGCCGTCCTTCGGACCGTCAAGGTCGATCTCTTCGATCTCCAGGGGCCGGTTGGGTTCCCAGGCGATGGCTGCGCGTGTCTTCATTGTGAGCTTCCCTGCTGGCTGAGTGTCAGTGCATGAACTGAGGGTCCGGTTCGTCCTCGGGATCGAGGACCGGGTCGAGGACGAGGACGGAGCGGGTCTCGCCGGTCCCCTCGATCGGGGGCGAGCGGTGGCGAAGGCCGGAGGCCGGCCGTTCCGGCCAGAGCGTGCCGCGCAGGAGGATCGGGGACGCGGTCGGGACAGTGAAGATGCGGTCCGGCTCGGCACCGTCGATTGAGTTGCCGTATTGCGTCCCGGTACCGCGATAAGTGCAGACCAGTCGCGCCGTCACGGTGTCGATGTGGAACCTGCGGCAGGCATTCGTCGTGATGACGTCGAGTCGCAGCCGCAACCATCTGGCCCCCATTAGCTCCGCGAAGATGTCCGCCAGAGCGGCCACGTCATCCACAAGCTCTTCTCGCTCCGGCCCGTCCGGGGTCCCCGATGCCTCGCAGATCTCCTGTGTGGCCGCGCGCACCGCTGTCGGCGGCAGGATCATCCGCGCCCGCGGCAGTTGCTCGGGCGCAAGCCCGTCGATCCAGGTCTGAAATCCGGGCGATGACCGACGCTGCCAGATCGCGGCCGCGCAGCCCGGCTCGCGGATCGCCGAGAGCCCCTCCGGCGAGGCAGCGGCGCAAGTGCCCGTGGCCGCCGCCTCGCGGATCAGGTTGGGAGCCTCAGTGGACATGCTCGGCCTCGGCCGTCAGCAGCAGGAGCGACTGCGGCTGGCCGCCGGTATCGACCCGCTCGACGATCTCCAGCGACCCGGTATCGACGAGGACGACCTGCCCCGCGGCCGGATCGGACACGGCGACGCGATGCCCCGCCACGGCCACCATCGGACGGACCACGCCGCGCTCCATGGCATAGGCGCCGGTTACACCCTCCGCCTCGCCGAGAATACGACCGGTCAATGCCGAGAAGCGCACCAGCCGTCCATCGGCGAGCATCGCGAAGCCGTTCATCCCGGCATCATCGAGGGCCCAGGCCATGCGGGGCGCAGGCAGCTCGGAGAACGCGAAATCGCCGGTCTCCGAGGAGGGATCGAAGATCACCATATGGGTGCCGCCCCAATTGCCGATCAGCGCCGTCGTGTCGCGCGGGCTCAGGAGCAGGCGGATCATCCCCTCGGCCGGCGCGTCGGAGGGATAGGCGAGGAAGCGGCCCTCGGGCGGGGTCGCGGAGGTATCGAAGATCGCAACACCGTCCTCGCAGCCGATGGCGACGAACCCGGCGGCCTTGCCTTCGCCGTGGAGGTTCAGGCAATCGATCCGCGACACCTCCGCCCCGTCCGGGCCGATTACCGCGAGCGTGTCCGGCAGACCCTCGCCTTCGGGTGCCACGGTGGCGATCGTGAAGTCGCCCACCGGCACCGCGACCCCATGATGCGCCGCCCCGGTGTCGATCGTCATCACCGGCGCGAGATCGCCCTCGGCGGCCGCCGACGCGTCATGAAGCGTGGCCAACCCAGCGCCGTCCCAGAACACCGCGACGCGGGCCGCATCCATGTTGAAATGGACGGGCCGCTCGCCCGATGCGGTCCCCGGCAGCAGCACGGGCGCTTGCAGGATGATTGCCGAGTGGTCGCCATGGTCCTCCTCGACGAGACCGGTGTCCAGCAGTTGCACCTGCCCGGCCTCGCGGCTCACCGCCCAGGCATGTCGGCCATCGGGCCCGAGATAGAGCCGGGCCGGCGAGGCGGCATCGAAACTCACGGTCTCGGCGCCACTGCCGGGGTCGACCACGTGGACTTGCGGCGTCTCGGCATCGGCCACGACCAGCCGGTAGCGCAGATCCTCGTCATGGGCGAAGGCCGGAGCGGCGAGCGCGATGGCGGTGGTGAGCGTCAGAATGCGTTTCATGGGAAGGTCCTTAGGCTGCGGACTGGCGGCGCCAGACCGGGAACGGATCGGGAAAGTCCGGCAGGTTCTCGGGATCGCCAGCCGCCAGCGCCGGCAGCAGGGCCGCATCCAGGCGGGCCTTCAGCGCCGGCCAGTCGATGCCGCTGCCGATGAAGACGATCTCCTGCCGGCGGGCGCCCCAGGGCTCGTCCCAATGCTCCGTGATATAGGCCCGCGCGCCCTCATGGTCGGGCCAGCGCTCTTGCGGCACGGCGGCCCACCAGGTGCCGAGCGGCTTGATCGAGGAAAGCGCCCCGGCGAGCGAGAATTCCGCCACCCAATCGGGCCGCGTGGCGATCCAGAAGTGCCCCTTGGCGCGGATCACCCCGGGCATTTCGCCGTTCAGGACCGACAGGATCTTCTCGGGCACGAAGGGCAGCCGCGCCCGGTAGACATAGCTCGCGACGCCGTATTCCTCGGTCTCCGGCACGTGATCGGCAAAGCCGTAGAGCTCCTTCGCCCACATCGGATGCTCATGGGCCTTCTCGAAATCGAAGAGCCCGGTATCGAGGATCGCCCCGGCCGCGACATCGGAGTGGTTGGTCTCGATGATCTCGGCATCGGCGTTCAAGCTGCGGATGATCTTGCGCGCGGCATCGGTGCGCTCCGGCCCGGCATCGGCGACCTTGTTGAGGATCACGACATCGGCGAACTCGATCTGCTCGACGAGCAGGTTCACCAGAGTGCGTTCATCTTCTTCCCCGAGCGTTTCGCCGCGGTCGCTCAGAAAATCCTGGCTGGTGTAATCCTCCAGCAGGTTCACCGCATCGACCACCGTGACCATGGTGTCGAGCCGTGCGACGTCGTCGAGGCTGTCGCCCGCCTCGTCGCGGAACTCGAAGGTCGCGGCGACGGGCAGCGGTTCGGAGGTGCCGGTCGACTCGATCAGAAGGTAGTCGAAGCGCCCCGCCCCCGCGAGCCGGCGCACCTCGTCCAGCAGATCGTCGCGCAGCGTGCAGCAGATGCAACCGTTCGACATCTCGACCAGCGTCTCGTCGGTGCGGCTGAGTTCGGTGTCGGCGCGGACCAGATCGGCGTCGATATTCACCTCGGACATATCGTTGACGATCACCGCAACGCGGCGCCCCTCGCGGTTGTTCAGCACGCGATTGAGCAGGGTCGTCTTGCCGGCGCCAAGGAAGCCCGAAAGGACCGTGACGGGAAGCCGGGTGTCGGTGGAGTGGGTGTCGGTCATGGAATGGAAACCTCTTCCTGGATGTCATTCGCCTCGCCGCGCGCCGATTGTGCGCGCAGCATGTCGAGGCTGTACTGAAGTTCTGGGCGGGAGATGTCGCGGGCGATGACCACGATGCGCGAGCGGCGGTCGCCGCCCCGCCAGTCGCGCATCGGCACCGGCGGATCGAAGATGTGCTGGACGCCATGGAAGACGAAGGGCGTGTCCGCATCCTCGAGGAACACGATGCCCTTGACCCGCAGGATGTCCGGGCCGCGCAGCGATATCAGGGTGTCGAGCCAGAGATCGAAAGCCTCGGCGGCGACCGGCGCCTCCAGAACGACGGAGGCCGTGCCGATGCGGCTGTCATGCGGGGCGTGCGGCGCCGGGGTCGCGCGCGCTGGCGACAGACCCGAGAGATTGGCCAGGGGGTCCGGCGTCGCCGGCGGCCCGGCGCTGGTGGCACCCGTCGTCCAGGCCGTGACATCGGCAATGCTGGCACCATGGCGCAGGCCGCTCAGGCCCCAGAGGTGACCGGCCGTCCCGTCACCCCGCACGGCATGGAGGATACGGGCGCCCGGGTTGATCGCCCGGAGCCGCGCCTCGAACTCCCGCACCTGCGCCGGCGGCACGAGATCGGTCTTGCTGAGCACGATCAGATCGGCCATGGCGACCTGCGAGACCGCTTCGAACTGCGCATCGAGCGTCGCCGGTCCATGGGCGGCATCGACCACGGTCACGACCCCGTCCATGCGGGTCTTCTCGGCAAGGAAGAGATCGATCAGAAGCGTCTGAAGGATCGGCCCGGGATCTGCGAGGCCCGTGGTCTCGATCACCACCCGCTCGAAAGACAGCTCTCCCGCGTCCCGCCGCGCCATCAGCCCGGCCATGGTGCGGGCCAGATCGCCCCGTACAGAGCAGCACAGACAGCCCGACCGCATCAGCACGACCTCGTCGCTGGCCTCTTCGATCAGGTCATGGTCGAGCCCGGCCTCGCCGAACTCGTTGACAATCACGGCCACCCTCCCCGACGAGGCGTCAGACAGGACCGCGTTGAGCAGCGTCGTCTTCCCGGCGCCAAGAAAGCCGGTGAGCAGCGTGACGGGTATCCGGGCGTCGCTCATGCGGCGGTATCCTTCATAACGGGCTCGATGAAGCCGGGGAAGACAAGGGATTGATGGCTGCCGATCCCGGCCAGGGTCCCGTCCGCCACGGCAATGTTGACGTTGGGCATCGGACCGGCGAGATCGCCCGCCGCGAAAACGCCGGCAATGGAGGTCTGCTTCATCGGACCGACCAGCACGAAATCGCCCATCGGCCCCTCCGCCAGCGCGCAGCCCAGCCGATCCGCCAGTGTCCCGGCCAGCGAGACCCGTGGGCCCAGAAAGAGCGCCGCCGCGGTTCTCGTCGTGCCGTCGGTCAACTCGAGGGTCAGGCCATCCCCATCGGCATGGACCGCTTTGAGCGCACACGTCTCCAGGCCGATCCGGGCAACGGCGAGAGCGTCGGTGTCGACACCCTCCATCCCTCCGGTCACCAGCGTGACATCGTCGCTCCAATCGGCGCGCAAGAGCCCGGCCTGATGGGCCGACATCGGATGGGTGGCCAGAACCGCAAGTGGACGGCCGCGGACCTCGTAGCCATGGCAATAGGGGCAGTGCAGAACCGTCCGTCCCCAGTTCTCGGCGAGACCGGGGATGTCGGGCAACAGATCCGTGACGCCATGGGCCAGCACGATCCGTCGCGCATTGATCGCTTCGCCATCTTCAAGCTCGACAGTGAACGCATCGGACACGCCGGTCACCCGTTCCGCCCGCGCGTGACAGAGGCGGACGGTCGGATAGGCTGCCAGATCGGCGCGGTATCGCTCCAGGATCTCGCCCGGCGGCGTCCCGTCCGATCCCGGAACGCCATGCGCCGCCGGCGAGACGCGGTTTCGCGGCGCGCCGGCATCGATCACGGCGGTCTGGCGGCTGGCGCGGCCGAGCTGGAGCGCCGCTGTCAGACCGGCGAAACTCCCTCCGATCACCGCGACGTCAATGGCGCCCGCAGCGAAGTCAGCCACTGCCGGCCAAGGCCTCGGTCAGCGTCGTCATGTTGTGGCGCATCATGTCGATATAAGTGGAGGCCGGGCCGTCCGGACCGGACAGCGCGTCCGAATAGAGCGTTCCGCCAATGGTCGCCCCGGTCTCGCTCGCGATCTGTTCGAGCAGGCGATTGTCGGTGATCGACTCGACGAAGACGGCGGAGATCCCCTCTTCGCGGATCTGCGTGATCAGCCCGGCGACATCCTGCGCCGAGGCCTCGGCTTCGGTGCTCAGGCCCTGCGGCGCAAGGAAGGTCAGCCCATAGTCCTGCCCCAGATACTGGAACGCATCGTGGGAGGTGACCACGGTCCGCGCGCTTTCTGGCAGAGCCTCCATCATCGCCGCGACTTCGGCCTCAAGCGCCTCGAGTTCGGCCACGTAGGCGGCACGGTTCTCGTAGAAGGCCGCAGCATTTTCCGGGTCGGCTTGGGCGAGCCCGGCGGCGATGTTGTCGACATAGGTCACCGCGTGGCCGATGCTTTGCCAGGCATGGGGGTCGAAGGCGCCGTGATCGTGGCCGTGGTGGCCGTGGTCGTCGTGATCATGTGCTGCTTCGGCGTGATCATGATCGTGGTCATGGTCGTGACCGGCGTGGTCGTCGCCGTGCTCGTGATCATGGTCGTGATCGTGACCGGCGTGGTCCTTGCCGTGGTCGTGATCATGGTCGTGATCGTGACCCGCATGGTCGTCACCGTGGTCGTGATCATGGTCGTGATCGTGACCGGCGTGGTCGTCACCGTGGTCGTGATCATGGTCGTGATCGTGACCGGCGTGGTCGTCGCCGTGGTCGTGATGGTCGTCTTCATAGGCGATGGGTTCGATCCCCGTCGTCGCGACCACCATGCTGCCGTCAAAGGCCGCGGCTTCGGACAGACGCTCCAGCCAGCCTTCGAACTCAAGGCCGTTTATGATCATCACATCCGCCTCGCTCACCGCGCGGGCATCCCGAGGCGTCGGCTGATAGACATGGGCGTCGCCATCGGGTCCGACGAGCGTCGTGACACTCACATGCTCGCCGCCGATGCGTTCGACCATGTCGCCCAGGATCGAGAAGGTGGCGACCACCGGGATCGGCTCGTCGGCCCAGGCGATCGTCGGGCCGGAGACGGTGAGTGCGACAAGCGCGGTGGCGGATCTCAGAAGCGTTCTGCGTGAAGACATGAGTTCGGGTTCCCTGTTTTTATGTCTCGGAATGGCGTCGTGGGACAGCCTGGGCGACCAGGCCACCTACGGGCCCCAGGATCAGCGACACCCCGTAGGCCATGCCGGCCACCAGGATGATCGCCGGCCCCGAGGGCAGGCTGTAGTGATAGGACAAGAGCAGTCCCGTCAGGCTCGACAGGATCGCGACGACGACGGCGACGGTGATCAGCCCGCCGATGCTGTCGGCCCAAAACCGTGCGGCAGCCGCGGGCAGGATCATGATGCCCACCGCCATCAGCGTCCCCAGCGCGTGGAAGCCGCCGACGAGGTTCATCACAACCAGCGCCAGGAAGGTGAAATGCGTCACCGCGCTGAGCCCGCTGACCGAGCGCAGGAATTGCGGATCGGCGCATTCGAGGACCAGCGGCCGGAACACCAGCGCCAGAATCAGGACCGACAGGCTCGCGATGGAGCACAGCAGGATCAGCGCGGCGTCGTCGAGCGCCAGCACCGTGCCGAAGAGCACATGCATCAGGTCGACATTGCTGCCGCGCGTCGAGACGATCAGGACGCCCAAAGCCAGCGAGATCAGATAGAAGGCCGCGAGGCTCGCATCCTCGCGCAGCGCCGTCACGCGTGTCACGAAGCCCGACAGGAGCGCGACCGCCATCCCCGCAACCAGCCCGCCGATGGTCATGGCGCCCAGTGACAGACCCGCCACCAGATAGCCGACCGCCGCGCCGGGCAGGATCGCATGGGCCATCGCGTCCCCGGTCAGGCTCATCCGGCGCAGCATCAGGAAGACACCAACCGGGGTGGCACCGATCGAGATCGCGACGCAGCCGAGCAACGCCCGACGCATGAAGCCGAACTCTGCGAAGGGCTGAAAGACGGCCTCCCAGATCATGCGGCGCTCTTCCCGCAATCATGGGGCGGACCGGCGCAGGCCTCGCACATCTGGCGGGCGCGAAACTGGTTTTCGGCGGTCAGGACATTCGATGTCGGACCATGGGCCACCAGTTCGCGCGCGAGCATCAGCGTATCGGGAAAATGCGTGCGCACCGTCTCGTGATCATGCAGCACCGCCAGCACCGTCCGCCCCTCGCCATGCCATCTCTGAACGACGCGGATAAGATCGGTCATTGTGCGGGCATCGATTGCGGTGAACGGCTCATCGAGCAGCACGAGCCGCGCATCCTGGAGCAGGAGCCGGGCGAAAAGCACCCGCTGCATCTGACCGCCCGAGAGCGAGCCGATGGGCCGCGCCTCGAACCCGGTCAGCCCCACGGCCGCGATCGCGGCATCGACCCGCGCGCGACGCGCCCGCCCGAGCCAGCCGAACGGCCCGATTTCCCGCCAGAGCCCCATGGCGACGAGATCGACAACCGAGAGTGGAAAGGACCGGTCGATCTCCGACTGCTGGGGCAGATAGGCGATGTCGTCGCGGCTGAGGCTTCCGAACCTCACCTTGCCGTCCAGCGGCGCGAGCGCGCCGGTCACACCCTTCAGAAGCGTCGACTTCCCCGCACCGTTGGGGCCGACGATCGCCGTCAGGCTCCCCTCATCGATGGCGGCATCAAGCCGCGACACGGCCGGCAGCCGGTCATAGCCCAGCGTCAGGTTCTCGAAGGCAATCGCGGCACTCATAGCGGCCCCGGCGACGACGTCGCCCAGAAGAAACCGGCCCAGATCAGAGCCACGACCAGGGCCGCGCCCGCGATCCTCGGCCCTGCTCCGACAAGAAGCAGCCGCAACATCCCGCGATCCCTGGTCATCCGGAGGTTTCCGCACCGACGCAGGACGCGCATACCCCGTGGATCTCGATCACATGACGCGCGGGTCGAAAACCCGACTTCCCGGCGACCGAGGACAGGTCCTCCAGGACTTCGGGGGCGACACTCTCTTCGACGATGCCGCAATCGTCGCAGATCGACAGGATCGACGCACTCTGGTGACAATCCGATTGACAGGCCATGTAGGCGCTCAGCGATTCGAGGCGATGGACGAGCCGACTCGCCGTGAGGGCCGCAAGCGCGCGATACACAGTCGGCGGCGCGATCTTCGGCCTGGTTTTGCGCAACTCTCCAAGGACGTCATAGGCAGAGAGCGGGCTCTCGCTTCCGCGCAAAACGGCCAGCACCTCCGCCTGCAGCATCTCTCCGCGCCTGCCCATGCCTGACCTCCGAACCGAGATTGCCGAACTGTTATGTTATAACATCACGTTCTTCAAGTGGGCACGCGGCCGAAGAAGGCAGGGCCAGGCGCGCCCAAGGGAACCCGAATCCGCTCCCAAGGAGCTCGCACATCGCATCGGTCGCAGACCCTCGCAAGCGCCACCGCGATCGGATGTGCCAATCCGCATGCTCAACGCGCGCGGGAGGGACCGCCCTGTCCTCGGCTGGCCGTTCAGCTCGGAGGCGGCCGGCCTGAAGCAGGCGGTGAACCGCTGGGTGTGGACATCGGTCTCATCACTCAGCGCCACGATCCGCTCGTGAACGTCGCGCGAAGTCAGCGGGATATTGCACAACACGGTGATGCAGTGCTTCCCGTCTTCATAGGCCGTGGGGACGATGGACATACTGCGCTTTTTTTGTTTCCGGACCAGCCAGGGTCGCTGGCGGCGGCGAACGTCCCCGGATGACCCGCATCACATCGCCTTGTCGGGCCGGTGCAATCACCGGCGTGCCCGGGCGTGCGGGACCACGGCATGGGTCCCGGCTGTCGAAGGGACATCTCCCCCGCCCGGGAAGCCGGTCTCGGAGACGGTCCGGATTCGGGCGCTGAGCATGAGCGACCGCCAGGCAGCCGGCAGGCATTTCGACCGGGCGGAGCGCCGTGATCTGGTGCCGCCGGCCCGGAGCGCTTATGACGATGGAAGGCGTTCAAGGGAGTGTTGGACAAGATGATCGGCTACACGACCATAGGCACGGCGGACCTTGGCCGAGCCAAAGCGTTCTATGACCCTCTCTTCGACCGAATGGGGCTCTCGCAGTGCTACGAGGACGCGCAGGTGGTGTCATGGGGCGACCCGGACGATGAGACGGTGCCGCTCTTCTACGTCTGCTATCCCTTCGATGAGCGGCCCGCCACGACCGGCAACGGGACGATGATCGCGTTTCGGGTCAAGAGCGCCTCCGACGTCGACCGCCTTTATGAGACCGCCCTGCGCGGCGGCGGGTCGGACGAAGGCGCGCCGGGCTTCCGCCCCGAGCGGTATGGCGACACATTCTATGTGGCCTATGTCCGCGATCCGGATGGAAACAAACTCGCTTTCGCCTGCTACGACGGCAAAGCCAACCCATAAGCGCGATCCGGGGTGTCGGCGCTGCTCGGGCCACCCCGGGTCATGCCGAACCGGTCGACAGGGTCGCGACGCCTTGCGGCCAGGGATCGTCGAAGACGGCGCCATCCTTCCAGGCGGCAATCTCTTCCTCGGTACAGAAGCAGCCGCCCAGGGCCTCCACGAAAGCGTCCAGCTCGGCCTCCTGCCCGATCACCGTCAGCCGACAGCGCCGGTCGCCGAAATCCGGATGCATGTCCGCCAGCTTTTCGCGCATCGCCGCCCGTTCCCATTCCGAGAGATTGAGGCTCTCATCCTCCAGGGCGCTGATCTTCCAGTAACTGACGATCTCCAGCCCGACACTGCCCCCGGTCTGGTTCCACAGCAGCACCAGATTGTCGCGCGACGGCAGCCAGAAGAAGCCTTTGCTGCGGTAGATGCCGATCCCGAGATACCGGTTGTAGACATCCCAGAGGCGCTGCGGATGAAACGGGCGCGGGTCGTTCAGGACCCGACTGCCGATCTCGTAGCTTTCCGGCTGCGCCATCGGCACGGCCCCGTGCTCGGCCTCCCATTGCGAGAGTTCGTCGCCCAGGGTCTCGACGCGGGCATAGTCGTAGGCCGGCATCTTCAGAAGCTGATCGAGCCGGACATTGCCCCATTGCATGCCGAGGATGTCGGCATAGGGGTTCAGCGGGTGCACGGCCTGCGCGACCTGCTGCAAGACCTCCGCCGGCACCTTGTCGCTCTTGCTCAGGAGGATACGGTTGGCGAACATGATCTGCTCCGCGAGGAGGTTTTCGACACCGCGCCGCCGCGCCGCCAGATTGGTGCTGGCGGCGCCATGGATCGCCCGTCCCTGATCGTGATCCTGCCACAGAACGACCGTGTCGACGACCGAGAGGACCCCGTGCAGACGCAGCTCCGGCATCCCGCGGATCGCGGTCAGAAGCGGCCAGGGATGGGTGCTGCCGGAGGTTTCGATCAGAAGATGCGTGACCTCTCCGTCTGCCAGAACACGCTCGACCGCCGCGGCGAAGCGGGGCAGCCCGCCCGCGCTGCTGATACTGCCGCCCGGCACAGAGGCGAAATGCGGGCTGTTGCGCGAGATCACGTCGCTGGTGTCGAGTATGGAGCCATCGACGTCCAGCGCGCTCATCTCGTTGACGACGACGCCCAGTACAACGTCTGGCGCCGTACGCGCCTGGACCAGAAGGCTCTGCAAGAGCGTCGTCTTGCCGGCCCCGAGGAAGCCGTTCAGGATCGTTGTCGGTACGGGCATCCCAAGGTCCCCAAGAACATTGTTTGGAGTCGGGGCTTAGACCATTGGCGCCAGCACGGCCATGGACGGCCGGCCGTTCCGAATTCTTGAACGGGATCATCGGTTGACCGACATGGCAATCGCAGTCCGCCGAAAGTGCCGAAGTTTCGCCAGAATGCCGTGTCAACCTCCGGCCATGGCGGAGTACCACCCCCTCGACAGTCGAAACCGACCGGCGCGCCGGCGCTGGCTTTCGCTCTCCCGGAACGCCGATAGCGCGACCGCCGACCAGGTGCCGCCACGTCGGATGCCGGCGCCGATCCCGGTGCGTGAGATCGCCGGCGGCGCACCGCGCAAGGTCGAGCTACCGGAGACACCGCCCGGCGCAGCGGACGAAATGCCGACACGGGACAGGCCCAATCCCTGGACCGGCCGCGGCGTGGCATGCCCGGCGCCGTCCGAGCCGCCATCTGCCGAGCCGCCCCTCCCCCGGATCTCCGCCAAGCCAAGCGCGGTCCTGCGGCACGGCACCACCATCGCGATCGCCCTGCTGCTCTACCTGGCGCTGTTCTATGGCCACACGCTCCTTGGCGGCGAGGCCGTCATGATCGGTTCCGACGGCATCCGGACGGTCGATCCGGGCACCGGCGCGACCTCATCCCCGTTCGACTTCTAGTCCGCCACCACGCTGGTATGGATCGCAAAGAGCACCGCGCCCGAGCGCGGCAGCCGCAGCACCGTCTGTCGCTCGCTGCGGATGTAGGGCGCATCGGCGGGCGCGTCGTGGCGGGGGGCGTCCTCGCGCTTCGGCTGATGGAGCCTTGGGTCCGCGTAACGCAGGTAATTCGCCCGCCAGATCGGCCGCCCGGGCTGCACCCCGTCGAAGAGCCGCTGCACCCGGGCCGCCACACTCTCACTGTATTCCTCGACGGGTTTGTGTATGCGCATCAATGGGTTGCCGATCTTCTCGGAGAGCGTCCAGCTCGCCGGAAAGCACAGAAGCGCTGCCGTGAGTACATGCTGGGCGCCGCGCCTCTCCAGAATACAGAGATCCTCCTGCAAGACCGCCGAGAGGCTCTGCAACGCCTGCCCATAATCGAGCCGCACCCGCTGCCCGTCGGGCCGCGTCACCTGGAGCCCGTTGATCTCGAACCCGGGATGCTCCGCCAGCGCCGCCCGCACCACATCGACCAGCTCGCGCAGCGCCACGCCGCTCGAACGGTCGGCGACCACCTCCTTGGGCCGGGTCCGCAAGAGCTCCGCCTTCAGCCGCAATTGTCCGGCATAGGCGTCGTCCACGGTGATCCACGGCCCCTCCACCGGGCGCATCCGGGGCAGCGCGTCCGCCGCGACCTCCGCCAGGTCCGGCGCAAGCCTCTCCTGCAACACCACCCCGCGCCGATCGGCCAAAAGCGACATCCCCCCATGTCGGGAACAGGCCAGCCCCGCCCCGCCGTTCCGCCGGAGCCTGAGCGCAACCGGCGGAGACCCCGATGAATAGACATCACCGTGACGCGCGCAAGATCGACCCCACCAAGGGCGCCCGGCTGGGGGACAACACCCCCAACGACGCCGACCGGGTGGAGATCGGGCCCACTGAACTAGCCTACCGGGAATGGGAGGCGGCGGGCCTCTCCCTGCCCGACCTTCAGGCGATGCGCCGCTTCCGCTGGGAACGGCTGACCGGCCATGTCGTGGCGCGGGATTATGGCGGGCTCCTCATGTTCGACCCGCTCAACATCCGCTACGCCACCGACTCGACCAATATGCAGCTCTGGAACACCCATAACCCGTTCCGCGCCGTGCTGCTCTGCGCCGACGGGCACATGGTGATCTGGGACTACAAGAACTCGCCTTTCCTGAGCGAATTCAATCCTCTGGTCCGCGAAGCTCGCTCAGGCGCCGACCTCTTCTACTTTGACCGGGGCGACAAGGTGAACGTCGCCGCCGCCCGCCTGGCCGGGGAGATCCACGACCTGATCGCTGAACATGGCGGCGGCAACCGGCGCCTCGCGGTGGACAAGGTGATGCTCCACGGGATGCGCGCGCTGGAGGCCCGGGGTTTCGAGATCATGGAGGGCGAGGAGGTCACCGAGAAGGCCCGTTCCGTCAAGGGCGCCGACGAGATCAAGGCCATGCGCTGCGCCATCCATACCTGCGAGACGGCGATGGAGGCGATGGAGGAGGCGGCGGCCCCCGGTATGACCGAGGACGAGATCTGGGCCGTGCTCCACGCCGAGAACATCAAGCGCGGCGGCGAGTGGATCGAAACCCGGCTGCTCACCACCGGTCCCCGCACCAATCCGTGGTTTCAGGAATGCGGGCCAAGACGGCTGCAAGACAACGAAATCCTCGCCTTCGACACCGATCTGATCGGCCCCTACGGCATGTGCGCCGACCTCTCGCGCACCTGGTGGATCGGCGACCGCCCGCCCCGGGACGACATGATCGCCACCATGCGCCACGCCCACGAACACATCATGCAGAACATGGAGTTGCTGGCCCCCGGCGTGCATCTCGAAGAACTCACCCGCAAATGCCAAAGGCTCTGGCCGAACCTGCAAAAGCAGAAATACGGCTGCATGATGCACGGCGTCGGGCTCTGCGATGAATGGCCGCTGGTCGCCTATCCCGACCACCTCGTCCCGGGCGCCTTCGACTATGTGCTGGAGCCCGGCATGACGCTCTGCGTGGAGGTGCTGGCGAGCCCGGAAGACGGCGACTTCTCCATCAAGCTCGAGGACCAGGTTCTGATCACCGAGACGGGCTTCGAGAACCTCACCCGCTACCCGTTCGACACGGCGCTCATGGGAAGTTGATGTTTCGCGCCGTCACCTCGGCGTGACGTCCCCGTCTCCGGCCTTGCGCCATCCGGACCGCCGCCACAGGTTGGCCGGGCAAGACAAGGAGGCGACCTGATGCCCACCGAACGTTTCACTTTTCCCGGTCACGATGGCGGGCAGCTGGCCGCGCGGCTCGACCTGCCTGAGGGGCCGCACCTGGCGACGGCGCTCTTCGCCCATTGTTTTACCTGCGGCAAGGACATCCCCGCCGCCCGCCGCATCTCCGCCCGACTGGCCGCGATGGGGATCGCGGTTCTGCGGTTCGACTTCACCGGTCTCGGCCACAGCGAAGGCGAGTTCGAGAACACCACATTCAGCTCGAATGTCGACGACCTGCTGGCCGCCTGCGCCGCCCTCGACGAACGCGGCATGTCGCCCTCGCTGCTGATCGGCCACTCCCTCGGCGGTGCCGCGGTGCTCAAGGCCGCGCCGCAGATGGAGAGCGTCAAGGGCGTGGTGACCATCGGCGCGCCCTTCGACCCCGATCATGTCACCCACAATTTCAACGATGCCTTGCCCGAGATCATCGAAAAGGGCGTCGCCGCGGTCAATCTCGGCGGCCGCCCGATCCGCATCGGCAAGGAGTTCATCGAGGATGTGGCCGCGGGCCAGCTCACCCCGGCCATCGGTGGGCTGAAGGCGGCGCTGCTGGTGCTCCACGGCCCCCGCGACGCCATCGTGGGGATCGAGAACGCCTCGGAGATCTTTCTGGCGGCCCGGCATCCGAAGAGTTTCGTGACCCTCGACAATGCCGACCACCTGCTGACCCGGGCGGCCGATGCCGAATACGCCGCCGAGGTGATCGCCGCCTGGGCCGGGCGCTATCTCGACCTCACGCCACCCGCCCCGCCGCCGGGCCTGCCCGAGGGCATCCTGCGGGTCTCCGAGGCCGATCCGAAAGGGTTCCTGCAGGACATCCAGAACGGCCCGCACCACCATATCGTGGCCGACGAGCCGCTCGCCTATGGCGGCACCAATCGCGGGCTCACGCCCTATGGCCTCGTCTCCGCCGGCCTCGGCGCCTGCACCTCGATGACGATCCGGATGTATGCCCGACGCAAGGGCTGGCCGCTGACCCATGTCAGCGTCGACGTGACCCACGACAAGGTCCATGCCCAGGATGCCGAGGCCGGGGGCCCGAAGATCGACCGGTTCGAGCGGGTGATCCATCTCGAAGGCGACCTGGACGCCGACCAGCGCGAGAAGCTCCTCGAGATCGCGGACAAATGCCCGGTCCACAAGACCCTCGAACATGACAACGAGATCGCGACGCGGCTCGCCTGAGCCTCGCATTGCCGGACGCAAAGAAGGGGCGGACCATCAGGTCCGCCCCTTTTTCGGTGGCTCGCTAGACGCGAAGCGGGGGCAGCGTCAGCCCCGCGCCTTCCCGATCAGCTTCCAGAGTCCCGGCACCAGCATCGCGGCCAGGGCCAGCTTCATCAGGTCGCCGATGATGAAGGGCGTGGCCCCCCAGGCAAAGGTCTGCCCCGCGAGCGTGCCATAGGTGGCCAGGTCCAGATTGCCCGACGCGCCGATCCAGTAGGACAGCCAGGCCAGGCCGGGCACATAGAGGATCAGGTTTCCGATCAGCATCGCCACGGCCATCCAGATGACCGACCGGTCCCAGCCGCGCCGCGCCAGGAGGCCGAGCATCAGGATCGCCAGCACATAACCGAACAGATATCCACCGGTGGACCCGGCCATATAGGCGAGCCCGTTGAACTCGGCGGTCGAGGACTGGAACACATCGAAGCCCAGCGCCCCGATCAGCATATAGGCCAGGATCGTGGTCAGCCCGAGGCGCGGGCCATAGGCCACGCCGATGGTCAGAACCGCGAAGGTGCCCATGTTGACGAGCACCGGGCTCGGCGGGATCGCCACCTTGATCTGGGCGGCGACGGTGATGGCCAGGACCCCGAGCACCACCAGAGCCGCCTGTTTCAGCAGGAGCGCCAGTCCCTCGGAGGGGCCGAACGCCTCCGCCAGGACCCTGTTTCCGGTTGCCGTCTGCATGAGTGATCCCCTCGCTTTGTCCGGTTTCCCCCGGGTTCTGCCCGACGCG
This sequence comes from Paracoccaceae bacterium, assembly GCA_028284605.1. Taxonomy (GTDB): domain Bacteria; phylum Pseudomonadota; class Alphaproteobacteria; order Rhodobacterales; family Rhodobacteraceae; genus JANQRL01. The sequence goes on along the minus strand of JANQRL010000046.1, from coordinate 71,098 downwards.
AGACCCCTGCGCAAGCGCCGAGCCGGTGCCGCTAGCTCACGGTGCGCCCGTACCGGGCCGACATCCGGTAGTCCTTGCGCGGGCCCCGGACCACCCAGATCGCCGTCCAGTCGGGCCAAGGGGAGAAATCGTAGCGGACCTGATACAGATCCGGCGGGCAGTCATGCGTCGCTGCGCCACCCGCGAAGGGCATGACGTGAAACGGCCGGCCATCCGCGAACGCCACGGCGATGCCGTCCGCCGCCTCGGCCCAGAGATAGACCCGCTCCGCCGCGAGCGTTTCGCCAGAGCCCAACTGCATGTCGCCGCGCTCTTCATAGCGCCAGGCGCTGGCGTCCCGACGGACTTCCGCCGTCCCCCGAAAGGAGGCCGGCGCGCCCAGCCGGTCTTCGATCTCCTTTTCGAGCGTCCAGATCCCCTCGAAATCCGCAATGCTCCGGGGTCCCGCCCCCATCGCCGCCTCCTTGCCGCTGCCCGGGCCGCACTCTATGACCGCCGCGACCCCCGAACAACGCCGAGGCGCCCATGATCCCCCGCTATTCCCGCCCCGAGATGGTCCAGATCTGGGAGCCCGCCACGAAGTTCCGCATCTGGTTCGAGATCGAGGCCCATGCCTGCGATGCCCAGGCCGCACTCGGGGTGATTCCAAAGGCCAACGCCGAGGCGGTCTGGAAGGCCCGGGACGTGGAGTTCGACACCGCCCGGATCGACGAGATCGAGGCGGTGACCAAGCACGACGTGATCGCCTTCCTGACCCATCTGGCCGAGATCGTGGGCCAGGACGAGGCGCGTTTCGTGCATCAGGGCATGACCTCCTCGGACGTGCTCGACACCTGTTTCAACATCCAGCTCACCCGCGCCGCCGACCTCCTGCTCGCCGATCTCGACGGGCTGCTGGACGCCCTGAAACGCCGCGCCTCGGAGCACAAGGATACCGTCCGCATCGGCCGCTCCCACGGCATCCATGCCGAGCCGACCACCATGGGCCTCACCTTCGCGCGCTTTTATGCCGAGATGAAGAGGGGCCGGGAGCGCCTTGAAAATGCACGCAAAGAGATTGCTACAGGGGCGATCTCCGGCGCCGTCGGCACCTTCGCGAATATCGACCCCGCCGTCGAAGCCCATGTCTGCGACAAGCTCGGCCTGACGCCGGAACCGATCTCCACCCAGGTCATCCCCCGCGACCGCCACGCGATGTTCTTCGCCACCCTCGGGGTCATCGCCTCCTCGGTCGAGAACATCGCAATCGAAATCCGCCACATGCAGCGCACCGAGGTGCTGGAGGCGGAGGAGTTCTTCGCCAAGGGCCAGAAGGGCTCCTCGGCGATGCCGCATAAGCGCAACCCGGTGCTGACCGAGAACCTCACCGGCCTCGCCCGCCTGGTCCGCTCCGCCGTCACCCCGGCGATGGAGAACGTGGCCCTCTGGCACGAGCGCGACATCTCCCACAGTTCCGTCGAGCGGATGATCGGCCCCGACGCGACGGTGACCCTCGATTTCGCCCTCGCCCGCCTGACCGGCGTGATCGACAAGCTCGTGGTCTACCCTGATACCATGCTGGCGAACATGAACCGGTTCCGGGGCCTGATCCATTCCCAGCGCGTCCTCCTCGCCCTCACCCAGGCCGGGGTGAGCCGCGAGGACGCCTACCGCCTCGTGCAGCGGAACGCGATGAAGGTCTGGGAAGAGGGCAAGGATTTTCGCGAGGAACTCCTCGCCGACGATGAGGTCCGCGCCGCGCTCTCCGCCGAGGAGATCGACGACAAGTTCGACCTCGCCTACCACACCAAACATGTCGACACGATCTTCGCGCGGGTGTTCGGCACGACCTGAGGGCCAGCCCATGCAACGCGGCGGGGCCCGATTCCAAGGGGCGGCGGTAGTGCACCACCGCGTTCGCCCCGGTTCCCGTGCCGCTGATGCATTCGGGCAATCGCGGCGCAGGCGCCCTCGAACCACCCGAGACCCCGCATTTACAGCGAGGGATGTCGGCATCTCGGCCGCCGGTCGGAACGACGGTGCCCGATGCCACCGGGGCCACAGCCCCGTTTCCCGGACGCGGGCCAAACCGACGCCGGTCCGGCGCGGGGCCGGCGCCTTCCGTCCCAAGGCCGCACCCCCCACGAGGCGGCGTTCGGGATAGGACAGGCGGCCGGCCCGGCTCTCGCGCGGTCAGGCGGCCTCGCGGTCCTGTTCCACGGCGGCAGGACCGAACCGGGCCACTTCCGGCGGAAGAACGGGCAGGAGGCGCTCGGCCGGCATCTTCATGACCGCGTATTTGTGGCCATCCTCGGCGTTGACGTAAGGCTTGCCCATCAGCTCCGCGCTATAGCCGATCTTCTTCAGCGACCGCAGCAGCCAGAGGTTCGAGAGCGACATCAGCTCCGTCGCCCCTTCCGCCAACGCCATCTCGACAAGGCCCTCGCAGATCAGCCGCAGGCACTCGGTGCGCGCCGCGATCCCCTCGACCGAGGGCGCGATGACAAGCCGCGTGCATTCCCACATCTGCGGGGTGACGTCGTTAAGGCGCACCAGATTGGCCGGAATGCCCGCGAGCTTCCCCCGGCAGGCATCGCCCAGCATGTAGGTCGTCTGGCCCCATTCCGCGGTCGTGGGCATCGCCCGGGCGCCCGCGATGACCGCACCGTCCTGCACCACAAGGGAATACCGGGCCGCCGGGTTATCGTACTGGTCCATCTCATGCATGTCGTCATGGGGGATGGTCCAGCCGAGCGTATCGACGAAGAACTGCTTGCGCAGGGCGAGGTAGTCGAAGAAAGCCGAACCGTGGCGATGCAACGTGGACAATTTCAACGTGATGTTCTGCATTGGAACTCTCCTCTATGGAGAGTCCAGTTAGGCAAGAATTGGGGGCGTTGTTAACCACGTCGACGGCGCGAACAGACGAATTCGGCACGTTTTCAACTTTGGGTTGGGTAATCTTCGTTAATTTCTCTCTGACAGCCTCTTGGCGGCCGGGTCTTCCGGGGCCGAGGTCACAGAAGGCCGAACTCGTGCGCCTTCGCCGCCGCCTGGGCGCCGGTCTGAGCGCGCAGCTTGTCCCTGGCATTTCGCAACCGCTGCTTCACCGCGCCCTCAGTCACACCGATCTCGTGGGCGATCTGCTTCAGCCGCATGCCATCCTTGACCATTCGCAACACCTCGAGTTCGTTGTCGGTCAGATTCGACGGCGGTGCGCTGTCACGGTGCAGTCGCCACATGTGCCCGTGCAGCACCTGGATCTCGTCGATGCTGAAGTCGCGGTCGCCCCGCACGAAGGACCCGAAGGAGCGCTGGCCGTCGGACATCTCGTCGAAGCACGAGATCGCGATGCCGTGGCGCAGACCGTATTCCTGCGCCTGGGCGATCACCTCGCGGTCATCGTCGAGGCCGATCTCGCTCCACCGTGTCGCACCGACATTGGCATAGAGCCAGCGGATGACCGGATCGAACAGCATGAAACGCTGTTCGGTGTAGTGGGCAACCCAGTCGTCCGGCAGTTCGTTGATCTCGATCAGCGGAAACGCAAAGCCCACACGCAGCGCGACGTAGTAACCCGCGGGCGCGAGCGCCGAGAACTCCTCGTGATCGATCAGGTCTGCCATCGCGGTCCCATCACGCCTTTACCAGAGAGGCGGGCAAGCCTTGTCTGGCCGCATCGACTAGGCTTAAATCAGACAACGTCGGGAACTTACTTTGTTCGTTTCATGACAAGCAACCTTAAAGCGAGTGATTTCAGGACCGGCTCGGGATGGGCGAAACCGCTGAAATTCAAAGCATCCTGCACCGGATGGAGCAAGCCAGTCCCTCCGGATTCGCGATCGCCTTTCATATCGTTCATGTAACGCCATCCTACTTGTTTCAAACCTACGATCCGGTGTGGCTGGAGTACTACTCCGCCAATGGTCTTGTCATGCAGGACCCGGTCGTCGCCTGGAGCTATTCCAACAATGGCCAGGTGCGATGGTCGGAACTCGACGATCCCGCCAATGTGATGTCCAAGGCGGCGGAGCATGGCCTCGTCTACGGCATCGCCATGGGCAACGAGGCCGGCGATTCGCGCAGCGTGGCCGGTTTCGCCCGCGCCGATCGGGAGTTCAGCGACGACGAGATCGCGAGGCTGGCCGGGGAATTCGGGCGACTGCACGACATCACGCTCGAGGCCGGCACGCTCTCGGCCAAGGCCCATGACGAGCTGAAACGGATGTCGATCCAGTTCACCCATCCGGCCCGCCGCGGCAAGGACAGTTGACCCCGCGGCATCGGACTCTATCCTTCCGGTCAGTCAATGACGACCGGATAGGAGCCTGCCATGACCCTGAAGACCCTGTTCGCCGCCACCGCCCTGATGGTCGCGCCGTCGCTCGCGCTCGCGATGGGCTGCTCCTCCGACCACCGGCTGGATCAGCAGGCAATGTCCTGCGCCGACGGCACTATGTGGGACCCGGCCGCCGGGGCCTGTGTCCCGCTCGTCTCGACGAGCTGACCTAACCGTTTCTTCACCGTCTCCGGCCCATAGTGAGACCCGGCAACGATCGGGACGGGTCTGACATGGACGCAGCAGCAGCGCAGGATTCCTCTGGGACCCCGCCACCGGACGGTGCCGCGCTGAGCCGCCGCCGCAAGGCTGCGGTCGTCGTGCAGTTGCTTCTTGCCAGCGGTCGGACGCTCCCGCTCGACCGGTTGCCGGAGGGCGCGCAGCTTGCCCTGACCCGCGAACTCGCCGACCTCAAACTGGTCGATCGCGCGACCGTCGCCTCCGTCGCGGGTGAGTTCACCTCGGCGGTGGAGCAGGTCGGCCTGCCCTCGCCCGGCGGGATCGAAGGGGCGCTCGCCGCGCTCGACGGGCAGATCAGCGGCGAGGCGGCAGGGCGGCTGAAGCGCGAGATCGCCGATGGCACGGTGACCGATCCCTGGGAACAGGTCCGCGCGCTCGAAGTCGGCGTGTTGCAGGAGATCATGACGACCGAATGCACGGAGATCGCGGCGGTGCTGCTATCGAAGCTGCCCGTCGCACGGGCGGCTGAACTCCTGGCCTCGCTGCCTGGCGAGATTGCCCGCCGGACCGCCGTCGCGGTGTCCCGGACCGGCGCGGTGACACCCGAGGCGGTGCGCCGGATCGGCGCCGCCCTGGCCGAGGATTATGCCCTGATCGAGGAGGCGGCCTTCCCGGTGCCACCCGATGAACGGGTCGGCGCGATCCTCAATTCAAGCCCGGCGGAGACCCGTGACGGCGTCCTCGAAGGGCTGGCGGCGACCGATCCCGATTTCGCCGAGCAGGTGCAGCGCACGATCTTCACCTTCCCGGACATTCCCGCCCGGGTGCCGGCGGTCGACCTGCCGAAGGTGCTGCGCCTGATCGAGACCGAGGTGCTGGTCACCGCCCTGGCGGGCGCCGGAGTGCTGGGCGATGGCGGTATCGCGGCGGCGGACTTCATTCTCAACAACATGTCGAAGCGGATGGCCGAGCAGTTGCGCGAGGCGATGGGCGAACGCGCCAAGGTCAAGCCGGCGGAGGGCGATGCGGCGATGGCCGCGGTGATCGCGGCGATCCGCGACGCCGCGGACCGGGGGGAGATCACGATGTCGGAACCCGAAGAGGCGGAGGAGGCCGCCTGAGCCGACGCTGCCGGCTTGCCTGACCCCGGCCGCTCGCCTATGCCCCGCGAAGCATCGCCAAGGAACCGGTGGACCCGTGGCCGACCGCCCCGCCTCGCTTTCCCGCCGTGCCGCGGACTGGACCGTGGACCGGCTGATCCGCGCGCTCCTCGAGCGGGCGCTGGCGATGCCCTATGACCGCCGCGTGCCGTTCATGGGCGCCACCTTGCGCCGTCTGGCGCCGATGGCCGGCTATCGGCGCCGGGTGCTGGACCAGCTCCGCTTCATCTATCCCGACTGGCCCGAAAGTCGCCGCGAAACGGTCGCCGACGCGGTCGCCGACAATGCCGGCCGCACCCTTATCGAGACCTATTCGGGGTCCGAATTCACCGCCCGCGTCGCCGGGACGGAGATCGCCGGTCCGGGTCTCGCCGCCCTGAACACCGCCCGCGCGGACCGGCGCCCGGCGATCCTGATCACCGGGCATTTCGGCAATCACGAGGCGCCGCGCCATGTCCTCACCGCCCAGGGGTACGAGATCGGCGGCCTCTACCGCCCGATGCGCAACCCGGCCTTCAACGCCCACTACGTGCAGACCCTGGCGCCCGTTAGCGGCCCGGTCTTCGCCCAGGGGCGCCAGGGGACGATAGGCTTCGCGCGGTTCCTGAAATCCGGCGGCATCGGGGTACTGCTCTTCGATGTCTGGGCCAAGGGCGGCGCCCCGATCCGGTTTCTCGGCCAACCAGCCCCCACGGCGACGTCGGCCGCCGATCTCGCCCTGCGCTACGGCGCGGCGCTGATCCCGGTCTTCGCGCGCCGCAATCCCGACGGGCTGAGCTTCGCTGTCGAGATGGATGCGCCGATCACGCCGGGCGACCCGGTGACGATGACCCGCGCCGCGACAGCGGCTCTCGAGACCCGAATCCGCGCGACGCCAGAGCAATGGTTCTGGTTTCACCGCCGATGGAAGCCTGAACGACAACGCCCGGGCTGAGACCCGGGCGTCACCTTGGTCGAGGGCCGACCGTGTCAGGCCAGATGGGCGCCCAGCATCCAGGCGAATTTCTCATGCGCCTGACCACGGGAGATGCAGAGATCCTCGGTCAGCGTATCGCCATGCTCCGCCGCCAGTTCCCCGCAGGCCCCGATCGTCGCGGCCAGGGTCTCCTGCGCCGCCTTCATCGCCTTGATCATCTCGGCGTCGCTGGCATGCCCGTCATGCTCGGCCACCTTCGACCGCTTCAGCATCCCCGCCAGCATCCCCTCGGCATGGCCGTCGAGCGCCTTGATCCGCTCCGCCAGATCGTCCTGCGCGACGAAATGATCCTCGTAGATGGTCTGAAACAGCGTGTGTAGCGGCCCAAAGGCCATGCCCGTCACATTCCAGTGGAAATTCTGCGCCAGCATCGTGGTCACGGCGGTCTCCGCGACGCTCTGGTTCAGCGCCTCGACGATGGCCTCGCGGGCCGTGGGGCTGAGATCGGCAGCGGTCTGTGTCATGGTCTTGTCCCTTCAAATCTACTCGGCGCTGGCGATGGCTGGCCGTATCGCAAGATTAGCATGCTCCGGCCGGGCGTCGAGCGAATGCGCCACCTTGCAGAAGAGGAAATGCAGGCGCGAGGCGGGCTCCCGCCGCATCCGGCTCAGCAGCGCGAAACGGTAGCGGTCGGCATCGCCGGTCCGGATCGCCTCGATGACCCCGATAAGCCAGGCCTCGTCAAAGGACAGCTCCGCCGCGCCGGTCTCATGGAAGGTCAGTCGCCGCCCGATCGCGCCCGGCAGGGCATGCAGGAGCTGATCCAGCGCGCCGTCCATCACGGCGACCCCCAACCGCGCGGCGCGCCCCGCCCGGCGCAGGCGCCCGAGCAGCGCGGGATCGGCACGGCGTCGGGTCGGATGCGGCTGTGGGAGCGGGAGAGCGGCCATGGTCAGTCCTTCTTTTCCGACGGATATAGTCGGATATCAGGATGAAGGAAATGACTCAGGTCAAGCTGCGGCGATTTTGTCCAGTGCGGGGCCCGCCGCTGGCCGAGCCGAGTCCAAGACTGACATCTTTGTGGCAGCGTCTGCGCCTCCTTTCTTGTGCCACTCATTGCTCCGGGCGGTAATCAGATTGCACTTGGCTAAACCACCGCAACAGCATCGCTGTCACTGGACATCTGCCGACGATCTGGCAATTCATGATGCCAACCTTCGAAGCAACCAGCTTGGTCGTCGTCCTAGCCTAATTCAATGTCGGTCGGACCAGATAGCGGATCAGCGCAAGCGACCGAATTCCACCCCTGCTAAGGACAGCCCACGCGGCGCTAGGGTCTACAATGAGATTCGAGCAAAGACCTGAGCGGACCGTGCTAAGGAAGGGCCCCGCGTTGCAGGGACATTCCAGCCGCGCTACAGATACCGAGTTCTCATCGGCAGGCAGATGACCGCCTAGCCGCCGCTTTCGCCAAAGATCCTGATGCCATAGACCGCGGCCCCGCCGCTTCCAATACTTGCCAGACCGATATCGACAGCATCTGTTCCCCTGATGACCCTATCCGGCTCTGCACCAGGACGCGTGCCGCGAAAATCGCCGACGATGCTATCGTCGAGTGTGTAGCTATCACCCGCGAACGTAATCGTTCCGCCGTAGTCGGCCTCCCACTGATTCGGTCGCAAGGCACCTGTACCGATCCGGCTGAAGTCCGCACCGATTAGTATCTCGCCGTCCACGGTATCAATGGTCCCACCCGCCTCCGGCGTCCCGACGGCCCCAATCATATTATCGATCCGGCCAGTGACTCTTCCGTCACCTGCGAACTGTGCGGTCAGCTCCGAGTCTCCGACAACCTCGATGTCATCCAGGTTGGAGCTCAAGTCGGAGTCGATGTTTATCTGCGCGAAGCCCTCAAACGTGGCCGACCCAGTCGTTGGCATCGCGTTGAAGGCGGTATTGGGTAGAGCGATAACCCTATCCAACACAGCCTGTCCTTCGGCAAGCCGTGCCACAACGGCATCTGGGTCGATCTCCTCCCCGATGGAGACGTTCCCGGACGATCCTCCGCACGCCGCGACGCACAGCATAGTCAGCCCAGCAAGGATCTTCCGCATCGCACACACTCCAGACGTCAACGATCCGTTAAGGTGCCCGTCGAAGCAACGCAACCTGGGATGGATCACCACTCCGTTTCGATCCGCGAAACGGGCGCCAGCCCTTAGCTGATCCGGGTCAGCAGATCGTCGAGGGACTTCTTCGCGTCTCCGTAGAACATCCGCGTGTTCTCCTTGAAGAAGAGCGGGTTCTCGATGCCGGAATAGCCGGTCCCCTGCCCGCGCTTCGACACGAAGACCTGTTTCGCCTTCCAAACTTCCAGCACCGGCATGCCCGCAATCGGCGAGTTCGGGTCGTCCTGCGCCGCCGGGTTCACGATGTCGTTCGAGCCGATGACGATGGCGACGTCGGTTTCGGGGAAGTCCTCGTTGATCTCGTCCATCTCCAGCACGATGTCGTAGGGTACCTTGGCCTCGGCCAGGAGCACGTTCATATGCCCCGGCAGCCGGCCTGCCACGGGATGGATCGCGAAGCGCACTTCCTTGCCCCTGGCGCGCAGGCGGCGGGTCAGTTCGGCGACATTCTGCTGCGCCTGGGCCACCGCCATGCCGTAACCCGGCACGATGATGATCGTATCGGCGTCTTCGAGCGTCGCGGCCACGCTGTCGGCGTCGATGGCCACCTGCTCGCCTTCCACGGCCATCTGCTCGCCGGAGGCGCCGCCGAAGCCGCCGAGGATGACCGACACGAACGACCGGTTCATCGCCTTGCACATGATGTAGCTGAGGATCGCGCCGGAGGAGCCGACCAGCGCGCCGACCACGATCAACAGGTCATTGCTGAGCGAAAAGCCGATCGCCGCCGCCGCCCAGCCGGAATAGGAGTTCAGCATCGAGACGACCACCGGCATGTCCGCGCCGCCGATCCCCATGATCAGGTGGTAGCCGATGAAAAGGCCCGCCAGCGTCAGCAGCACCAGCGCCCAGGAGCCCGAGCCGCCGAGATACATGATGGTCAGCAGAAGCGACAGCGCCGCGGCGGCGGCATTGAGCATATGCCCGCCGGGAAGCTGCCGCGCCGCCGTATCGATCTCGACCGGCAGCAGGCTCGATTTGCCGGCGAGCTTGGCATAGGCCACCACGGAGCCGGTGAAGGTCACCGCGCCGATCCAGATCCCAAGCACCAGTTCGACCCGCAGGATGGTGATTTCCACCCCGGTCTTCTTCGCGATGAGCTGCCCGAAGGAGGAGAGCCCGTCATAAACCTCTTTCGGCAGACCGATGGCGGTGAGGCCGTCCTCGGCGACCGCGCCCAGCACGCCGCCGGTCTCGGCATAGAGGTTCGAGATCGTGTTGATCATGATGTCGGCGTTGAAGCCGACAAAGACCGCCGCCAGCCCGACAAGGCTGTGCATGATCGCCACAAGCTCCGGCATCTGGGTCATCTCGACCCGGGTGGCGAGCTGGTAGCCGACGGCCGCTCCGCCCGCGACCAGGACCAGGGAGGCGAGCCAGAGGCCCGAGCCCGGACCGACGATGGTCGCCAGCACCGCCACCGCCATGCCGACAATGCCGTACCAGACCGCCCGCTTGGCGCTCTCCTGGCCGGAAAGCCCCCCGAGGGACAGGATGAAGAGAATGGCCGCAACGGCGTAAGCCGCGATGGTGAATGCGTTTTCCATCTGCCCGCCCCCTTAGGATTTCTGGAACATGGCGAGCATGCGCCGTGTCACGAGGAAGCCGCCGAAGATGTTGACCGAGGCCATGAAGATGCCGAGCGCGGCGAGCAATGTGATCAGAAACCCCGACGAGCCGATCTGGATGAGCGCGCCGAGGATGATGATCGACGAGATCGCGTTCGTCACCGCCATCAGCGGGGTATGGAGGCTGTGCGCCACGTTCCAGATCACCTGGAACCCGACGAAGACCGAGAGCACGAAGACAATGAAGTGCTGCATGAAGCTCGCCGGCATGCCCGGGATCATGCCCACGCCCAGCACCAGCACCCCGGCCACGGCCAGAAGCGTCACCTGCTGACGGGTCTGGGCCTTGAAGGCCGCGGCCTCTTCGGCACGCTTCTCCTCCGGCGTCAGCTCCTTCGGCTTCTCCTTCTTCTGCACCGCGATGGCTTGCACCTTGGGCGGCGGCGGCGGGAAGGTGATCTCGCTCGCGAAGACCGCTGTGGCGCCGCGGATCACATCGTCCTCCATGTCATGGACGACCTGGCCGTCCTTCTCGGGCGTGAGGTCAGACATCATGTGGCGGACATTGGTGGAGTAGAGCGTGGAGCTCTGCGCCGCCATCCGGCTCGGGAAATCGGTATAGCCGATGATCGTGACGCCGTTGTCGGTGACGACTTTCTCGTCCTTCACCGTCAGTTCGCAATTCCCGCCCCGTTCGGCGGCGAGGTCCACGATGACCGAGCCGGGCTTCATCGCGCCCACCATGTCCTTGGTCCAGAGCACCGGCGCATCGCGGCCCGGGATCAGGGCCGTGGTGATGACGATGTCCATATCCGGCGCGATCTCGCGGAATTTTTCGAGCTGCTTGGCCTGGAACTCCGGCGAGGACGGCGCGGCATAGCCTCCGGTCTCCGCCCCGTCGGGTAGCTCGTCCGCGGAGAATTCGAGGAACACGAACTCCGCCCCCATGGACTCGATCTGTTCCGCCACTTCGGGCCGCACGTCGAAGGCGTAGGTGATGGCGCCCAGCGAGGTCGCCGTGCCGATGGCCGCGAGCCCCGCCACCCCGGCACCCACCACGAGCACCTTCGCGGGCGGCACCTTGCCCGCCGCCGTCACCTGGCCGGTGAAGAAGCGGCCGAAATTGTTGCCGGCCTCGATCACCGCGCGGTAGCCCGCGATATTGGCCATGGAGCTCAGCGCATCCATCTTCTGGGCGCGCGAAATCCGCGGCACCATGTCCATGGCGATCACGTTGGCGCCCTTGGACTTCGCCAGGTCCATCAGCGCCTCGTTCTGGCCCGGATAGAAGAAGCTGATCAGGGTCTGTCCGTCGCGCAGGCGCTTGGCCTCGGCCTCGGTCGGAGGGCGCACCTTGGCGACGATATCGGCGGCCTTGAAGAGCGCGGCGGCGGTCTTGACCACCTGCACGCCGGCCTCCTTGTAGGCCGCGTCCGAGAAGCCTGCGGCGGTCCCCGCCCCGGTCTCGATCACGCAGTCATAGCCGAGCTTTTGCAGGTCCTTCGCCGAGGCGGGGGTCATCGCGACCCGGTTTTCCCCGGCCTCGGTTTCCTTCGGCGCACCGATCTTCACGTGTCATTCCCCCCCGGCTCGCAAGCATCCGTGCGTCGATACCGTGCGACATAATATTTCACAAGTGGCCCGTCCGGGGTTCTTTTGCACTCAGAACCAGCGGCGGGTCTTCTCGATATAGCGGTGCCAGTCGGCGCGGAACTTGCGGCGCAGCCGGTCCTCTTCGGGCAGGATGAAGCGGCGCTCGATGATCCAGACGAAGACCGGCACCAGCGGCAGGGCGAGCGGCGCGTCCCAGCGCAGGATGAGCCCGGTGAGGATCAGCGCATCGCCGAGATAGATCGGATTGCGGCTGCGCCGGAAGATGCCGGACTGGACCAGGGCCGACGGCTCCTGATGGGGGATGATCGTCGTCTGCTGCCGGCGCATCTCGATGGCCGCCAGAACGATCAGCAGCACCCCGCCCCCCACCATCAGCCCGCCGAGGAAATCGGTCAGCCCCGGCGCGCCCAGGGTCAGTGCGCTGCGTTCCCCGATCTGCCAGGCCAGGACCAGGGCGGCGAGGAGCCAGATGGGCGGGACATCGATCCACTTCGTCATGTCCCCGCTCTGGCCCGATTCCCCCCGGATGCAAAGCCCCCCAATCCTTTCGAAAGGATTGGCCAAAGCCTTCGAAGGCTTTGGCGCCCGGTGCAGAACGTTCGCCTCGGGCCCAATCCCTTCGAAGGGATTGGTCAGGGCTTTCGAAAGCCCTGGCGCGTCGCGCCGATGGCAGAGGTCGCGCAGCGCTGCTAGAAACCGGCCATGACACTTCAGGGACAGCACGCCCTCGTGACCGGCGGCGGCACCGGGATCGGCCTGGCCATCGCCAGGGCTCTGGCGGGGGCCGGCGCCGAGGTCACCATCGCCGGGCGCCGCGCGGCGGTTCTGGAGGCCGCGGCCTCCGGTTCGACCCGTCTCTTCGCGCATCCGATGGACGTCGCCGACGAACACTCCGTCGCGACCGGCTTCGCCCGGGCGGTCGATCTCCGCGGCCCCGTGACGATCTGCGTCGCCAATGCCGGCATCGCCGAGCCGTCGAATATCCGCGAGATCGACCTTGCCGAATGGCGCCGGACCATGGCGATCAATCTCGACGGCGCCTTCCTGACCTTCCGTGCCGCGCTTCAGGGGCTCGAGTCCGAGTCCTGGGGCCGGTTTATCGCCGTCTCGTCCATCGCCGGGCTAAAAGGGCTCCGAGGCGCGCCCGCCTACACCGTCTCCAAACACGGGGTGATCGGCCTGGTCCGGGGCCTCGCGGTCGATCTCGCCGGCAGTGCCGTCACCGTCAACGCGCTTTGCCCGGGCTATGTCGAGACCGATATCGTCACGGCCAACACCGCCCGCATCATGGCCCGCACCGGCAAGGACGAGGCCGCCGCCCGCGCGATGATCGAGGGGGCCAACCTCCATGGCCGGCTGATCGCTCCGCAAGAGGTCGCCGAAGCCGCGCTCTGGCTCTGCGGGCCGGGCTCGGGGAGTGTCAACGGCCAGGCGATCCAGATCGCCGGCGGCGAGTTCTAGGTCGGCCCGGGCGCCGGCAATCCGGTTGACCGGCAACGCCGGCCCAGGGCACCAAGGCGCCATGACCGATTTCGACGCCACCAGGGCCCTGTTCCAGCTCCCCGAAGGAATCGTCTATCTGGACGGCAACTCCCTGGGGCCGCTGCCGAAGACTGCCGCCGCCCGGATCGCCAGGACGGTCGAGGCGGAATGGGGCGGGCTGCTGATCGGCGGCTGGAACGAGGCCGGATGGATGGCACAGCCCGCGCGGCTCGGCGACCGGATCGGACGGCTGATCGGCGCGCCTGCGGGCAGTGTCGTCCTCGGCGACACGCTCTCTATCAAGGTCTATCAGGCTCTCGCGGCGGCGCTGGCGCTGCGCCCGGAGCGCCGGGTGATCCTGAGCGACGACGGCAATTTCCCCTCCGATCTCTATATGGCAGCTGGGCTGATCGGGCTCCTCGGCCCGGACTACGAACTGCGCACCGTGGCGCCGGACGCGGTGGCGGATGCGCTGACCGACGAGATCGCCGTCCTGATGCTGACCGAGGTCGATTACCGGACCGGGCGCCGGCACGACATGGCCGACCTGACCCGCGCCGCCCATCGGGTGGGCGCTCTGACGGTCTGGGACCTTGCCCATTCCGCCGGCGCCCTGCCCGTGGATGTGACCGCGGCGCAAGCCGATTTCGCCGTCGGCTGCACCTACAAATACCTCAATGGCGGCCCCGGCGCCCCGGCCTTCATCCATGTCGCGCCCGCCCATGCCGAGACCGCCACGCCCGCCCTCTCCGGCTGGCTCGGCCACGCCGCTCCCTTCGCCTTCGATCCGCGCTACCGACCCGGCACGGGGATCGAGCGGATGCGGGTCGGCACGCCCCCGGTCCTGCAAATGGCCGCGCTCGAGGCGGCGCTCGACATCTGGGAGCGCGTCGACATGGCGGCGCTCCGCGCCCGGTCCATCGCGCTCAGCGAGCGGCTCATTGCCCATATCGAGGCCGCCTGCCCCGATCTCACCCTGGCCTCGCCGCGCGATTCGGCGGCGCGTGGCAGCCAGGTGTCGTTCCGTCATCCCGATGGCTACGCCGTCATCCGCGCAGCCGCCGCACGCGGGGTGATCGGCGATTTCCGGGCGCCCGACATTCTGCGGTTCGGCATCACGCCGCTCTATCTGAGCGAGGCGGATATCGACCGCGCCGCCACCGTTCTCGCAGAGATCATCAGGCGCCGTCTCTGGGACGATCCCGCCTACAGCGCCCGCGCATTCGTTACCTGAGATGCGAAATTCATCTTATTGATTTCTATATATATGAGAGAGACGAAGGCCGAACGTCCATCCGGATGACGCGACGCGGCGGCGGAGGCGCGGATCGTCCCCGGCGCCCGACTCGATCCCCCGAGCCCGCGACGAGAATCGCGCCGGTCCCTGCCGGATAGGTCCGCTCGGCGATCCCCCGGCCGCGGATCGCGCCGCCGGCCAGCCGGCACAAGAGACCGATCAGCTCCGTCCGCTCGGCGCTGACGGTATCGGTGCAGATGGCGGTGCCGGTTTCGAGCAACGTGTCCCCTTGCGGCGAGGTCAGCAAGATTTCGACGCGCTCCTCGCCGCCTCATTCAGGCGTGCGAGAACGGTCGTCGACATACGTGTCGCGCGCCCGGAGGACGGCTTCAGGATCACCCCCCGGCGCGGACCGTCGATCCCGTCCATCGCCGGCACCCGACATTGAGCATCGGTCGTGTCGATGCCGGCACCGGGGCCGCCTGGCCCCTCTCCGGCGCGCATGGTTTGAGCGCGAATTGTGCGCAATAAGGCCGAAATTCGGACACCGTTTCTCAATAGATTTGAGTCACTGTCGCCCCGTCTCCGCGGGCGGAGCAGTCGAGAGTATGTGGTATGATACAGAGCACGGCAAGAATGCCAGAAGGATGGCCAAGCGTTGTTTCCGGCATCGAAACGGAGGGGATCGGATCAGCGCCAGGCGCAACGCTGATTGTTCCTCCGGAATTCGGTGAGGACTTGATTGTCGGACGGCGGGCCGGGCCGCGCTATGATGGGCTGGACCTCCGGGCGCTGTCGAACCCGATCTGCCTGCGCTTTGTCGGGCCCGGCATGGGCACGGTCACAGATCAGGTGACCGGCGACAGCCTCGTCTTCTCCGGCGTCAGCCGGATCGATCTCGGACCGGCGGTGGAGGTCGTCGGAACCAACCTGGATGGCGGTTCGACGATCCAGCGCCGTCCGAGCGCCGGACCGGCGCGGATCGCCCTGGTCCCGAGCGTCGCCCGCGCCTCCGGCTGCCCGGCGCCGGTGCGGGGGGGCACGGGCCGCGACACAGGCCCATCGCCGGAGAGCCTGATCTGCTTCACCCCGAGCACGGCCATCGCCACAAATCGCGGCGCCCGCCCGGTGCAGGATCTCGTCCCCGGCGATCTGATCGTCACCCGGGATCGCGGCCTGCAGCCGCTTCGCTGGATCGGCCGCCGCGAGGTCCTTGCCAGCGGCCCTCTTGCACCGATCCGCATCCGCCGCGGGGTGTTGACCGATCTCGAACGCGATCTTGTCGTCTCGCCGCGCCACCGGCTCCTGTTCCACGGCTACCGCGCCGAACTCCTGTTCGGCGAGAGCGAGGTCCTGGTCGCGGCCGGCGACCTCGTGGACGGGGTGGACGTCACCCGGGAACCGGACGGCTCCGTGACCTATCTTCACCTGCTCTTCGACGAGCACGAGATCGTCTATGCCGAAGGTGCGGCGACCGAGAGCTTCCATCCCTGCGACAACAGCCTTGGCGGCATCGACCCGGCGGCACGCGAGGCGCTGTTCGGCCTCTTTCCCGATCTGAGAACCGGCCCCGGCCCGCTCGGCCGTACCGCGCGGCGCTGCCTGGATACCGGCGAAGCCAGACTGATTGCCGATCGGAACTAGGACCGCTCGATCAGGTCCCAAAGATTGCCGGCGATGTCGCGAAAGACGGCGACCTTGCCGTAGGGCGCGGTGCGCGGCTCTTCAAGGAACATCACCCCCTGCGCGCGCATCCGGGCATGGTCGCGATCGAAATCGTCGGTCTCCAGAAAGAACCCGATGCGGCCGCCGGTCTGATCGCCGATCCGGCCCCGCTCAGCCGAGGAGGCGGCGCGCGCCAGGACAAGCCCGGCACCGCCGCCGGGCGGGCGTACGACAACCCAGCGCTTCGGCGTGCCCGGATCGCGGGAACTCAGCGCCGGCTCATCGGCCTCGAGCGTGAAGCCCAGCGCCCGGGTGAAGAAATCGATCGCGGCATCGTAGTCGGCCACCACCAGCGTCACCAGACCGATCGCCATCTCAGGTCAACCATGTAGCATAATCGTTGACGAGGAGATGGGTCGGCGCTTCATCCTCCTCAATCTCCGAGAACCGCCCGATCGGGGCGCGGAACACGTTGTCTGTCTCGTCGTCATTGACCGTCGACACCTCGCCGATCAGCACATCGCCGCCCTCGCCCCAGAAGGCGTGCCAGTCCCCCGGCATCAGCGTGACGCTCTCACCGGGGGCCAGACGGATCCGCTCACCGGGACCGTAGGCGCGCGCGACCCCGTCGCACATCACCGTGCCGCCGCGGTCCTCGGCGAAACCGCCAGCCTCGTCGGACCCGTAGAGTTCGACGACAAGCGTGGCCCCGCCGCGATTGATGATGTCCTCGGACTTCACGATATGGGTGTGCATCGGGCTGAGTTGGTCCTGCTTCGAGATCAGCAGTTTCTCGGCGTAGCACATGCCGCGTCCCCGCCTCAGATCATCAAGCCGCCCGTTGCGCAGAGTGAAGAGAAAGAGCCCCATCTCGTCATAGCGGCCGGCGCCGTAATCGGTGATATCCCAGCCGCAGCGGGCGGCGATCAGATGGGCGGCTTCGGCCTTGCGGGCACGGAATTCATCCGGAGTCCAGCCCGCGAACGGGGGCAGGACGAAACCATGGGCGCGGATCATGTCCTGGGCCTCCGCCATGATCTCGTTGATCCGAGAGCGCTGCATCGCCGGCCTCCCCTCGCGCCGATTCCGTCCTCGCAAAACACTATGCGCAAGATCGCGGGGATTACCATTCCACCGGCCCGGCCCCCGCCCCCCGACCAAGGACAGGCCCCTGATCAACCGCCGAAGCGGGGGGCGGAAAACCCCGTTTTCCGTCGACGATTTCCGATCCGGAAATCGCTCCCGCTCAGACCAAGCGCCGGATCGGTTCGGTATTGCAGAAGATCACGAACTGCCCGGCATTCTCCACGACCGGAAAACCGCGCCGCCGCATCTCGGTCAGAAAGACCTCGCGGCCGACGAATCGCTCCACATCCCGGACCTTGCGCCGGATCACCGCGCCGCGGCGCGCGGCCTGGGAGCCGAAAAGACCGTGAAAGAACGCCTGCGGCGTCAGGGGACGCGTCCCATCCATGCGCCGAGCCTGGACGATCAGGGTTAAGGAGAGATTAAGCGCTCCTGAGCCGCGAGGGCCGCCGCCCTTCGGCCCAGCTTCGCGCCGCATCGCCGAACGCCTCGAAGAGCGGGCGCGACACCGGATCGCCCGCCGCCCTCCATTCCGGATGCCACTGCACCGAGAGCGTGAAGCCCGGCGCATTCTCGACATAGATCGCCTCGGGCGTGCCGTCCGGCGCATGCCCGTCGATCACGATCCGCACGCCGGCCTCCTTGATCCCCTGCCCGTGCAGCGTGTTGGTCAGCACCTCGCGCGCGCCCAGCACGCGATGGAACGGCCCACCCTCGGTCAACGTCACGATATGGCGCAGGGCGAACTTCTCCTCGAGCGTACCATCGGGCGGCATCCGGTGGTTCATCCGCCCGGGCAGGTCGCGGATCTCCGGATGGAGCGTCCCGCCCATCGCCACATTGACCTCCTGAAAACCGCGGCAGACGCCGAAGACCGGCTGCCCGCGCTCCACACAGGCCCGGACCAGCGGCAGCGTCACAGAATCCCGGCCGCGGTCGAAATCGCCATGGGCCTCGGTCGGCGCCTCGCCGTATTCCTCGGGATGCACGTTCGGCCGCCCGCCCGTCAGCAGGAACCCGTCGCAGACCTCCAGCAGCTCGGCCACGTCGACCAGAGCCGGATCGGAGGGAACGATGAGCGGCAGACCGCCGGCCACCTCGGCAACCGCGTGCGACGTCATCTTACCCCCGGCATGGGTCGGATATTCGTCGTTGACGAGATAAGAGTTGCCGATGATGCCGATGACGGGGCGGGTCATGACTTCCTTTCGCTGCGTGAGTTGTTAGATAGCCCGCAGGGGGCGATGTGAAAAGGCACGAGCCCCGCTTGACAACGGATCGGGCAGGTCAACGCCCGGCGCGGACAGACCACGACGAAGCGGACCACGGACATGGCCCCCGACCTCCACGCCCCGGATTTCCTGCGCCACCCGGCCCCCGTCATCGACGGCCTCAGGGCTCAGGGGCCCCTGGTGCGCGGCCACCTCCCGATCCTGGGCAAGGTCTGGCTGACCACGACCGACACCGCCGCCCGCGACCTGCTGAAGCGCTCCGGCGATTTCGTCCGCAACCCGGCCAATGCCGACGGCACGCCGCTGGAGCGGGTCTGGTGGTGGTTTCCGCCGTTCATCCGGCCGCTCCTGCGCAACATCACCCAGATGGATGGCGAGGATCACGCCCGGCTGCGCGGGCTCGTCAACCCGGCCTTCGCCTCGGGTTCCGTTGAGGCCCTGCGCCCGGCGATCCGCGACATCGCCGACCGGCTGATCGACGAGTTGCCGACCGACCGCCCGGCGGACATCATCCGCGCCTATGCCCGCTGGCTGCCGATCCTGGTGATCTGCGCCCATCTCGGCGTGCCGGAGAAGGACCGCGCCGACATCGCCCGCTGGTTCGCCCCGGTGGGCCGCGCCGCCGGGGTCTGGACCGCGCTCCGGGCCACGCCCGGGCTCTGGCGCATGTCGCGCTATTTCCGCGCGGACTTCGAGCGGCTCCGCGCCACCCCGCGCCCCGGCATCATCAACGATCTGGTGCAGGCCCGGCAGGGCAGCGACCGGCTCTCCGACGACGAGCTTCTGGCGATGGTCATCGCACTCTTCATCGGCGGCAGCGACACCACGGTGCACCTGATCGGCAATGCGATCTACGAGATGCTCACCGTACCCGGCCTGCGCGAGACGCTGGAAGCGGATCCAAAGGCCTGGCCGTTCTTCATCGAAGAGATCATGCGGCTGAAGAGCCCGGTGATGTTCACCAACATGTACCATGTCTCCCGCGATATGGAGTTCCACGGCACAAGGCTCCGGCGCGGGGAGCGGGTGGTGCCGCTGCTGATCGCGGCCAATCAGGACCCGGACCGGTTCCCAGAGGCGCGGGCGCTGGTCCCGAACCGCCGGCCCAACGCCCATCTCGGCTTCGGCGCGGGCGTTCATATGTGTCTCGGCATGGGACTGGCCCGGGCCGAGGCGCATATCGCCGTCTCCCGCCTCTTCGAGCGCTATCCGGACATGCGCCTGGCCTGCCCGCCCGACGACCTCACCCCGCTCCACCGGATCGGGCTTCGGGGGTGGAAGAGCCTGCCCGTCGATCTGGTGCCGTGATCGCGGCGCAAAGGAGAGCCCGATGAAAGATGCCGCGCCCCAGACGATCCACCTCAAGGACTACGCGCCCCCGGCCTGGCTGGTGGACGAGGTGCATCTGACCTTCCGCCTCGACCCCAAGAAAACCGTGGTCAGGAGCCGCATCCGGTTCCGTCCGAACCCGGACGCAGAAAGCCGCGACTTCCGCCTCGACGGCGAGGACCTGACCCTGCTCTCGGCCCGGATCGACGGGGAACCGGTGAACACCGAGGTAACCCCCGAGGGCCTGACCTGCGCGGTCCCGGACGGCCCGTTCACCTGGGAGGCCGAGGTCGAGATCGCGCCGGAGGACAACACCGCCCTCGAAGGGCTCTACATGTCGAACGGGATGTACTGCACGCAATGCGAGGCCGAGGGGTTCCGCAAGATCACCTACTACCCGGACCGGCCGGACGTCATGGCCCCCTTCACCGTGCGGGTCGAGGGCGACCAGCCGGTGCTGCTCTCGAACGGCAATCCGGCGACGACCGGCGAGGGCTGGGCGGAATGGCACGACCCCTGGCCGAAACCCTCCTACCTCTTCGCACTGGTCGCCGGCGATCTGGTGGCCCATCGCGACCGCTTCACCACCGCTTCGGGCCGCAAGGTCGATCTCGCGATCTGGGTCCGCCCCGGCCCCGACGAGGGCAAATGCGCCTTCGGGATGGAGGCGCTGAAAGCCTCGATGCGCTGGGACGAGGAGGTGTTCGGCCTCGAATACGATCTCGACGTCTTCAACATCGTGGCGGTCGACGATTTCAACATGGGCGCGATGGAGAACAAGGGGCTGAACATCTTCAACTCCGCCCTGATCCTGGCCAGCCCGGAGACCGCCACTGACCGCGACTATGAGCGCATCGAGGCGGTGATCGCCCACGAATACTTCCACAACTGGACCGGCAACCGGATCACCTGCCGCGACTGGTTCCAGCTCAGCCTCAAGGAGGGGCTGACGGTCTATCGCGACCAGCAGTTCACCGGCGACCTGCGCTCTCACGCAGTGAAGCGGATCGAGGATGCGCGGCTCATGCGCACCCACCAGTTCCGCGAGGATGCCGGGCCGCTGGCGCATCCGGTGCGTCCCGAGAGCTTCGTGGAGATCAACAACTTCTACACGATCACGGTCTACGAGAAGGGCGCCGAGCTGATCGGCATGCTACGCCGGCTGATCGGAGAGGATGCCTGGCGCAGCGGCATGGACCTCTATATCGAGCGACACGACGGCCAGGCCTGCACCGTTGAGGACTGGCTGAAAGCGTTCGAGGACGCCTCGGGCCGCGATCTAAGTCCGTTCAAGCGTTGGTATGCCCAGGCCGGGACGCCGCATCTGACCGTCACGGATGACTTCAAGGACGGCACCTATATTCTTGATATCAAACAGAGAACGCCTGCGACACCTGAGCAGACCGAGAAGGAGCCGGTGCCGATCCCCCTTGCCCTCGGGCTCTTGGCGCCGGACGGAACGGAGCTTGTCCCGACCCGGATCGTGGAGATCGACAAGGCCGAACAGAGGCTGAGCTTCGAGCACCTCCACGTCCGGCCCGTCCCCTCGCTCCTGCGCGGTTTCTCGGCCCCGGTGGTGATCGAGCGCGAGACCAGCGCCGCCGAACAGGCCCTCTTGCTCGCCCATGACACCGACCCCTTCACCCGCTGGGAGGCCGGCCACGCCCTGGCCCGCGACCTGCTCGCCCGCATGGCCACCGGCCCCGACGGCGCCGATGCGGCCTTCCTCGACGGGCTCGGCGCGGTGCTGCGCGATGACGGCCTCGACCCCGCCTTCCGGGCCCTCGTCCTGGCCCTCCCCTCGGAGGACGAGATCGCCCAGCACCTGCACGAGACCGGCACGGTGCCGGACCCGCTTACGATCCACGCCGCCCGCGAGGCGCTACAGGTGCAGATCGCCGAGGCGCTTCAGGACCCGATGGTCCGCGTGCGCGCCGCCATGGAGGTGCCGGGCCCCTACAGCCCGGATGCCGACAGCGCCGGCAAGCGTGCCCTGGGCAATGCCATTCTCGGCTATGTCAGCCAGATCGATGGCGGGACGGCGGCCTCCGCGCAGTTCGAGAGTGCCGACAATATGACCCAATCGGTGGCCGCGCTCACTGCGCTCCTGACCGTCGGTAAGGGCAAGGACGCCCTCGAAGCTTTTGAGAAGAAGTGGAAAACCGACCGCCTAGTGATGGACAAATGGTTCAGCCTCCAGGTCCTCTGCGCCGCCCCCGAGGCGACCGCGGCCACCGCCGAAGCTCTCGCGGGGCATCCGGACTTTGACGAGAAGAACCCGAACCGGTTCCGTTCGGTCTTCGGCGCCCTCGCGGGCAATCCGGCGGGCTTCCACCACCCCTCCGGCGCCGCCTACCGTCTGCTCGCTGACTGGCTGATCCGGCTCGACGGGCTGAACCCGCAGACCGCCGCGCGGATGTCCGCCGCGTTCCAGACCTGGCGCCGCTACGATCCCGAAAGACAAGCGCTGATCCTCGCCGAGCTTGACCGGATCGCCGACGCACCGGGCCTCAGCCGTGACACCGGCGAAATGGTGGCCCGGATGCGCACCGGATGACAGGCGAGGCAAGGGCTGCTATGGGGCCGATGTGCGGGGCGTAACGGAAGGGTGATGCGATGCCTGTTCTCATCGCGATCGTAACGATCCTCGCGGGGGCCGCGTTCTGGTATTTCCGCCTCCGCAACACCGCTACGGCCGCGCGCGAGATCGCGGATTTCGCAGACGATGCGCTAACAACGGTGCTCAACGCCCCGCGCCGCATCCGGTTCCGCCGCCAGACCGGAATGCATCCGGTCGAGGGGGTCGACGATCCCCGCCTCGCCATCGCGGCCATTGCCCAGGCGTTTCTGGAACTCGATGCTTTGCCGACCCAGGAACAGCGCACGCTCTTGGAGATGAAGCTGCGCTCGGTGCTGAAGGCCGATCCGGAGGAGGCCCGGGAGATGGAGATCGTGGGCCGCTGGCTGATGACCGAGTGCAACGGGCCGCGCCCGGCCATCGCCCGCCTGACCCGCCGGCTCTACAAAATCGACGGGGCCAAGAGCCAGGACGCGCTCTTCGAGATCCTCGGCGCGATCACGCCGCAGGACGGGCTGAGCCCGGAACAGGAGAACGCGGTGAGCGACATCCGGGCGGGTTTGCGGCTGAAGCAGACCGGCTAACGCCCGCTGGTCGCGCGGAGGGGCTATCGGCGGAAACGCCCCTGCCCCCTGCCCTTCGGCCTCGAAACCGTGCTAGCATCACGCGACCGTTACAGAGCCATGGGCATGAGATGTTCATGAAAGACCGAATCGACCCACTGATCGCCGAGCGTGCGCCGTGGCTCTTTCGGGCCCGGCCGGGTACGCGGTTCGTGCGCGCCGCGCTGAACCGGGCGCTGTCCTATGACAGGACCATCGAGATCGCCACGGCGCTGAAAGACCGCCCATCGCTGGAGATCATGGCGGAACTGGCTGCGCTGATCGCCCATGATGTGGAGGCGACCGGCCTCTCCAACGTCCCGCGTCATGGCGCCGCCCTGATCGTGGCGAACCACCCGACCGGGATCGGCGACGGCATCGTGCTGCAACACTTCCTGTCGCGGATCCGCAGCGACACCTATGTCTTCGCCAACCGCGACATCCTGCGGGTGATGCCGCAGATGGAGGATTTCATCTGCCCGGTGGAATGGCGCCGCGACAAGCGCAGCCACGGCAAGACGCGGGAGACGATGGCCTTCACCCGCCGCGCGGTGAAGGACGGGCGGCTCGGGGTGATCTTCCCTTCCGGCCGGCTGGCCCAGCGCCGGGGCCTCAGGCTCTTCGAGCGGCCCTGGATGGCGTCGGCGGCGATGCTGGCCCGAAAGTTCGACCTGCCGGTGATCCCGGTGAACATCCGGGCGCGCAATTCGGTGCTGTTCTACCTCTTCGACATCATCCATCCGACGCTGAAGGACATCACCCTGTTCCACGAGACGCTGAACAAGGCGCGCCAGCCGTTCCGCCTGACCTTCGGTGAGGTCATCGCCCCCTCCGCCCTGCCGGAGAAGTCGGAGGACGGGATCGAGATGCTGCGCCGCGCCACCCTGGCGCTCGGCGGCGTGGACGGGGCATCGGTCAGCCTGGTGCGTGCGACACGGAAGCCGCTCTTGCGGTTCTAGAGACCGTCGGTCGGGGCGCTGGCGGCAAAACCCTTCGAAGGGTTTTGTCAGACCCTTCGAAGGGTCTGGCCACCGCGGGCGGGGACCGGCCCGCACGTACAAGCGGCGATCTGCCCGACACCTTGGGACCAAGAAAACTCTTCGAAGAGTTTTGCCAGAACCTTCGAAGGTTCTGGGCTGCCCGGATCGGCCGAAGCGGAACTCACTCGCCCCGGGTGCTCAGCCGACCCCCGAGACCGTCCGGTGGCCGGGCCCGGGGCCGGAGGCTGGCATAGACGCCGGATATCGGCTGGCAATAGCTCTGCTCCCGGGTCCAGGCGGCCATCTCGGCGCGCTTGGCGCGGCTGGTCATCGGCCCCCAATCCGCCGCCACGCCGCGCCAGCGCCCGTCATGGACCGCGATCGCGTTGTCCCGCCGCACCGTCACCGCCATGATCCGTACTGCGCAGGAGAGGTTCTCCGCCGGATCAGTCAGCGCCGCCCCGGTCCGCGCGCGGCAGCCGTAGCGACGCGCCGTGTCGGGGTAGATCTGCAGGAGACCGTACCAGAGATGACCGCCGCCCACCGCCTCAGGCCGCCAGGTGCTCTCATGCTTGGCCAGCGCCGACATCATACCGACCCAGAAGGCGCGACGCAGATGAGCGGGCGCTTGGGGATAGCCCGGGCACCAGGCGGCGATGTCGCGCGGCACGATCTCCTCGAGTCCGTTGCCATGGGCCGTGATCGCCGACAGCGCGGCGCGGGTCCAGAGCCGGGCATCGTCGCGGAAATGCCAGCGCGCGGCGGGCAGGTCAGCGGCCCGGGCCCGGGGCCGCACCTTCGGCGGTTCGGTCTCGATCACCACCGGATAGCGCACCATCCAGGACGGCCGGGCCTCGGGCCGGATCGCACCGAGTTCCGCGCGTTCCGCCTCAAGCCGCATCGCGAGCGCATCCTCCCGCGCCATCGGCCGCAGGGGGTCCGCCGGGTCGGCGACGACACTGACGGCAATAGTGCTTAGGACCAAGGCAAGAAGCCCGGTCAGCCGGTGAAGGACAGCAGACATGGCCCGGACCTTGCCCGGCAAGACGTCGCATTTGCAAGAGCACGCGAAATCGTCACAGTACCCCGGATGACAAACACGGACACCGTCGCGCCTGCTCCCCAACAGGATATCATCTCTCGACGACACCCAAGAGGAGACAACGGAAATGGTCACAACGCGCCGGCCAAGCCTTTCTCTCGTCGCCGCGCTCGCTTTCGTGGCGCCCCTGCCGCAGGCCGCCGAGGCGGCGGATTTCTGTGCCGAGGCCTGGGTTCTGCGAAACCTGATCATGGACCGGTTGGGCCATTGCTTCAGTTCGACTGCCGGGCAGATGCTCTTCGACAATTCCGACTGCACGATTTCCGGCCCGACCCCGCCGCCGCGGCTCGCCGAGGCGGTCGGTTTCGCCCGCGAGGGCGAAGCCCATATCGGCTGCCGGATCGACACGTCGCGCCCGCCCAGCGCGGCCATGCGCGAGGTTCACGCCCACTACTCCCGCTTCAGCGACCTGCCGGTACCTGACTACGTGGGCGGCTATGCCTGCTGGGGCTATCGTGGCCCCGATTTTCCTGTCCGGTCGGGCGCCTCTGACTCAGCGCCGGTCCTCGGCACGGCACGGACCGGGCAATCGGTCGTGACGACCTACTTCACCAACGTGCCCGGCTGGGGATTCGTCGACATCTGGACCGAGCCGGATGGCGATCTGCTGCTCTCCGGCTGGATCACCGGGGTCGACTTACGCCCGGCGAACTGCGATCTCGTGGCGGGCTGATCCGGCCGATCACGGCTGGCAGTAGCTCTGCCCTCGGACCCAGGCCCGCATGTCCTCGCGTTTGCGCGACGAATGGAACGGGCCCCAATCGGCGGCCAGACCGCGCATGCCGGCGCTGACCACCCCATCCCGCGGTACGGTCACGGCGGCGATCCGGACAGCGCAGGAGAGGTTCGCCGGACCGTCCTTCAGCGCCTCGCCGGAGCGCGCCGCGCAGCCATAGCCGCGCGCTGTCGCGGGCGCGATCTGCACCAGCCCGAACCAGCGCCCGCCGCCGCCCACGGCGCGCGGGTTCCAGGTGCTTTCGTGCTTGGCCAGCGCCGAGAGCATTCCGGCCCAGAACGCCGCCCGGCCCTCGACCCCCCCTTCGGGATAGGCTGGGCACCAGGCATCGATATCGGCCGGCACCGTCTGCAGCAGCGGCGCGCCGTGGGAGCGCAGCGCCGCCATTGTCGCGTCGGCCCAGGCGTCAGACTGGCCGTGATGATCCCAGCGCATGGTCGAGACGAAGGCCTGAGGCTCCGCCCGTTCCGACGGGGCGGCGCAGGCGGCCAGAAGCAGAAGGAGCGGCACAATCCGAAACATGCGCCCTCCTACAACCGGACCGCCCGGCGCGCCACCCCGGGCGGCTTGAAGCCGCCACGCTCCGGCCCTAGACAGGCAACGTTCCGCCGCCGGAGAGCCCCATGCTGGACCTGACCTACGAGACCCCGAAACCGAAAGTCATCCAGGGCGCCAAAGGCGACTGGGAACTGGTCATCGGCCTTGAGGTCCACGCCCAGGTGGCGAGCGCCGCCAAGCTCTTTTCCGGCGCGTCCACCGAATTCGGCGCCGAGCCCAATTCCAACGTGTCCTTCATCGATGCGGGCATGCCGGGCATGCTGCCGGTGATCAACGAAGGTTGCGTGGAGCTCGCGGTAAGGACCGGACTCGGGCTGAAGGCGGAGATCAACCTGGTGAGCGCCTTCGACCGCAAGAACTACTTCTATCCCGACCTCCCCCAGGGCTATCAGATCAGCCAGCTCTACCACCCCATTGTGGGAGAGGGCGAAGTGCTGGTGGAGATGGGGGACGGGACCGCTCGCATCGTCCGGATCGAGCGCATCCATCTCGAACAGGATGCGGGGAAATCGATCCACGACATGGACCCGCATATGTCCTTCGTCGATCTCAACCGCACCGGCGTGGCGCTGATGGAAATCGTCTCGCGCCCCGATATACGGGGGCCCGAGGAGGCGGCGGCCTATGTCGGCAAGCTGCGCCAGATCATGCGCTATCTCGGCACCTGCGACGGCAACATGCAGAACGGCAACCTGCGGGCGGACGTCAATGTCTCTGTCTGCCGGCCGGGGGATTACGAGCGCTATCAGAAGAGTCAGGATTTCTCCCATCTCGGCACAAGATGCGAGATCAAGAACATGAACTCGATGCGGTTCATTCAGGCTGCTATCGACTATGAGGCGCGCCGCCAGATCGCGATCCTCGAAGATGGCGGCACGGTGGAGCAGGAAACCCGGCTCTTCGACCCCGACAAGGGCGAGACCCGCTCGATGCGGTCGAAGGAAGAGGCCCACGACTACCGCTACTTCCCGTGTCCCGACCTGCTGCCCTTGGAGATCGAACAGGGCTGGGTCGACGACATCGCCGCCGCCCTGCCGGAACTGCCCGACGCCAAGAAGGCGCGGTTCGTGAGCGATTTCGGGCTGACCGACTACGATGCCGGCGTGCTCACCGCCGAGGCCGAGAGCGCGGCCTATTTCGAGGCCGTAGCGGACGGTCGCGACGGCAAGATCGCCGCGAACTGGGTGATCAACGAGCTCTTCGGCCGGCTCAAGAAGGAAGAGCACGACATCACCGAAAGCCCGGTCTCCCCGGCCCAACTCGGCGGTATCCTGGATCTGATCGCCCAGGGCGATATCTCCGGCAAGATCGCCAAGGACCTCTTCGAGATCGTCTATACCGAAGGCGGCGACCCGGCGGAGATCGTTGAGGTCCGGGGGATGCGTCAGGTCACCGATACCGGCGCCATCGAGGCGGCGGTGGACAAGGTGATCGCCGAGAACCCGGCACAGGTCGAGAAGGCCAAGGAGAACCCCAAGCTCGCGGGGTGGTTCGTCGGACAGGTGATGAAGGCCACCGGCGGCAAGGCGAACCCGAAGGCGGTGAACGAGATCGTGGCGAAGAAGCTCCGAGCCTAAGCCGACCGGGCCGCGTCGCCAGACCCTTCGAAGGGTCTGGTGAAACTCTTCGAAGAGTTTCGCTCCGCCCGTGCCAAGTCGTCATCGCCCCGGCATGTGCGGTGTCGGCTGCGGAGGTGGTCCGGGATCAGACCCTTCGAAGGGTCTGGCAAAACTCTTCGAAGAGTTTTGGCCGCCCAACGGATCGGGATGCCCGCAAGACGATCTCCGGCGCTCCAGTCCCCTCGATCCAATTGGCGCAGAGCGCCCCTAACATCCGAAGGCGCTTTGATTCCCTACCCGCCCTTGCTAGGGTCTCGGCGGAAAGCTGCCGAGTGGTGCGATGCAACGTTTCGAATACAAGGTCGTCCCGGCGCCGAAGAAGGGACTGCGCGGCAAGGGGGTCAAGGGGTCCGAGGCGCGCTTCGCCAATGCGCTTCAGACCGTGATGAACGAGCTTGGCGCGGAGGGCTGGGAGTACCAGCGCACCGATTGCCTGCCCGCTGAAGAGCGTCAGGGACTGACCGGCCGGACCACGGTCTTTCAGAATATGCTGGTGTTCCGCCGTCCCCTCGACGAGGAGGCCGAGGAGACCCCGGCGATGCCCGTCGCCGCGATCACCGATGCCCGGGACATGCCGGGCGAACCGAAGCTCCTGGCAGAGCCGCTGTCGCCCGCGCCCGTCAAGCCGGACCTGCAGGCGGACGCGCAACCGGTGCCGACGCTCGATGACGCCGATGAAGCGGATAGGACCGGGGCGGACGGTTTTCCGGCGCGCCCTGACCGCCCCGACCGGCCCCGTGACAACGTCGCCGCCGAGTAGCTAGCGAATCTCGATCGCCAGGGCGTGGATACGCCCGATGATGCCGGCGCCCAATGCGGCGTGGACCGCCCGGTGCCGCGCGATCCGGCTCCGCCCGTCGAAGGTGTCCGCCGCGATCACGACGCGCCAGTGGCTCTCGCCCGAGCCGTCGTCGCCCGCATGGCCGGCATGCTGCGCGCTCTCATTGATGACCCGAAGCTCCCGCGGCGCCAGCGCCCCGGTCAAAGCGTCGCGAATCTCCTGTTCAAGCCCCATTATTTTCGCCTCGCCTCTTCAATCTCCCGGGATCGGGTTTAAACTCCGCTGTCCGACGAAGAAAGGTGCTCCGATGCGCAAGGAAGATCCGTTCGGTTTCGACATCTCCGTCTCGGCCTCGAAGAAGAAGAATCCGCGCGGACGGCGGGGCATGTCGGGCGCCGTGGAGACGTCACAGCGGGTCTGCGATCACGAGGGCTGCACCAAGCCGGGGCAGTACCGGGCACCGAAATCGCCCGACTCGCTCGACGAGTTCTACTGGTTCTGCAAGGAGCACGCCCGCGAATACAACCTGAAGTGGAATTTCTTCGAGACCTCGACGGAGGCGGAGATCGAGGAACAGTTGGATCGCGATCGGGTCTGGGACCGGCCGACGAAGTCGTTCAAGAAGAGCGCGGAGGAGCGGGCCTGGGCCCGACTCGGCATCGAGGACCCGCATCAGGTGCTGGGCGAGAACGCCACCCGCAACCCCGGCAAATCCGTCACCGGCACCCGCCGCCTGCCCCCAACCGAACGCAAGGCGATCGAGATCCTGGAAGCGAAAGACCATTGGACCAAACCGGAAATTCGCAAGGCATACAAGGCGTTGATCAAGGTTCTTCACCCGGACATGAACGGCGGTGATCGCTCTCACGAGGAACAGCTCGCCGAAGTCGTCTGGGCCTGGGATCAGATCAAGGCGTCGCGCAGCTTCAAGGAGTGAGCCACGCCTAGAGCGGCACCGTCACCACGTCCTGGCCGTTCACCGCCAGCGCGACCTTGCCGTCGCAGAGCGCCAGGGCGTCCTTGCCGAAGACCTCCGCCCGCCAGCCCTTCAGCGACGGCAGGTCGCGCTGGCCGGCGGCGATCAGGTCGAGATCGGCGGCGGTGGCGATCAACTTCTGGGCCACGCCGGCGCCCTCGGCCTTCCCCTTCAGCAGGACCCGCAAGAGGTCTGCCAGCGCCGGGTTCACCTGGAGCCGTTCGCGCGACCGGTCCGGGCGCGGCAGGTCGTCGGGATCGGCCTCGAGTCCGGCGTGGATCGCGGCCAGGATGCCCTCGGCAACCTCGCCCTTCCGGGCCTCGCGCAGGAGCAGCCGAGACCGCCCAAGCTCCCCGGCATCCCGCGGCTTCGTCGAGGCCAGTTCCAGCAGCGCATCATCCTTGTAGACCCGGTTGCGCGGCACGTTGCGCGACTGGGCATAACCCTCGCGGAACCGCGCCAGTTCCCGTACGATGGCGAGGAAGCGGGGCGAGGAATTGCGCGTCTTGATCCGCTGCCAGGCCTCCGCCGGGTCGGTGCGGTAGGTCGCCGGATCGCGGAGCGTCGCCATCTCCTCGGCCACCCATTTCGCCCGGCCCGACTGCGCCAGCTCCGCCGCCAGATGCTCATAGATAACCCGCAGATGGGTCACGTCCGCGAGCGCATAGGTCTTCTGCGCCTCCGAGAGCGGGCGCCGCGACCAGTCGGTGAAGCGGCTCGATTTGTCGAGGCCCGCCCGCGCCACCTTGCGCACCAGCGTCTCGTAACCGACCTGCTCGCCGAAGCCGCAGACCATCGCCGCGACCTGCGTGTCGAAGAGCGGCTCGGGGATCAGCCCGGCATCGACATAGAAAATCTCAATGTCCTGCCGCGCGGCATGGAACACCTTCACCACGCCGGGGTCGCGGAAGAGCGCATAGAGCGGCTCCAGCGACAGATCGCCCTGAAGCGGGTCGACCAGCACCGCATCGTCCTCGTGACCGCCCGGATAGGCGAGCTGCACAAGGCAAAGCTTCGAGTAATAGGACCGTTCGCGCAGGAACTCGGTGTCGACGGTGACGTAGGGATGGTCCGCGGCGCGGGCGCAGTACTTGGCAAGGTCGTCGGTCGTCGTGAGGGTTTTCATCTGCGATCTTCGCTGCTCGGCCCGGTTTCCCGTCATAGGCGAAGGCCCGGAGAGAGGAAAGGGTCAGAGATAGAGCGGCTCCCGGTTGCCGTCGGCCACCCGGCGCAGGACCGCGGGGTAGAGCCGGTGTTCCAGGGGGAGGAGGCGCGCGGCGAGGCTTTCGGGCGTATCGCCGGGCTCAATCGGCAGCCGGGCCTGGCCGAGGATCGGACCGTCGTCGAGATCGGCGGTGACTTCATGGACAGTGCAGCCGTGCTCGGCATCCCCGGCGGCGAGCGCCCGGGCATGGGTGTCGAGACCCCGGTACTTCGGCAAGAGCGACGGGTGGATATTGAGGATGCGGCCTTCGTAACCGGCGATGAAATCCGCCGTCAGGATGCGCATGAAGCCGGCGAGGCAGATCAGATCCGATTGCATATTTTCAACATTTCTGCGCAGTTCGACCTCGAATGTACGGCGATCTCTTGGATATTTCCGATGATCGACGGTGTGGACCGGCACGTCCAGAGCCTCTGCCTTCGCCAGCCCCCCGGCCGCCGGCACGTTCGACAGGACCAGAACCGGTCGCGCCGGGTGGTCCCCGGTCATCGAGCGAACGAGGGCCTCCATGTTCGACCCGGACCCGGAAATCAGGATCGCGACGCGGATCACGCCCAGGCGCCGGTGTAGCGTAGCCCCGCGCCCTCGGTCACATGGCCGAGCCGGTGGACAATCTCGCCTTCGGCGGCGAGCAGGTCGGCCAGCGTATCGGCGCGCTCGGCGCTCACCACCGCGACCATGCCGATCCCGCAATTGAAGGTCTTGAGGAGTTCGTCCCGCGCGATCCCGCCCTGCCCTGCGAGCCAGCCGAAGACCGGCGGCAGCGCCCAGGCCGACAGATCGATCTCCGCGCCGAGCCCCTCGGGCAGGACCCGGGGCAGGTTCTCGGTGAGCCCGCCGCCGGTGATATGGGCGAGCCCCCGCACCCCGCCGGCCCGGATCGCCGCCAGCGCGGGCCGGACATAGAGCCGGGTCGGGGTCAGCAGCGCCGCCCCGAGCGCGCCCTCCGCAAAGGGCGCCGGGGCGTCCCAGCCGAGGCCGGCCTGTTCCACGACCCGCCGCACCAGACTGAAGCCGTTGGAATGGACCCCGTCGGAGCCGAACCCCAGCAGGACATCCCCCGCCGTCACTCCGGCCGGCAACGCCGCGCCGCGCTCCATCGCGCCCACCGCGAACCCGGCAAGATCGAAATCCCCCGCCGGATACATTCCCGGCATTTCCGCCGTCTCGCCGCCGATCAGGGCGCAGCCGGCAGCCGCGCAGCCCTCGGCGATGCCCTCGACCACCTCGGCGGCGCGTTCCACCTCCAAGGTCCCGGTCGCAAAATAATCCAGAAAAAACAAAGGTTCTGCACCCTGACACACAAGGTCGTTCACGCACATCGCCACCAGATCGATGCCGACGCCGCCGACATGGCCGGTATCGATGGCGATGCGGAGCTTGGTCCCCACCCCATCTGTCGCGGCCACCAGAACGGGGTCCGCAAACCCAGCCGCCTTGAGATCGAAAAGCCCGCCGAACCCGCCGAGCCCGGCCATCGCGCCGGGGCGATGGGTGCGCGCCGCCGCCGGCCCGATCCGGTTCACCAGGGCATTGCCGGCGGCGATATCGACCCCGGCATCGGCATAGGTCAGGCCGTTCCTGCGCGTCATCGGCACCCCCTTTCGCGCGGCCTAACCCAAAGGCCGGGGCCGCGCAACGCCGCTTGACCGGCGGCACCCGGCTGCTACCAAGGCGGCGGGCGGGCCTGTAGCTCAATTGGTTAGAGCAGAGCGCTCATAACGCTTTGGTTGGGGGTTCGAGTCCCTCCGGGCCTACCAATCGGCACACCAGAGCCACACTGGCTCCTCGGAGCGCCGATCCGCGCCTCATGGTTTACGAAACCGAAATGCTCTTCTGCACGTAATAGAGAGGCAGTCTCCAACCGGAGGGAACGCCGTGAATCCCCTGAAACTCGCCCTCTTCGCCCTGCACCATTATGCGGCCTATGCCCAGAACCGGGCCGGCGCAGAGATGTTCGGTGGCGAGCTGCGGCGCCAGCGCGTTGCGGTGCATCGCGACCTGACCCTCGCCGCCATCGACGGGTTGAAAGCCCAGGCGCGCCGCTGATCCGCCTCAACCTGGCAGGTCGAGCACGGCAGAAAGGCCGCCGAGCCGGGCGCTCTGCCCAAGCGTGAGGCGCCCGCCATGGGCGCGGGCGATATCGGTCACGATCGCCAGCCCCAGCCCGACCCCGGACCCCCGGTCCTGATTGCGCGCCGGATCGAGCCGCGTGAACGGGCGCACGGCCTCGCGCCGCCGCTCCTCCGGGATGCCGGGCCCGTCATCCTCGACGGTGATCCGCACGCTCTCCGCCGCGAAGACCAGCCCGATCTCGGCCCGCGCCCCATAGCGCAGGGCGTTTCCAACAAGGTTCTCCAGCGCCCTGCGCACCGCGCCGGACCGCAGCGCCAGATCGCGCGGCACACCCTCCACCGGGACGAGTTCGACCGGCGCCCCGCCCCGTCCGGCATCGGCCACCACCTGGCGCACCAGAGCGGTAAGATCCGTCGGCTCGGGGTCTTCGGCGCCGTCGCCCCGGGCATGGTCGAGGAAGGCGTCGACCAGCTCCCGCATCTCGTCCACGTCTCGCAGAAGCGGCGCCGCCTCGGCCTCCTCCATCAGTTCCAGCCCGAGCCGGAGCCGGGTCAGCGGGGTGCGCAGGTCGTGGCTGACGCCCGACAGCATCAGTGTGCGCGCCTGGGCCTGACGCTCGATCCGGTTGCGCATGTCAAGAAAGGCGTGGCCGGCAGCCCGCACCTCCAGAGCGCCGCGCGGCGTATAGGGCACGATCCGGCCCTGACCGTATTCCTGCGCGGCGCGGGCCATGCGCCGGATCGGCCGAAGCTGGTTGCGCAGGTAGATATAGGCAATGAGCACCATCAGCATCGACAGCACGATGATCAGCACGATAAGCTGGTGCGGGTTGCTTGCGCTGACCCGCTGCCGGCTGAACGACACCTCCATGAGCCCCTCCGGCAGGTCGAGCCAGACCCGCACCCGCCGGTCGGTCAGCAGGCTGGCCGAAACAAGCTCCGGCAGCGCCTGGTCCAACGTCCGTACCACGACCCGCCCGGACAGATCGAGGAACCGGACCTCGCTGGTGACCGGGGCCTCACCCGCCGGCAGAGTGACGTCGAGTTGCAGCGGCTCGCCGATCTGCCGCGCCACGGTCTCGGTCGCCCCGGCATCGCCGGCAGCGGCGACGGCCTCGGTCAGGAATTGCAGCTCGAGCAGGATCGACCGGGTCATCTGCTCGGTCACGTCCTCGAAATGGCGCTGGATGAAGGAGAGCGACACGATGAGCTGCACCGCGACCACGGGCAGGATCAGGATCAGCGCGGCGCGGCCGTAGAGCCCCCGGGGCATGTAGCGTTTGAGCCAGTCGAAGGACATGGGCTAAGGCTAGTCCCGGGCGATCAGGGGGGAAAGGCGCAATGACGAACCGGCCCGAACCGGGCGTGCCGGAGGACCTGGCGCCGGGGCTGATACGAGTGCTGGCGCCGAATCCCTCGACCTTCACCTATTGGGGCACGAACAGCTATCTCGTGGACGACGGGGATCTGAGCCTGATCGATCCCGGCCCACAGGATCGCGGACATTTCGAGGCGCTGATGGCGGCGCTCGGCGGACGGCCCCTCGCCCGGATCGTCGTGACCCATGCCCATCGCGACCACTCGCCGCTCGCCGGGGTCGTCGCAAAGGCCACCGGCGCACCGGTTCTGGCCTTCGGCCGCGCAGAGGCCGGACGCAGCGCCGTGATGGCACGGCTCGCGGCGGCGGGGCTGACCGGCGGCGGCGAGGGGATCGATGCCGGCTTCGTCCCGGACCGGCTGCTCCGCGACGGTGACCGGGCGGGGCCGCTCCGCGCCCTCCACACGCCCGGCCATATGGGCAATCACCTGTGCCTGCTGTGGCGCGACGTAGTCTTCACCGGCGATCTGGTGATGGGCTGGTCGACCTCCATCGTCTCGCCGCCCGATGGCGACCTGACCGATTTCATGGCCTCCTGCGGCCGGTTGCAGGACATTGCGGCCGAGGTCTTCCACCCCGGCCACGGCGCCCCGGTATGCGACCCCGCGGCGCGGCTCGCGGACCTCATCGCCCACCGCAAGGGCCGCGAGCGCCAGATCCGCGCCGCGCTAGCCGAGGCGCCCGGGACGATCCCGGAACTTGCCGCCCGCATCTACACCGACGTCACGCCCAGTCTCCTGCCCGCGGCCGAGCGCAACGTCTTCGCCCATCTCATCGACCTGGTGGGCCGGGGGCTGGTGACCGCCGATCCCGAACTTGCCCTGATGGCCCGCTATCGCATCGCCACCTGACCGAGAGCGCCGATCTTTTTGCGAGGTCCCCCTCTGGACGGGGTCCGGGACGGTTGCTATACGGCCGCCGGTTGGTCCGGCGTAGCTCAGCGGTAGAGCAGTTGACTGTTAATCAATTGGTCGTAGGTTCGATCCCTACCGCCGGAGCCAATCTTAGCCTTCTGCCTCAAAAGACGACGCGCATGTCGCCTGACCGTCGCGCCATATTGTTGACATAATCCCGCCCATCTGCCGCCGCGATACCCCGATAGCCTGACAAGATGGCCCTTCAGAAGGCCATGTCGACGGGGATGAACGGGGCCGAGAACCCGCGCCCCTCGGACAGGTCAAAGACGAGGCAGCGTCATGGCAAAGGAAAGCAAGACCACCCCACCGAAGGGCCCCAAGGCCCCGGCACCGCGACCCGCACCGCCGGCCAGCCCGCCGTACCGGTTCACCGATTTCGCCAGCATCTGACAGGAGCTGACAGGAGCAGGGCCCGAGGGGTCTGGCGAATTCCGCAGGCCGGCCTAATCTGACCCCATGGTCGCGATCTCCAGCCTGCCCAATCTCGGTCCCGCGATGGAGACCGCCTGCGCCCGCGCCGGGATCCACTCGGCGGAGGAGCTCAGAACCCTCGGCGCCGATGCCGCCTATGCCCGGCTTTTGAAGGCCGGCACCGCCCCCCACTTCATCGGCTATTACGTGCTTGTCATGGCGCTCCAGGGCCGGCCCTGGAACGATTGCAAGGGCGCGGAGAAGGCCGCGCTGCGCAAACGGTTCGACGCGATCAAGGCGGAGGCGGCCACGGTCACGCCGCCCGGGATCGAGGCGGAACTGGACCGGATCGGCGTGGGCGACCCGGCACGGCGCCGCTGACAGCGCCCGGGCCGCGCGCGGCGATCAGCCGACGATTTCGCGGCCCGAGAAGAAGAAGGCGATCTCTTCCGCCGCCGTCTCCGGCGCGTCGGAGCCGTGGACCGAGTTCTCGCCCACCGACTGGGCGAACTCCGCCCGGATCGTGCCCGGCGCCGCATCGGCCGGGTTCGTGGCCCCCATCACGTCGCGGTTCTTAACGATCGCGCCCTCGCCTTCCAGCACCTGCACCACCACCGGGCCCGAGGCCATGAAGGCGGTCAGCTCGCCGAAGAACGGCCGCTCCTTGTGAACCGCATAAAAGGCTTCGGCATCGGCCATGCTCATCCGGATCCGCTTCTGCGCGACGATCCGAAGGCCGGCCTCCTCGAACTTGGCATTGATCCTGCCGGTCAGATTGCGCCCGGTGGCGTCGGGTTTGATGATGGAAAGCGTGCGTTCGGTGGCCATGGGTCCTGCCTTTGAATGAAGGAGCCGGGGCGCCGCCCGGCGGGATCGCGGCGGCTCTAGCATGGGGTCCCAGCGGTGAAAAGCGGCGATTGACGGCCCCCCACAGGCTCTGGCAAGCCCCGCCCATGCTGCGGATCGAGAACATCACCTATGCGGTCGAAGGCCGCCCGCTGATCGAGGGCGCCAGTGCCGTGATCCCGACCGGTCACAAGGTCGGCCTTGTCGGGCGCAACGGCACCGGCAAGACCACGCTCTTTCACCTGATCCGCGGCGAACTGGCGTTGGAATCGGGCCGCATCGAAATCCCCCGCGGCGCCAGGATCGGCGGGGTCAGCCAGGAGGTGCCCGGCAGCGCGGTCTCACTCCTCGACACCGTGCTCGCCGCCGATACGGAGCGTGCCGCGCTCCTGGCCGAGGCGGCCACGGACCCGGGCAGG
This sequence comes from Paracoccaceae bacterium, assembly GCA_028284605.1. GTDB lineage: Bacteria > Pseudomonadota > Alphaproteobacteria > Rhodobacterales > Rhodobacteraceae > JANQRL01. The sequence continues at coordinate 33,919 of JANQRL010000046.1, read as the reverse complement.
ATCGCCGATATCCAGACGCGGCTCGCCGATATCGACGCCTGGTCGGCAGAGGCCCGCGCCAGCACGATCCTTAAGGGGCTCGGCTTCTCGGATGCCGAGCAGCAGATGCCCTGTTCCGCCTTCTCCGGCGGCTGGCGGATGCGGGTGGCTTTGGCCGCCGTGCTCTTCTCCGCCCCCGACCTGCTGCTCCTCGACGAGCCGACGAACTATCTCGACCTCGAAGGGGCGCTCTGGCTCGAAAGCTACCTCGCGCGCTACCCGCATACGGTGCTGATCGTGAGCCACGACCGGGGTCTGCTGAACCGGGCGGTGGGCGCGATCCTGCATCTGGAGGACCGCAGGCTCACCTATTACCAGACGCCCTACGACAAGTTCGCCGAGATCCGCGCCGCGCGTCTGGCCGTCACCGAGGCGGAGAATGCCAAGGCAAGGGCCCGGATCGCCCATCTGCAAAGCTTCGTCGACCGGTTCCGCTACAAGGCGTCGAAGGCGGTGCAGGCCCAATCCCGGCTGAAGATGATCGACCGGATCAAGCTGATCGCGACCCCGCAAGAGGCGGCGCTACGGGCCTTCAGCTTCCCCGAACCGGAGGAGCTGTCGCCCCCGATCATCGCCGCCGAGGGGGTGGCCGTGGGCTATGATGGCGCGGCCGTGCTGGACCGGCTGACCTTCCGCATCGATCAGGACGACCGGATCGCGCTACTCGGTAAGAACGGCGAGGGAAAATCCACTTTTTCCAAGCTACTGGCAGAGAAACTTCACCCTCTGAAGGGGCGTCTGACGCGATCCGGAAAGCTCCGGGTCGGCTATTTCGCCCAGCACCAGCTCGATGAACTGAGGGCCGAGGAAACACCTCTCGATCACCTGCGCCGGATGCGGCCGGAGGAGACCCCGGCGAAGCTGCGCGCCCGGCTTTCCGGCTTCGGGCTCATGGCCACCCAGGCGGAGATCGCGGCCGGGCGGCTGTCGGGCGGCCAGCGGGCCCGGCTGACGCTGCTTCTGGCCACCCTCGACGCGCCGCATCTCCTGATCCTCGACGAGCCGACGAACCACCTCGATATCGAGAGCCGCGAGGCCCTTGTGGAGGCGCTGACCGCCTATACCGGCGCCGTGGTGCTGGTCAGCCACGACATGCACCTCCTGAGCCTCGTCGCCGACCGGCTCTGGCTTGTGAAGGACGGCCGGGTGACGCCCTATGACGGCGATCTGGAGGCTTATCGCCGCCAGCTCCTCGCCTCCGACGCGCCCAAAAAGGACAGCCCAGCGAAGCCGAAGCCAAAGCCCCGTGGTGCGCTCTCCGACCTTCGTGCCGAGGTCAAGCGCTGCGAGGAGCGGGTGAGCAAAATCAATGACATGCGGGACAAACTTGCTACGAAACTCGCCGATCCGGCGCTCTATGAGGACGGGCGTGGCGGCGAGCTCGAAACCTGGAACCGCAAATATGCCGAGGTCATGGAGGGGCTCGAACGGGCCGAGGCGCTCTGGGTCGCGGCGATGGAGCGGCTCGAAGAGGCCGAACATGCCTGACCCCTTCCGCCCCGGCCTCGCGCGCCTATCTTGAGACCATGAACGGAGATCAGATCGCGCAAATCGCCTATCTCGGCCTGCTCGGGGCCGCGCTCGCCGGCATCTACCTGGTCTCGCACCGCGAGACCCTGAGCAAGACCCTGCAACAGGCGGCGGTCTGGGTGCTGATCTTCCTCGGCGTGATCGCGGGGGTCGGGCTCTGGTCCGACATCCAGCGCAATATCTCCCCCCACCAGAGCGTGGTCTCGGACAACCGGATCGAGGTGCCGCAGAGCGCCGACGGGCATTACCACCTGATCCTGGACATCAATGGCACGCCGGTCGACTTCGTCGTCGATACCGGAGCGACCGAGATGGTGCTGAGCCGCGAGGACGCAGCCCGGATCGGGATCGATGTCGACAATCTCGCCTATCTCGGCACCGCGCTGACCGCCAACGGTATGGTGCGCACCGCCCCGATCCGTCTTGACCGGGTCGCGCTCGGCCCCATCGTCGACCAGAACGTCCGCGCTGTGGTCAATGAGGGCGAGCTTTTCGGCTCGCTCCTCGGCATGGGCTATCTCGACCGGTTCCAGCGGATCGAGATCGCGGGGGACCGGCTGATCCTGACGCGGTGACGCCCCAATTGGCCCGGGCGGCTGGCTGTCGTTCCGAGAAGATGCCGCCATCCAGCAAACCTCGCCGAAACGACGGTCTTTCTATGCCCCGCCCGAATAGCGCCGAAGGCGCCGGGCATCGACAGACCGTCCCGCGGGCTGGCGATTGGGTGAGGCTGGGTGCGGAGCTCGGAGCGGGGGATGTGCTTGGCCGGCATAAAGCGCTGTAGCTCGGAGGGAGGATCGCCATCCCCCGGTCTGTCGACGCCCGGCTTGCGTCGCGCCAAGCCCAATCAAACCAGCGACGCTCGGGCGCAGCCCCGTGCGTCTCAATTGGATTGGCCCGCCTCCGCCTTCTTCTCCCAGCGGCCGCCCTCCTGGCTCCAATACTCCGCGGCGCAACCCGCGCCGGTGAGCGTCCGCCATTGGTCCCGCGCGCCCTCGACCGCAGCCGCATCCGCCCCATCGAAGATGACGCAGGCCCGCTCGAGCGCCGCAACTTCCCCGGCCTCCAAAGGCGCCCCGTCCACGCACATCACGCAAGCCGCCCCGTTCGCCGCCGGCTCCCCGGCGGTCAGGAGGACCGGCTGGTCGGCATCATGGGGCCCGCCGGCCCGGCCATGGGGCAGGAACCCCTCCTCGGGCCGGAGCCAGAGCTGCGCGTCGAGCCGGTCCATCAGCCCGGCCTCCCGGCCCCGGACCTCGACCCGCCAGCCCCGGTCCAGCGCCCGGGTCAGGATCATCGGCAGGGCCTCTTCCAGCGGCGACCGGGTCAGGTGGTAGAAGAAGGCCGCGCCCATCTCAGCCCTCGAACCGGTCCGCGATCAGCCGGTTCAGCGCCATCACCCCCCAGCCGGTGCCCCCGGCCGGCGCCATCGCCGTGCCCTCCTTCACCGCGGCCACTCCGGCGACGTCGAGATGGCACCAGGGCGTGTCGTCGTTGACAAATCGTTGCAGGAACTGCGCCGCGGTGATCGCCCCGCCCCAGCGGCCGCCGATATTCTTCATATCCGCCACCTTGGATTTCAGCAGCTTGTCATAGGCCGGCCCGAGCGGCATCCGCCAGGCGCCCTCATCCTCGGCCTCCGCCGCCGCCAGAAACTGCTCCGCGAGCGTGTCGTCATTGGCAAAGACCCCGGCCTTCTCATGGCCCAGTGCAACGATCATCGCCCCGGTCAGGGTCGCCAGATCGATCATGCCCTGCGGCGCGAAGCGCTCCTGCGCATACCAGAGCACATCGGCCAGCACGAGCCGCCCCTCGGCGTCGGTATTGATCACCTCGACGGTGTCGCCCTTCATCGAGCGGATCACGTCGCCGGGGCGGATCGCGTTGCCCGAGGGCATGTTCTCCACCAGACCGACGATGCCGACGACATTGGCCTTCGCCTTGCGCAGCGCGAGGGTGCGCATCACACCCGCCACGACGCCGGCGCCGCCCATATCCATCGTCATGTCTTCCATACCCGCGGCGGGCTTCAGACTGATCCCGCCGGTGTCGAACACAACCCCCTTGCCGAGGAGCGCGAAGGGCGCCTCGTCGCCGCCGCCCTTCCACTGCATCACGACGACCTTCGACGGGCTCTCGGAGCCCTGCCCGACGGCCAGGAGCGCACCCATCTTCAATTCCTTGAGCTGCTCCTCCTCGAGGATTTCCACGTCGAGGCCAAGCTCGTGCATCGCCGCCAGCCTTGCCGCGAAATCGTCCGTGGTCAGCACATTGGCCGGCTCGTTGACCAGATCGCGGGTGAAGAAGACGCCCTCGGCCACTGCCGCCAGCGGGCCGGCCTCCTTCGCCACCGCCTCCGGATCCCGGCACATGACGGTAACCTCGCGATGCTCGTCCTCGGGCTCGCTCTTGTGCGGGGTGAAATCGTAGCCGCGGAGTGCCAGGCCCAGGGCGAGATCGGCGATGTGCTTGAGCGACCCGGCGAGCACCAGAAGCGGCACCCGGCCCCGCGCCTTCGCGAGCGCCGCGCCGCCCCTCCGCGCCTCCGAGATTGTCGGACGGCGGGGCAGCTTCAGGACCAGCACCGAACTGGCCGCCATCGCCGCCGGAAAGGCAAGCTCGGCCACATCGCCGGTCTTCATCTTCGACCAGCGCTCGCTCTCCAGAAGCCGCCCCAGCGCCTTCCGCGTCAGCGTGTTCACCCGCGACCCGCCGGTGGCGAGCTTGCCCTCCTCATCGGCAATCACCGCGACCTGACCGTCAACCTCCGCCAGCCCGTCGAGGACGGTTTCCTTGAAGTGAATCTCCACCGGATCGGTCATGTCGTCTCCCCTTCCTGTCCTATCGTGCGGCTGCCCCGGAGCCCTATCCCGGCCCGGCCGCGAAGGCCAGATAGCAGTTGGGTCCCCGCGCCAAATCAGGTAGCCTCGCGCAAATCCGCGCAGCCTTCAGCGCAGTGTGAAGCCCGGGGGAACGGCTTGGGACGCCTCGACCGCTACATCCTGTCCCAGCTCATGGTGATCTTCGGGTTCTTTTCGCTGATCCTGATCCTGATCTACTGGATCAACCGCGCGGTGATCCTCTTCGACCAGCTCATCGCCGACGGCCACAACGCCGCGGTCTTTCTCGAATTCAGCGTCCTCAGCCTGCCCAATATCATCCGCATCGTGCTACCGCTGGCGGGCTTTGCCGCCTCGGTCTACGTCACCAACCGGCTGAGCTCAGACAGCGAACTCGTGGTGGTGCAGGCCACCGGCTATTCCGCGTTCCGCCTGGCGCGGCCGTTTCTGGTCTTCGGCGCCGTGGTGGCGCTGCTGGTCTGGACGCTGACCCATTTCCTGGTCCCGGTCAGCACCCGACTGCTCGCCGAGCGCAGCGCCGAGATCGCCCAGAATGTCGGCGCCCGGCTGCTCACCGAGGGACAGTTCCTCGACCCCGCGGACGGAGTGACGTTCTATATCCGCGAAATCACGCCGGAGGGCGAGCTGCGCGACGTCTACCTGACCGATACCAGCGATCCCGAAAGCCAGATGACCTACACCGCGAACGTCGCCTATCTGGTGCGCACCGAGCGCGGGCCGCAGCTCGTGATGCGCGACGGCATGGCGCAGACGCTCCGGCGCGATAGCGGCAGCCTTATCGTCACCACCTTCGACGATTTCGCCTATGATGTCGCGGGTTTCGTGAACCGCCCGGGCGATCACAACCGCCACCCCCGCGAAGTGCCGAGCCGGGAACTGCTCGATCCGACCGAGGCGCTGCAAACCGAGACCGGAGCGAGCCCGGAGGGGTTGATCGCGGTGGTCCACGACCGGTTCGGTCAGGGGCTGATCGCCGTGATCGGCGCGCTTCTGGGCTATGCCACGCTGCTCTCCGGCGGGTTCAGCCGGTTCGGCGTCTGGCGCCAGATCATCGCCGCGGTCGGTCTGATCGTGGTGATCAAGACGGTCGAGACCGCCGGCGCCAATATCGCGCTTCGGGATCCCACGCTGTGGCCGGCGATCTACCTGCCGACCCTTGTCGGCATTGCGATAATCTGGGGGCTTCTTGCCGCGGCGAGCCGGCCGGCGCTCTTTTCCAGGCGTGACGCTGCGGTCCGGGAGGCCGCACCGTGATCCTGCATCTCTATTTCGGGCGCCGCTTTCTCACCGCATTCGCCGGATTACTGGCGGTCTTCACGCTGATGCTCGGCTTTTTCGACCTTATCGAGCATCTGAGGCGCTACTCCGACGACGGCGCCACGATGTCCGATCTGGTCCCGCTGATATTGCTGAACCTGCCCTCGGGGCTCTACCAGATCCTGCCGCTCCTGGTCATTCTGGCCACGATCACCCTGTTTTTGTCCCTCGCCCGCTCCTCGGAGCTGGTGGTGTCCCGCGCCGCCGGCCGTTCCGCCCTCCGGGCCCTGCTGGCACCGGTTCTTGGCGCGCTCCTCATCGGTGGCCTGGCCGTCGCGATGGTCAACCCGATCGTGGCCGCGACCTCCGCCGAATATGAAAGCCGCATCAACGCCCTGCGCGCCGACGGGCAGAGCGTCCTCGCGCTGTCCCCGGACGCAGTCTATCTGCGTCAGGGCGGCGATGAGGGGCAGACCGTGATCCGCGCCGAGCGGGCCAATCTCGACGGCACCGAACTGAGCGGCGTGACGTTCCTGAGCTTCGCCCCGGATGGCGGACCGTTGCAGCGCATCGAGGCCGCCCGCGCGCGGCTCGTCCCCGGCGCCTGGGAGATTGCCAACGCCAAGGTCTGGCCGCTTGCCGGCCACGCCAACCCCGAGGCCCTCGCGGCGACCCACGCGACGCTGACCCTGCCCTCGACGCTGACCGCCGACGAGATACGCGACAGTTTCGGCACCCCCTCCTCGATCCCGATCTGGGAGCTGCCGCGCTTCATCGACCGGTTGCAGGAGGCCGGCTTCTCGGCCTCGCGGCACGAGGTCTGGCTGCAAATGGAGCTGGCGCTGCCGGCCTTCCTGGTCGCCATGGTGCTGATCGGGGCCGGGTTCACCATGCGCCATCAGCGCGGCGGCCGGACCGGGGCGATGGTGATGGCTGCGATCCTGGTCAGTTTCGGGCTCTACTTCCTGCGCAACTTCACCCAGGTGCTCGGCGAGAACGGCGACCTTCCGGTGGTGCTGGCCGCCTGGGCGCCGCCGCTCGCCGCCATCGGGCTGGCGCTCGGGTTGCTGCTGCATCTGGAGGACGGATGATCCGCCGCCTCCTTGCGATCCTTGTGGCCCTGACCCTTGCGGATAGCGCTACCGCCCAGATGGCGGCGACCCTGGTGGCCGACGAGGTGCTGGTGACGGCGGAGGGGGAGCTGATCGCGCGCGGCAATGTCGAGGTGTTCCACGACGGCACCCGGCTCTCGGCCGAGGCGATCACCTATGACCGTGCCGGGGACCGGATGACGATCACCGGGCCGATCCTGATCGTCACGCCGGACGGCGCGATCCTCACCGCGCGCGAGGCCGATCTCGATCCGCGGCTCGAAGGCGGCATGCTGCTCGGGGCGCGGCTGGTGCTCGAGCGGGAACTGCAACTCGCCGCCAACCGGATCGACCGGGTCGAGGGGCGCTACTCACAGCTCCACAAGGCCGCCGTCACCTCCTGCCGGGTTTGCGGTGCGGAGGACCCGCTCTGGGAGATTCGCGCCAGCCGGGTCATCCACGATGAGGTGGAGCGCCAGCTCTATTTCGAGAATGCCCAGCTCCGGGTCGCCGGCCTGCCGATCCTCTGGCTGCCACGGATGCGCCTGCCGGACCCGACGCTGGACCGCGCGACCGGGTTCCTGATCCCGCAGATTCGCGGCAATGACCGGCTCGGCACCGGGCTCCGCATCCCCTACTTCATCCGGCTCGGCGACAGTCGCGATCTGACGCTGACACCGTTCATCGCCCCGCAGACCCGAACCCTCGAATTCCGCTATCGTCAGGCTTTCGACCGCGGGTTCATGCAGATCGGCGGCGCCGCTTCGGACGATACGCTGCGCCCCGAGGGCGCGCGCGGCTACCTCACGGCAACCGGTGCATTCCTACTCGACCGCGGTGCGCTCCTGTCGTTCGATCTCGAGGCGGTTTCCGACGACGCCTACCTCTCCGATTACGGCGTCTCGAACACCGACCGGCTCGACAGCGAGGTGGCGCTGACCCGGATCGCCGATGACAGCCTGTTCCGCGCCAGCGTGATCTCGTTTCGCTCCCTGCGGGCGGGCGATGACAACGAAATCCTGCCGGGCCTGGTCGGGGAGCTGCGCTATGAGCGCCGCTTCGCCCCCGACGCGCTGGGCGGGACGCTGACGCTCGCCGGCGCCTTCGACAGCCTGTACCGACCGTCGAGAACCGATGGCAACGACGGCCGCGACGTCGCCCGGCTCGGCTTCGGCGCCGGCTGGCAGGCGGGATGGATCGGCCCGGCCGGGATCGTCGCAGAAGCAGAGGCGGCGCTCGATCTCGACTATTACGGCGTGGCCCAGGATCAGAGCTTCAACAGCACGATCCTTCGGACGACGCCCGCCGCCGCGCTGACCCTGCGCTGGCCGCTCGCCGGGCAGGCACAAAACGGCGCGCTGCACCTGATTGAGCCCGTGGTGCAACTCGCCTGGTCGGAGAGCTACGGCGGCACGCCGCCGAACGAGGACAGCGTGGTCGCCGATTTCGACGCCGGAAACCTGCTCGCCCTGTCGCGGTTCGCCGGCGAGGACCTGCGCGAGACCGGCACCAGGGCGGCGATCGGGCTGACTTGGACCCGGACCGGTCCGGGCGGACTGCGCTCCACCCTGAGTGCCGGCCGCGTCTTCGACGACAACGCCGCCCCGGACGGGTTCAGCGACAGTTCCGGCCTGTCGGGCGAAACCTCGGACTGGCTGGTCTCCGGTCAGATTGCCTGGCCTCGGGGACTGACCTTCGACGCGCGGGCGCTGTTCGACGAAAGCGCCGAGGTCACCAAATCCGAGGCGCGGCTGCGCTGGACCGGAGGACCTCTCTTTCTCTCGGCGGCCTATGTGTTTCTGCCCGAGGACGCAGCGGAGCTGCGGACCGACACGGTGTCGGAATGGACCCTCGATGGCGCCTACCGGTTCAGCGATGTCTGGGCTGTCAGCGGCAATGCGCGTTACGATCTGATCGCCGACCGCGCCGCCCAGGTCGGGCTGGCCGTGGAATGGCGCAACGAATGCGTGACGGTCGGGCTTTCGGCCTCGCGCCGCTTCGCCTCATCGACTAATGTGGCAACCACGACCGATTTCGGCGTCGCCGTCGCGCTCTCCGGCTTCTCCGCCGGGCGCAGCGGGGCCGGACCGGCCCGCCAATGCGGCGGATGAGCGACAAAAAGACGATCAACGATGCGGCGAACGAGCACCAACATGCCTTCCAAGACGCTTCTGACCGGCCTACTGAGCCTCCTTCTGAGCTTCGCCCAGCCGGTGTTGGCCCAGGGGCTGTTTTCGCCCGCGATCACCGTCGACAACGATGTGATCACCCGTTTCGAGATCGACCAGCGCGTCCGAATGCTCGAGGTGTTCGGCACGCCCGGCACCCTCTCCGAACTGGCCCGCGAACAGCTTATCGAGGACCGGTTGAAGCTCCAGGCCCTGCGCAGCGCGGGCCTGCGGCTTACCGACGAGGCGCTGGCCATCGCGATGGAGGATTTCGCCGGACGCACCGACTTGCCGCTCGACGAGTTCCTGCAAGTGCTGGCCGGTGCCGGGGTGGAGGAGGAGACGCTGCGCGATTTCGTCCGCGTCGGTGTAAGCTGGCGGGATTACATCCGCACCCGCTTCGCCGACCGCGCCCAGATCACCGAGGCGGAGGTCGACCAGGCGCTCGGGCAATCCGGCGGCACCGGGTCGTCCATCGAGGTGCTGCTCTCGGAAATCATCATCGCAGCCCCCCCGCCCGAGGCCGCCCGGGCCCAGGCCACCGCCGAGCGGATCGCACGGCTGACCTCCACCTCGGCCTTTTCTGCCGAGGCGCGCCGGGTCTCCGCCCTGCCCTCGCGCAACAATGGCGGCCGCCTGCCCTGGCTGCCGATCACCAATTACCCGGCCCAGATCCGGCCGCTGATCCTCGATCTGGCGCCCGGCGAGGTCACGGCGCCGATCCCGATCACCAATGGCATCGCGCTCTTCCAGCTCCGCGATATCCGCGAGGTTTCGCAGCCGATCCCGGAGCCCGCGGCCATTGAATACGCCGCCTTCTACATTGCCGGCGGGCGCAGCGACGCGGCTTTGCGCGAAGCGGCGCGGATCGCGCAGCGCGTCGATACCTGCGACGACCTCTACGGTGTGGCCCGGGGCCTGCCCGAAGAGCAGCTTGAGCGCAGCAGCCTGCCGCCTTCCGAAATCCCCGAGGACGTGGCCCTCGAACTGGCCCGGCTCGATCCGGGCGAGGTGTCCTATGCGCTGACCCGGGCCAATGGCGAGACCCTGGTCTTCCTGATGCTCTGCGGGCGGGTGCCGTCGCTGGAGGTGGATATCGACCGCGACGCGGTGCGCAGCCGGCTCCGGACCCAGCGGCTGAACGGCTATGCGGATGCGCTTCTGGCCGAACTCAGGGCCTCTGCGACGATCCGCATCCTGGAATGACCATCGCCATCTCCTGCGGCGAGCCGGCCGGGATCGGCCCGGAGATCGCCGCGAAGGCCTGGGCTGCGCTCCGGGGTGAGGTGAGCTTGCTCTGGATCGGCGATCCCACACATCTGCCCGACGGCACGCCCTGGCAGGCGGTCGCGGACGCCGCCGAGGCGGCAAGCGCGACCGCCCTCCCGGTCCTGGTGCGGGAGTTCGGCCCGCCGGCGCGGGCCGGTCTCCCGCACCCCCGCCACGCCGCGCATGTCATCGCCGCCATTGCCGCAGGCGTGGAGCTGGTTCAATCCGGCGCCTGCTCCGCGCTCTGCACCGCGCCGATCCACAAGCAGGCCCTGGCCGAGGGCGCCGGCTTCGCCTTTCCCGGCCATACCGAATACCTCGCCCATCTCGCCGGAGACGTGCCGGTGGCGATGATGCTGGCCTGCGACGCGCTCCGCGTCGTGCCGGCCACGATCCATATCCCGCTCTCCGAGGTGCCGCGCGCCCTGACCGCCCGGGGCCTCGAAGAGACCCTGCGTCTCACCCACACCGCCCTGATCCGTGATTTCGGCCTTCCCGCCCCGCGCCTCGCCGTCGCGGGACTCAACCCCCATGCCGGCGAGGGCGGACGCATGGGGCGCGAGGAGATCGAGTTGATCGCACCGGTGCTGGACCGGCTGCGCGGCGAGGGATTCGACATCGCCGGGCCGCTTTCGGCCGACACGATGTTCCATGGCCCCGCCCGCGCCCGCTACGACGCCGCCGTGGCAATGTATCACGACCAGGCGCTGATCCCGATCAAGACCCTGGACTTCTCCGGTGGGATCAACGTCACCCTTGGCCTGCCCTTCATCCGCACCTCACCCGACCACGGCACCGCCTTCGACATCGCCGGCACCGGCGAGGCCGACGCCACCTCGATGATCGCCGCCCTCCGGCTGGCCCGAACCCTGGCCGCGACCCGGGGAAGGTCCGGGAGTCCCGACTATGCCTGACCGCACCCGCCTCTATTGCCTCGAAGGGACGGTGGCGGAGCGGAACAAGTGGGTGGGGTGGCGTATGTCCGCCACCGCCCGTAGCTGAGCGGGCCGCCGGTGAGCGCCATCGATAGCCTGCCGCCGCTCCGCGAGGTGATCGCGGCCCAGGGGTTGAGCGCGCGCAAGGCGCTGGGGCAGAACTTCCTCCTCGATCTGAACCTCACCGCCAAGATCGCCCGGCAGGCCGGGGACCTGACCGCCTGCGACGTGTTGGAGGTCGGACCCGGACCCGGCGGGCTGACCCGGGGGCTGCTCTCCGAAGGGGCACGCCATTTGGTCGCGGTGGAGAAAGACCCACGCTGTCTGCCCGCCCTGGCGGAGATCGCCGAGACCTATCCCGGGCGGCTGACGGTGCTGGAGGGCGACGCGCTCAGCCTCGATCCGTTCGCCCATCTTGCACCGCCGGTGCGGATCGTGGCGAACCTGCCCTACAATGTCGGCACCGAGCTTCTGGTGCGCTGGCTCACCCCGCCGGACTGGCCGCCGCGGTGGTTGTCGCTGACGCTGATGTTCCAGCGCGAAGTGGCCCAGCGGATCACCGCCGCGCCGGGCAGCAAGGCCTATGGCCGCCTCGCGCTCCTGGCCCAGTGGCGCTGCGATGCAAGGATCGTCATGGACCTGCCGCCCCAAGCCTTCACCCCGCCGCCGAAAGTCTCAAGCGCCGTGGTCCATCTCGACGCGTTGCCGGCGCCGCGCTACCCCGCCGATCCCGGGATGCTGGAACGGGTCGTGGCTACGGCCTTCAACCAGCGGCGCAAGATGCTGCGGTCGAGCCTGAAGGGCTTGGCCCCCGATATCGAGGCGCATCTCGAGGCCGCGGGCATTGCACCGACGGATCGCGCCGAGCAGATCGATCTGGAGCGGTTCTGCGCTCTCACTCGGAGCTTGACTGAATTGCTCTAACAACGCCGAACGGAATTGACAGCTGGCGCTTCCCGAGGCCGCGAGTTTTCGCGAAAACTCGGACCTGATTTTCGCGAGAATCAGAGAGCTTCGGGAAAGCGCTTCGATCGAAGGGACGTGACGGACCCGTTGCGGCCGGCCCTACTCCGCCGCCTCAGGCGCGGCATCGCCTGCCGAGCCCTCTTCGGGCGGACGGGGCCGGCTGCGCGACCGGGAGCGGGAGCGCGGTTTCGGCCCGTCCTCGGGGGTCTCGCCGAGGCCGCTCGCACCGGCCGCCTCGCCGTTTTCCAGCAGCCCCGGATCGGCCGCCGCGGCCTCCTGGGCCTTCAGCCGGTCATTGCGCTCGCGGTCGCGCTCGGCCTGGCGTTCGCGGTTCTGCCGCTCCTGTTCCTCGCGCTTGGCCTCGACCTCGCGCTGCGCCTCGGCCAGCATCCGCGTGTAGTGCTCGCCATGTTGGGCATAGTTCTCCGCATCCACCCGGTCGCCGGCGAGCACCGCGTCGCGATGGAGCTGGTTGTATTTGTCGATGATCTGCTGCGGCGTGCCGCGCACCTTGCCATCGGGACCGGAGCTGTCGAACACCCGGTTGATGATATTGCCGCCCGAGGGCCGGTTGCGGTTCTTGTTGCCCCGCGAGCGTGACTTCGATGATCTCATGAACGTCTCGTTCCGCCTGCATCGTTTTTGCGCCGCGCCCGTCCGCACCTCATGTGCGACATCTGTTTCTGGCCGGTGCGATTTCTGGCGACTGATCGGGGGGAGAGCCTAGGGCCCACATCCCTGCCGATAAAGGGGAGTAAACACGACTTTCGGCCCATATCAAGGCCAAAGGGCGCATTTTTCGGATTTGCCGGCCGAATCCCGACCGGTATCCGGCGCGGTCAGGCCGCCTGCCCCAGCACGACGCGGGGCCTGCCATCCATATCGGGACGGGTGGCGATGTTGACAAGACCGGCCGCAGCGAAGAGGGAAGCGACCGCCTCCGCCCGTCCGGCCCCGACCTCGACCATGAGCCATCCGCCTGAGGTCAGATGCCCCGGCGCGCCAGCGGTAATCGCCCGATAGGCCGAGAGCCCGTCGCCCTCGTCGGTCAACGCGATACGCGGCTCATAGGAGAGTTCCGGCTGCAACCCGGCCATCTCCGACGCGGCGATATAGGGCGGGTTGGAGACGATCAGGTCGAAGCGGCCCTCGACGGCCTTGAACCAATCCGAGACCACGAATTGCGCGCGTTCATCGAGCTTCAGCTTGATCCCGTTGCGCCGCGCAACCTCGAGCGCCGCCTCGGAGAGGTCCGTGCCCAACCCACGCACTTCCTTTCGCGCCGCCAGGAGACTGAGCAGAATGCAACCCGATCCGGTCCCGAGATCGAGAACCCGCGCGAACTCCCGCTCCAGCCCCGCCGCGACAAGGGTTTCCGTCTCCGGGCGCGGGTCGAGCACGTCCGCCGTGACCTCGAACCGGTGCTCCCAGAAATCCCGGTGGCGGATGATGTGGCTCACCGGCTCGCCATCCATCCGCCGGTAGAGCGCCTTGACGTAACGGTCCATGGCGGCGTCGGAGAAGTCCTCCACGTCGAGCAGCGGCAGGCGATGACGGTCGACGCCCACGGCGTCAGCCAGAAGAATGCGCGCCTCGTCCATCGGCCTCTCGCTCTGCCACAGCCAATCGGCACCGAGACGCAGCGCGATGGCGAGGGCCTCGGCCGAGGTCCGCGCCTCGATCGCGCCGGTCACCCGCCCATTTCCGCGAGTTGCCGGGCCTGGGTTTCGGCGATGAGCGCGTCGATCACCTCGTCGAGATCGCCCTGCATCACCTGATCGAGCTTGTAGAGCGTGAGCCCGATCCGGTGGTCGGTCAGCCGGCCCTGCGGGAAGTTGTAGGTGCGGATGCGCTCGGACCGGTCGCCGGAGCCGACCTGGGCCTTGCGGTCCGCCGACCGCTCCCCCTCCACCCGTTGTCGTTCGAGATCGTAAAGACGCGTCTTCAGCACCTGCATGGCGATCTCGCGGTTGCGGTGCTGGGATTTTTCCGAGCTGGTGACGACGATGCCGGAGGGGATATGGGTGATCCGCACCGCAGAATCTGTGGTGTTGACGTGCTGCCCGCCGGCCCCGGAGGCGCGCATCGTGTCGATCCGGATCTCCGCCGGGTCGATGGCGATATCCACATCCTCGGCCTCGGGCAGCACCGCGACGGTCGCGGCGGAGGTGTGAATGCGCCCCCCGCTCTCGGTCTCCGGCACCCGCTGGACCCGGTGCACGCCGCTCTCGAATTTCAGCCGGGCAAAGACCCCCTCGCCGGCGACCCGGGCCGTGACCTCCTTGATCCCGCCCAGTTCGGTCGCCGCCTCTTCCAGCACCTCGAAGCGCCAGCCCCGCGCCTCGGCATAGCGCTGATACATCCTGAGGAGATCGCCGGCAAAAAGCGCCGCCTCCTCGCCCCCGGTCCCGGGCCGGATTTCCACGATGGCAGGGCGGGCGTCGTCGGCATCCTTGGGCAGGAGCGCGATCCGAAGCGCCGCCTCCACCTCGGGCAACCGGGCGCGCAGGAGCGGCAGTTCCTCCTCCGCAAGCGCCTTCATCTCCGGGTCGGCGAGCATCGCCTCGGCCTCGGCGATCTGGGCGCCGAGCCCGCGATATTCGACGATCTGCTCCACGACGGGTCGAAGCTCGGTGTATTCCCGGCCAAGCTGGGCGATCTCGTCCCCCGCCGCGCCCTCGGCCATGCGCGCTTCGAGGAACTCGAAACGGGCGGTGATCTGGTCGAGGGTCTCTGCGGGGATCATCCCGGCGATGTCCCCCATCGCCGGGGCGCGGTCAAGCCGCTCAGCCGGTGGGCCCGGCCGTCGCGAGGCTCTCCCGCAGCGTGGTTAGCCACCGCTCCACCCGCGCGCGATTGACCCCCATATCGGAGCGACCGAAGCGCAACCGGCCATGCACCGCCAATGTCACGCCATTGTCCAGCGCCACCGCCTGAACCGTCGTGTAGTCCGGAAACCCCCACAGCCGGGACCGCGACACATAAGTGATCCGCCCCTCCTCCGGCGACCCCGCCAGCCGGGTCGTGCGCGGTTCGGTCATGGCCACCGCATCGAAGGCGCTGAGCAGCGTCACACCGTCCATATCGAAATTCGGCGCTGCTCCGTGTCCGCCTTCGGGCCGGATCAGCCAGCCGCCGTCTTCGGGCCGTTCGGCGGTCAGGGGATCGGTGTGCCAATCGGCCGGATCGGTCGGCGCCAGCCGCACCCAGGCGGCGAAGCCCACGACCAGAAGAACGATGATAATCAAGGCGATACGCATGGGCGTCTCCGTCAGATGGGCTCAGCGATAGGGCACGCCGGGCAGGAGGCAGAGCATCTCGTAAACCAGGTTCGCCGCCACCAGCGCGGTATTGCCCGAGGGGTCATAGGGCGGCGAGACTTCCACCATATCGGCGCCCACCAGCCGCAGGCCCCGCAAGGCGCGGAGCAGTTCAAGCGCCTGCCAGGTTGTCAGCCCGCCGATCTCCGGCGTCCCGGTGCCCGGCGCGAAGGCCGGGTCGAGGCTGTCGATATCGTAGGTCAGGTAGCAGGGGGCATCCCCGACCGACTCCACGATCCGCCGCCCGAGCCCCGTGAGCGGCTTGTGCCACAACTCCTGAGCCTGGATCACATTGAAGCCCCAACCCTCGGCCTCGGTGAAATCCTCCGCCGTGTAGCCGGTGCCGCGCAGCCCGATCTGCCAGACCTTCTCGGGGATCAGCAACCCCTCCTCATAGGCGCGGCGGAACACCGTGCCATGGGTCTCCCGTTCCCCGAACATCTCGTCGTTCACATCGGCATGGGCATCGACATGGACGAGCGCCAGGGCCCCGTGCTTCGCCGCCATCGCGCGCAGGATCGGCAAGGTGAGCGAGTGGTCGCCGCCGAGCGCAACAGGCACGAACTCGGACTTCAAGAACGCGCCATAAGCCCTTTCTATAATTGAGAGACTCTTCGAAAGCGAAAACGTGTTGATGGCGATATCGCCGAGGTCCCCGACATGGAGCGCGTCAAACGGCGCCGCCCCGGTCTGGATGTTGTAGGGCCGGATCATCGCGCTCTCGGCGCGGATCTGCTTCGGCCCGAACCGGGTGCCCGAGCGCCAGCTCGTGCCGATATCCATCGGGATGCCGATAATCCCGGCATCGAGCCCCTCCGGGCTCTCCGCCGCGGGCAGCCGCATGAAGGTCTGCGGCCCGGAGAACCGCGCCAGATCGTTGCCGCTGATCGGCTGCGCCGGGCCGGTCATTCGGCGTCCTCCCGGCGCGGCCAGAGCATCAGGCACATCAGGTCCGTCGCCACATGGGCCCCGGCAATCGCCGTCGCGCCGGTCGCGTCATAATGCGGCGCCACCTCCACCACGTCGGCCCCCACCAGGTCGATCCCGGCCAGATCGCGCAGCATCGCCGCCGCCTGCCAGCTCGCCAGCCCGCCCCAGACCGGCGTGCCGGTCCCGGGGGCAAAGGCCGGGTCGAGCGCGTCGATATCGAAGGTCACATAGGTCGGATGGCCCAGCACGATCTCCCGCGCCCGGGCGCCCGCCCAATCGGGGCCCCGCTCGTGGCAGGTCCGGGCGTCGATCTGCTGCATCCCGAGCACGTCGTCGCAGACCGTCCGGATCCCGATCTGGACCGAGCGCGCCGGGTCCACCAGCCCCTCGCGCACGGCCTTGTACATGAAGGTGCCGTGGTCGATCCGGTCCGGGTCGTCATCGGGCCAGAGGTCGGAATGGGCATCGAACTGGATCACCGAGAGGGACCCGTGTTTCGCGGCCTGGGCGCGCAGGATCGGCAGGGTCACGTAATGGTCGCCGCCCAGGGTCAGGACCGGCACACCGGCCTCCAGGAACCCCGCGATATGGGCCTCGATCCGCCCCGGCACCTCGGCAACCTTGGCATAGTCGAAGGCCATATCTCCCTGATCGAAAATCGAAAATTCGCTCAACGGATCGAAACCCCAGCCCCAGGGAGGGTCATAGGGCTGCAAGGCCGAGGCTTCGCGGATCGCCCGCGGCCCGAACCGCGCGCCGGGCCGGTTGGTCACCCCCATGTCGAAGGGCACGCCGGTCACGGCGAGGTCGGCACCGGTCAGGTCCTTGCTGTAGTGCCGGCGCAGGAAAGAGGTCGCGCCGGCATAGGTGCTCTCGCGCGCCAGCCCCCGCGAGTCGCCGCCCGAAAAGGCCCGGTCGATCTCGCTCTTCGCATCTTCGAGCGCCACCCGCGCCTCCCATGTGCTGCACCGCCGCAACCCTCGCCGCGCCCGCCGCCGGGGTCAAGCTTGACAGGTCGTCCCCGCACCCCTGATCTGCGCCCATGACCCGAGACGAGAGCGACCGGCTGGTCCACGACCCGAAAGGCGGCCTGCCCCGGCTCCTGGAAATCATGCGCCGCCTGCGCGATCCGGAGACCGGCTGCCCCTGGGACATCGAGCAGGATTTCGCCTCCATCGCGCCCTACACGATCGAAGAGGCGTACGAAGTCGCCGACGCCATCGAGCGCGGGGCTTGGGACGAACTGGAGGGCGAGTTGGGCGATCTCCTGCTCCAGACCGTTTATCACACCCAGATGGGGGAGGAGGTCGGCCTGTTTTCGTTCCAGAGCGTGGCGGACGCGATCTCCGACAAGATGGTGGCGCGGCACCCCCATGTCTTCGGGGCGGCGAGCCGGGACAAATCGGCGGAGCAGCAGACCCGCGACTGGGAGGCGATCAAGGCCGCCGAACGCGCCGGCAAGGCCCAGGGGCGGGTCCTTGACGGCGTGGCGCTCGGCCTGCCGGCGCTTCTGCGGGCGGTGAAGCTGCAGAAACGCGCGGCCCGAGTCGGGTTCGACTGGCCCGAAACCGGTCAGGTGATCGACAAGCTGGTGGAGGAAGCCGGCGAGCTTGCGGCCGCGAAGGAGACCGGCGATCCCGCTGAGATTGCGGAGGAAATGGGCGATCTGCTCTTCGTGGCCGCCAATCTCGCCCGGCATCTCGGGGTCGATCCGGAGACGGCGCTCCGGGCCGCGAACGCGAAATTCACCCGCCGGTTCGCGGGGATCGAAGACGCACTCGCGGCCCAGGGCCGCCGCCCGGACGAGGCGACCCTCGAAGAGATGGACGCCCTCTGGGACGCCATGAAGGCGGCGGAGAAAGCCTCGGACTGACCGGCCTGCCGCGGCGCCACGCCGCAGTGCCGCATGGCGAAGGCGGACCATCTCCCGCCCATGAGCATTCTGACACCGATCCCGCCCGCCACACCGCCGCTGCAACGCGCCCTCTTCTCGATCCCGATCCTGGGTTGGTTCGCCCGGGACATCGCCTTCGGCGACCCCGACAATCTCTATTACTTCCTCATCATCCTGCTGACGGCGACCGTGCTGTCGGTGATGACCTGGGGCCTGCCGGCGCTGGTCGTGAAGGCGCTGCTCTACGTCCCGGTCCACGTCGTTCTGATGGTGGCGTTGTCCTGGCCCTATCCGGCGCGCTCCGCGAGGGCCAGCCACTCCTCCTCGGCCGCGGAGAGAGTCGCCTGACGGGTCACCAGAGCCTCGCTTGCTTTTGCAAATTTCTGCGGCTCTCGGGAAAACAACTCGGTATCGGAAAGCAGTTCTTGCAGTTTTCCGATCTCGGCTTCGAGCCGCTCGATCTCGGCCGGCAGCACCTCGAACCGGTGCGTCTCCGTGAAGCTGAGGCCGGATCTGGATGCTGAATTCTTCGCCCTGACCTTCTTCTCCCGAGGCTTTGCCACCGATGGCGCGCGCATCTCCGGCGCACCGCGCTGGGTGCTCATATCCGTCCAGCCCCCGGCATAGGTCACGGCGCGGCCGCCGCCCTCCATCGCGATGGTCGTCGTCGCCACTCGGTCGATGAAATCCCGGTCGTGGCTGACCAGCAGCACGGTCCCTGCATAGTCGCCGAGCACGTCCTGCAAGAGATCAAGCGTCTCCACATCGAGATCGTTGGTCGGCTCATCCAGCACCAGCAGATTGCTCTCCTTCGCCATGATCCGCGCCAGCAGGAGCCGCGCCGTCTCCCCGCCGGAGAGCGACCGGACCGGCGCCCGCGCCCGGCCCTCATCGAAGAGGAAATCCTTGAGATAGCCGAAGACCGAGCGCGGCTGGCCCCGGACGAGAATCTGCGCGCCCTCCCCGCCGATCCGGAGCGCCGGATCGCCGGTCAGGCTCTCCCAGACCGTGGCCACCGGGTCGAGCGCCGCACGGGCCTGATCGAAGACCGCGATCTCAAGCTTCGTGCCATGCCGAACACGACCCTCATCAGGTTGAAGGTCGCCCAATAATACCTTGATCAGGCTCGTCTTCCCAACGCCATTCGGGCCGACCAGAGCCACCCGGTCGCCGCGCCGGACAATGAAATCAAACCCCTTGAAGAGCGTCCTGTCGCCAAGCGCCTTGGTCAGTCCTTCGGCCTCGATCACCTTCTTGCCGGACGTCTCCCCAGCACCCAAAGCCAGGTCTGCCGGCCCCTGCCGCCGGATCTGCGCCGCCCGCTCCGCCCGCAGGTCCTGAAGCGCCCGCACCCGGCCCATGTTTCGCTTGCGCCGGGCGCTGATCCCTTCCACGGCCCAGCGCGCCTCGGCCTTGATCTTGCGGTCGAGCTTGTGCCGGGCGAGATCCTCCTCCGCCCAGACCGTATCGCGCCAAGCCTCGAACGCCGCGAAGCCCTTGTCCTGACGCCGCAATTCCCCGCGGTCGAGCCAGAGCGTGCCCTTCGCAACGGCCCTCAGCAATGCACGGTCGTGGGAGATCAGGACGACCCCCGCCCGGGTCCGCGCCAGTTCCGCCTCAAGCCAGGCAATGGCCTCGATATCGAGATGGTTGGTCGGCTCGTCGAGGAGCATCAGCTCCGGCGCCTCCGCCATGATCTTGGCCAAAGCCGCGCGCCGCCGCTCCCCCCCGCTGGCACTCTCCACCGCCGTCCCGAGATCCAGCTTCAACCCCTCCGCCACCGCCTCGACGCGCCAGCCCTCGCCCGGCTCCAACGCACTCACCGCATAGTCCCCGAGCGTCGAAAACCCCGTCATATCAGGGTCCTGCTCCATATAGCCGACGGACACCCCGGGCCCGACCACGACCTCCCCCCGGTCCGGCTCCACCAGCCCGGCCATCACCTTCATCAGCGTCGATTTGCCCGATCCGTTCCGCCCCACCAGGGCCAGCCGGTCGCCGGGCCGCACCACCAGGGAAAGCCCGCCCAGCACCGGATCGCCACCGAAGCCGAGCCCAATGTCGGTCGCCTGCAAAAGGGGAATCTGCGCCATGGCGCCTGAGCTATGCGGGCCGGCCCTGCCCTACAAGCCCCTTCATTTGGCCGAAAATACTCCGGGGGAGGCCGCAGGCCGGGGGCAGCGCCCCCACCCCGAGACGGGCCCGCAGGGGCCCGGCGAGACAAACGGCGCGCCGCAGGCGCCCAATCGGATCAGACCGGCTGCCCGGCCACCGCGCGCAGGGCCTTCGCGCGCCCCGGCGGGATCGCGGCGATCTCCAGCCCGGTGAAGACATGGAGCGTGTTCAGTTCCCGGTCCACCACCGCATGGTCGCTCACCCAGCCGCCCATCGCCAGATAGGTCTTCAGAAGCGGCGGCATCCTGAGAAGCGCTGTGCGCCGGTCGAAGGGCCGCCTGAGCCGGTCGGCGAAGCGGAATACATCCGGTGCCTTGACCCGCGGCAGCCAGCGCTTCGGCGCCAGATGCGCCTCGGCCAGCATGTCGAAGGCATCCAAGTAGCCCGCCGCCTCGGTCCCCTGGAAGGACGAACAGCCAAAGAGCATCTCGACCCCGTTCGCATCGACGTACCGGGTCATCGCGCCCCAGGCCACGCGCAGCACGTCGGCGTCCCTGACCTCCGGATCGATGCAGAACCGGCCCATCTCCACCATCGGCCCGGTAAAGCCGCGAAGTGCCGAAAGCTCATAATACTGCGCCGCATAACTGCGCCCGATCTCCGCGCCGTCCTTCAGCGGCAGCAGCCGGAAACAGCAGACCAGGACCCCGTCCGCCCGCCGCTCCACCAACACATGATCGCAGAGTGCGTCGAAGTCGTCGCGGTCGAGCCCGTCCGAACGCGGCACCCCGCCCGCGGCCTCGACGAAGCACAGATGGCGCAGGGCCTGGGCCGCGCGGATATCCTCCGCCGACCCGGCAATTCGCGCGACATAGCGGCCCTTCGACAACATGGCCTTATCCTTGGTCTTCTGCTCGCGGCTTCTTAGGTAAGAGCCGAATATGACAGAAGGATAGACGCTCGATGGATAAAGTCACCAAGTCCGATGCCGAGTGGCGGGCGCAGCTGAGTGATCTCGCCTACAAGGTGACCCGCAAGCACGGGACCGAACGGGCCGGGACCCATGATGATTTCCCGAAAGGTCCCGGCACCTATGCCTGCACCTGTTGCGGCGCACCGCTCTTCGGGCAGGCGCACAAGTTCGAGAGCGGCACCGGCTGGCCCTCCTTCTACCAGCCGCTCGATGCGGAGATGGTGGGCGAGCAGGAGGACAGGTCGTTCTTCATGCGGAGGACCGAGGTGCATTGCAATCGCTGTGACGCCCATCTCGGCCATGTCTTCCCGGACGGGCCGCAGCCCACGGGGCTGCGCTACTGCATCAACGGCGTGGCCCTCGATTTCGAGCCCGAGGACGGCAAGGACGGCTAGGCGGCGGCCTGCCGGGCAAGAAGCCGAATGCGCTCGACCATGGCGCGAAGGCCGTTGGAGCGCTGCGCCGAGAGGTGATCGTTGAGCCCGAGCCGGCCAAGCTCGGCGGGGGCGTCGACCGCCGCCACCTCGGCCACGGTCAGCCCGTCATAGAGATGGCCCAGAACGGCGATCAGACCACGCACGATCATCGCGTCGCTGTCGCCGCGGAAATGGAACACCGCGCCGGGGCCCGCCCCCTCGATCCGGGGCACCAGCCAGACCTGGCTCGCGCAGCCCTCGACCTTCGTCGCCGGCACCCGCAGCGCATCCTCCAGCGGCGCCATCGCCTTGCCGAGGTCGATCACGGTCCGGTAGCGGTCCTCCCAATCGTCGAGGAACTCAAAGGTCTCCGCCAGCTCTTCAAAGGCCTCCCGGGCCATGGCAGCACTCCTGATGGTCCGGTCCCTGATCTAGGGAGAACCCGGGGCGGCGTCCAGCGCCCGCGCTTTTCAGCGTCGGACGCTTGGGGTAGTCAGGGTCCCAGATCGTCAACGGGGTCCCTGCCGATGCGCCTTCTGCCGCTCTCCCTCTGCCTGATGCTCGCCGTCGCGGGCTGCGCGCGGATCGCCGAATCGCGGCTCAACCCGCTGAACTGGTTCGGCCGGTCGGAGGCGGTGGCGGTGGCCGATACCGGGGCGGTGGCGGAGCGCCGGCCCCTGGTGCCGGAAAACCGGCGGGTCCGGGAGGTCGAAGGCCGGCCGCTGGTCGCGGAGATCACCGCGCTCTCGATCGACCGGACGCCGGGCGGCGCGCTGGTGCGGGCCACCGGTCGGACGACGACGCAAGGCTACTACAACGCGCAACTGGTGCTCGCCTCGGTCGATGGCGGGCTGATGACCTTCGCGTTCCGCGCCGAGGCACCGGCGGGTTTTGCCGGCACCGGCACGCCGGCGAGCCGGACGATTACCGCGGCGACTGCGCTCAGCGATCAGGACCTGGCCGGTATCCGCACGATCCGGGTCGAGGCCGCCTCCGGCGCGCGGGTCGCCCGACGCTGAGGGCGCGGAGCCGCTCAGGATGCGCCGCGGCCCTCGCGATACTCATCGATCCGGCCATCCTCGAAGGCTTCGAAGATCGAATCGCGCTCGCGCTGCCAGTTGCTCAGCATCAGATGAGCGCCGATCAAGTTGAGGAACCAGATCACCGCAAAGAGCGGGCTGCTGATCAGCGTCACGGCGAGGGTGAAGGGCCCGAACATCGTCCCGTAGAGCGGTAGCATGAGCGTCCCCCCGATCAGCGAGCCGAAGAAGCTGACCCAGACAGAAGCGAGCAGCGCCCGCAGGAAGCCGCGAAAACCCGGCTGGCCGAATTGCCGACCGGCGAGCGCCAGGGCGGCCATGGAGCCCAGGGCCCCGGCGCAGATCATCCAGATATCGTAACCGCGGATGCCGAAATGCAGGATCGCCCCCTGCCCGAGCCGCAACGCGACCATGAAGCCGATGGCGGCGCCGAAGATGCCCACGATCAGAAACGCGAGAACGCGGCTGCGCTCGCCGCTGGAATGGAAAACCCCTGACTTCACCCGATACCTGCCTTCGATCCACTGTCTTGGTTGCGTTCGGCCGGATGTGACGGCCAATCGCGGCAGGATCAGGGCCGTTTGGCGCCGCTCCGCTGAAAAATCGTTAACAAATGGTAAACAAAGCCGGAGATCAGGCCGCGCGGAAGCGCAGGCTGACCCCATTGATGCAGTGCCGCTGGCCGGTCGGTGCCGGGCCGTCGCTGAAGATATGGCCCAGATGACTGCCGCAGCGGCTGCAATGGCATTCGGTGCGGAGGACGATCAGCTTCCGGTCGGGTTTGGTGCCGATGGCGCCGGGCTGGGCCTGCCAGAAGGACGGCCAGCCGGTGCCGCTGTCATATTTGTGCTCGGAGGAGTAGAGCGCCTGATCGCAGCCCCGGCAGTGATACATGCCCGCCTCCCAATGCTTGTCGAGCGGCGAGGAGAAGGCGCGTTCGGTCCCCTCCCGGCGCATCACGCGGTATTCCTGCGGGCTCAGCATCGCGCGCCATTCGGCATCGGTGCGGGTCACGGCGAAGCCCTGGGTCAGCACGGCGCCCGGTAGGGCGGCCCCGGCCAGGGCGGTGGTCAGAAACAGACGGCGATCCATCGGAACTCCTCCTTCGTTGCGGACAATCTATCCTATGGAGGTTGCGAATTCATCGTTCCCCACGGGGATGTGACCGCCGCTTAGAGCCGCCTCTTTCCCTTGCGGGGCCGCGCGATATGTTGCATCCCCGGAACCGCGCGGCGCCTGGCGCCGGACCGATCCCAGAAAGGCTCCCCGACATGGCCGACGGCTCCCTCGATCTCAGCGCCAAACCGAGCGACGACGTCCAGGTCGGCGACGTCTTCGGCATCGACAGCGATATGGTCGTAAAGGCCTTCGCCGACCGGTCGGAGCGGGTGCCGGAGATCGACCCGACCTACAAGTTCGACCCGGAGACGACGCTGGCGATCCTCGCCGGCTTCGCCCACAACCGCCGGGTGATGATTCAGGGCTATCACGGCACCGGCAAGTCGACCCATATCGAACAGGTGGCGGCGCGGCTGAACTGGCCCTGCGTGCGGGTTAATCTCGACAGCCATATCAGCCGGATCGACCTGATCGGCAAAGATGCGATCAAGCTCCGCGACGGCAAGCAGGTGACGGAATTCCACGAGGGCATCCTGCCCTGGGCCCTGCGCAATCCGGTCGCCATCGTGTTCGACGAATACGATGCCGGCCGGGCCGACGTGATGTTCGTGATCCAGCGGGTGCTGGAACATGACGGCAAGCTGACGCTGATGGATCAGAACGAGATCATCACCGCTCATCCCTATTTCCGGCTGTTCTCAACCGCCAACACGGTGGGCCTCGGCGACACCACCGGGCTCTATCACGGCACTCAGCAGATCAATCAGGCGCAGATGGACCGCTGGAGCCTTGTCGCCACGCTGAACTACCTCTCCCACGATGCGGAGACGGCCATTGTCCTCAGCAAGGCGCCGCAATTCAACACCGAGAAGGGGCGCAAGACCGTGAGCCAGATGGTTACCGTCGCCGATCTCACCCGCACCGCCTTCATGAACGGCGATCTCTCGACGGTGATGAGCCCCAGGACGGTGATCAACTGGGCCGAAAACACCCGCATTTTCAAGGATATCGGCTACGCTTTTCGCCTGAGCTTCCTCAACAAGTGCGACGAACTCGAACGCCAGACCGTGGCCGAGTTCTACCAGCGCTGCTTCGACGAGGAACTGCCCGAGAGCGCGGCGAGCCTATCGCTCGGCTGATGCGCTGGGCCGCGCTGCCGCTGCTTGCCGTCTGGCCGGCTTGGGCCGCGGCAGAGGCGCCTTGGGCTGACATCCTCGCCTATGCCGACTGCGCGGGCGCGGCGGACGGCTATCACAAGGCAGCGGAACCTTATGCCGACGGAACGCTTCTCATCGACCTGCACAATCGGGATATGGCGGCGATCCAGTCCGCGCTGTCTGACGCGCAGTGGCAGAGGTTTCAGTCCGCACGCGCGGCCGGCGAGCGTGACTGGTGGGCGCGGATGGCGGTCTTACAGGCCCTTCCAATGGATAGCTCGATCCCGGAGCCTGCAACGGGGCCCAGCTGGAGTCGGGAGGCCGAATGGTCCTGGCAATGCGGCGAGCTCCGGATCCGCCTTGCCGAAGCCGGCATCCTCCCAGAGTAACGGCGCACTCAGTTGGTCTGGGTCTCGTCGAGCCGGAAGAGCGGCAGGCTCGCGGCCCGGCGCCAGGCGGTCCAGTCGCGATGGGTCTCCACCAGCCCCATGCGGCGGGCAATGAGATAGGCGCCGGCCCAGCTCACCGGCTGCACCGCGACCCGTGTATAGCGGCTGCGGTCTTCCGCAGGGGCCGGGCGGGCCTGGGCGCGGGTGACCACCATCTCGACGATCACCCGGCGGTAGGCGCCGAGCTGATCGAGATAGGCTTCGGCCCGTGCGCGCGCCTCCGGATCGCCGGAGCGCAGATAGACCAGCGCATCGACGCAATCCTGCGCAAGCTCCATCCGAAAGGTCTTCGCCCCCAGCGTCCGGCGGTCGTTGAAGGCCTGCCCGTTGAAGTAGCGGCAGGTATCCGCGTGGCTGTCGGCGGCGGCCGCCTCCACGGGCGTCAGGGCCGCGAACAGCACCAGCGCCGCGACCAGACCCGATATCTTGTGTCTCGTCACCATGAAAGACACCATAGCACGAGATCGTCATAAAACTGTTACTTTTCTTCGTGAGCGTTCCGTGAGCCTTGGTTTCGCGCCCCGCCGGGCCCTTGTTTCGCCCGTCCCGCGATGCAATATCGACCCGATGACAACGCCCCCCGACAACCCGGCCGACCCGTTCAAGAAGGCCCTCGCCGAGGCCACCAAGGTCCTCGCCGACGACCCCGATCTGACGGTCAGCTATTCGGTGGACCCGCCGGGCCAGAACGCGGACGCGCTGCGCCTGCCCCAGGTCTCGCGCCGGATGACCCGGGACGAGGTGCTGCTGGCCCGCGGCACCGCGGACGGCTTCGCCCTGCGCCACCGGTTCCACGACCCCAAGGTCAATGCCCGCTACATGCCCCAGGGCCAGATGGCCCGCGACCTCTACGAGGCGATGGAGGCGGCCCGGGTCGAGGCGGTGGGCGCGCGCCACATGCCCGGCACGGCGGGCAATATCGACGCCAGGATCGGCGCCGAGGCGCGGCGCAAGGGCTATGCCCAGTGCAAGGACGCCTCCGAGGCGCCCTTGAGCGTCGCCGCCGGCTATCTGATCCGCCATCTCGCCACCGGCCGCGACCTGCCCGAGGGCGCGGGCAATGTCATGGACCTCTGGCGCGGCTTCATCGAGGACAATTGCGGCGGCACGCTCGACGGGCTCGACGACATCCTTGGCGACCAGCAGGCTTTCGCCCGCTTCGCCCGCCAGATGATCGCGGATCTGGGCTATGGCGACCAACTCGGCGACGACCCGGACGCGCCGGACGAGGACGAGGAGGACGGCGCCGACACCGCCGAGGATCAGGAGGAGCAGCCCGACAGCACCGGCGAGGACGATAGCGACCAGTCCGAGGAGATGGACGCCTCCCCCGAAAGCAGTCAGGAGGACCAGCAGGACGCCTCCCAGGCCCAGGTCAGCCTCGACGAGATGGCCGATGCCGAGCTTTCCGAGGACAGCGAACTGCCCGAGGGCGAGGCGCCGCTGGAACCCCCTGCGCCCCTGCCGGTCTCCGAGGCCGATCCCGACTACGCGGTCTATTCGGACGCGGATGACGAGATCATCGGCGCCGAGGACTTGGCGGAACCGGCGGAACTCGAGCGGCTGCGGAGCTATCTCGACCAGCAGCTCGAGCCGCTGAAGGGCGCGGTCAGCCGGCTGGCCAACAAGCTCCAGCGCCGGCTTCAGGCACAGCAGAACCGCTCCTGGGAGTTCGACCGCGAGGAAGGCATCCTCGATGCCGGGCGGCTCGCGCGGGTGGTGGCGAACCCGACGACGCCGCTCTCCTTCAAGGTCGAGAAGGATACCGAGTTCCGCGACACTGTGGTGACCCTGCTTCTGGACAATTCCGGCTCCATGCGCGGCCGCCCCATCTCCATCGCCGCGATCTGCGCCGATGTGCTGGCCCGCACCCTGGAACGCTGCGCGGTGAAGGTCGAAATCCTCGGCTTCACCACCCGGGCCTGGAAGGGCGGCAAGGCGCGGGAGGCCTGGCTTTCCGAAGGCCGTCCGGCGATGCCCGGGCGGCTCAACGACCTGCGCCACATCGTCTACAAGAGCGCCGATGCCCCCTGGCGCCGGACCCGGGAGAACCTCGGGCTGATGATGAAAGAGGGGCTCCTGAAGGAAAACATCGACGGCGAGGCGCTCGAATGGGCCCATCGCCGGATCGCCGCGCGCGCCGAATCGCGCAAGATCCTGATGGTGATCTCCGACGGCGCCCCGGTGGACGATTCGACCCTCTCAGTGAACCCGGCGAACTACCTCGAAAAGCACCTGCGCGACGTGATCGCCATGGTCGAGCGCAAGAAGCTGGTGGAGCTTCTGGCCATCGGCATCGGCCACGACGTGACGCGCTATTACGACCGCGCGGTGACGATCACGGATGTGGAGCAACTCGCCGGCGCGATGACCGAACAGCTCGCCTCGCTCTTCGACGCGGACCCGAGGAAACGGGCCCGGGTGCTGGGGATGCGGAAGGTCGGCTAGCCGGCCGGTCCGTCGTCGAGCGCGCTGATCTCGAAAAGATGCCCGTCCGGGTCGCGGAAGAAAGCCCGGGTCTCGCCATGGGGGTAGTGCACCGGAGGCGCGAGGAATGCCGCTCCGCGCCCCGTAAGCGTCTCGTAGGCGCCCTGGGCATCCGGAACGCGAAAGATCATCTGGGCGGAGACCGTCGCCCGCTCCGGCGGCGCGAAGGTCACGCCGGGATTGTCTTCGGTCGGCGGCCCGCCGGTGGTCAGGAGCAGCCATTGCCCCATCAGACGAAAGACCGCCGACGTCCCGCCATATTCCCGGTCGAGTTCCGCCCCGAGCACATCGCGATACCAGCCGACTGAGCGCGCAAGATCGGACACGACGAGGTGCCGGGTCAGGTCCATTCCGGGGGATGGGAACGCGGTCATGGCATGAGATTGGCATTTGCGCGCCCGAACTTGCAATACGCCCTCACGCCACGCCGCCGAGAAGATCCGACCTTGTGGCCGTCTCCGAAACCCGGTTCTCTCCGCACCGCAGGATCTGCGAGGCCCCATGTTCCAGGACTTCCATGCCACCACCCATCCCGATCAGGGGCCGCCCCGGCTCAAGGCCCTGCGCGCCGAGATGGCATCCGCCGGACTCCAGGGCTTCCTCGTCCCCCGCGCCGATGCGCATCAGGGCGAGTACGTCGCCGAGCGCGATGCCCGGCTGGCCTGGCTCACCGGCTTCACCGGCTCCGCCGGGTTCTGCGCCGTGCTGCCCGGGATCGCCGGGGTCTTCATCGACGGCCGCTACCGGGTGCAGGTCCGGGCCGAGGTGGCCGCGGAGTTCACCCCGGTTCCCTGGCCCGAGACCAAGCTCGCCGGCTGGCTGACGGAGCGTATGAAACCCGGCCAGCGGATCGGCTTCGACCCTTGGCTCCACACGATGAGCGAGATCTCGGAGTTGCGGGCGGCGCTCGAAAGGGCCGACATCGCCCTCATCCCGACCGAGAACCTCGTCGATCGGATCTGGGAGGACCGTCCCTACCACCCGAACGCGCCGTTCTTCGCCCATCCCGACGCGCTGGCCGGGGAGAGCGCCGCCTCGAAGCGCATCCGCCTCGCGGAAGCCCTGCGCGAGGCCGAGCACAGGGCCGCCGTTCTCACCCTGCCCGACAGCATTGCCTGGCTCCTGAACATCCGGGGCGCCGACATCCCGCGCAATCCGGTGCCCCATGCCTTTGCCATCCTGCACGATGACGGGCGCTGCGATTTGTTCTGCGGGCCCGGGCAAACCGCCGCGCTGGTGCTCGATGAGGGCGTTACCGCCCATCCCCGCCACACCCTGCTCGACGCGCTCACCACCCTCGACAGCCCGGTCCGGCTCGACCCGAAGAGCGCGCCGCAGCAACTGGCCCTGACCCTCCGCGAGGCGGGCGTCGAGATCGCCGGGGGCGACGATCCCTGCCGCCTGCCCAAGGCCCGCAAGACCGAGGCCGAACTGGCCGGCATGCGCGAGGCGCATCTGCGCGACGGCGCCGTCATGGTCCGGTTCCTGACCTGGCTCGACGAGACCGCTCCTCAGGGCGGGCTGACGGAGATCGACGTGGTCACCGCGCTGGAGGGGTTCCGGCGCGAGACCAATGTCCTGCGCGACATCGCCTTCGACACGATCTGCGGCGCCGGGCCCCATGGCGCCATCGTCCATTACCGGGTGACGACCGAGACCAACCGGGCGATCTCGCCGGGCGATCTGGTCCTGGTCGATAGCGGCAGCCAGTTCGAGGACGGCACCACGGACATCACCCGCACGGTGATCGTGGGCGAGCCCACCGCCGAGCACCGGGCCTGCTACACCCGCGTGCTTCAGGGCTTGATCGGCCTCTCCCGCATCCGCTTTCCGAAGGGTCTCACGGGCGCCCATCTCGACACCCTCGCCCGGGCGCCGCTCTGGGCTGCGGGGCAGGATTACGACCACGGCACCGGGCACGGCGTCGGCGCCTATCTCTGCGTCCATGAAGGCCCCCAGGGGTTCCACCGCCGCTCAACCGTGCCGCTTGAGCCCGGCATGATCCTCTCCAACGAGCCGGGCTATTACCGTGAGGGCGCCTTCGGCATCCGGATCGAGAATCTCGTCGCGGTGCAGGAGGCCCCGGTGCTGCCCGGCGGCGACGACCGCGAGATGCTCGATTTCGAGACCCTGACCTGGGTCCCCTTCGACCGGCGGCTGATCGACACCGGCCTGCTCCGCTCCGACGAGAGGGACTGGATCGACCGCTATCATGCCGATACACTGGCCCGGATAAGCCCGCGCCTGGAGGGGGCCGCGCTCGACTGGCTGAATGCCGCCTGCGCCCCGCTCTAGCCAGTTCCCGACAGTCACAGACCTGTCATGAGGGCAGGGTCATTTGACCCCGGGGCGCGTGCGCGTGACGCAGAGGACGAGGGAGGGACAAGACCCATGGCCGACCATATCAGAATCAGACCGGCGGAAGGCACCTGGGTGGTCCGCGCCGGTGGCGCCGTGATCGGAGAGAGCACCAGGGCCCTTGAATTGACCGAGGGCGACTATCCGCCGGTCATCTATTTCCCCCGCGAGGATATCGCCATGGCCTTCCTCGACGCGTCGGAGACGACCTCGACCTGCCCTTACAAGGGCGCGGCGAGCTACTTCTCGATCTCCGCGGAAGGCGGCATGTTGACCGACGCGGCCTGGTCCTACGAGACCCCGAAGGCGGGCGTGGAAGAGATCGCCGGGCACCTGGCCTTCGATCTCAACAAGATCGCCGTGGAGCAGCTCTGACCCCGGCACCCGTCAAGCGGGAAAGGCCCTTCGAAGGGCCTTGAAAGCGGTTTCGAAACCGCTTCCTACCCGCACCTTGCCGCCGGGCACCCTGCGCCGACGAGCACCGCAATCGGATTGCAACCGGCCGAAGGCCCTTCGAAGGGCCTTCCCAAGCGGTTTCGAAACCGCTTCTCCCCGGGATCGACGGGAGCGCGCGGGGCCAACCGGCCGATCCGGCTCTTCCCGGGCCCAAGGCTCTTCGAAGAGCCTTACAAGGGATTTCGAAATCCCTTTCTCCGGCGCCTCAGGAATGCTCCTCCGCCGCCACCGCCGCCAGCTTGCGGCTGAACGCCTTCAGGGCATCGACCTGGAACAGGGCGCCCCAGAGCTCCGGTTCCTCGCCCTTCAGCGAGACCACGGGGATGAAGATCGGGTTGTGCTTCTCGAAGAGCGGCATCGCCTCTTCCAGCGTCGCCTCGGCGTCGAGGAAGAGACCCTGGGCGATCATCTCCCGGCAGGCCTCTTCCGGGGCGGCGCGGGGCGCATCCATCGCCCGCATCACGCTCGCCACCTTGAAGGTCGCCAGGAGATAGGCTTGCGGACCGGCGGCGAGATGCACCCCGCGCCGTTCGAGCTGGGTAAGGAAGAACGACCGATCCACCAGCCGAGAGGCAAGCGCCGTCGAAAGCGACACCGAGACCATCACCGCCAGCCCGGTCTGCCAGTCTCCGGTCAGCTCGAACACGATCAGCGTGGTGGAGATCGGCGCCCCCAGAACCGCCGCCGCCACAGCCCCCATGCCGGCCAACGCATAAAGCGTCCCCTCCCCCGAGTAGTCCGGCAGGATCCCGGTGGCGACGATCCCGAAGGCGAGCCCGGTCAGCGCCCCGATCATCAGTGAGGGCGAAAACACCCCGCCCCCCATGCGGCCGCCCATGGTGATCGCCACCGCGATGACTTTGAGAACCACGAAAACCACCGCCTCATGCAGCAGCAGCGTGCCGGTCAGCGCCCGGGACGTGGTCTCGTAGCCGACCCCGATGATGTGCGGATAGAAGACCGCGATCCCGCCGAGCAGAAGCCCGGCCAAAGCCGGACGCAGCGCCCGGTGCAACCCGATCCGCGCCTGCACATAGCTGCCGATATCGTCGGCCCAGAAGATCGCGCGCATCAGTACCACGGCGACGACCCCGCAAAGCAGCCCGAGCAGCAGGAAGGCCGGAAGCTCCACGTAGAAGGCAAGCATGTTCTGCGTCGGCAGCACGAATTCGGTGACATTGCCATAGGCGAGCCGGTTGATGACGGTGCCGGCGGCGGCGGCGATGACGATGGGCGCGAAGGCGTGGACCGCGAAATGCCGCAACACGACTTCGAGGGCGAAGAGCGCCCCGGCGATGGGCGCATTGAAACTGGCCGAGACCGCCGCCGCAACGGCGCAACCCAGGAGATCGCGCCCGGTGATCCCGTCGGCTCGGATCAGGCGCGAGACCCCGGTCGAGATCACCGCTGCCAGATGCACCACCGGTCCCTCCCGACCGGATGAGCCGCCGGAGGAGAGTGTGATCAGGCTCGCCAGCGCCGAGGCCAGCCCGCGCCGCACCTCGACCCGGCCGTCGTGGAGCGCAGCGCCCTCGATCACCTCGGCCACCGACCGCACCCGCCCGTCATCGGTGAAAGCGTGCAGGATCAACCCGACGATCAGCCCGCCCGCGACCGGGATCAGCACCACCCAGTACCAGGCCAGCGATGCCGCCACGGAGTGCAGCATGAAGACGTCATCGGTGCCGTAGAGTGCGGCCTGGAGCGCCTCGACCCCCCAGCGGAAGAGCAGCGCGGCAAAGCCCGCGGCAATCCCGATCATCAGCGCGATGAACCAGAACTGCACTTGGCTCGGCCCCCGGTCGCGCAGCAGACGCCGGGCCTCGCGCAGCGACCGGCGGAGCTCGGCGCGGGCCTCGGCGATCGGCGTTCGGGGGCGCTCGGGATCCATCATCTTCTCACCGGACCAGTCTGCACCGGTTTGTCCCGGGCCGCCACCGCGGCGCGCCGGCCCGGGCGCGGCAAGTGGCCCGTCCGGCGGAACTTTTCGCCGGCCCGCCGCTCCCGCGGACCGGGACGGACCGGCCGCCGGCGCGGCCGGGGCCGGCTCAGGCCCCCATCAGCACCCGGGCCGCCGCGCGCGCCTCTTCGGTGACCCGGTCGCCGGAGAGCATCCGGGCGATCTCGTCGATCCGCGCGGGCGCGTCGAGCGCCACGACGGTTGAGGTCGCGCTGGTCTTCGAGACCTGCTTTTCCACCCGCCAATGATGGCCGCCGAGCGCCGCGACCTGCGGGCTGTGGGTGACGACGAGGACCTGGCCGGTCTCGGCCAGCGCGGCGAGCCGGCGGCCCACCGAATCCGCGGTCGCCCCGCCGACGCCGCGGTCGATCTCGTCGAAGATCAGTGTCAGCGCGTCGCCGCCGCTGGTGAGGCAGACCTTGAGCGCCAGCAGGAACCGGCTGAGTTCGCCGCCCGAGGCGATCCGCGCCAGCGGACCCGGCGGGGCGCCGGGGGTCGTGGCGACCGCGAAGGTGACGGCATCCCGGCCTTCCGGGCCCGGCTCGGCCTCGGCGATCTCGACGCTGAAGACCGCCCGTTCGAGTTTCAACGGGGCGAGTTCCTTGGCCATGACCTTTTCGAGCTTGCGCGCCGCCTTGGCCCGCGCGGCGGAGAGCGCCTCGGCGGCCTTTACGTAATCGGCCTCTGTAGCATCAACTGCGCCTTGCAACTCCTTGAGATGGCCTGCGGACGCATCGAGCGCCTCCAGCCGGGCGCGCAAAGAATCGGCATGGACAGAGAGGTCGTCCGGCACCACCGAATGCTTGCGGGCGAGCGCGCGGATCGCAAAAAGCCGCTCCTCCGCACTCTCCAGCGCATGGGGATCGAAGGCCAGGGCGTCGAGGGCGCTCGCCACCCCCTGCTCCGCCTCTCCAAGGGCGTCCATCGCCCGGGCGAGCGCCTCAAGCGGGGCGTCGAGCCGGCCTTCGGCGGCCTCCGGCGCACCATCCAGCCAGCGGGTGGCGTCCATCATCGGCCCTTCGGCGCCCTCCGGTCCGAGCGCGGCCTGGGCCCGGGCCACGTCCTCGCGGATGCGCGCGGCCGCCTGCATCAGCCGGGGGAGGAGGCGGACCTCGACACCGCCCGCCGG
>JANQRL010000036.1 GCA_028284605.1 Paracoccaceae bacterium | reverse complement strand
AAGCGGCACGGGCCGGCCGATGCTGCTTGTCGGCCCCGGGTGCGGCGGCGCTCTGCAGGCGATACCGAGGACATAGCCCCGGCTCGACCGTTGGTGGTGGGCGGGCGACCCGCCTCGAGGCCGCTCCCGGACCGCGGCGATGACGCCAATCGGGTCCGCGCCCTGCCGGCCGCTCGCGGACCCGAGGCGGCGATCTCCTCCACCACCTCGCGCCGGAGCCCGCTCCCCCCGCAGACGCCCAGAAGGCCGGACACCTCATCGAACCGCTCCGGGGCCGGCGCAACGACGGGCGCCGGGTCGCAACGCGATACCAAAAGGCCCGCCGGCAACTCCCCCGCCGCCGCCAACACCCCAGCAACATCCACCTCGCGGATCAGTTGGGTCCGGAGCCTAGGGCATAAGCGCCAGCCCGGCATAGAGCGCCGCCGCCCCGGCCAGAAAGGCGAGGATCAGCTGTTTGCGCCACATCCCCACCAGTAGCGTCACCAGCGCGGCCAGCATCCGCGCGGCGTCCGGCTCGCCCCCGGTGGCGGCGGGCCAGAGCACCAGCGGCGCGACCATGCCCGGAATGACCGCGGCCGGCGTGTAGCGCAAGAGGCGCAGCACGATGGGCGGCAGCGGACGGTCGCCGATCAGCCCGAGAAAGGAAAACCGGATCAGGAAGGTGCCGACCGCCAGCGATGCGATCAGCACCCAGACTTCTGTGGTGCTGTAAGTCATGCCCGCCGCTCCCGCCAGGTTTCCACCGCCGCGCCGGTCGCCATCGCCAGGAAGGCCGCGATCAGAAGGCCGACACCGGCGGGCAGGCCGCTCAGCAGCAGCGCGGCGATCACCGAGACCACGGCGGCGGCGAGATGCGCCCGGGTCCGGATCATCGGGCCGATCAGGGCCAGAAACAGGATCGGCATCGCGAAATCGAGGGCCAGCGCCTCGGGCACCTGCGCGCCCAACACGGCGCCGAGCCAGGTCGCCAATGTCCAGGTCGGAACGATCGGTGTGGCGACGCCGAAGTAGAACCCGAGCTTCGCGCCGAGCGGCATGTCGGGCTCAACCTCGTAGAGCGCGACGCTCATCGCGTAGTTCTGGTCGAAGTTGAAGTATCCCACCAGCGCCCGCTGCCAGAGCGGCGCCGCGCCCAGATGCGGCACCAGCGCGGCCGAATACATCGCCATCCGCAGGTTGACCACCAGCGACCCCGCCACCACCAGCCAGAGCGCGGCATCCTCCAGCATCAGTTGCAAAGCGGCGAATTGCGCCGCTCCGGCGATGACCAGCACGGCCATGGCCATCACCTGTGCCAACGGCAGTCCGGCCTCGGTCGCCACCACCCCGAAGAGCGCCCCGAACGGCCCGACGACGAGCATGAACGGCGCGCCGTCCCGGACGCCACGCCAATAAGAGGATTTCGTGGTGGTGGCGGACATGACGAGCGCCTAATCTGTTGCCCGACCGGCCTTACCGGCGCCCCGGGAGAATGACAATTGGCCCGCGAAAGCGACATCTCCGACTACCTGATCGCCCCCGATCCCGGGGCCTTGCGGCTGACCCGGCGGGTCTCCGGTTTCGACCAGACCGGCGCACCGGTGGAGACCGCGGTGGTCGAGGAACGCCCTCTCACGATCTTCCTCAACGGGCAGGAGATCGTCACCGCGATGACCATTGGAGATTACCCGGACTACCTCGCGCTCGGGTTCCTGAAGAACCAGGGGATGCTGCGCGAGGGCGAGGAGATCACCGGGGTCGAGTTCGACGAGGAGCTGGAAACCGTGGTCGTGCGGACCGCCACCGAGACCGATTACGAGGAGAAGCTGAAGAAGAAGACCCGAACCTCGGGCTGCGCCGTCGGCACCGTCTTCGGCGACATCATGGAGGGGCTCGACGGGCTGACCCTGCCGCCCATGGAGCTGAAAACCTCCGACCTCTACGCCCTCTCGGCCCGGATCAGCCGCACCCCCTCGCTCTATCTCGAGGCCGGGGCGATCCACGGCACCGTGCTCTGCGCCGGCGCCCGGCCGCTGGTCTATATGGAGGATGTCGGGCGGCACAACGCGGTCGACAAGATCGCCGGCTGGATGCTCTCCGAAGGCGTCAGCGCTGCCGACAAGACGCTCTACACGACCGGGCGGCTGACCTCGGAGATGGTGATCAAGACGGCGCTGATGGGCATTCCGGCACTGGCCTCGCGGTCGGGCTTCACCGCCTGGGGGGTGGAGATTGCCCAGCAGGTCGGGCTGACGCTGATCGGGCGGCTGAAGGGACATCGCTTCGTCTGTCTCGCCGGCGAGGAGCGCCTCACACGCGACGCCGATCCCGGGGCGGTGCCGCCGGAACCGGCCTCCTCCGGGCGCAAGGGGGCGACGACATGAGGGACGACACCGCCAGCGCCGCGATCCGCGTCACCATCGCCTATGACCGCAGGCTCTGGCGGCGCGCGATGACCGGATGGTGGCAGAGCGTCGTGCCGCCGGTCCCGTTCGTGAAGCGCGCCCTGTTCTGGGCCATCGTGTGGTTTCTCGTCGGCATCTCCGCCGTGGCGGTCGCCGCTGCCG
The DNA here is from genome assembly GCA_028284605.1 of Paracoccaceae bacterium. Classification (GTDB taxonomy): domain Bacteria; phylum Pseudomonadota; class Alphaproteobacteria; order Rhodobacterales; family Rhodobacteraceae; genus JANQRL01. The sequence continues at coordinate 56,214 of JANQRL010000036.1, read as the reverse complement.
GATACTCGCTCTTCTATATCGGCGCAGGGCTCGCCGGCGCGGCGCTCATGCTGGCGGGCTTCGCCTATCTGCAGAACACAAGGATGGGACGGTTCTGGGACGTCATCGGCACCCATTGGGACCGGGCCGGCGAGACCGAGGCGGTCTTCGATCCGACCGGCGTGACACTGACCGACGCGGTCTCCCGCCGCGACCTTCGCTGGGCCGCCATCGACGCGGTCCGCGGGCAGCGCGGGGTGACCGTCCTACGCTCCGGCATCTCGATGATCGCCGTGCCGGACAGCACCCTGCCGGAGGGCCTGACGCCGCCGGCGTTTCGTGCCCAACTGGCGGCTTGGCGGGAGGCGGGATGACCCGGCCTCTGGGCGTGATCCTCGCCGGCGGGCGGGCAACCCGGATGGGCGGCGGCGACAAGGGGCTCCTGCCGCTTGGGGACGGGACGATCCTCGGGCGGGTCATCGAGCGGCTGGCCCCGCAGGTGGCGGGGCTGGCGCTCAATGCCAATGGCGATCCGGCACGGTTCGCGGGGCTGGACCTGCCCGTGGTCCCCGACAGCATGGCGGGGTTCGCGGGCCCCCTTGCCGGAGTTCTGGCCGGGCTCGACTGGGCCGCAGAGACCGGCGCGACCCATATCGTGAGTGCCGCCGCCGACACGCCCTTCCTGCCTGCCGATCTGGTGGCCCGGCTGGAGACCGCCGCCTCCCCCGGCGGTCTGGCCCTCGCCGCCAGCCCCTCGGGCCGCCACCCGACCTTCGGCCTCTGGCCCGTGGCGCTCCGCGACGACCTGCGCGCGGCCCTGGAGGGTGGCCTCCGCAAGGTCTTGCTCTGGACCGATGCTCATGGCGCCGGAACCGCCAACTTCCCTGACGACGATGCCTTCTTCAACGTCAACACGCCGCAGGACCTCGCCACAGCCGAGGCGATGCTGTGAGGCTCTTCGGCGTCGTGGGGCTCAAGGATGCGGGCAAGACCGGCCTCGTGGAGCGCCTGGTGACCGAGTTCACTGCACGGGGCCTGAGCGTGGCGACGCTGAAGCACGCCCATGACGGGTTCGAGATCGACCGCCCCGGCACCGACAGCGCCCGTCACGCCGCCGCAGGTGCGCGGCAGGTCCTCGTCGCCGGACCGTCGCATTGGGCGCTCATGACCCGGGCGCCGGAACCGCCGCTCTCCGAGCTGCTAACCCGGCTCGATCCCGCCGACCTCATCCTCATCGAGGGCTGGAAACGGGAGCCTCATCCGAAGATCGAGGTCCACCGCGCCGCCACCGGGCACAAGCTGCTGGCCCCCGGCGATCCGACGATCCGCGCCGTCGCCGCCGATCACACACCCGAGGTCCCCTGCCCTGTCCTGCCGCTCGACGACACCGTCGCGATTGCGGAGTTCATCCTGCGGGAGACGGGCCTGTGAGGTTCGACACATTCGCGGTCATCGACTGGTCCGGCGGCAACGATACCGGGCCGAGGCCGCGCAAGGACGCGATCTGGGCCGGTCTGGTGCGGGCGGGGCGCGCCGAGGCGCCGCGCTACCTGCGCAACAGGCGGCTGGCCGAGGACTGGCTCGCCGATCTGGTCGAGACTGAGCTGACGGCGGGCCGTCGGCTCTGCCTCGGCTTCGATTTCCCCTTCGGCTATCCGGCGGGGTTCGCCGGGGCGCTCACCGGCACCGCCGATCCCTTCGCCCTCTGGGACTGGCTGGAGGCCCGGATCGAGGATGCCCCCAAGGCCAACACCCGCTTCGACCTCGCGGGCGAGATCAACCGGACCCTCGGCGCCGGGCGCGGGCCGTTCTGGGCCAACGGGCTCAAGCGCGACATCCCCGGCCTGCCGCGCGGGAAGGAGAGCTATGCCAACCCGTTCCCCGAAAGGCGCGCGGCCGAACAACAGGCCCCCGGCGCCTTCACCTGCTGGCAGCTCGCCGGCGCCGGCGCGGTGGGCGGCCAGGTCCTCATGGGCCTGCCGGTCCTGGCCCGGCTCCGGCGGCGGTTCGGGAACCGGATCGCCGCCTGGCCGTTCGAGCCGCTCGACGCGCCCGTGGCCCTGATCGAAGTCTGGCCCAGCCTCCTGGCCGACGCCGTCCGCGCCGAGCCTTTCACCCCCCAGATCCCGAAGGACGCTGTGCAGGTCCGGCTCCTGGCCGCGGCCCTCGCCGGCCTTTCGCCGGACGCGTTCGCGCAGATCGCCACGGTCGACGCCCCCGAAGAAGGCTGGATCTTCGGCCTCGGCCACGAGGAGACGCTCCGCGCGGCCCTCCCGGCTCTGCTGACGCCGCCGCCGCTCCGCAACGATTGTTTCGCCATGCCGCGCGGCGCCTATTGGACACCGGTGGACGACGCACTCGCCCATCTCCGAGCCAACTTGCACCCCGTCGCTGGCCCCGAGACCCGGCCCGTCGGCGCGGCGGCGGGGCGGGTGGTCGCCTCCGCCGTCACCGCCACCCGCGCCCATCCGCCCGCCGCCAACACCGCCGTCGATGGCTACGGGTTCGCCCACGCGGCCATCGGGCCCGGCCCCCAGACGCTCCCCCTGACCCCCGGCCGCGCCGCCGCTGGCGCTCCGTTCCACGGAGCCGTCCCCCATGGCAAGGCCCTGCGCATCCTCACCGGCGCGGTCCTGCCCGAGGGCGTGGACACGGTTGTTCTGGAGGAGGACTGTACGACCGACGGGCAGCGCATCGCCTTTCGCGGACCGTTGAAGAGGGGCGCCAATACACGCGTTGCCGGCGAGGACATCACCGAGGGCCAGACGCTCTTCGCGCCCGGGCACAGGCTCACTGCCGCCGATCTCGGCACCCTCGCGGCCGGCGGGCTCGGGGAGGTGGAGGTCCGGGCGCCGCTGAAGGTCGCCGTGCTCTCCACCGGCGACGAGTTGCGCGAGCCGGGCGCCGCGACCGCCCCGGGCCAGATCCCCGATGCCAACCGCCCGATGCTGCTCGCGCTCCTGCGGCGCTGGGGCTTTGAGACCGTCGATCTCGGGCGCGCGGCCGACACCGCCGAGGCGGTAAGGGCCGCGCTCGACCGCGGCGCGGTGGAGGCGGATGCGATCCTGACCTCCGGCGGCGCCTCCGCGGGCGACGAGGACCACATCTCGAAGGCGCTGAGGGAAACCGGCTCCATGGCGCTCTGGCGCGTGGCGGTGAAACCGGGCCGGCCCCTGGCGCTGGGTCTCTGGAACGGCGCGCCGGTCTTCGGCCTGCCGGGGAACCCGGTCGCCGCCTTCGTCTGCACGCTGATCTTTGCCCGGCCGGCATTGATGCGGCTGGCCGGAGCGGATTGGCCGGAGCCGCAAGGCTTCGACGTCCCGGCCGCCTTCGCCAAGTCGAAGAAGGCGGGCCGTCGGGAATACCTGCGCGCCCGGCTCCGCGATGGGAGGGCAGAGGTCTTCCCCTCCGAAGGGTCCGGGCGCATCACCGGGCTGAGCTGGGCCGAGGGCCTCGTCGAACTCGGCGACGGCGCGCGGCAGATCGAACCGGGTGACCCGGTGCGCTACCTGCCCTTCGGCAGTTTCGGGCTGTGATCGTCACCCCGGGCTTCGCCGAGGACGAGCGGCCCCGGATCGCCGCACTCTACTGCGAGGCGTTCGGGGCGAAGCTCGGCCGGGTGCTCGGCCCCGAGCGCAAGGCCCTGGCACTGGTCGCCCGGGTGGCCGATCCGGCCTATGTGCTCTGCGCCCGGGACGGCGATGGCGCGCTGCTGGGTCTGGTCGGGTTTCGGACCAGGAAGGGCACCTTCGTCGGCGGCGGGTTCGGGGACATGGCCGCGATCTACGGGGGGTTTGGTGCGATCTGGCGGTCAGGGCTGATGGCGGCGCTGGAGCGGCGGGCCGATGGACGCAACCTGATCCTCGACGGCATCTGTGTGGCGGCGGAGGCCCGGGGACGCGGCGTCGGCACGGCGCTGCTCGAAGCGATCGCCCGGCGGGCGCTCGACGACGGATACGAGGGGGTCCGGCTCGACGTCATCGACAGCAATGAGCGCGCCCGGGCGCTCTACGAGCGGCGCGGCTTCACCGCGGTGGGGGAGGAACGTCTCGGGCCCCTCACACCGGTCTTCGGGTTCCGCTCGGCCACCACCATGGTGCGGCGGCTGAGCTAGGGGAAGGCCCGCACCCGCATCGCCGGTCGACCCGACCGACCTAGATTGTCAACGTTTGACGATCGTCGGCAATCCGAACATCCGGGACAACGAATTCCGCTTCGCGGCATCCGGCTGAGTCACGTCTCCACGTTTGATCGTCAGCGGCAGGATGATATCCGCCATCCGCGCGTGGCGCCCGATGATCGAGCCGGTAAACGGCTTGCGGCGGCTGATCAGCGGGATCGGAAAGTTCGCCATCCTTGCATGACGTCCGAAGATCGAACCGGTGAACGGCTTGCGGCGACTCAGCAGCGAAATCGGGAAATTCGCCATCCGCGGATTGCCGGGCATCAGCGCGTTCGTGCCCTGCTCACCGTTGATGAGAAGCGGGAACGGCCAGTTCGCCATCCGGGTATGGCGCCCGATGATCGAGCCGGTGAACGGCTTGCGGCGACTGATCAGCGGGATCGGGAAGTTTGCCATCCGCGCGTGGCGCGAGAAGATCGAGCCGGTGAAGGGCTTGCGGCGGCTGATCAGCGGGATCGGCCAGTTCGCCATCCGCGCATGGCGCGAGAAGATCGACCCGGTGAACGGTTTACGGCGGCTGATCAGCGGGATCGGGAAGTTCGCCATCCGCGCGTGGCGCGGGAAGATCGAGCCGGTGGGCGGCTTGCGGCGGCTGATCAGCGGGATCGGCCAATCGGCCATGTGATAGGTTGAGCTGTCGCGATATCTGCGCTTGGTCAGGATCAGCGGATGGTCCGTGAGCACGCTCGACGCCGCCTTCACCTCGTCCCTGACGAAGACTTCCTCGACCAGATCGCCCATATCCGCAGCACCCATCGCCGCCGTCACCTCGCGGGTGATTTTGGCGACATTGAGTGGCTTGTAGCCGGCGCGGACGAGGATCACCGCGCCGCCGCCCGCCATCCGCTGCTCGTAGGCCGCCGCGGTCGCCGCATCGACATGGGCCTTGGTCAGAGACCCGGAGAGGCCGTCGGCGGTGTCGAAGACATCCAGAATGCGTGGCGAGAACCGCTGCCGCTGCACCAGTTCGCGGGCGACCGAGCGCGCCCTGTCCGCATTGTCGAAATACCGGGTGATGATCTTGGTCATGGATGTCCCCTCCGTTGTGCCGTCGGTGCCGTGGCCTAAAGCGCGCTCGGTGCGGCGGGTTGGTTCGGTCGGTCTTGCCGTTGACGATAGGTCTCGGGCGGTGATGTGCGAGTCTGGGTTCGGCGCAAGACAAGGATCGCAAGCAGCGCAAACGCGAGCAGAACGAACTCAATAACGAAAACAGGCGTATAGGGCGCTTCGGGGCGGAAGCTCTCGGCCCCCGGAAGCGTCGTGATCAGGTCGCGGATGATGCCGCCCAGCGCAACGGCGATGCCGGCGGCGGTGGCCTGCACCGCGCCCCAGGCGCCGAGCGCCAGCCCGACCTGTTCGCGGGGCGCCGAACGCATCGTGGCGGTGAGGGTGCCGTGGCCGAAAAGCCCGGCGCCGAAGCCGGCGATCAGGGTGCCGAGGACGAAGGTCTCGGGCATCTGAAGCGGCGCGGAAAGGACGATGAGCCCAAAGGCCGGCAGCCCGGCCAGGGCGCCCCACCAGGCCACGCGCAGCGGATCGGCGCCATTGAGCAGCACCTTCGACGCCACTGCGAACCCGATCAGACCGCCCGCCGCCAGCACCGCCGTCAGCCGCGTCGTCATCGCCACCGACAGGCCGAGGACATGGCCGCCATAGGGCTCCAGAAGAACGTCGGCCATGCCGAACCCCATGGTCCCGAGCCCGATCACGATCAGCAGACCCATGGCCCCCTTGCCGCGCACGAACAGCGCCCAGGCCTCGCGGAATTCCGGCTGCGGGGTGAGCGCGGCGGCGCGGGCGCGGTCGCGGCTCTCCTGCTTCCAGAGTGCGAGGATGTTCAGCGCCACGGTGACCACGGCGGCGCCCTGCACGACCTGGATCAGGCGGCCTGGTGTGTAATTCGACAGCAGAGCGCCGAAGATGATCGCCGAGGCGATCATGCCCAGAAGCAGCATCACATACATCAGCCCCACGACCTTGGGCTGCTCCTCCACCGGGACCAGATCGGTGGCGAGCGCGAGGCCCACGGTCTGCACCATATGCACCCCGGCACCGACGAGCAGGAAGGCGAGCGCGGCGCTCGAATAGCCGATCCAGAGCGGCGCATCGACCGCCTCGCCATAGCCGGAGAGCACCAGCAAAGCGAAGGGCATGATCGCGAAGCCGCCGAATTGCAGCATCGTGCCCTTCCAAATGTAGGGCACCCGGCGCCAGCCGAGGGCGGAGCGGTGGGTGTCGGACTTGTGCCCGATCAGCGCCCGGAACGGCGCGAAAAGCAGGGGGAGGGAGATCATCACGCCGACGAGCGTCGCCGGCACGGAAAGCTCCACGATCATCACCCGGTTGAGCGTGCCGACCAGAAGCACCAGCGCCATGCCGACGGTGACCTGGAAGAGCGACAGCCGCAAAAGGCGGTTCAGCGGCAACTCGGCGCTGGCCACATCCGCGAACGGAAGGTAGCGCGGGCCGATCCGGCTGATCCGGCGCAGGGCGATCTCTTTCAGGCTGGCCATGGCGGGCCTCCCGGGCGAATCCTTGGTCTTCGGCTCCGTCTGATCGACCCGGCCAGTCGCTCACGCCCCCTCAATGGAGCCCGAAGGGACGTGAGCCGGAACCGGACAGGCGCCTGACACCGCCCGCCCGATCCTTAGCGCAGGTCGTTCGGAACGGCCCTAGTCGGTTTGCACCAACGCGGGCGGCTCCACGGTCTCCGCCGATGCGAGGCTCAGCCCCTCATCGACCACCAGACGTGCGGTACGGCCGTCGGGCAGGATCACCAGCGTGGTGGCCCCGTCCTCAAGCGCGGCGGCGTCGAACACCATAGGCGCGGTTGCCCCATCGGCACTTGCCGGCAGAACCGTGGCATCCGTTTCCATCGCGGCCATGCCGCTGCCGAGCTCCTGGCCCGAAAGGAAATCCGCCACCCACGTGGTGTTGCTCAGCACGGCGACATGCACCGCGAAAGACCCCACGGCGACCGCTGACAGGAACAGCGGGACACCGACGGTCGGCTTCACGACAAGCCAGATCTTGGAGTTGTTCATCTCTTAGACCTTTCCTATCCGAGCCACGGGGTCGAAACGGCGACGAGCGCATGGGCGATCAGTGCGATCAACCCGAACACCCGCGTGCCGTCGATGAGGTAGCTATGTACCTCTTCGGCTTCTTTCTCGGTCAGGCCGGTGGGCCAGACCTTGTCGGGATCGTCAGACATGTGTGTCTCCCCCTACTTGGGTTTCGAGAATTGGCTCGAAGCACATCACGCATGCCTTCGTGCCGGCAATCGGCATCCCCAACCGCGAAGAACGCGGCCTGATTCAGAGCTACCATTTGTCACACTGTCAGAAAAAACTGACAGTTTCAAGTGTAACTTGATCTGGACATCAACTCTGTTTCCACCTAGCGCCAGCCGCCGGACCGAACCGCACGATTCCCATAATCTCCTTGCGATTCAGAGTGCTACCGAGATTCTCCGGCACAGAGCCGCGCATTGCCGGGCCCGGAAAATCCGCACCTGCCAGAGGGCGACACTGCAATGTAAGCCGGGTGTCAGGCGAAGGTCCCGGTGACTCGGCCCAAGAGCATGAAGGCCCGCGCGGTCCGGGTCTCGCCCAGGGCCGCGATCTCCTCGTCGGTCGCGGTCGTCTCGAAGGACACCAGCATCTTGTCGAAGAGGCGCAGGAAATGGTGCGCGGCATCTCGGAAGATCGTGTCCTCGCGCATCCGCCCGGCAGCGAGCGCCAGGGAAGACCGGTCCCGTACCCCGCCGAGCCCGGCAATGGCGCGGCCGCGCTCGCCATGGGCAAAGCGGCGCCAGACCTCGGGCCGTGCGCGGTCGGGGCGCAGGTCGTCCATATAGATGCCGTCCTGACTGAGCAGCGTCAGCACATCCTGGCTCGCCTGCACGAGCTGGCGCGCCTGCCGGTCCTTCAACGCCCGGCGCAGGGCGGCGAAACCGGCGGTGTCTTCCTCGGTGTCCGGGAAATGCAGCGCCCGGATCAGGTCCGGCGTCGGCAGCGGCGGTGCGGCATCCTCGGCCTGGGTGCCGAGCGCCAGGCTCGGCTGCTCGTCGCCCGGACCCTCCGCCGCCCGGGCCGGCGCCGGCATCTGCGTCCGCGTCGTCGCAAAGGTCGCCACCGCCGATTCGGTCTTCGCCGCCGCCTTGGCGATCTCAGCCAGCTTTCGCTCCACATTCGCCGCCGCTTGCGGGCTCACCGCCGCCGCGCTCTTGCGGTCCTCCAGATAGGTCTGGCGCATCCCGTCGACGGCCGCTTGTAACCGCCGGCTCTCCTCGCGCATGATCCGGCTCGACCGCGCCGCGGCGGCGGCGACCCAGATCATCGCCACCGGCAGGAAGATCGCCATCAGCGTCATCACGAAGCGCAGGGAATCGACCCCCGGCCCGCCCTCCGCCGGCGCCGGGACCAGGAGAAAGAACAGCCCCGCCCCGGCGATCCAGACGAGGCTCAGGACCAGCGCGATGATCTCCGCCGCGCCCGGGCCCGGGGCCGGCGGCAGGGCGCGGTCAAGATCGGTATTGCGGATCTTCGGCTGCGGCAGGTCGCTCACACCGCCCTCTCCGCGCGGCTCATCGGTAGGAGACATCGAGGATTTCGTAGAACTTCTCGCCGCCCGGCGTGCGGACCTCGATCGCATCGCCCTCCTCCTTGCCGATCAGCGCGCGGGCAATCGGTGAGGCGAGGTTCAGCTTGCCGGCCTCGATATCGGCCTCATACTCGCCGACGATCTGGTAGGTTTTCTCCTCGTCGGTATCCTCGTCGACGAGCTTGACCGTGGCTCCGAACTTCACCGGACCGGAGAGCTTGGCCGGGTCGATCACATCGGCCCGCCCGATGACACCTTCCAGCTCCTTGATCCGGCCTTCGATGAAGGACTGCTTCTCCTTCGCGGAATGATACTCGGCGTTCTCGCTCAGATCGCCATGCTCGCGCGCCTCGGCGATCGCCTTGATGATCGCCGGACGTTCGACGCTCTTGAGCGTCTTCAGCTCGGCCTCGAGCTTGTCGAACCCGGCACGGGTCAGAGGTATCTTGTCCATGGGCCACAGGTCTTTCTGACGAGGGAAGCGGGCGCGGATCAGCCGTTCATAACGCGCCCGGGCACCGGAAAGTCAAGGGCCGCGCCGCCAGCGCCGGCACCGTAACGCGATGTCGCAATTGCCCCGCGCGTCACCCTCCGCTAGGTCTGTGCGGGCGCCTCCGGACCGCGTATGCGGTCACCCCGGGGGCGTCTCTTTGCAGGGGATGTGCGATGTCCGAGATCGAACGCGAAGCCATGGAATACGACGTCGTGATCGTCGGCGCGGGGCCGGCGGGGCTGTCGGCGGCGATCCGCCTGAAACAGATCGATCCCGAGCTTCAGGTCGTGGTGCTGGAAAAGGGCTCCGAAGTGGGCGCCCATATCCTCTCTGGTGCGGTGCTCGATCCCACCGGCCTCGACCAGCTCATCCCGGACTGGAAGGACAAGGGCGCGCCGATCACCGTGCCGGTCCGCAAGGACAACTTCTACCTGATCGGCGAAGGCGGCCAGATGCGCATCCCGAACTGGATGATGCCGCCGCTGATGAACAATCACGGCAATTACATTGTCTCGATGGGCAATGTCTGCCGCTGGATGGCCGAACAGGCCGAGGCGCTGGGTGTCGAGATCTTCCCCGGCATGTCGTGCTCCGAGGTCGTCTATGGCGAGGAGGGCGGCGTCAAAGGCGTCGTCGCCGGCGAGTTCGGCAAGGAGGCCGATGGCACCCCGGGTCCCGCCTATGAACCCGGCATGGAGCTGCACGGCAAATACGTGATGCTGGCCGAGGGTGTGCGCGGCTCGCTGACCAAAGAGGTGCTCGCCAGGTTCGACCTGCAAAAGGACAGCTGCCCGCAGAAATTCGGCCTCGGCATGAAGGAAATCTGGGAGGTCGACCCCGAGAAGCACCGCGAGGGCACCGTCACCCACACGATGGGCTGGCCGCTCGGCTCCGAGGCGGGGGGCGGCTCCTTCATCTATCACCTTGAGAACAATCAGGTTTATGTGGGCTTCGTGGTTCACCTAAACTACAAGAACCCGCATCTCTACCCCTATATGGAGTTCCAGCGCTTCAAACATCACCCGATGGTGGCGGAGCTCTTGAAGGGCGGAAAGCGCATCGCCTATGGCGCCCGCGCGATCTCCGAGGGCGGCTGGCAGTCGATGCCCAAGGCGGTGGCGCCGGGCGTCGCGATCCTCGGCTGCGGCGTGGGCCTGGTGAACGTGCCGCGGATCAAGGGCAACCATAACGCCATGCTGTCCGGTATCGAGGCGGCCGAGGCCGCGGCGGCGGCGATCAGGGACGGCCGCACCGGTGACGAACTGACGGCCTATGACACCTATCTGCGCGAGGGTCCGATCGCCAAGGACCTCAAGCCGGTGCGCAACGTCAAACCGCTCTGGTCGAAGTTCGGCATCATCGGCGGCGTGATGCTCGGCGGCATCGACATGTGGGTGGCGAACCTGACCGGCTGGACGCCGTTCGGCACGATGAAGCACACAAAGTCCGACGCCGACGCCACCGAACGCGCCGAGAAACACAAGCCGATCGCCTATCCAAAGCCGGACGGCACGCTCAGCTTCGACCGGCTGACCAATGTCAGCTTCTCGATGACCAACCACGAGGAAAGCCAGCCCGCGCATCTGACGCTCAAGGATGCCGACGTGCCGATCTCGGTGAACTTGCCCGAATTTGCCGAACCGGCGCAGCGCTATTGCCCGGCCGGCGTCTACGAAGTGGTGGAAGAGGACGGCAAGGACGCCCGCTTCGTCATCAACTTCCAGAACTGCGTCCACTGCAAGACCTGCGACATCAAGGACCCGTCCCAGAACATCCACTGGACGGTGCCCCAGGGCGGCGACGGACCGAACTACCCGAACATGTGATCCCGCGATGTTCCGCCAATCGCGAGGCGGATGATTGCCCGAACGGCATGGCTCGCCTAAGCTGGCCTCCGGCAGGACGAGCGGGAGAGAGCATGGGACAGTTGGGCAGCACCCTTTGTGCGGCGGCGATCACGTTGGCGGCGGCGACCGGTCCGGCCAAGGCGGACGGCAATGCCGGCGCCTATCTCGCCGCGCGGCAGGCCGCTCTCGCCCATGACTTCGAGGAAGCCGCCCGGGCCTTCGCCAGCGCGCTTCAGGCCGATCCCGGCAATCCGGCGCTCCTGCTGAATGCGCTTGAGGCGGAACTCAGCACCGGCGACCTGCCCGCGGCGCGGCTCTTTGCCGGCCGGCTGATCGAACTCGGTGTCGACAGCCAGATGGCCCATCTGACCGATCTCGTCGGCGATTGCCGGGACGGGGATTGGACCGGCATCTTTTCGGCGCTCGAGCAGGGCCGGATGATCGGCCCCCTCGTGGACGGGCTCGCGCAGGGCTGGGCCTATGTCGGCCTTGGCCAGATGACCCGGGCGCTCGAAAGCTTCGACGAAGTGGTGGAAACGCCGGGCATGCGCGGCTTCGGGCTCTACCACAAGGCCCTGGCCCTCGCCGCGGTGGGCGATTTCGAGGGCGCCGAGGCGATCCTCTCCCTGCCGCCGCAGCAGGGGATGCAGCGCAGCCGCCGGGCGCTGATCGCCCAGGTGCAGGTGCTGAGCCAGCTCGGTCGCAACGACGCCGCGATCCGGCAACTCGATGCCGGTTTCGGCCCCGATCTCGGCCCCTGGATGGCCGGCCTGCGCGCCCGGCTCGCCGCCGGCGAAACCTTGCCCTACGACATCGCCCGCACGGCCTGCGCCGGCATCGCCGAGACGCTCTTCTCCGTCGCCGGTGCCGTCGATGGAGAGACCGTCGACGCCTATACGCTGTTCTTCGCCCGCGCCGCCGCGCTGGCCGATCCGACCCATGGCGAGGCAAAGCTCCTGACCGCCAATCTCCTCGACCGGCTGGGCCGTTACGACCTCGCCGAGGCCGCCTATCGCGACATTCCCGCCGACGATCCGGTCTTTCACGCCGCCGAACAGGGGCGCGCCGAGGCCCTGCGCAAATCCGGCCGTGCCGATGCGGCCATCGAAGTCCTGAACGCCCTGGCCCGGACTTATCCGGATCAGGGCATGATCCAGCTCAACCTCGGCAATATCTACCGCGAGGCGGAGAATTATCAGGCCGCCGCATCCGCCTATTCCCGGGCGCTGGACCTCTATGGACCGGTCGACCGGCTGCGCTGGTACGCCCACTACGTCCGCGGCATCACCCATCACAAGCAGGACGACTGGCCAGCGGCGGAGGCCGATTTCCGCGCCGCTCTCGCGCTCAACCCCGAACAGCCGCAGGTCCTCAACTATCTCGGCTATTCGCTGGTCGAGCGGCGCGAGAACCTCGACGAGGCGCTCGACATGATCACCCGCGCGGTGGATGCCCGGCCCGAGAACGGCGCTATCGTCGATTCACTCGGCTGGGTGCATTTCAAGCTCGGCAATTTCGACGAGGCCGTGGCCCATCTCGAACGCGCCGCGGAGCTGGAGCCGACCCATCCGGTGATCAACGACCATCTGGGTGACGCGCTCTGGGCCGTGGGCCGGGAGATGGAGGCGCGGTTCCAGTGGCACCGGGCACTCTCCTTCGCGCCGAAGCCCGAGGCGGCGGACCGGATCCGCCGCAAGCTCGCCGTGGGGCTCGATCAGGTCCTGCTCGAAGAGGGCCACGCGCCGATCCGACTGGCCCAGGATGTCCGCTGAGGCCCTGCGCGCCGGCCAGCCGCTCCGCCAACTCGCCCCTGCCAAGGTCAATCTGACGCTCCACGTGACCGGAGAGCGGGCGGGGGGCTATCACGAGCTCGATTCGCTCGTCGTCTTCGCCGGGGTCGGCGATCAGCTCACCGCGCGGGCGGCGGCGGAGATGAGCCTGTCGGTCAGCGGGCCGTTCTCCGACGGCGTGCCGGCCACCGGCGACAATCTCGTCCTGCGCGCGGCAGAGGCGCTGCGGCTCAAACACGAGGTCCGGCTGGGCGCGGCGCTGACGCTGGAGAAGGGCCTGCCCCATGCGGCGGGGCTCGGCAGCGGGTCGTCGGACGCGGCGGCCGCGCTGCGGCTCCTGGCCGGGCTCTGGGATGTGCCGGAGCCGCTGATCACCGATCCGCTGGGCCTCGCGCTCGGCGCCGATGTGCCGGTCTGCATGGCGCAGCCCCGTCCGATGCGGATGGCCGGGATCGGCGAACGGCTGAGCTACGCCCCGCCGCTGCCCGATTGCGCCTTGGTGCTGGTGAACCCGAAGGTCCCGGTGCCGACCGGGCAGGTCTTTGCCGGTCTCCAATCCAAATCCAACCCACCGATGGATCCGCTCCCGAACGGGCTCGATTTCGAGGGCTTCGTCACCTGGCTCGCCCGCCAGCGCAACGACCTGACAGACCCGGCGACGGAGATCGCGCCGGAGATCGGCGTGGCCCTCGACCGGCTCAACCGGCAGCCGCTGGTGCGCTTCACCACGATGTCAGGTTCCGGCGCCACCTGCGTGGGGCTGGTGAAGAACATGGACCACGCCCGCCGCGCGGCACGGGCGATCCAGGTGGCGGAGATGGGCTGGTGGGTGGTTCCGGCGCCGGTGCTTGGCCCTTGAGCGGGCCTTGTCCAGAAGGCTTCGCCCTTCAGCAGGCCGAAACTGACCTGATCCGGCCAGATCGCCGTCCGGTCGGACGCGGACAGTCGATTGTCCGCGAAACGCACTTTCGAAAGTGCGTGTTTGCGCTCCGTCGACGGAGCGCATGCGCGGCGCGTCGACGCGCCGCTACCGTCTCCGAACGCCAACTCCCGGCCAGGAGGCCAGAGCCGATCGGGTCTCCTCACCCCCTAGCTGATCCGCTCGACGACGAAATCCGCCAAATCCGCCAGCATCTCCCGCATCGGATGCGCCGGTACGGGCTTGAGTGCCGCCCTGGCGCGTGCCGCCCAGTCGAGGGCGGTGGCCCGGGTGCTCTCCATCGTGCCGTGCCGCGCCAGAAGCCGCAGCGCTTCCTCCAGATCGCCCTCTTCCTGCCGGCCGCGCGCGATGGTGCGGTCCCAGAAGGCGCGCTCGGACTCGTCCGCCGCCGCCACCGCCCGGATCACCGGCAGGGTCAGCTTCCGTTCCCGGAAATCGTCTCCGACATCCTTCCCGGTCGCATCGGTCCCGCCGTAATCGAGCAGATCGTCAACGATCTGAAACGCGATCCCGAGCGCATCGCCATAATCGAAGAGCGCCTGCACCACATTCTCTTCGCGCCCGGCGATGACCCCGCCCACCTCGGTCGCGGCGGAAAAGAGCGCCGCCGTCTTGCCCCGGATCACCTTGAAATAGGTCTCCTCGGTGGTGGCGAGATTGCGCGCGGCGGTGAGTTGCAGGACCTCCCCCTCGGCGATGGTCGCGGCGGCGTTCGACAGGATGCCGAGGACCCGCAAAGACCCGGTTTCGACCATAAGCTGGAACGCCCGGGCGAAGAGGTAATCGCCCACCAGCACGCTCGACGGATTGTCCCAGAGCAGGTTCGCCGTGGGTCGCCCCCGGCGCTGATCGCTCTCATCCACCACATCGTCATGGAGCAGGGTGGCGGTGTGGATGAACTCCACCGTCGCCGCGAGATGCACATCATAGGGCCCCTCGTAGCCGCAGATCCGCGCCGCCGCGAGGGTCAGCAAGGGCCGGATCCGCTTGCCCCCGGCTTCCACCAGATGGGCGGTCACCTCCGGGATGCGCGGGGCGTGTTCCGAGGCCATCCGCGCCCGGATCAGGGCATTGACGGCCTCCATCTCCGCGGAAAGGGCCTCGGACAATCGCTCATGCGGTTTCGTGGCGCGCGCGTCCAGGCTCATTCCCGCCCCGTCCGATGCTCGACAAGTCCCGATCCGACACATAGGTCGGGCCCATGAAAGAGCTTCTGCGCAGCACCGACCCGACGGTCATCGCCTTTGCCAAGGCCCTCCTGAGCGGCGAAGGTATAGAGCACTACGAAATGGACGTAAATATGAGCGTCATGGAGGGCGGGATCGGCATCTTCCCGCGCCGGCTCATGGTGCGGCGCGAGGATCATTTCCGGGCCAGGGCGGTGCTCGTCGACAATGATATCGACCTCGGATTCTGAGCTGACGCGGGACGGGTTTCTGGGCGGCCGGGTACAGGTCCGGCAGCCTCGCAAGGGCTATCGCGCCGGAACCGATCCGGTGCTGCTGGCCGCCGCGATCCCCGCCAAGACAGGCGAGAGCGTTCTGGAGCTTGGCTGCGGCGCCGGCACCGCCGTGCTCTGCCTAGCCGCGCGGGTGCCGGGGCTGCGGCTGACCGGGGTCGAGGTGCAGGGCGACTATGCCGCCCTTGCCCGACGCAACGCGGCAGAAAACGGCGCCGATCTGGAGGTGGTGAAGGCCGATCTGCGCGACCTGCCGGCGGAGCTGCGGCAGCGCTGCTTCGATCATGTGCTGATGAACCCCCCCTATTTCGACCGGCGGCGCGGCACCGCGGCGGCGGATGGCGGGCGGGACCTCGCCCTGGCGGGCGAAACCCCGCTTGCCGATTGGCTCACCGCCGGGTCCCGGCGGCTCGCCCCCGGCGGCACGCTCACCGCGATCTGCCGGGCCGAGCGCCTGCCCGAGCTGTTCCGCCACCTGCCCGAGAGCCTCGGCGGCGCCCGAGTCCTGCCGCTTGCGGCGCGGACGGGGCGCGAGGCCGACCGGGTGCTGCTTCAGGCGATCAAGGGCGCCCGCGCGCAGTTCCGCCTCTTGGCGCCGCTGATCCTCCATTCCGGAGCGGCCCATCAGGGCGATGGCGACGATTACAGCGCCACCGCCTCCGCCATTCTCCGCGACGCCGCCGCCCTGCCCTGGACTGATTAAGAATTTCGCAACCTTTTCGAGGTTCGCTTGAGAGAGGCCGGATTGCTGCCGCGCAGCGTGACAGGGTCCGGTTTCTGTGATGCAATCGTTACAGTCACGCCAGCAGACGAGGAGCAGACATGAGCCTTAATGCGCATTTGCAGGAACTGAAGAAGAAACATCAGACCCTCTCAGACGCCGTCGAAGCGGCGCAGCGCAGCCCCGGGACCGACGACCTCGAAATCTCCCGGATGAAGAAAGAAAAGCTCCACCTCAAAGAGCAGATCACCAAGCTCAGCACCGCCTGAGCGCCTAGCCTTCGGCGAAGTCCCGTGTCGCCGTCAGCGGCTCGATCGCGGCGATTTCCCGAACCACCCAATCGATGAACCGCGCCACGGCGGGGCGTGTTTCGCTGCCATGCGGGCAGACGATCCGATAATCTCCCCCGGCCCAGAGCGTGAGCCTGAACGGCATCACCAGGCGGCCCTCGCGCAGATGGGTCTCGGTGAGCGAGCCCCGGCCGAGCAGCGCTCCGGCCCCGGACAAGGCGGCGTTGACCGCGTGGTCGGCCTGACTGAACCTTGTGCCCTTGGCCTCGGGCGGCGTGACCCCGGCGGCGGCAAACCAGGCATTCCAGTCCCGCCCCGGCTGCAGGAACGCGATGTCGTCCTGATGCAGGAGCGGCAGGCGGGCGAGGTCGGCGGGCTCGCGCAGCCCCTCGGCCAGGGACGGGGTCACCATCGGCGTCATCCATTCGCGAATGAGCCGGCGCGAGAACAGACCCTCGTCATTGCCGGGCCCGAAGCGGATCGCCACATCCACCTCATCCCGCGCGAAATCCATGATCTTCAGGCTCGCGGAGAACCGCAGATCGATATCGGGGTTCTCCTGAGCAAAGAGAAAAAGACGAGGCGCCAGCCACTTGGCGGTAAAGCCGGGGCCGGCAGTGACGGTGAGCGACGTGCTATCGCTGAGCCGCCGCGCCGCGCGCCAGGCCGCGGTCAGCGCCTCGAACCCGTCTTTCGCGCCCGGCGCCAGCAGCCGGCCCGCCTCGGTCAGCTCCACTGCGCGGTTCAGTCGACGAAAGACCGGCTGGCCCAGATGCTCCTCCAGGCTCTTGATCTGAAAGCTGAGCGCGGCGGGGGTGACATTCAGTTCCGCGGCGGCCTTGGCGAAGGACATATGCCGCGCGGCGGCGTCGAAAGCGCGTAGGGCAGTCAGCGGCGGCAGGCGGTCGGACATGGGTCAGTCAAGTATCACTTAACTGAACCCGCCGAAAGTCTCGTTTGTCGAAGCGCGCGCAAAGGCGCATATCGGGATCAACAGATGACCCCGATCCGAAAGGAGGATCCGATGTACGAAGCCACCACCAACGCCCGCACCCGTGACGCGATCCGCGCCGCCCATGCCGAACGCGCCGCCATCCTCGGCCGCTGGTTCGGGCGCAAGACCGTCAGTTAAGCAAGAAGGGCGCCCCGCGAGGCGCCCTTTTCTTCGGGCTCCCGGCCCGATCCGTCCCGCAGATACCCTAGACGAAGAACTGTGCCCCGTTGGCCGAGATCGTCGAGCCGTTGATGAAGCCGGCATCGTCGGAGGCCAGGAAGGCCACGCAGCGCGCGATCTCCTCGGGCTCACCGAGCCGCCCCGCCGGGATACCGGCGATGATCTTGTCCCGGATGCTCTCGTCGATCGCCATCACCATCTCAGTTGCGATATAGCCCGGGCAGATCGCGTTCGCCGTAATCCCGGCCCGCGCGCCCTCCTGCGCCAGGGATTTCACGATCCCGAGGTCGCCCGCCTTGGTCGCGGCATAATTCACCTGACCGAACTGGCCCTTCTGCCCGTTGATCGAGGAAATCACGATGACCCGGCCGAACTTGCGCTCGCGCATGCCGGGCCAGACCGGATGGACGGTGTTGAAGACGCCGGTGAGGTTGGTGTCGATGACCTCCTGCCATTGCTCCGGCGTCATCCGGTGGAACGGCGCGTCGCGGGTGATCCCGGCATTGGCCACCACCACGTCGATGGGGCCGAGATCGGCCTCCACCTGGTCGATCCCGGCCTTGGAGGCGGCGTAATCGCCGACGTTCCACTTGTAGGTCTTGATGCCGGTGGCCTCGGTAAAGGCCGCAGCCTTCTCATCATTGCCGGCATAGGTCGCGGCGACCTCGTAGCCGTCGGCCTTGAGCGCCTTTGAAATCGCCTCGCCGATGCCCCGGCTGCCGCCGGTCACAAGTGCAACACGTGCCATATCTGTCCCTCTTCAGGTCTTCGTTCAGGTTCGATTCGTAGGCAAAGGGTCGGGCGAGCGCAATTAAATTGCGCGCCCGCCCCGGATCAGGCCCGCTCCAGGCACATCGCGACGCCCATCCCGCCGCCGATGCAGAGCGTCGCGAGCCCCTTCTTGGCGTCGCGCCGCTTCATCTCGAAGAGGAGCGTGTTGAGGATCCGCGCGCCCGACGCCCCGATCGGGTGGCCGATGGCGATGGCGCCGCCATTCACATTCACGATGTCGGGGTCCCAGCCCATATCCTTGTTCACCGCGCAGGCCTGGGCGGCAAAAGCCTCATTGGCCTCCACCAGATCGAGGTCCTCGACCTTCCAGCCGGCCTTCTCCAGGGCCTTGCGGCTGGCATGGATCGGCCCGACGCCCATGATCGACGGGTCGAGCCCCGCGGTGGCGTAGCTCGCGATCCGCGCCAGGGGCTCGATGCCGCGCTTCTCCGCCTCCTCGGCGCTCATCAGAAGCACCCCGGCGGCGCCGTCATTGAGCCCCGAGGCGTTCGCCGCCGTCACCGAGCCTTCCTTGGCGAAGGCCGGGCGCAGCTTCTGCATCGCCTCCATATTCGCGCCGTGGCGGATATATTCGTCCTTGTCGACCACGATGTCGCCCTTGCGGGTCTTCACGGTGAAGGCGACCACCTCGTCGTCGAACTTGCCGACCTTCTGCGCCGCCTCCGCCTTGTTTTGCGAGGCCACGGCGAACTCATCCTGCATATCGCGGGTGATCTGCCACTGATCGGCCACGTTCTCGGCGGTCTGGCCCATGTGATAGCCGTTGAAGGCATCCCAGAGCCCGTCGCGGATCATCGTGTCGATATATTTGAGATCCCCCATCTTGTGCCCGGCGCGCAGATGGGCGGCATGGGGGCTGAGCGTCATGTTCTCCTGCCCGCCGGCGGCCACGATCCCGGCATCGCCGAGCTGGATATGCTGGGCGCCCAGCGCCACGGCGCGCAGGCCCGAGCCGCAGACCTGATTGATCCCCCAGGCCGCACTCTCCACCGGCAGGCCGGCATTGACATGGGCCTGGCGGGCCGGGTTCTGGCCCTGGGCGGCGGTCAGCACCTGACCCAGGATCGTCTCGCTCACCTCGCCCTTGTCGACACCGGCGCGCTCCACCACGGCCTCGAGCACCGCGGCGCCCAGATCGTGGGCCGGCGTCGTGGCGAACGAGCCCGAGAAACTGCCGACGGCCGTCCGGGCGGCCGAAGCGATGACGACATTGGTCATGGGGTGACTCCTCTCACATTCCATCCCAGAGACGGCGTGAGAGGACGCGCGGGCCCCGCCCCGCCGATTGCCCGCCGGTCTTACGGCAGGCGCCGACAGGGGGGCAACCGCTAAAGCTGTGACCTAACCCCGCAGGTGTTCAGAGCTTCATCCGTGGCGCACCGATATAGAAACCCTGCATGCAATCGGCCCCCATCTCGGTCAGGAAGGTGGCCTCATCGGCACTTTCGACGCCGCTGGCCACCACGAACATGTCGAACTGGTGCGCGACGGTCATCAGCGCCCCGGCGAGGACCTGATTGTCAGGGTCGCGGTGGATGCCCCGGACATAGCTGCGGTCGATCTTGACCATGTCGAAGAAGAAATCCTTCAGATGGCTGAAGGCGATCAGCCCTGCGCCGAAATCGTCGAGCGCGAAGGCGACGCCTTTGGGCTGCATCTCCCACATGAAGCGGACCACAAGCTCCGGCAACATCATCGCCGACCCCTCGCTGATTTCGAGGATCAGCCGTTCGCCAAGCTCGGCATGGCGCATCAGGTGCTGGTTGAGGATGCGCCGCCACTTGCCGTCGCCCAGGGAGCGCGCCGAGACATTGACCGAGAGCCTGAGCCCCGGGTTGCGGCGCAGCATCTGAAGGCCGGCGCGCAGACTCGCCGCATCGATTTCGCGGCCGAGATCGGTATCCTCGATATTGCCCATGAAATGGTGCGCCGGAATGATCCGACCGCCCTCGTCGCGAAGTCGGATCAACCCCTCGTAGAACGCCACCTGGCTGGGGATATCGGTGCGCACCACTGGCTGAAAGGCGAGCGCGCAATTTTGCGCCTCGAGCGCGTTGCGCACCAGCGTCAGGATGTCGTGGTCCCGACTCGCCATCGCGTAGTCGAGCGGGTTGGTGGCCTCTTCGAGCGCCGACATGGGGCTGCCTCTTTGCCGATGGTCCGAGACTGGCACTGTTCTGGCCAAGCCCCTAAGGTCCGGTAAAGCATCTGCATTTGAACGAAAAACTGGGGGCGGTATGGAGCGCTGCGGCTGGGTCGGGACCGAACCGATCTATCACCGGTACCACGACACGGAATGGGGCGTGCCCGAGCGGGACGGAAGGGCGCTCTGGGAGAAGCTGATCCTCGACGGGTTCCAGGCCGGGCTGAGCTGGATCACGATCCTGAAGAAACGTGAGAACTTCCGCAGCGCCTTCGCCGGGTTCGAGCCCGAAATCATCGCGGGCTGGGGCGAGGCGGAGGTCGCGCGGCTCCTGCAGGATCCGGGCATCGTCCGCCACCGCGGCAAGATCGAGGCCACCATCGGCAATGCACGGGCCTATCTGGAGATGCCCGATTTCGCCGCCTGGTGCTGGGCCTATGTGGACGGTACGCCGATCCAGAACCGGTGGAAGACCCTCGCCGAGGTGCCCGCCTCGACCCCGCTCTCCGAGCGGATGTCAAAGGACCTCCGCAAGGCCGGCTTCCGGTTCTGCGGGCCGACCATCGTCTATGCCTGGATGCAGGCTTGCGGTCTCGTCAACGATCACCTGATCACCTGCCCGCGCCACGCCGACTGCGCTGCGATGGCCTGACTCAGGGGGCCTGACCTCCCGGCTCTTACCAGCGCTTCAGCGCCGCCTCGTCCTCGTCCCGCGCGGCGACCCAGTCGGTGCCTTCGCCCGTCGCCTCCTTCTTCCAGAACGGCGCCCGGGACTTCAGGTAATCCATCAGGAACTCCGCCGCCTCAAAGGCTTCTTTGCGGTGCTTGCCGGCGGTCGCGACCATCATGATCACCTCCCCGGGCAGGAGCCGCCCGACCCGGTGGATCACCAGCGCATCGATCAGGCCGAATCGGGTCAGGGCCTCGTCGCGGATGTCCGAAAGCGCCTTCTCCGTCATGCCCGGATAATGCTCGATCTCCATCGCCTCCAGCCCGGCGGCGGCATCCCGTACCACGCCGGAGAAGGAGACGACGGCGCCCGCGCCCCGGGCCGATGCGGTAAAGGCCGAGAGCTCCGCCCCCGGATCGAACACCGCCTCCTGGATCCGAACGCGCATCCGTCCCTCACCCACCGGTCATCGGCGGAAAGAACGCCACCTCCCGCACGCCCTTGAGCGGTGCGTCGAAGGTCGCAAGCTCCTGATCCACCGCCACCCGCACCGCACGGAGATCGGCGAAGGCCGCCGCATAGCGCTCCTCCCGCGCCGCCAGTTCGGCGACCAGATCGGCCACCGTGCCGGCCTCGGTCTCGACCTCCTCGCCGGATATGCCGATCCGTTCCCTGAGCCAGGCGAAATAGAGCACCTTCATGACGTCTCCTTCAGGAATGGCAGGGCCTTGCGGAAATACTCCGCCCCGGTGACCAGCGTCAGGACCATCGCCGCCCAAAGCAGCATGATCCCGATCCACCAGCTAAAATAGGCGCCGTTGAGCTTCCAGATAATGCCCCCCTCGTCGGGTAGCTCGCCTGCAAGGATGGCCCCGACCGTCTCATCATCCATCCCCTCGATGGAGATGTTGAAATAGGTCTCGAAGGCGCCGGTCGAAAACAGCACCGCGATGGCCGTCATCTGCGCCGCGGTCTTCCACTTCGCGAGCGGCGTCACCTTGAGCGTGCCGGCGGTGTCGCCGAGATATTCCCGCAGGCCCGAGACAAAGGTCTCGCGGAACATGATCAGCGTCGCAGGCAGCAGGATCCAGGGGTCCATCCCGGAGAACCCGCAGATCACCAGGAGCGCGATCACCACCATCGCCTTGTCGGCAATCGGGTCGAGCATGGCGCCGAGCTTGCTCTCCTGCCCCCAGGCCCGGGCGATGCGGCCGTCGATCCAGTCCGTGGACGCGGCGATGACGAAGAGGATGAGCGCGAACCAGTCCGCCCAGGGCCGGGTGAAATAGAGGAACATGATCGCCACGCCAGGCGCCGCGACGAGCCGCAGAACGGTGAGGATATTGGGCAGGTTCCACGTCATGACCTATTCCTAGCGGGCTGGTTTCGCAGGCGCTACTCCTGCGCCGCCTCCGGATATGTCACGGTCGCGCGCGGGACTTCCGTCGCCTCGGGCGGGGGCGGTGGGGCCGACAGGGGCGCCCATCCCGAGGTGTCGCCGCAGGGCGGCGCCGAGAGGGCCGGCGTGCGCAGCACTCCTTTGAATCAGCCCTGTTCGTGGAAATAGCCGTAGATCGTGTCGGCGAGGCCCTCGCTGATCCCGTCCACCGCCTTGAGATCCGCCAGCCCCGCCCGGCTCACCGCCTTGGCCGAGCCGAAATGCGCCAGCAGCGCCCGCTTCCGCGTCGCCCCCACCCCCGGCACGTCGTCGAGCGGCGTCGCCCCCACCGCCTTGGCCCGTTTCGCCCGGTGGGTGCCGATGGCGAAGCGGTGCGCCTCATCCCGCAGGCGCTGGACGAAATAAAGCACCGGATCGTTGTGGCGCAGGGCCATGGGCCGCTGGCCGGTGCGGTGGAACTCCTCCTTGCCGGCATCCCGGTCGATCCCCTTGGCCACCCCGATCATCGCGATGTCCTCGACCCCCAGTTCCGCCATGATCTCATGCACCGCGCTGACCTGCCCCGCGCCCCCGTCGATCAAGAGAAGGTCCGGCCAGGTCCCGCTCTCCCGGTCCGGGTCCTCCTTCAGGAGCCGCTTGAACCGCCGGGTCAGCACCTCCTTCATCATCCCGAAATCGTCGCCCGGGGTCAGCTCCTCGCCCTTGATGTTGAACTTCCGGTACTGCCCCTTCTCGAACCCCTCCGGCCCCGCCACGATCATCGCGCCCACGGCATGGGCGCCCTGGATATGGGAATTGTCATAGACCTCGATCCGCCCCGGCGGCGCGGAGAGGTCGAACGCCTCCGCCAACCCCTTCAGGAGCTTCGTCTGCGCCTGGCTCTCCGCCATCTTCCGCGCCAGGCTCTCTCGCGCATTGCGCAGCGCCGAGGCCACGAGGTCCGCCTTCTCCCCCCGCTGCGGCACCGCGATCTCCACCTTACGGCCCGCGCTCTCGCTCAGCGCCTCGGCCATCAGCTCCGGATTGTCGAGCCCGTGGGACAGGAGCAACAGCCGCGGCGGCTCCCGCGTCGCGTAGAACTGGCCGACAAAGGCCTGCATGATCTGCGCCGCGTCCTCCTCGCCCCCCAGACGCGGGTAGTAATCGTGGTTGCCCCAGTTCTGGTTCGACCGGATGAAGAAGACCTGCACGCAGGCCTGCCCGCCGTCGAGATGGAGCGCCAGCACATCGGCCTCCGCCGTGGTTCGCGGATTGATACCTTGCGCGCTCTGCACCTGGGTCAGGGCGCGGATGCGGTCGCGCAGGGCCGCGGCGCGCTCGAATTCCATCGCCTCGCTCGCCGCCTGCATCTCAGCGGCGAGCTGCTCCTGCACCGCCGTGGTCTTCCCCGACAGGAACCGCTCCGCATCCGCCACGAGGGCGCCATAGCCTTCTTCATCGATATAGCCGACACACGGCGCCGAGCACCGTTTGATCTGGTAGAGCAGACAGGGCCGGGTCCGGCTCTCAAAGGTCGCGTCCGAGCAATTGCGCAGCAGAAACACCTTCTGAAGCTGGTTCAGCGTCCGGTTCACCGCGCCGGCGCTGGCAAAGGGGCCGTAATAGCTCCCCTTCTCCTTCTTCGCGCCGCGATGCTTCTTGATCTGCGGAAAGGCGTGCTCGGCGGAGACCAGGATATTCGGGAAACTCTTGTCGTCGCGCAAGAGCACATTGTAGCGCGGCTTCAACTGCTTGATGAGGTTCTGCTCCAAGAGCAGCGCCTCGGTCTCGGTCCGGGTCGTGAGGAACATCATCGACGCGGTCTCGTCGATCATCCGGGCGATCCGCGGCGAATGGCCGGTCGGCCGCGCGTAGCTCGTCACCCGCGCCTTCAGATTGCGCGCCTTGCCGACATAGAGCACCCGCGCCTGGGCATCGAGCATCCGGTAGACGCCGGGCGAGGTGTCCAGCGTCCTGAGATAGCTCTGGATTGCGGCCGTGCCGGTCACCGTTGCGGGGCTGTCATCGGGCATGGGGTCTTGTCCGTGATTCTCGGTGCCGGCTGCAATGCCGGATCGCGGGCCTCAAGAGCTAAGACATCCCCGATTTCTGTGGAGAACTCTGAGGACGAGGTGGGGCCGACCCGGATTTTCCTTTGTTTCCGGCCAGTTTCTTCGATTTGCCCGTTTTTTGGGCATTCTTTCAAGAATTTGATTCTGTTGGATATTTTTTCACCCACAGGTCAAATAGCTGAAATTATTACGGTTTTGTGAACGCTCTGTGACGCTGTTTTTGCCCGGTGCATAAGTTTCGGGTCGGGAATGTCAGCTGACACCCATCTCATCCGGCGTCTGCCAGATCAGATGCTGGCCGCCATCGACGCAGAGAAGCTGCCCGGTGACCGCCGGCGCCCCGATCAGATAGCCCAGCGCCGCGCAGAGATCGGCCGGGTTCGAGCCGCGCCCGAGGATCGTCGCGGCGCGCTGCCCGGCGAAGTTCTCCGCCGATTGCCGCGCGCCCTGAAGCGTCGGACCGGGGCCGATCGCATTGACCCGGACCCGGGGCCCGAGCGCCTGCGCCGCGGTGCGGGTGAAGGCCCAGAGCCCCATCTTCGCAATCGTGTAGCTCATATGTTCAGGCGTGAGCTTGCGCACCTTCTGGTCGATCATGTTGACGACCAATCCTTGCGCCACGGGCTCTCCGGCCTCGTCCGGCACCGGGTCGGGCACCTGTGCGGCGAGCGCCTGGGTCAGCACCACCGGGGCGCGCAGATTGCTTTCGATATGCCGGTCCCAGCTTTCCCGCGTGGCGTTCCGCACCGTGTCGTATTCGAAGATCGAGGCGTTGTTGACGAGGCAGGTGATCGGCCCGCCCAGGGCCGCGGCTGCCGCGGGGAGGAGTGCTGTGACCTCGTCTTCGACGAGAAGGTCGGCGCCGAGCGCCGCGGCGGTTCGGTCCATGGACCGGATCGTCGCGGCCACCTCCTCCGCCGCCTCCGCGGAGCCGTTATAATGCACCGCCACGTCATAACCGCGCTCGCCGAGATAGAGCGCCAGCGCCCGCCCGATCCGCTTACCCGCGCCGGTCACCAGCGCCCGGCTCATGTCAGCACGAAGACCAGATAGACCGCATAGGACGCGGTCAGCGCCACGCCCCAGCCCCGTCCGATATCCTGCCGGAAGAAGACGAAGGGGATCAGCACCAGCGACGCCGCCAGCATGATCCAGAGGTCCCGGGTCAGGAATTGCGGATCGACCGGGATCGGCCCGACAAGGCTCGCCACCCCGATGATCGCGAGCAGGTTGAACATGTTCGACCCGATGACGTTCCCGAGCGCCACATCGGCCTGCCGGCGCAGAGCGGCCATGACGGTGGTGGCGAGTTCCGGCAGCGAGGTCCCGATGGCCACCAGCGTCAGCCCGATCACCGTCTCGGTCACGCCGAAGGCGCGGGCGATATTGACCGCGCCGTCCACCAGCAGGTCCGCCCCGAGCGGCAGGCCGATAATGCCGAGCGCCAGAAAGACCAGAATCTTGCGCCAGGGCATGTCGGGATCGGCACCCTCCACATCCTCGATCTCCGGCGCCGGATCGGTCGCGGCGGCGCTCAGCGCCCGGCGGTGCCGCTGCGCCGCCCGTGCCGCACAAAGCAGCATCGCGGCGAGCGCGGTCAGCAGGATCAGCCCGCTCCAGAACCCAATCACCCCGAAGAAGCAGAGCCCGATGAAGAGAAACGTTGCCGCGATCATCTGCAGAAAACTCGCGCGGGTATCGCACTCGCTCGTATGGAGCGTCGCCAACAGCGCCGGCACCCCCAGCACCATCAGCACATTGGCCGTGTTCGAGCCCACGACATTGCCGAGCGCGATCCCCGGCACGCCATCGAGGATTGCCTTGACGGAAATCAGCAGTTCCGGCGCCGAGGTGCCGAAGGCGACGATGGTCAGCGACACGATCAGCGCCGGCACCCCGACGCGGAGCGACAGGTTCACCGCCCCCTTCACCAGCGCATCCCCGGCGAGCAGCAGCACCGTGAGCCCGACGCCGACGAAGAGCCAGTCCAGGATCACGCCCCCGGCCCCCGGCCAGACCCGCGCCCGCAGGTGCAGGGCCCCTTGCCGATGCGGAACCGCCCGCATTCCGGGCATTTCGAGGCCGCCAGCCGCTCCCGGCCGGGCAGTTTCGGCATCCTGAGCCGGCCGAACAGGGCCAGTACGGCCATGAAGACCAGAAACAGGGTGACGATCTTGACGATCACGTCAGAGGCCGAAACGCGCATAGGCCGCGCGCTCCTCGATCCCGGCAATGGCATCGCTCATCATCGTGGCGCCCAGCCGGGCGAAGAGCGAGCGCCGCGGCCCGTATTTGCGGAACTTCACCTTGTCGCCGAACCGCTCCTTCATCACCGGCACCAGATGGCCGATCCCGTCGGCGAGCCCCTGATCCACCGCGGCCTCCCCGATCCAGACCTCGCCGGCAAAGAGATCGGGGTTGTCCGCCAGTTTCTCGGCGCGGCGTGCCTTCACATGGTCGATGAAGACCTCGTGGATGCCGTCGAGGATGACCCGGAGGCGCTTCACATCTTCGGGTTTCTCGGCCTCGAACGGGTCGAGCAGGCTCTTCGACTTACCCGCCGTGTGCAGCCGGCGCTCGACCCCGTAGCGCTCGATCAGGTCCTGGGCACCGAAGCTCGCGGAGATCACCCCGATGGAGCCCACGAGCGAGGACCGGTCGACGAAAATCTCGTCCGCCGCCGCGGCGAGCCAGTAGCCGCCGGAGGCCGCCACATCCTCGACAAAGGCGATGACCGGCACCTCCTTCTCCTCCGACAGCCGCCGGAGGCGGGCGCCGATGAGCGAAGATTGCACCGGCGAGCCGCCCGGCGAATGGACCTGGAGCGCGACCGCCACCGGCTTGCCCCGGAACGCCTTCTCGATGGCCGGCGCGAGGCCGGCATCGGTGAGGCCCCTTGCCCCCACGCCGATGGCCCCCTGCAATCGGACCACCGACACCGTGGGGTCGGATTTCAGGAATGGAATGAAGCGCTTCATGGGGGCCCATGTAGGCGGCGCGGCCCCGTCAAACAAGGCCGCGCCCGGCACTCGACCGGCCTCATGTGCGCAGCCGCCAGCCGGTCCGGAAAATCCACCAGATCACGCCGAGGCACAGCGCCGTGAACCCGGCAATGGCCAGGAGGCTGATCCCGATCGGCACATCCGCTAGCCCGAAGAACGACCAGCGGAACCCGGAGATCAGATAGACCACCGGGTTGAAGAGGGTGATCGTCTGCCAGAGCGGCGGCAGCATGGAGATCGAGTAGAACGACCCGCCGAGGAAGACGAGCGGGGTGATGACGAGGAGCGGGATCAGCTGAAGCTGCTCGAAATTCGACGCCCAGATGCCGATGATGAAGCCGAGGAGTGAGAAGCTGATACAAGTCAGCACGAGGAAAGCCAGCATCGCCAGGGGCGCCTGGATCTGCAGATCGACGAAGAGCGCGGCGGTGGCCAGGATGATCAGCCCGATGAAAAGCGATTTGGTCACCGCCGCCCCGACATAGCCCAATGTGATCTCAAGGAAGTTCACCGGGGCCGAAAGGTGTTCGTAGATCGTGCCGATGAATTTCGGGAAGTAGATGCCGAAACTGGCGTTCGAGGTCGACTGCGTCATCACGCTCAGCATGATCAGCCCGGGCACGATGAAGGCGCCGTAGCCCACGCCCTCGACCTCCTGAATCCGGCTGCCGATGGCCGCGCCGAAGACCACGAAGTAGAGTGAGGTGGAGATCACCGGCGAGATGAAGCTTTGCAAGAGCGTGCGGAAGAACCGCGCCATTTCAAAGATGTAGATGGACCGGACCGCCTGGAAATTCATGCCGGCTCCGTCACGAGACCCACGAAGATCTCCTCCAGGCTCGACTGCCGGGTTTGCAGGTCGCGCAGATGCAGCCCGGCGCCGCGCAGATCGGTCAGGAGCCGGGTGATCCCGGTGCTCTCGGCATGGGTGTCGTAGCAATAGGTCAGCGCGGTGCCATCCTCGGATCGTTCCAGATCGTATTCCGCGAGCGCCGCCGGGACCTCCGCGACCGGCTCGGTCAGCTCGATCCGCAACTCCTTGCGGCCCATCTCGGCCATCAGCGCCTCCTTGTCCTGCACCAGCAGGATGCGGCCCTTGTTGATCACAGCGATCCGGTCGGCGATGGCCTCGGCCTCTTCGATGTAGTGCGTCGTCAGGATGATGGTGACGCCGCTCGCCTTCAGCTCCGCCACCGTGTCCCACATGTCCCGGCGCAGCTCGACATCGACGCCGGCGGTGGGCTCGTCGAGGAACAGCACCCGCGGCTCATGCGACAGCGCCTTGGCGATCAGCACCCGGCGCTTCATGCCGCCCGACAGCGTCACGATCTTCTGATCCCGCTTGTCGGTCAGCGAGAGCCGCGCCAGCACCTCGTCGAGATAGGCATCATTGGGCGCCTGCCCGAAGAGCCCGCGGGAGAAGCGCACCGAATTGATCACCTTCTCGAAGGGTTCGAGATTGATCTCCTGGGGCACCAGCCCGATCAGGCTGCGGGCCGCGCGGAATTCTTCGATCGTGTCATGGCCACCGACCTCGATCCGGCCGGAGGTCGGATTGGTGATGCCGCAGATGGTGGAGATCAGCGTGGTCTTGCCGGCGCCGTTCGGGCCGAGCAGGGCGAGGATCTCGCCTTCGCGAATGTCGAGCGACACGTCCGTCAGCGCCTCGAAGCCGCTGTCGTAACGCTTGGTCAGGGATTGGACAGAGACGATCGGGGCCACAGCGGGGACAACTCTTCTCGGAACCGGCGGGTGCGCGGGACGCTAGCGGGGCGGCGGCGGAATGGAAAGGCCGGATCGGCGGCTCAGGCGGAGGGCGTCAGCGCCGCCGTCATCCGCCGCTTGCGGGAGGTGCGGAAATAGTCGCGGACCTTGCCGCGCTCTTCCGGCGGCAGCGTCTCCCAGTCCTGCCAGGCGCAGTCGTAGCCGAGCGTCTGGGCCATCTTTTCCATCGCCCCCCGGGACGGGATGCCGATCACCGTCTTGTCCTGGCCCGGGAACCGCTGGATCGAGTTCAGATCGGTCTCCGTCTTCTCGATGGCAAGCTGGATCAGCGGGTTGCCGACATCGACGAATTCGCTGTCGACGATGATCAGCGCCGGATCAAGTGCCCGGATCAGCGTCAGCAAACGGTAATGCTCGGTGATGTGGTAGAAGATGCCGAAGACCGCGACGACGCCGAAGCGTTCCCCGGCCGCGACCCGCGCCTCGAGATCGGTGAAGATGTCGTCGCAGAGCAGCGTCACCCTGGCCTTGGCCTCGCTCTCCGGGAACTCGGCAAACCGGTCGATGAGCGATTGCCGGCCCTCGACCCCGATGACCTCCGCCGCGCCGGCATGGGCCAGGGCATAGGACCAGCGCCCGTCATGGGCCGCGAGGTCGAGCACCCGGGCGCCGGCAATCGCCTCGGCGAAGGGCTCGACGATATAGCGATAGCGCAGGTTCAACCGGCGCGACGGCGCCTCCATATGGCCATAGGCCGCCAGCCGGTCCACGAAGTCGAAGACACCCATGGGCCGACACTGGCGCGCCCGTCGGCGAGGTGCAAGCGGGGCCGAACTCCGCCTATTCGCCGCTGACCCGTTCGTCGATGGCGTCGCGCAGGGCTTCGAGGGCGGCCTGCGCGTCGGCTGCGGCGGTTTCGGCGGCGGCGTCGGCGGCTTGCGCAGCCTCGGACGCGGCCAGTGCGGCCTCGGCAGTGCGGCGGACCTCATCCATGAGCGTTTCCATTTCCGCGTCGACCAACGCCGTCGTGCCGTCCTCCGGAGTCGCCTCCCCGGCACCGCCGGCAGCGGCCTCCTCGGCGGCCGTTTCCTCCACGGCCTGCTCCGCAGATGCATCTTCTCCGATGGCTGCGTCTTGCGCGGCCTCTGCCTCAGGGGCGTCGTCGCCGGTGGCGGGATCTTCCGGTGTCTCTTCCACGGCCGGGTTCTCCTCGACCGCCTCCTGTGCCGGCGCTGCATCCTCGGTCGCGGGTTCGGCTTCCTCGGCGGGGGCCTCCTCTGACATCTCTTCCGCCGCAGCGTCCTCAGCCGACGCCTCCTCCGCCACCATGTCTTCCGCTGGAGCCTCTTCGGAAGCGGCGCTTTCCACGATCTCCTCGGCCGGCGCTTCGTCGCTCCCGGCATCTTCCGTCGCGACATCGTCCGTTGCCGACTCCTCCGTGGAGATGTCTACGGCACTCTCCTCCGCCGGAGCCGCCTCATCCACGGGCGCCTCATCCGTCGCTGCTTCCTCCGCCGCGACGTTCTCGGCCGCCACATCTTCGGTCGGCGCGTCTTCCGTCGGTGCGTCTTCGGCCACCACATCCTCGGCTGGCGCGTCTTCCGTCGGCGCGTCTTCGGCCGCCACATCCTCGGCCGGCGCGTCTTCGGCCGTCGGCTCCTCCGTCGCGTCACCGGAAGCGGCATCCTCCGCCGCCATGTCCTCGGCGCCCGACTCCTCAATCGTCTCCTCGGCAGGCATCTCGTCCGTCGCAGTCTCGGCGGCGCTCTCTTCGGCGGGCGCGTCTTCGACGGCCTCTTCCGCAGCGACGTCGTCTTCGGTCGCACCCTCCTCGGTCATCTCGTCGGTCGCGGCAGAGTCCTCAGCCGGGGCCTCTACTGCCGCCTCATCCTCAGGGGCATCACCGACAACCGCGGCCTCCTCTACGTCGGCCGCGTCCGCCGCCTCTTCGATCACCGTTACCTCTTCCTCGGGTGCCTCATTGGCATTGTCGGAGACCCCGACGGCCACGGCGATCACAGCCGCCACGCCCGCTGCCGTTACCCCGAGTATCACCGGGAGCGACGACCCCTTCGCCGTCGTCTTGTCGTCATCTGCCATCGTACCATCTCCCGCGTCTTGCCAAAAAAGAGCGGCGACCGAACGATTCTCCCGAGGCGGGGGCGGGCCGCCGGAACCGATCTTGACCATCCCCGTGCGATCCCGCAAGGCGATAGAAACGAAAGGGAGTAGCCGATGCCCGATGACCGCCTGATCGTCGCCCTTGATGTCCCGAATGCCCTCGACGGGCTCGAATTGGCGAGGCGCATCGGGGACCGGGTGGGGTTCTACAAGATCGGGCTCGGGATGCTGACCGGCGGCGGGCTGGCCCTGGCCAATGAGCTGAAACAGGACCACGGCAAGCGCATCTTCCTCGACATGAAGCTCTTCGATATCGGCGCGACGGTGGAGGCGGCGGTGCGCGGGCTGGCGCAGTTCGATCTCGACTTCCTGACCGTCCAGGGCGACCCCCAGGTGGTGCGCGCGGCCAAGCAGGGTGCGGGCGCGTCGGGCCTGAAAATCCTCGGCGTAACGGTGCTGACCTCGCTCGACCGGGCCGATCTGGACGCCGCCTGCATCAAGCCCGGCGATGTGGCCGAGATCGTGCTCGAACGTGCCGCCCGCGCCTTCGAGGCCGGGGCAGACGGGGTCATCGCGTCGCCCCGCGAGGCCGCGGCGATCCGCGCCCTGCCCGAGGCCGCGGGGCGGCTCATCGTGACCCCCGGCGTGCGTCCGGCCGGTGCCGAGGCGGGCGACCAGAAGCGGACCGCGACACCGGCCGCCGCGCTCGCCGCCGGTGCCGATCACGTTGTCGTGGGCCGGCCGGTCTGGCAATCGGCGGACCCTCGCGCAGCGGCAGAGGCGATCCTCGCCGACCTCCCGGCGCGATAACGCGCAAAGGGATCGGATTGACCCGGAGCACTTGACGGGGAACGGACACCCAACCCGGTCAGATCACAGCGAAACACCACCCACCCCGCGCAACACAGGCGCGCGTGCGCGCGGCCCGACCTCGGGTGGGCCCGTGACACTGGCTCGGACCGTCGTTCTTCAAAGCATCAGTGCCACGCGCACTCCGGCTGCTCCAACATCGGCCCTCCCGGGGGGGAGGTCGGGCCGGGCGCATGCGCGCCGCGTCACCGGGCGGCGCTACCAACTATAAGGCGACGTGGCCTGTTCAGATCGACCCGATCCTGCGCCAGACCCGCCCCGAGACCCGTTCACGCAGGAGTTGCGTTCCGTGCTAGGCTCTCCCCATGGCCGATCCTGACGATCTCTTCCGCAAGGCGCTGCAATTCCGCGCCGTCCGGCAGGCCCTGGGCTATCTTGGCCTCGCCCTGCCACTCGCCCTGATCGCCTATTCCCGGCTCTCCGGCCTGCCGCTCGAGACCTCGGTCTCCGCCTATTACTACACGCCCATGGGGGACGTCTTCGTAGGCGCGCTCTGGGCCATCGGGATCTTCCTCGTGGCCTATCTCGGCTACGAGCGGAGCGAGATCGAGCGCAGCTCGGGCCGGCTCGTCGATTGGTTCTCCGATGTCTGGGTCGCGAGAGCCGCCGGACTAGCCGCAATCGGCGTCGCGGTCTTTCCAACCACCCCGCCCTCGGCCTACGATCCCGGCGGCCCCTGTCCGGTCACCGGGATCACCGCGCCGGTCGCCGTGATCCACTACATCTGCGCCGCTCTCTTCTTCATCTGCATCGCGCTCTTCTGCCTCGTGCTCTTCACCCGGGGCGACGGGACCGAGAGCAACATCGCCGTCGATCACGGGCGCCGGCATACGCGGATCGCCTGGACCCCGCGCAACCGCTACTTTACCGCCTGCGGGATCGTCATCCTCATCGCCCTTCTGGGGATCGGCCTCTACGGGCTCGCCACCTGGCTCGGCATCGACGCCATCCCCGCCTGGTTCGACGCCTGGAAT
Organism: Paracoccaceae bacterium; assembly: GCA_028284605.1. GTDB lineage: Bacteria > Pseudomonadota > Alphaproteobacteria > Rhodobacterales > Rhodobacteraceae > JANQRL01. The sequence goes on along the minus strand of JANQRL010000036.1, from coordinate 22,986 downwards.
GGGTTCTTCTGGCTCGAAGTTATCGCCATCCTCGCCTTCGCCCTGGCCTGGCTCGAAAAGGGCCGCGCCCCGATCTCGCCGCCGACCATGACGCGGCGGATGCTCAGTCGTTGATGTCCCGGTCCCAGACCTTCACCTGACCCCGGCGCAGCCCGAAGGTCAGCCGCAGAAGGATCACCGAGACCAGCGAGACCGCGGCGAAGATCACCAGCATCCAGCCGACCGAGAGCCCGTCGACCCCGAGCGCCAGCAGGATCCCCATGGCGATGGCGCCGAAGGAGAAACCCATGAAGATGTAGGCGGGGACGACGATCTCGAGGATCCCGAAGAGGATGCCGGCCGAAATCCAGGCCCACCAGGCATAGGCCAGCGGCAACAGGCTCATGACCGCCCCCGCAGCATCTTGAAGGCGTCGCCGAAGGCTTCGATGGCATTGGCCGGCACCACGATGGTCGACCTGCCATCCCCGGCGCCGAGCTTGTTGAGCGATTCCACCTGTTTCAGCGCGACCTGGTACTGCGCCGCCTCAAGCCCGTTATCGGCGATGGCCTTGGCCACGACCTGGGTCGCGTAGGCCTCGGCATCGGCGAGGATGCGGCGCGCCTTGGCGTCCTGCTCTGCGGCGTAGAGATCGGCGTCCGCCTGAAGCTCCACGGCGCGTTTCTGCCCCTCCGCCTCGGTCACCGCGGCGCGGCGCGCACGCTCGGCGTTGAGCTGTTGCAGCATCGCGTCGCGGGTCGCCTGGTCGAGATTGACGTCGAGGATTTCCGCCCGCGTCACCTCGATCCCCCAATCGTCGACCTGGGCGCCGAGCTGCGACTTGACCGCATCGATGAGCTGGGCGCGGTTCGACTGCACCTGATCGAGTTCCATGCGGCCGATCTCGGAGCGCACGATCCCCGCCACCGTGGTCTGGATCGCCGCATCGACATCGCGGATCCGGTAGACGGTCTTTTCCGGCTCGATGATCCGGTAGAAGACCGAGGTGTCGACCTGCACCAGCACGTTGTCGGAGGTGATCGCGTCCTGGGTCATGGTCGGCAACTGGCGTTCGAGGATCGAAATCTTGTGCGCCACCCGGTCGAGAAACGGGACGATGAAGTTGATCCCCGGCCCCAGCACCGAATGCAGCCGGCCGAAACGCTCGACGACGAACTTCTCCGATTGCGGGACGATGCGGACCCCGACGAGAACGCAGATGACGAGGAAGAGCGCCAGTAGAATGAGGACGAGGTTCTGGCCGATGAACGAGGTCAGGATCTGCTCGATATCCATGGGTAAGTCCTTGCGATGCCTGAGGCCCTTGCCGGGCTTTGCCGGCAGAGTATCGCGGATTGATCGTTAAAAGAAGCTGCAAAGACGGCCACCTTTCGGGCGGAGCAAAGTCCTTCAAAGGACTTTGCAAATCGCTTCGAAGCGATTTCCCGCCCGAGAGGGCGCCGTCAGAGGTTCCGGCGACCGGACGCTTGCGCAGGAACCGGGTCGCCGCGCGCCGGACCGCCCGGGTAGCACCGGCCCTGACCACAGATCAGGGAGAGCGACATGCAACTGGACGGAAAGACCATCCTCATCACCGGCGCCAGCAGCGGCATCGGCGCCGCCGCCGCACGGCTCTTCGCGGCGGAGGGCGCGCATCTCGTCCTCGGTGCCCGCCGCGCCGGGCTGCTCGAAGACCTGCGCGACGACATCCGGCGCGGCGGCGGCACCGCCGAGTTTCTTGCTGGCGATGTCGAGAACGGCGGTTATGCCGGTGATCTGGTCGCCCTCGCCGAAAGCCGGTTCGGTGGCCTCGACGGCGCCTTCAACAATGCCGGCATCACCGGTGAGATGGGCCCGGTGCCGGAGATGATCGAGGAGACCTGGCAGAAGGTCCTCGCCGTGAACCTCACCAGCGGCTTTCACGCGGCGAAGCATCAGATCCCGGCGCTGCAGCGGCGCGACGGCGGGTCCATCGTCTTCACCTCGTCCTTTGTGGGCCACACGATCGGCCTGCCCGGCATGGCGGCCTATGCCGCGGCGAAAGCGGGGCTGATCGGGATGACCCAGGTCCTCGCGGCGGAACACGGGGCCGAGAGCATCCGGGTGAACGCCCTGCTGCCCGGCGGCACGCTGACCCCGATGGCGGGCGACGACGCGGGGTTCCACGAGGTCGTCCGGGGCCTTCATGCGCTCAAACGGATGGCCGACCCGGCCGAGATCGCCCAGGCGGCGCTGTTCCTGATCTCGGATCAGTCCTCCTTCGTGACCGGCAGCGCGCTGCTCGCGGACGGCGGCAACTCGATCAACAAGTTCTGATTGTTTGGATCTGCGCGACCGCTTCAGACCGAGGACATCGCGGATGAGACCGGTGCCAACATCGGAGTGACGGCCGTTCTTCATCCCGCCCGAATAGCGCCGAAGGCGCCGGGCATCGACAGACCGTCCGGCGGGCTGGCGATTTGGTGGGGCTGGGCGCATAGCTCGGAGCGGGGGATGTGCTTGGCTGCCATAAAGCGCTGTCGCTCTAGTGGAAGATCGCCATCCCCCGGTCTGTCGATGCCCGGCTCAGGTTGCGGCCAGGCACGTCATCACCTGTGCCGTCCGACATCCTCGCGCCCTACGGATCACCCCCAGGAACCGCCGCCCCCCACGCCCCCGCCGCCGCGTGGTAATCCCGAAGCCGGCCCGGAAAGCTCGGCACGATCTTCGGCAGGCGGAGCACCTCATCGGGCGCCATCAGAGCCCAGCGCTGGCCTTCATCACCAAAGACGATCCGCCCCTCGGCCTCCGCCCGCATAGCCGCCACGAAGAACCAGACATGGGCGCCCGGGCGATTGACCGCCGGATAGCGCCGGCGCCACAGGAACCTCGCCTCGGCCATGTCGAGCCCCACCTCCTCGTGCACCTCCCGCGCCAAGGTCTTCTCCGGCGTCTCCTCCCCCTCGCGCCCGCCCCCCGGGAAATCCCAGTGCCCGGCAAAGGGCAGCCCCGGCCGATCGTCCCGCAGAATGAGCAAAAGCCGCGCTCCGACAAAGAGCGCGGCTTTGGAGCCATGGAATGGGGCCTGGGCGCCCGGGCCGAGGCGTTCGGCGCTCAGCGGCGGATGCCGAGGCGGCCGATCAGGTCGCGATACCGCGCCTCGTCCTTGGCCTTCAGATAGTCGAGCAGCTTGCGCCGCTGCGCCACCATCTTCAGCAGGCCGCGACGGCCGTGATTGTCTTTCTTGTGGGTCTTGAAATGCTCGGTGAGCGTGGTGATCCGGGAGGTCAGGATCGCGACCTGCACTTCCGGAGAGCCGGTATCGCCCTCCTTGGTGCCATAATCCTTGATCACCTTGGCCTTGTCTTCGGCGGTTATCGACATCGGGGTCTCCTTTCGGAACGGGTTATGGCGCAAGCCGGGATGTCGTCCAGCAGGGCCCGTGGAGATGAAGATGGCGGCTGATAGAGGATTCGCGCCGCTTTGGGAAGGGCCTCAGGCGGCGACCAGCACCACGGCGGTCATGTCGAGCCCCGAGGCGCCGGGCAGGATCACGACGGGCGTCCCGTCGGCGAGCAGCACCGTGCCGGTCTCGTCGGTCTCGACCGACAGTTCCGGCTCCGCACCGCTGCCGTCATAAAGCACCTGAAGCACATCCTCGGCCGGGTCGAAATCGTCGATCGTGGCCGCCTCGGCCGCGCCGGCACCGGCACTCATGGCGAAGCTGTCCGCCCCGGTGCCGCCATTGGCCCAGTCGCCCGCACCCGCCAGGATCGTGTCGTCCCCGGCGCCGCCATTGAGATAGTCGCTGTCCGTGCCATCGCCGGTGCCGTCGATCACATCGTCGCCCGACCCGCCATGGAGCACATCCTCGCCCCAACCGCCGATCAGGGTGTCGTCGCCGAGGCTGCCCAGAAGCGAATCCGCCCCCGCGCTGCCATCGAGCCAATCGTCGCCGCCACCGCCGTTCAGTTCATCGTCCCCAGCGCCACCTTCGAGCACATCGTCCCCGACATGGCCGAAAAGGCTATCGTCACCCACACCGCCGCCGAGCGTATCGTCGCCCAAGCCGCCATGCATCCGGTCGTCGCCCGCGCCCCCATCGAGCGCGTCGTCGCCGCCCTCGCCGTCAAGATAATCGTCGCCGGCCCCGCCTGCGGCAACGTCGTCCCCATCGCCAGCGAAGAGCACCAGATCCTCCGGCGCCTCGGCCGGGGGCGCCTCAAGCGCAGCGTCCTCCGCGGTTCCGGTGTCCTCGGTCTCTTCCCCACCCGCCATGGGCATCATCGCCGCAAAACCTGCGACCGTGAGACTCAGCAATCCAAATATGGCAAGCACGATACGAACTCTTCACACAGTTTCATTGCATTTGAGGTGTCATAGCAGAGAATCCGCCGCTCGCCTCAAAATTGTATCCAGAGAGTTAACGGGACCCGCTCTTGCCGAAGTGGTGCAGGAAAGCGCCGAGCACCGCCTCCGGCGCCTCCTCCATCGCGAAATGTCCCGAGACGCAGGACGAGTCGGTCACCTGCGGCGCCCAGGACCGCCAGAGCGAAGCCGGATCGCCGGCCTGGGCGGGGAAACCGCCCTCGGCCCGGAGGAAGTGCAGCGGCGCCGCGATCTGCCGGCCCGCCGCCCGGTCGGCCTCGTCGAGCGCCCGGTCGAAGGTCGCGCCGGCCCGGTAATCGGCGCACATGGCGTGGAGCCGTGCCGGATCGCGGGCCTGCGCCCGGTAGCTCTCCAGCGCCGCCGGGCCGAACGCGTCGAGGCTGCGATCCAGGGTCCAGGACCCAAGCGTCCAGTCGATATAGGCCGCCGGATCGGCCCCGATCATCCGCTCCGGCAGGGGTTCGGGCTGGGCCAGAAAGGTCCAGTGATAGGCCTTGTAGGCAAGCTCCGCATCCCAACTCGCCCAGAAATCCCCGGTCGGCACGATTTCAATGATGCCGAGCCGGTCCACCCGGTCGGGATGATCGAGCGCCAGCCGGTAGGCCACCCGTCCGCCCCGGTCATGGCCGAGCACATGGGCCCGGTCGAGCCCCAACGCATCCATCAGCCCGACGATATCGGCGGCCATGGCTCGCTTTGAGTAGGTCCGATGCTCGACATCGTCCGGCGGCGCGTCGCTCTCGCCATAGCCGCGCAGGTCGGGGACGATGACGTCGAAGTGTTCGGCAAAGACCGGCGCCACCTTCGCCCAGCAATGATGGTTCTGCGGATAGCCGTGGAGCAGGATCAGCGGCGCACCCCGCCCGGCCCGGTGCACCGAGAGCGTGACCTCCCCGCAGAGCACGAAACTCTGGCTGAACCCGTCGATCATGCCGCCTCCCAAAGTACCGGCTGGGTCGCGTAACCGATATAGAGCGGATGCTTCGGATGCCCCGCCTTGCTCAACCCGAGGTGGTGAAGCGGCGCTCCGGTCCCGCGGAGCAGCGCCGCCACCTCCGGCCCGCGGTTCAGATGCGCCCCATGGGTGCCCCAGGCGCAGACGATCCGGTCCGCCCAGGGCACGCCCGCAAGGATCGCAGCATCGTTCTCCGGCCCCACCGGATCGGCGGCCCGGCGCATGTCGCGGGGGTCGGTGGCGCGAAAGGCGAAGATATTGGTCACCCGGAACGCCCCGAAGCCCAGCGCCCGCGCCCGCCGCTCGCAGCGCTCCACAGTCGGGTCGTTCTGCACCTCGGTCGCCGTCGACGGGTTCAGCATGATGAAGAGCGCGCGTTGTCCGGTCGGGTCCCAGGTCCGGGTCAGGGTGTAGCGGTAGCGCTCGCAGGGCGAATAGACCGCCTCGGAGGCCGCGTCGCCCTTCAGATGGGTGCGGGTCAGCATGGGGCGACTATTGTCGTAATCGCGGGTCGGCGGAAAGACCCGTCCGACTGGACAGGCAAGCGCGCCGGGCGCAGGCTCGCCGGATCATCGACCAAGGAAGGACAGACCATGCATCTCGGCGCCTTTTCGATCAGCCTCGCGGTCGAGGACCTCGACGCCTCCCGTACCTTCTATGCCGCGCTTGGCTTCGACGATATGGGCGGCGATCCGGATCAGGGCTGGCTCATCCTGAAGAACGGCGACACGGTGATCGGCCTCTTCCAGGGCATGTTCGAGCGCAACATGCTGACCTTCAATCCCGGCTGGGATCAGAGCGCGCAGCCCGTGGGCCCGTTCACCGACATCCGCGAGCTTCAGAAGCATCTGAAGGCCCAGGGTATCGCCTTCGACACCGAGGCGGACGAGGACGGCACCGGCCCCGCCTCCTTTGTCATCATCGACCCGGACGGCAATCCGATCCTCGTCGATCAGCACCTCTGAACCTCAGGCCCGAAACACCCGGGTCGGGTGCAATTCGCCCGCGCGCCAGATGCCCACCGCAACGGCGCGACCGTTCTCCGCGGCCCAGCAGGTCTCGCCATATTCCGCATCGCCGAAGACCGGCGCCGGATTGCCGTTCCTGAGCCGGGCCACGCTCTCGGCGGGGCAGCGCAGTTCCGTGAGCTCGGTCAGCCCGGCCTCCAGCGGCTTGAGCTTCTCATCCAGTTCCGGCGTCTTCGCCAGCGCCTCGATCTCCTCAATCCCGATCCCGTCCTCGACATCGAACGGCCCCGACCAGAGCCGGCGCAGCGCGGAGACATGGCCGTGACAGCCCAGCGCCTCGCCCAGATCGCGGGCGATGGCCCGCACATAGCCGCCTTTGCCGCAGGTCATCTCCAGCACCGCGTGGTCCGCATCCGGCCGGTCGGTGAGCACCAGTTCCTCGACCCAGAGCGGCCGCGCCTCCAGCACCACATCCTCGCCTTCCCGCGCCTTCTTATAGGCGCGCTCGCCGTCGATCTTCACCGCCGAGAAGGCCGGCGGCACCTGTAGGATGTCGCCCACAAACCCGCCCAAAGCCGCCTTGATCTCGTCGTCCGTGGGCCGGGCCTCGGAGGTCGCGATGACCTCCCCCTCCGCATCGTCGGTATTCGTCGCCTGCCCGAACCGCATTGTGAAGGCATAAGCCTTCACTGCATCGGTCACGTAAGGCACCGTCTTCGTGGCCTCCCCCAGCGCCACCGCCAGCACCCCCGTCGCCGCCGGGTCGAGCGTCCCGGCATGACCCGCCTTGGCCGCGCCGAGGGCCCAGCGCACCTTGTTGACCACCGATGTCGAGGTCCATCCCGCGGGCTTGTCGACGATGAGCCAGCCGGAGATATCGCGCCCCTTGCGCGCCATCCGCGCCTCCCGTTCCCGAAAGGCGGCGTGCTAGCCGCCGCGCCGGGTGCCGTCAACTACTCCAGCACACCCACGATGGGGCCCAGGGCGAAACCGCTATCGGACCGGCCGAGGGCGGGCGCATGGAGCCGCGAGACCTTGCCGTCGAAGAAAAGCGCGTTCGGCAGGCCGAGCCCGTCGCGAAAGAGCAGGGCGAAGTCGTGGAAATTCACCGGCTCGTTGGAGATCGCGAAGACCGCGCGGGTTCCATCGGCGCTGGTCCCGACCCCGTTGCGCAAAAACCGGCTGTCCGACCCGGCAATGAACCGGGGATGCAGAGCGCCGTCGATCACCAGCATCGGCCCGGATTGGGTCGCATGGAGGCAGTCCGGCGCCGTCTCCACAAATGCGAGCGTCTCGATCACCCGGGCGCGGTCTTCGGTCAGGCACAGCACCCCGTTCGGCAGCATCCCGAAATTGCCGGGCCCGGCATTGGGGATCACCCGCATGACCTCCTCGCCATCCTCGACGTAATGGCCGACCGGGCTGCGGTCGTCGTGGTACATCCCGGCATTCATCGCAAACACCAGCGCGCCGCGTTCCGCCTCAACCGCAGAGAAGGAGCCTAGCGGCCGCCCGTCCGCGCCGTTCAGAAACAGCCGCAGCGGCGCCTCCGCCGGGTCCACCTCGCAGATCGTGTAGGAGGTGCCGAGATGGGTGACATCGCGGCACGCGACGGCATCGGCGGCAGAGGCGAAGAGCGCCAGCGCCGCGGCAAGCGCCTTCATCCGCCGATATCCCGGCGCACCTGAGGCGCGTCGAGCATCCGCCGTGTCTCGTCCATCCGGTCAAAGGTCTCGTCGATCTGAAAGCGCAGCTCCGGCGCGAATTTCAGCGTCAGCCCCTTGGCCAACAGACGGCGCAACTCGCCGCGGTTGCGCCGCAAGGCGGCGATCGCGGCGTCCGCGTCCCCCCCGCCCAGCGGCAGCACAAAGGCCGTGGCGATCTTCAGATCCGGCGAGGTCCGCACCTCGCCCACGGTGATCGACATGCCGTTCAGGTCCTCGTCGTGGACATCCCCCCGGATCAGCACATCCGACAGGGTGCGCCGGATCAGCTCGCCGACCCGAAGCTGGCGCTGGGACGGGCCGGGGCCGTCGTGATGTCTGTTCTTTGCCATGGCCGCCATGTAATCGGTTGCCCGGACCTTGCCAATGCCGGGCCAATGCCAGCCACGAGCGGCAGGCAGGCCGGGCCGAAGGGAGAGCGTCATGAGCGAGAGACCAGGCATCGTGATCGCCGGGGCGTCGGGCCGGATGGGGCAGATGCTGGTGCGCGAAACCCTCGCCAACCCCGGCTGCCGCCTCGTCGCCTGCCTGGAGCGCACCGGTCATGACTGGATCGGGCAGGATATCGGCACGGCGATGGGTGGGGCGGAGATCGGCGTGACCGTCAGCGACGACCCGGTCGAGGCCCTCGCGCGCGCCCATGCCGTCATCGATTTCACCGCGCCCGAGGCCACAATGGAGCTGACCGGCCTCGCCGCCCAGGCCCGGGCGGTCCATGTGATCGGCACCACCGGGCTCGGCCCCGAGCATCACGCGCGGATCGCCGCCGCCGCCCGCCACGCGGTGATCGTGCAGGCCGGAAACATGTCGCTCGGCGTCAATCTCCTCGTGCAACTAACCAGGAAGGTCGCCGCCGCCCTCGACGCCGATTTCGATATCGAGGTGATCGAGGCCCATCACGGCGCCAAGGTCGACGCGCCCTCCGGCACCGCGCTGATGCTGGGGGAGGCCGCTGCCGAGGGGCGGGGCGTGGCCCTCGACGACGTGGCCGACCGGGGCCGCGACGGGATCACCGGGGCGCGGGAACGGGGCCGTATCGGTTTTTCCGCGATAAGGGGCGGCGACATCGTCGGCGAGCACGACGTGCTCTTCGCCGGCCCGGGCGAGCGCATCGTGCTGCGCCATGTCGCCACCGACCGCGCCATTTTTACCCGCGGCGCCGTGAAGGCCGCGCTCTGGGGCCAGGACCGTCCCGCCGGGCTCTACGACATGACCGACGTCCTCGGCCTCTGAGCCCAGCACGGTCCTCTGACCGGACATGTGAAGACCGGCGCACCCGCCACTGGAACGGCTGGCGGGGGAAGGCCCGTCGGCGGGCCTTGTTCACGCGCTTTCGAAAGCGCGTCCTCAAGCGCCGCTCGCGGCGCTTCCTCAAGGCGCGTCGACGCGCCTTCCGCGCCCACGGTCTCTAGGGGTCGACCTGATCGGCCACGCCGCCTTCTGGGCGGTGGCGGACACCTCCGGGAAACGGGCGCGCCTGCGGCCGGACCGACCTCGGGTGGGGCCCGTGACATTGGCCCGGACCGTCGTTCTCCAAAGCATCAGCGCCACGCGTGCTTCCGGGGATCAACATCGGCCCTTCCGGGGGGGAGGGTTGCCATTGTCGCGGTCGTTCATTGAGGCGCCGTCGCCGGTGGTGCTCGGACCAATGGCGCGTCCGCCGGCAACTCCGAGCCCAATGGACGACGGTCCGAGAGACAATGGCGACCCGGGCGCAGGCGCGCCGCGTCGCGCGGGGTGGGGCGTGGTTCGCGCCGATCTGACCGGGTTGGCTGTCCACTCCCCGCCAAGGGCTCCGGTTCAATCGGATCTCACTACACGCTCGCCCCCTTGCGCGGAACCCCGCCACCGCTATCGGCCGGGAAGTGAACCGGTCGCGCCTCTGCCACGTAGACTCGGACAATGACCTAACGCCGACCGGGAGAGTGCCATGCGTTTGCTTGCCAGTATCATGATTGCCCTGGGCCTCGCCGGCTCCGTCGCCACCCCCGCCGCGGCGACCAACGAATACCGCCCGATCATCGACCGGGGCGAGTTCCTGTCGCTCATCCAGGGCAAGAGCCTGCGCATCGGCGCCTTCGGGGTGAACCTCAACGTGCTGCCGAACGGCCAGATCCAGGGCCGCGCCTCGGGCTGGGACCTGACCGGCACCTGGAGCTGGCAGGACGGCTATTTCTGCCGCGAGATGGACTGGTCGGGCTATGAGATCGGCTACAATTGCCAGCTCGTCGAGGTGCGCGGCAGCAACCGGATGCGGTTCACCGTGGATCGCGGGGCTGGCGATTCAGCGGTCTTCAACCTGCGCTGAGACCCGGGCGGTCAGACGCGGTCAGAAATCCACCGCGATCCCCTTCTTCTCCCAGTCCCCGTAGCGCACCGGCTCCGGCCCGTCGCGGCCGCCGAGCTCCGGCGGCAATTCCTGGGCCTTCGTCGCCTTGCGCCGCGCCTCAGCCTCGGCCAGCGCGCGCTGTGCGGCCGGGGGCAGGTCGGTCCGGTCGTCTGAGGTCTCGGCCATGGCACCATCCTTGCGGGGCATAGGCCCCTGATATACCTCCGCGCCCGATCCGGACAAGCCGGTGTCCTTCAGGGAGCGACAGAGATGGAGCCAACCGGCCTGCCCGCCCGCCGCGCCGCTTTGGCGCTCCTGCAGGGCGTTCTGATCGACGGCCGGTCCCTGGCGGAGCAGTCCGACGACACCCGTCTGCCGCCCGAAGATCGCGCCCGCGCCCGGCGGCTCTGCCTGTCAACCTTGCGCGAACTCGGCCGCGCCGATCAGGTCCTCGGCCGCTTCCTCAAATCCAACCCGGCGGCGCGGACGCGGGCGATCCTGCGGCTCGGCACGGTGGAACTGGCCCATGGCGGCGCGGCCCATGGGGTGGTGAACGACTGGGTGTCGCTCGCCGCCGCCCACCGGCGCAGCGCCGGCCAGAAGGGCCTCGTCAACGCCGTCCTGCGCAAGGTGGCCGGCGTGATCGCCGATTGGCAGAGCCTGCCGGTCCCGCCCCTGCCAGAATGGCTCCACGATCCGCTGGTCATGGCCTGGGGCCCCGAGGCGGTCGCCGCGATGGAGACCGCCCATCTCGCCGGCGCCCCGCTCGACCTGACGGCCCGGGACAATCCCGCTGCCCTGGCCGAGGCCGTCGGTGGCACCCTCCTGCCCACCGGGTCCGTCCGGCTCCATGACGCAGGGCAGGTCTCCGCGCTCCCCGGGTTCAGCGAGGGCACCTTCTGGGTGCAGGACGCCGCCGCCGCGATCCCTGCCCGGATGCTCGCTCCGCAGCCCGGCGAACGCATCCTCGACCTCTGCGCGGCCCCCGGCGGCAAGACAATGCAACTCGCCGCCGCCGGCGCGCAGGTCACCGCGCTCGACGCCTCGGCCCCCCGGATGGCGCGCCTGGAAGAGAACCTCACACGCACCGGGCTCACCACCGAGCCGATAACCGCCGACGCCTTCGCCCATAACCGGCGGAGTTACGACGCCGTGCTGCTCGATGCGCCGTGTTCCGCCACCGGCACGATCCGGCGCCACCCGGACCTGCCGTTGACCGCCGAAACCCGCGACATCGCCGGCCTGATCGCCCTCCAGTCGCGGCTCCTCGACCACGCTCTCAGCCTTCTCAACCCCGGCGGGCGGCTCTTGTTTTGCACCTGTTCCCTGATCCCGGACGAAGGCGAGGTGCAGGTCGAAGAGGCCCTGGCCCGCCACCCCGGCCTGACCGTCGACCGCACCGCCACCGACCGGCCCGGCATCGCCCCCGACTGGATCAGCGAGGAGGGCGGCTTGCGTCTCCGCCCGGACTACTGGCCCGATCTCGGCGGCATGGACGGGTTCTACGCCGCGCTGCTCAGAAAGCCCGCGTGACTTCCGCCACCGCCCTTTGCTAGAGTCCGGCCCATCGCAGAGGGCGCAGGCAAGCGCCCCGCAGCCAGAGGCGATAGAGCGTGACGACCATCCGTCCCACCGCGCGCGCGACGCGCCTGATGCACCGCCTGCATGCGCGGCTCGCGGCGCTGTCGCGGCCCGCCGGCGGCTTCGTCAGCCAGCCGGAACCGAAGAGCATCGGCCTCTTCGCCCGCGGCAAGCAACTCCTCGCCGGCAACCTCCTCTTCGCGGGCCATCTGGTGGAGGCGCGGGGCCGCACCCCCTGGGAGATCGACCCGCCGGATGCGGCCTATGCGGAGGCGCTGCACCGGTTCGGCTGGCTCGACGATCTGGCCGCGGTCGGCGACGGACGCGCCCGGGAGCTGGCACTCGGCTGGGTCATGGACTGGATCGCCCGCTACGGGTCCGGCGACGGCCCCGGCTGGACCCCGGAACTCACCGGGCGGCGGCTCATGCGCCTCGTCAACCACGCGCTTTTCCTGATGCGCGCCCAGGACCGCGCCGCCTCGGACCGATTCTACGAAAGCCTCGCCCGGCAGACGATCTTCCTCTCCCGCCGCTGGGGTGCTGCGGCTCCCGGCCTGCCGCGCTTCGAGGCCCTCGCCGGCACCGTCTACGCGGGGCTGTCGCTCATTGGGATGGAGGCCCGGGCGCTCCCCGCGATCCGGGCCCTGGCCCAGGATTGCGCGCGGGAGATCGACCCCAGCGGCGGCATCGCGACCCGCAACCCCGAGGAACTTCTCGAAATCCTCACCCTGCTGATCTGGGCCGCCGAGGCCATCGCCGCCACCGACCGACGCCTGCCCGCCGACCTGCTTTCCGCCATCGCCCGTATCCCGCCGACCCTGCGCGCCCTTCGCCATGCCGATGGCGGGCTGGCGCGGTTCCATGGCGGCGGGACGGGCCTTGAGGGTCGGCTCGACCACGCGCTCGTCGCTTCCGGCAGCCGCGACCGGCCCGGGCCCGGGCTCCATATGGGTTATGCGAGGCTCGCCGCGGGCCGCACCACGGTCATCGCCGATGCCGCGAAGCCGCCGATGGGGCGCCACAGCCGCGACGCCCATGCCTCCACCCTGGCCTTCGAGCTGACCTCCGGCCGGCGCCCGGTGATCGTCAATTGCGGCGCCGGGGGCAGCTTCGGGCCCGCCTGGCGCCAGGCCGGTCGCGCCACCCCCTCCCACGCCACAATCACCGTGGCCGACACCTCGTCCTCCCGGCTCGGCAAGGTCCGGGGCCGGGGCGAGGAATTGCTGATGAACGGCCCGCTCAGGGTCGAGGCGGAGTTCACCCCGCTCTCCGACGGCGAACGGTTGGAGATGTCCCATGACGGCTACCGCCGGCGCTTCGGCCTCTACCACGGCCGCACGCTGGAGATATCGCGCGACGGGCGCGGGCTCGTCGGCGAGGACCACCTGGCCTGCCTCAGCGACGGCGACCGCGCCCGGTTCGACCGCGCGCTTGACGCCTTCGCGCTCCAGGGCGTGCCCTTCGACATCCGCTTTCCCCTGCACCCGGATGTCGAGGCCGGGCTCGATCTCGGCGGAGCGGCGGTGAGCCTGGCGCTGAAGAGCGGAGAGGTCTGGATTTTCCGCGTCGAAGGCGGCGCCGCGATGACCCTCGACCCCTCGGTCTATCTCGAAAAGGGCCGCCTTCGCCCGCGCCGCACGACCCAAGTGGTTTTATCCGGCCGCGTCCTCGATTATGCGACCCGCATCCGCTGGTCGGTGGCCAAGGCGCAGGACACTCCGAATGCCCTGCGCGACGAGGCGCTCGACGAGACAGAAGCGGTGCTGAGCGAAGGATAACGGCCCATGACCGACACTCCCGTGCACCGCGCGCTCCTCTCGGTGTCCGACAAGACCGGGCTCGACGACCTGGCGGAGGCGCTGACGGTGCGAGGCGTGTCGCTGGTCTCCACCGGCGGCACCGCGGCCCTCCTGCGCGAGGCCGGGCACGGCGTGCGGGACGTGTCGGAACTCACCGGCTTCCCCGAGATGATGGACGGGCGCGTGAAGACCCTGCACCCGGCGGTCCATGGCGGGCTGCTGGCGCTGCGCGACAAGGCGGAGCATGTCGCGGCGATGGAGGCGCACGGGATCGCCCCCATCGACCTCCTCATCGTGAACCTCTACCCGTTCGAGGCAACCGTGGCGAAGGGCGCCTCCTACGCGGACTGCATCGAGAACATCGATATCGGCGGCCCGGCGATGATCCGCGCAGCGGCAAAGAACCACGCCCATGTGACGGTGATTGTGGACCCGGAGGATTACGGCGCCCTGATCGACGAGTTGGACGCCAATGACGGCGCCACCACGCTCGCCTTCCGGCAAAGGCAGGCACAGATCGCCTATGCCCGCACCGCCGCCTATGACGCCGCCGTCTCCACCTGGATGGCCGAGGCGATGGACGAACCCGCCCCGCGCCGCCGCGCCTTTGCCGGGACCCTCGCCCAGACCCTGCGCTACGGTGAGAACCCGCACCAATCCGCCGCCTTCTACCGCGACGGCTCCGCCCGGCCCGGGGTCGCGACGGCCACGCAGGTGCAGGGCAAGGCGCTGAGCTACAACAACATCAACGACACCGATGCGGCCTTCGCGCTGGTCTCCGAGTTCCGCCCCGAGGACGGGCCGGCCTGCGCGATCATCAAACACGCCAATCCCTGCGGCGTGGCGCGGGGCGCGACCCTGGCCGAAGCCTACGCGCGGGCCTTCGACTGCGACCGGGTCAGCGCCTTCGGCGGCATCGTCGCCCTGAACCGGCCCCTCGACGGCGCGACGGCAGAGGCGATGGCCGGCATCTTCACCGAAGTCGTCATCGCCCCGGGCGCCGACGAGGAGGCGAAGGTAATCTTCGCGGAAAAGCCGAACCTCCGCCTGCTCCTGACCGACGGCCTCGCCGATCCCGCGGAGCCGGGCCGGGTCTTCACCCAAGTCACCGGCGGTTTCCTCGTGCAGGACCGTGACAACGGCCAGCCCGCCGAGTTGAAGACCGTGACCGCGCGCGCGCCCTCCGAAGCCGAACTCGCCGACCTCGCCTTCGCCTGGACCGTCGCCAAACACGTCAAATCGAACGCCATCGTCTACGTGAAGGACGGCGCCACGGTCGGCATCGGCGCCGGCCAGATGAGCCGCGTCGACAGCGCCCGCATCGCCGCCCGCAAGGCCGCCGACATGGCCGAGGCCCTGGGCCTGCCCGAAACCCCGGTCAAAGGCGCCGTCGCCGCCTCCGACGCCTTCTTCCCCTTCGCCGACGGGCTCGAGGTGCTGGCCGAGGCCGGCGCCAAAGCGGTGATCCAGCCCGGCGGCTCGCGGCGCGACGACGAGGTCATCGCCGCCGCCGACGCAGCCGGACTCGCCATGCTCTTCACCGCCATGCGGCATTTCCGGCACTAGGCGGGGTCCCAGCAAATGCGCCTGATGTTCTGGACCGCCGGTCTGATCTTCCTCGCCGATCAGCTCACCAAATGGCTGATCGTCCACCGCCTCGACCTCATCACCCGGCAGTTCATCGAGGTCTGGCCCGGTTTCGTCACCTTCCGCATGGCCTGGAACCGGGGCATCAATTTCGGCCTCTTCGCCGAATTCGACGCGCGCTGGGTGCTGATCGGGATCGCGCTTGTCATCACCGGCTTCGTGATCTGGTGGATCCGGCGCGAGGGCGGCAGCCGCTGGACCTATCTCTCCGCGGGCCTCCTGATCGGCGGGGCGCTCGGCAATGTGGTGGACCGGGTGCTCTACGGCGCGGTGGCGGATTTCCTGAACGTCACCTGCTGCGGCATCGACAACCCCTTCGCCTTCAACATCGCCGATATCGCGGTCTTCGCCGGGGCCATCGGGCTGATCCTCTTCACCGGCGACAGCAGCAAGGGCCGGCCAAAGAAGACCGCGTGACGCCGCCGCCGGGCTGCGTTATTGAGACCGTCAAGACGGACCGACCGGGACCTGCCCCATGCGCCTCGCCCTTGTTGCGACCCTTGCCTGCCTGACGCTCGCCGCCTGCGCCGGTGGCGACCGTGGCCTGCGTCCGCTGAGCGGCGGGCTTGGCGCGGGCCCCGATGAGTTCGGCGTCCTGCCGCAGCGGCCCCTGACCCTGCCCGAGAACCTCAGCGCCCTGCCGCCCCCCACGCCCGGCGCCGCCAACCGCACCGACCGCAACCCGGTGGGCGAAGGCATCGCGGCGCTCGGCGGCAACCCGGCCGCACTGAACCGAGGCGGCATCCCGGCGGCCGATGGCGCGCTCGTGACCGCCGCCTCGCGCAACGGGGTCGACCCGGATATCCGCGCCGAACTGGCCGCCGCCGACCAGACCTTCCGGCAGCGCCGCGGCCGGCTCTCGATCCTGCCCTTCGTGCGCCGCGACCGCTATTTTCAGGCCTATTCCGGCCAGGCGCTCGACGCCTATGCGGAGCTGACCCGGTTCCGTAATGCCGGCGTCCAGGTCCCCTCGGCGCCGCCACAATAGCTCACAAGCCCGTAGGGGTGCTTGAACCCGCGCCCCGGCGGCGCATCTTGAAGGCGACGCCAACAGGACCGGATCGCCCGATGCACCGCCTCTTCGCCGCCCTCGCCCTCAGCCTCGCGCCGCTTGCCGCGCTGGCCGAGGAGGTCACCACCTACACGCTCGAGAACGGCATGGAAGTCGTCGTCATCGAGGACAACCGCGCCCCGGTCGTCGTCCACATGGTCTGGTACAAGAGCGGCGCGGCGGACGAACCCGCGGGCGTGAGCGGCATCGCGCACTACCTCGAACACCTGATGTTCAAACAGACCGAGACCCTCGGCCCCGGCGAATTCTCCGAGACCGTCGCGGCCAATGGCGGCACCGACAACGCGTTCACCAGCTACGACTACACCGCCTATTTCCAGCGCGTCGCCGCCGACCGGCTCGGCCTGATGATGCAGATGGAAGCGGACCGGATGAACAACCTCGTGCTCACCGAAGAGGACATCGTCACCGAACGCGACGTGATCCTCGAAGAGCGCAACCAGCGGGTCGAGAACGAGCCCGGCGCGCTGGCCCGCGAACAGCTCCGCGCCGCGCAGTTCCTCAACCACCGCTACGGCGTGCCGATCATCGGCTGGCGGCACGAGATGGAAACCCTCGGCATGGAGGAGGCGCTGGCCTTCTACGACCTGCACTACGCGCCCAACAACGCGATCCTGATCGTCGCCGGCGACGTGGCGCCGGAGGAGGTTCTGGACCTCGCGCGAGAGCATTACGGCCCGATCCCGGCGGAACCGAACGTGCCGGAGCGGTTTCGCGCTCAGGAGCCGCCGCAGACCGCCGAGCGGCGCCTCGTCTATGAGGACCCGCGCGTCTCCCAGCCCTACCTGACCCGCTCCTATCTCGCGCCCGAACGCGATGCCGGCGCGCAGGAAAAGGCCGCGGCGCTGGTCTATCTCGCCGAACTGCTCGGCGGCTCCAACTTCACTTCCGAATTCGGCCGCGCCCTGCAATTCGAAAGCGACATCGCGGTCTGGTCTTCGGCCTTCTATGGCGGGGTCTCCCTCGATGACACCACCTTCGGCATGGTCGTCGTGCCCTCGGAAGGCGTGAGCCTCGACGATGCCGAGGCCGCTATGGACCGGGTCATCGCCGATTTCATGGCCAACGGCCCGGACCCGGACCAGATGGAAAGCCTGCGCACCCAGCTCCGCGCCTCGGAAATCTACGCCCGCGACAATGTCCAGGGCCTCGCCCGCCGCTACGGCGCGGCGCTGACCTCGGGGCTGACGGTCGAGGACGTGCAGGCCTGGCCCGACATCCTGCAAGCGGTCACCGCCGAGGACGTGCTGGCCGCCGCCGAGGAGGTGCTCGACAAACGCCGCTCCGTCACAAGCTGGGTGATCCCGAACCAGGAGGTGCTCTCGCAATGATCCGTCTCGCCCTCGCCGCCCTGCTCGCCCTCTGGGCCACGCTCGCCGCCGCCGAGGTGGAGATCGAGGAAGTCACCTCGCCGGGCGGCATCGACGCCTGGCTGGTGGAAACCCGCGAGATCCCCTTCGTCGCGCTGGAGGTGCGCATTCGCGGCGGCGCCAATCTCGACCTGCCGGGCAAGCGCGGGGCGACGAACCTGATGGTCGCGCTCCTGGAGGAAGGCGCCGGCGACATGGACGCCCAAGCGTTCCAGACCGCGCGCGAGGCGCTCGCCGCCTCCTACGACTTCGACGTCTACGACGACAGTTTCGCCCTCTCCGTCCAGGCCCTGACCGAGAACCGCGACGCCGCCATGGCGCTCCTCCGTCAGGCGCTGATCGAGCCGCGCTTCGACCAGGACGCCATCGACCGGGTCCGCGCCCAGGTC
The DNA here is from genome assembly GCA_028284605.1 of Paracoccaceae bacterium. Lineage (GTDB taxonomy): Bacteria > Pseudomonadota > Alphaproteobacteria > Rhodobacterales > Rhodobacteraceae > JANQRL01. The sequence goes on along the minus strand of JANQRL010000036.1, from coordinate 4,805 downwards.
ATCGCCGGCATCCGGTCCGAGGCCAACGATCCCAACGACATCGCCAATGCGGCCTTCGATGCCGCGGCCTTCGGCGATCACCCCTACGGCTCCGACCTCGACGGCACGATCGAGAGCGTGACGGCGCTTACGCGCGACGACATCGTAGAGGCCCATGCCCGGGTCCTGACCCGCGACCGCATCCATGTCGGCGCGGTGGGCGACATCACCGCCGACGAGCTTGGCGCGCTTCTCGACAAACTCTTCGCCGGCCTGCCCGCCGAAGGGCCGACCCTGCCGGAGCGGGCCGAGTTCGCGCTCCAGGGCGGGATCAGCGTGATCGACTACGACACTCCGCAATCGGTGGCACTTTTCGGCCATACCGGCATGGCCCGGGACGACCCGGACTTCTTCGCCGCCTTCATCCTGAACGAGATTCTCGGCGGCTCCGGCCTCGGCAGCCGGCTGATGACCGAGGTGCGGGAGGAACGCGGCCTGACCTACGGGGTCTATTCCTACCTGCTGCCCCGGGACCACGCGGAGCTTTACCTGGGCTCCGTCGCCTCGGCCAATGACCGCATCGCCGAGGCCATCGAGGTGATCCGCGACGAATGGCGCCGGCTGGCCGAAGAGGGCGTGACGGCGGAGGAGTTGCAGGACGCCAAGACCTTCCTCACCGGCGCCTATCCGCTGCGCTTCGACGGCAACGGGCGCATCGCCAGCATCCTCGTCGGCATGCAGATGATCGACCTCCCCGTCGACTACATCGCCACCCGCAACGCCAATGTCGAGGCGGTCACGCTCGAAGAGATCAACCGCGTCGCCGCCGAACTCCTGCGCCCCGACGCGTTGCATTTCACCGTGGTCGGGAAACCCGAGGGTCTGGAAACCACGACGAACTAAGCCCCTCGCAGAATCAGGGCGGGCCATGCTACCCCTTGGGGCATGGCCATTCCCGACCCCAAGATAGGCGAGGACCGCCCGGTCATCCGACAGCTCGACGAGGCCGCGATCAACCGCATCGCGGCGGGCGAGGTGGTGGAGCGACCCGCCTCGGCGGTCAAGGAACTGGTGGAGAACGCCCTCGATGCCGGCGCCCGGCGGATCAGTGTCGAGGTCGCCGGCGGGGGCCAGTCGCTGATCCGGGTGACCGACGATGGCTGCGGCATCCCGGCCGCCGATCTGCCGCTTGCGCTCGCCCGTCACGCCACGTCGAAGATCGACGGCTCCGACCTCCTCAATATCCTCAGCTTCGGTTTCCGGGGCGAGGCGCTGCCCTCCCTCGGCGCCGTGGGGCGGTTGACGATCACCAGCCGCGTGCCCGGCGCGGAGGCCGCGACGATCCGCGTCGAAGGCGGCCGCGCCGACCCGGTCCGCCCCGCCGCGCTCTCCACCGGCACCATCGTGGAACTGCGGGATCTCTTCTTCGCCACTCCGGCGCGGCTGAAATTCCTGCGCAGCGACCGGGCGGAGATGCAGGCGATCACCGATATCGTGAAACGCCTCGCCATGGCCGCGCCGGAGGTCGGTGTCACGCTCATCGAAGCGTCCGAGGGCAAGCCCCGCACCATCTTCCGCGCCGATCCCTGCGCCGGCCCCGACGCGCTCAGGACCCGCCTCACCCAGATCCTGGGGCGCCCCTTCACCGAGAACGCGGTCCCGCTCGACGCCACCCGCGAGCACCTGCACCTGACCGGATACGCCGCGCTGCCGACCTATTCCCGGGGCTCGGCGGTGCAGCAGTTTCTCTTCGTCAATGGCCGCCCGGTACGCGACAAGCTCCTCGTCGGCGCCCTGCGCGGCGCCTATGCCGATTTCCTGAGCCGCGATCGGCATCCGGCGGCCTGCCTCTTCGTCGATTGCCCGCCCGAGCGGGTCGATGTGAACGTGCATCCCGCCAAGGCCGAGGTGCGGTTCCGCGATCCCGGCCTGGTGCGCGGGCTGATCGTGAGCGGGCTGCGCCATGCCCTGGCCGAGGCCGGCCACCGCGCCTCGACGACGGTCGCCGCGGCCACCCTCGGCGCCATGCGCCCCGAACAGGCGGCCGAGACACAGTCTGGGCCGCCAACCGGGGCGCGGGTCTACCAGATGGACCGCCCCACCCCGCGCGGCGGCTGGCGCGAGGCGGCCGCGGGCTTCGCCGAAACGGCGGTGCCCGCGGCCCGCGTCGACCCCACCGAACCGGTCCCGGAGGAGAGTGCCGACCGCCCCCTCGGCGCCGCCCGCGCCCAGGTGCATGAAAACTACATCCTGGCCCAGACGACCGACGGCCTCGTCATCGTCGACCAGCACGCCGCCCATGAACGGCTCGTCTACGAGAAGCTCAAACGCCAGATGGCGGAAAACGGCGTCGCGACCCAGGCCCTCCTGATCCCGCAGATCGTGGAGCTGCCCGACACCGACGCCACCCGCCTCCTTGACATCGCCCCGGACCTCGCCCGGCTCGGCCTCATCCTCGACGCCTTCGGCCCCGGCGCCATCGCCGTGCGCGAAACCCCGGCGATCCTCGGCAATGTGGACGCCGAAGCGCTCATTCAGGACATCCTCGACGAACTGGCCGAGACCGGCACGAGCGATGCGCTGAAGTCCCGGATCGACGCGATCCTCTCCCGCATCGCCTGCCACGGCTCGATCCGCTCCGGCCGCCAGATGCGCGCCGAGGAGATGAACGCGCTCCTGCGCGAGATGGAGGCGACGCCCCATTCCGGCCAGTGCAACCACGGCCGTCCGACTTACGTCGAACTCAAGCTCGCCGATATCGAGCGGCTCTTCGGGCGCACATGACCGAGCTTCTTGGGCAACCGCTCACGCCGGACAACCCGGCCCTCTGGGCGGTCCTCGCGGGTGCCGCCCTCCTCTTGACCATCCTCTGGCTCCTCATCACCTCGGTCCGCCGCGCCGGCCAATCGGCCCGCACCGCCGAGCTGCTCGCCACCCAGATGGGCCAGATCACCACCCGCGTGCAAATGCTCGGCGACGGCCAGCAGCAGCTCTTCGGCGGGCTCACTTCGGTCACCGAGGCCCAGGCCCAGCAGCAGGCCCAGACCCTGCGGCTGATGGAAGAACGCCTTGGCCAGGTCACCCAGACCATGTCCGACAGCCTGTCGAGCACCGCGCGCAACACCTCCCAAAGCCTCGGCGAGCTGCAACAGCGGCTCCAGACCATCGACAAGGCGCAGGAGAACATCACCCGCCTCTCCGGCGACGTGCTCAGCCTTCAGGACATCCTGTCGAACAAGCAGACCCGCGGCGCTTTCGGGGAAATCCAGCTCACCGATATCGTGACCAAGGCCCTGCCGCCGGATGCCTTCACGCTCCAGGCGACGCTGCCGAACAACAAGCGCGCCGATTGCCTGATCCACCTGCCGAATCCGCCCGGCCCCATCGCGGTCGACGCCAAATTCCCGCTGGAACCTTATGAGGCCCTGCGCGCCGCCACGACCGAGTTCGAGGCCAAGGAGGCCGCGCGCCAGATGCGCACCGCGATCCGCGCCCATATCCGGGCCATCGCCGAGAAATACATCCTCGAAGGCGAAACTGCCGACGGCGCGCTGATGTTCCTGCCCTCCGAGGCGGTCTACGCCGAAATCCACGCCAACTTCCCGGAGCTGGTGCAGGAGAGCTTCGCCGAACGGGTCTGGATCGTCTCGCCGACCACCTGCATGGCAACGCTCAACACGATGCGCGCGGTGCTGAAAGATGCCCGCATGCGCGAGCAGGCCGGCGAAATCCGCAAGGCGCTGAAACAGCTTCACCGCGACGTGGAGCTGGTGGGCGAACGGGCCGGCAAGCTCGAAACCCATCTCCGGCAGGCCGGCGAGGACGTCTCGGGCATCCTCACGGCCGCCAGCCGGGCCGGGAAGCGTGCCCACCGGCTCGACAATTTCGACTTCGAGGACCTGGCGCCGGAGGCCGGGCCGGACGGCCCACGCATCGCGCTCGTCCCTGATACACCAAAGCTCGACTGATGCCGTTGTGCGCCAGAACCCGCGCCGCTAGGCTCGGCCCGATCCCTGCCCGGAGCCGCCCGATGATCCGCTGTCTTGTCTTCGCCCTTCCGTTTGCCGCGCTCGGCGCCTGCGCCCCGGCGCCGGAGGGGTCCGACCACCCGCTCGCCTGGGACAATTTCGGTCGCGCCATCGAGGCGAGCTTCGAGGATCAGCCCTTCGCGAACGGCGCCGCCGTCTCGGTGGTCACCGCGGAGCGGGAGGAGATGCGGACCTACAATCTGGTCCCCTGCCGCGGCGGAACCCGCATCTGCGGCGGCTCGGCCCATGGGCCGGCGGGGACGCTGACGGCCACTCCGGATCACAGCGTGGTCCGCGGCGCCTATCGCGGCCGCGCCTTCTACCTCTCACCCGGCGGCGACGGGGCGGTGATCGTCCACGGAACGCAGGCCCCGTTGGCCTGGGAGTGAGCGGCGCCTGAGGCTAGGTCGGGCGGCATGATCGCCTCGGCAGATACCTTAATCGCATGAGGTTGCCGGGTTCGCCGCCGCCAGACCCAACGGTCCTCCCTTCCCCCGCCCGGAGTAGTTACCCCATCCAATCCGCTGGAGCCTGATGAGATCAGATAGAAGCGGACCTCTGGGTCGCGAGCGGACCTCGGGGCCACGGCACGCGTGAGGCCGGACCGACCTCGGGTGGGCCCGTGACATTGGCCCGGACCGTCGAGCTCCAAAGCATCAGCGCCACACGCACTTCGGTCGTTCCAACATCGTCCCTCCCGGGGGGAGGTGTCGCCATTGTCACTCGGACCAATGGCGCGACAATAGCGACCCGGGCGCATGCGCGCCGTGTTGCGTGGGGCGGGCGGTGTTTCGCGCT
>JANQRL010000026.1 GCA_028284605.1 Paracoccaceae bacterium | reverse complement strand
CGAGAGGTTGGCGCGGGCAGGCGCCTCGCCAACCCGGTCAGGTCCGGAAGGAAGCAGCCGTAACGAGCCCCGCTTGGGTCGTTGTCCAGCCTCTCACCTTGATCCGCAGCGAGCCGGACGGAGGCCCTCGTGGAGATTGCAGCCACCCTCCGGGCCGGGGTCTGACGCCGCACCTGACGGCCGACCGCCCGCCCGGCATCAGAGCGACCGGCCCGCGCCGGTTTCGACTTGCTTCGATCAAGGGCACTTCCCGATGACATCAGACTTGCTTGCCGGCCTTGGATGGTCGGACCATTTCGCGCGCCAGACCGGACCGGAGGACACCGGCCGGCCTGCGCGCCTCACCGCTATTCACCGCACCCGCCTCGACGCTCTGGGCCCCGACGGGCCGCTGAGCCTCGTCCCCCATCTTCCGGCCTCTGAGTTCGCGGTGGGCGATTGGGTCCTGGCCGAGGGGGAGCGCACGACGCGGCTCCTCGACCGCCAGACCCTGCTCGCCCGCGCCGCGGCGGGCGGCGGGACAGAGCGCCAGCTCATCGCCGCCAATGTCGACACGCTCGGCATCGTCACGAGCTGCAACGCGGACTTCAACCCGGCCCGGCTGGAGCGCTATCTGGCCCTTGCCCTCGGCGCGGGCTGCCTGCCGCTCATCCTCATCACCCGGGCCGATACGGTGGACGACCCGGAGAGCTATCGGCGGCAGGCAGAGGCGCTCTCGCCGCTGGTCACGGCGCTGACGCTCAATGCCAGGGACCCGGAAGAGGCGCGCCGCCTCGATCCCTGGTGCCGGGACGGGCAGACCCTGGCGCTGGTCGGGTCCTCGGGCGTCGGCAAGACCACGCTGCAAAACGCGCTGACCGGGACCGCAGACCTGACCGCCGGGATCCGGGAGGACGATGCGAAGGGCCGGCACACGACGACGCGGCGGGGGCTGCGGGCGACGCTGTCGGGCGGATGGATCATCGACACGCCGGGGATGCGGGAGCTGCGCATTCTCGATATCGGCGACGGGCTCGACGCGGTCTTCGACGACATTGCGGACCTCGCGGCCCAATGCAGGTTCCGCGATTGCGCCCATGACACCGAGCCCGGCTGCGCGGTGCAGGAAGCGGTGGCGGAAGGCCGGCTCGACCCGGCGCGACTCGCCCGCTGGCGGAAGCTCCAACGCGAAGAGGTCGTGGCCTCGGCCAGCATCGCCGAGACCCGGGCGAAGGACCGCGCCTTCGGACGGATGGCGCGGGAAGCCAAGGAGATACGCCGCCAGAGGCGCGGCGAGTGACGGCTTGCATCCCGCCGCCGCCCGGCTAGCGTCGGCCCATGAGCTACGACGTGATCGTGATCGGCGGCGGGATGATCGGCACGTCCATCGCCTGGTGGACCGCCCGCGACCCCGATTTCGACGGCCGGATCGCGGTGATCGAGCGCGACCCGACCTACGAATTCGCCGCCACCAGCCGCACCAATTCCTGTATCCGGCAGCAATTCGGCACCGAGATCAATATCCGCATCTCGCAGTTCGGCGCCGAGTTCATCTGCGATTTCAAGAGCTTCGTGGACGACCCGGAGGCGCCCGGGATCCTGTTCCACGATTTCGGCTATCTCTATCTGGCCGGCACCGAGGACTTCGCCGAGACACTCCGGGGCGCACAAAGGCTGCAAGCGCGGCTCGGCGCCGGAACCCGCATCCTGACGCCCGAGGAGATCGCCGCCGAATGGCCGTTCTTCGCCTTGGGCGGCATCGTCGCCGGCTCCCACAACCCCCTCGACGAGGGCTATTTCGATGGCGCGACCCTCTTCGAGGCCCTGCGCCGGAAGGCCCGGGCCCTGGGCGTGACCTATCTCCATGACGAGGTGGTGGACCTCGACATTGACAGCGGAGGTGTGGCGGGTCTCCGCCTCTCGTCCGGCACGACGCTCTCGGCCGGGACGGTGGTCGTTGCCGCCGGCACACGGACGGCGGCGTTGACCGCCGGGCTGGGCCTGCCGCTGCCGATCGAGCCCCGGCGCCGCTACTCCTTCGTCTTCGCCGCCGCCGAGCCCCTTCCCCAGCCGCTCCCGCTCACCATCGACCCCTCCGGCGTGCATGTCCGCAGCGACGGCGCCAATTACCTCGCCGGCTGCCCGCCCGACGACGATCCCGCCGTCGATGTGGACGATTTCGCGATGGACCATGGCATCTGGGAGGAGAAGGTCTGGCCGCTGCTGGCCACCCGCATCCCGGCCTTCGACCGATTGAAGCTGATCTCCTCCTGGGTCGGGCATTACGACTACAACACGCTCGACCAGAACGCCGTGCTCGGCCGCCACCCGGAAATCGCGAACCTCCTGATCGCGAACGGATTTTCCGGCCACGGCCTCCAGCAATCCCCCGCTGTCGGACGCGGGCTGGCGGAGCTGATCGTCCATGGGGCCTACCGCAGTCTTGACCTTTCGCCCCTCGGGCCGGAGCGTATCGCCGAAAACCGCCCGCTTCTGGAACGGGCCGTGATCTGAGGGGGAGAGATGAAGAAGATCGTGCTCACCGGCGCCTGCGGGGCGCTCGGCACCGTGCTCCGGAAACCGCTTGCCGGGATGGCCGAGACGCTGCTCAGCACCGACATCGCCGAGGCTCCCGCCGAGCTTCTGCCCAATGAGACCTTCGTGCAGGCCGACATCGCCGAAATGGATCAGGTGGCCCCGCTCCTCGAAGGCGCCGACATGGTTGTCCATTTCGGCGCCGTGGTGGACGAGGCGCCCTTCGAGGAACTGCTCGGGCCCAATTATATCGGCGCCTATAATGTCTGGGAGGCCGCCTATCGCCACGGGCTCAAACGGGTGATCTACGCCTCCTCGATCCACGCCGTCGGCATGTGCGAAACCGCCGCCGGGATCGACACGCGAGAGCCGCACCGGCCGGATACCTTCTACGGGCTCGCCAAGTGTTTCGCCGAGGATATGGGCCGGATGTATTGGGAGCGGCGCGGGCTCGAAGCGGTCTGCCTGCGGATCCTGTCCTGCACCGCAGAACCGCAGAACGTGCGCGCGCTCAGCACCTGGCTCAGCTATGGCGATCTGGTGCGGCTGGTGACGGCCTCGATCAAGGCGCACACGGTGGGGTTCACCGTCGCCTACGGGATCAGCGCCAATGACCGCGCCCCGGTCTCGAACCATACGGTGCCGTTTCTCGGCTATGTACCCCAGGACAATGCCGAGGACTGGGCGGACAAGCTCCAGCCCGACCCGGCCCCGGGCAATCCGGGGGATATCGCCCAGATGCGCCTCGGCGGGCCCTTCGCGGCGGTTCCGCTCGGCGAGAGCGGGATCGCCGCGATCCGTAGGATGACTGAGAGCGAGGGCTGAGGGCGCCGATCTTTCGACGAAAGATCGTCCACAAGTCTTCGTCGAAGACTTACCCGCCTCAGGGCTGCACGACGTCTCTCTGCACCGCGCGGCGATAGCGTTGCGGGGTCTCACCGTAGCGGGCGCGGAAGAGCTTGTGGAAATGGCTCAGATTGCCGATCCCGCAGGCTTCGGCGATCTCCGTGAGGCTGTCCTCGGACCCGCGTAGCCGCCGCGCCGCGAACTCCATCCGCCGCGCATTGACGTAATCCGACGGGCTCTGGCCGAGATAGCGCCGCGCCATCCGGCTGACATGGGGATGCGCCTTGCCCGCCGCGCGGACGAATCCCGCCGCCCCCTCGCGAAAGACCCGCGGGTCCCGCGCCGCCGCGCAGGCCGCGATGAGCCAGCCCGGCGCCGCGACATCTCCCACCCCATCGCCGAGCGACGCCAGAAGCGGCATCAGGAACGCCTCGACCTCCAGCGTGGTGGGCTCGGCCCGTTCGAGGCGGAGCGCGGCGCGGTTCAGCTCGGCGAGCTGAGCCGGATCGCGCCGCGCCACTTCAGGCTGCGCTTCATCGGACCAGAACCAGCGCCCCGCCAGCCCCGCGTGGCGCACGCCGATACCGTCGACCACGGAAGGCCGCAGGGTCACCGAAACCACCATGGTCTCCTCCGCCAGCGCCTGGAGCCCGTGCCGGTCGCCCGGGCGCAGGAAGGCCACATCGCCCTCTTCCAGCATCCCGCGCCCCTCCGGCAGGTGGTGCCGCACCCGCCCGTTCTGCACCCAGAGCAGCTCATGAAAATCGTGACCGTGGAGCCGCCGGGGCCGCTTGCCCGCGAGCGTCGCCCGGGTCAGCAGGCAGGCCGCGCCGGGTTCCAGAATCGTGTCCGCGGAGAGGGTCAGGTCGTCCATGGCGCCTCTTACCACGGGGCCCATCGGGTGGGGAGGTGACGGCGCCGGAAAAACCGGCTAGTCCCGCGCAAAGCCCAATGGATGAGCACACCATGCCCTCCGACCGTTCGATCAAGATCGCGCCTTCGATCCTCTCCGCCGATTTCGCCGCTCTCGGCGCCGAGATCGCGGCGGTGGAGGCTGAGGGCGCCGACTGGATCCATGTCGATCCGATGGACGGGCATTTCGTTCCGAACCTGACCATCGGCCCCAATGTGGTCGCCGCGATCCGGCCCCATGTGACGACCTTCATGGATGTCCACCTGATGATCTCCCCGGCCGACCCCTATCTTGGCGCCTTTGCCAAAGCCGGGGCGGACCTGATCACCGTCCATGCCGAGGCGGGCCCGCATCTGCACCGCTCGCTGCAATCGATCCGGGATGAGGGCAAGAAGGCGGGTGTCGCGCTCAATATGACGACGCCGGTTTCGGTGCTCGAGGACATCCTCGACGCGGTGGACCTGATCCTCGTGATGACGATCAATCCGGGCTTCGGCGGGCAGAAGTTCACGCCGTCGATGGTCGACAAGGTGGCCCGGACCCGGGCGCTGGTGGGCGAGCGCCCGATCCATATCGAGGTGGACGGAGGCATCGATCCGACAACCGCGCCTCTGGTGGCGGCGGCGGGGGCCGATGTGCTGGTAGCGGGCTCGGCGGTGTTCCGGGGCGGGTCGGTGGCCGATCCGGCGCCTTATGGGCGGAACATCGCCGCGATCCGCGCCGCCGCGGAGGGCGCTCGGGCCGCCTGATCTGCACATCTGCTGCACAAACCCGCCCTGCCCGGCTGCACGGGGTCCCGTCCAGATGACCCAAAAACACCAGAGGGACAGAAAGATGCAGATGACCCGGGCCTTTCGCCCCGCCGCCGCCCGTCCTAGCCTTGCCGCCGACCGGAGGGGGCGCATGGGCCAGACCATCCTGATCGTGGAGGACGATCCGCAGATCCGCGAGGTGGTGCGGATCGCGCTCAGCCGCGCGGACTATTCCGTCGAAGAGGCTCGCGACGGCAAGGCGGCGCTCGTCGCCCTCGATCGCCTGCGCCCCGACCTGATCGTCCTCGATATCGGCCTGCCGGAGCTGGACGGCCTCGCGCTCTGCCGGCAGATCCGCAAAACCAGCGACGTGCCGGTCCTGTTCCTGACCGCCCGTGCCGACGAGGTGGACCGGATCGTGGGGCTGGAAATCGGCGCCGACGACTATGTGACGAAGCCCTTCTCGCCCCGCGAACTCGTGGCCCGGATCAAGGCGATCCTGAAGCGCTCGGGGCCGGCGCCGGAACCCGCCCCGTCCCCGCTCACCCGCGGCGTCCTCGAACTCGACCGCGAGCGGCATCTCTGCCGGGTCGCCGGCCAGCCGGTGCCGCTGACCGCGCGGGAGATGGACATCCTCGCCAGGCTGATGGCGCGGCCGGACCATGTGCTCTCCCGCCCCCGGCTGGTGGATGCGGTCTATGGCGTGGGTGTGGGGGTCAGTGACCGCACCCTCGACAGCCACCTGCGCAACCTGCGCGCCAAGCTCACGGCGGCGGGCTGCGCGGATGCGATCGACACCGTTCATGGCGTGGGAATCCGGATGGGGCCGTGCGAAGGCGGGTAGTCCGGAAATGGCGCCCGCCGCTCTGGTTTGTCCTCGGCGGGACGCTGGCCGCCGTCTTTGCCCTGCCGGTTCTCGGGATCGGCTACTTCCGGCTAGCGGGCAACATCCTCGGCTGGTGGGAGACGATCCTGCTGATCATCTTCCTGGCGGGTACGGTCACCCTGATCCTCGGTCTCCTGCTCTGGCGCCTCGTCCTGCGGCCGGTCACGGCGCTGACCGGCTATGCCCGGGCGGTGGCGGAGGGGGACGAGAGCCGAACCATCCCGGAGCATTTCGGGACGCCGGAATTCTCCACCTTGGCCGAAAGCGTCATCGGCATGGGCGAGACGCTTCAGGGCCGCGAAGCGGTGCTCAGGAGTTATGCCGATCATGTCACCCACGAGCTGAAATCGCCGCTCACCGCGCTGCGCGCCGCGGCGGAGCTGCTCGACGATCCGGGGCTTGGCGCGGAGGACCGCAGCCGACTGGTCGCCCGGATCGACGAAGCGGCGGACCGGATGACGGCGCTGCTCGATGCCCAGCGCGCCCTGGCCCGGGCGCAGGAGCCGATGGCGGCGGGGACGGCCGATCTGGAGGCCCTGGCGCGGGAGGCCGCCGCGCAACACCCCGACCTGACGGTCGCGGTAACGCGCGACGCCACGCTGCCGCTGGCCCCGGACGGCCTGCGGCTCGTCCTGGACCAGCTTCTGGGCAACGCCGCCGCCCATGGCGCGACCCGGGTGGCACTCACCGCGAGCCCCGACCGGCTCGAGATCGCCGACGATGGCCCCGGCATCTCACCGGGCAACCGTGACCGCATCTTCGAGCCCTTCTTCACCACCGCGCGGGAGGCCGGCGGCACCGGCATGGGGCTGCCCATCGTGCGGCGGATGCTCGACGCCCATGGCGCCACGATCGACCTGGCCGAGAGCCGCCGGGGCGCGCGCTTCGTCATCCGGTTCTGACCCTCTCCTTCATTTGGCCAAAAATACTCAAACCGACCCTGCGCAGTCTCGAAAGACGCCCGCCATTCCGGGCGCTCCCGCCTTGCCAAGCGCCCCTCCCCATGCGACTTTCAGGGCCTTCTGCCAGCCCCCGAACGAGCCGCCCTTGCCCACCGACCAGACCGCCCTGAGCCCCGCCACGACGGCCGATCCGGCCCTGCCCTCGGTGGCCGATCCGCGCAATCCGGGCATGCCGCTCGATCTCGACTGGGTGCGCGCCGTGCAGGCCAACACGTCCGCTATCGAGCGCCGGGCGGCCACCCTGCCCGGGCGCCGCTCGGTCAAGAAGGAATTCCAGGCGGCGTGGCTCTGTCGCGCGATCTCCTGCATCGACCTCACGACACTCGCGGGCGACGATACGCCGGGCCGGGTCCGGCGGCTCTGCGCCAAGGCGCGCCAGCCGGTCTCCCCCGCCCTCCTCGACGCGCTCGGCCTGCCGGGGCTGACAGTTGGCGCGGTCTGCGTCTACCACGACATGATCGAGACGGCGGTGGAGGCCCTGGAGGGCTCCGGCATCCCGGTCGCCGCCGTCTCCACCGGGTTTCCCGCCGGCCTCTCGCCCTATCCCCTGCGCATCGCCGAGATCGGCGAGAGCGTGACCGCCGGGGCCCAGGAGATCGACATCGTCATCTCGCGCCGCCACGTCCTGACCGGCGACTGGCAGGCGCTCTATGACGAGATGGCGGAGATGCGCAGCGTTTGCGGCACGGCCCATGTGAAGGCGATCCTGGCGACCGGCGAGTTGGGGACCCTGCGTAATGTCGCCCGCGCCAGCCTCGTCTGCATGATGGCGGGGGCCGATTTCATCAAGACCTCGACCGGCAAGGAGAGCGTCAATGCCACGCTCCCCGTGACCCTCACGATGATCCGCGCGATCCGCGACTATCACGAGCGCACCGGCATCCGCGTCGGCTACAAGCCCGCGGGCGGGATTTCGAAGGCCAAGGACGCGCTGAACTACCTCGCGCTGATGAAGGACGAGTTGGGCGACCGTTGGCTGCGCCCCGACCTCTTCCGCTTCGGCGCCTCGAGCCTCCTCGGCGATATCGAGCGGCAACTGGAACACCATGTCACCGGACGCTACTCGGCCGCATGGCGGCACGCGATGGCGTGATCTCTTGAAAAGGCGCGATGTGATCCGCAAACTCAGAGATGCCGGATTGACCTTCCAGGAAGGTGGCAATCATACGATTGTCCTGAAAGAGGGAAGGCGTGTCCCGGTCATCTCCCGGCAGCGGGACATCGCCGAACCTGTCGTCAAGGCAATCGAAAAGCAGACCGGCGTGAAACTGAGGTAATGTCGATGTCCTACTACCCGGCCATTCTCTATGATCCCGATCCCGACGGTCTGGTCGGGTGTGTCGTGCCCGATCTGCTGATCAATGCCACCGGCCGCGACCGGGACACTGCCCTGGCCGATGCAGTCCGCAGCATGGACGAGCTGCTCGGCGACATGGCCCGAACCGGCGACCCCTACCCCGAACCGACCGCGGCCGACGCGCTCGATCTTTCCAATGGTATGCTCGTGCTCTTGCATGCGCGACTGCCCCAGGCGGCCTGAGACCGACATGAACGTCCCCGAACTCTTCGACAGCATGGAGTACGGCCCAGCCCCGGAAAGCGCGGCGGAAGCGCTGGCGTGGCTCGTCGATCAGGGCGATGCCTTCGGGCATTTCATCGACGGTGCCTTTACCGAGCCCGGCGAGACCTTCGAGAGCCGCAACCCGGCCAATGGCAACGTCCTCGCCCTCGTCACCCAGGGGACCCAAGCGGACGTGGATGCCGCCGTCGCCGCCGCCCGCAGGGCGCAGCCGAAATGGGCCAAGGACGGCCACGCGCGCGCCCGTGCCCTCTACGCCATCGCCCGGCTCCTCCAGAAGAACTCCCGTCTCTTCGCGGTCATGGAGACCCTCGACAACGGCAAGCCGATCCGCGAGGCCCGCGACATCGACATCCCCCTCGCGACCCGCCATTTTTACTACCACGCTGGCATGGCCCAGCTCATGGCGGCGGAACTGCCCGACCGCGAGGCGCTGGGCGTCTGCGGGCAGGTGATCCCGTGGAACTTCCCGCTCCTGATGCTGGCCTGGAAGGTGGCGCCGGCGCTGGCCATGGGCAACACCGTGGTCCTGAAACCCGCCGAATACACCTCGCTGACGGCGCTCCTCTTCGCCGATCTCTGCCGCCAGGCCGGAGTGCCGAAGGGCGTCGTCAACATCGTCACCGGCGACGGCGCGGTCGGCGAGATGATCGTCAACGCGGAGGTCGATAAGATCGCCTTCACCGGTTCCACCGCCGTGGGCCGCCGCATCCGCGAGGCCACCGCCGGCTCGGGCAAGGCGCTGACGCTCGAGCTGGGCGGCAAGTCGCCTTACATCGTCTTCGACGACGCCGATCTCGACAGCGCGGTCGAAGGGCTCGTGGACGCGATCTGGTTCAATCAGGGCCAGGTCTGCTGCGCCGGGTCGCGGCTCATCGTGCAGGAAGGCGTGGCGGAGCGGTTCCATACCAAGCTCCGCGCCCGGATGGACAAGCTCCGGATCGGCGACCCGCTCGACAAATGCATCGATATCGGCGCCATCGTCGACCCGGTGCAGCTCGACCACATTCACAGGATGGTCGACGCCAATCAGGAGGGCGAGACCTACCACGCCCAGACGCCGCTCCCGGAGGGCGGCAGCTTTTATCCGCCGACGCTGATCACCGGGCTGTCGCCGGCTGCCGTGCTGATGCAGGAGGAGATTTTCGGCCCCGTTCTGGTCGGCACGACCTTCCGCACCCCCGCCGAGGCGGTGCAGCTCGCCAACAACACCCGCTACGGCCTCGCCGCTACGGTGTGGAGCGAGAACGTCAACCTCGCCCTCGACGTGGCGCCGAAACTCGCCGCCGGGGTGGTCTGGGTCAATGGCACCAACATGTTCGACGCCGCCGCCGGGTTCGGCGGGGTGCGGGAGAGCGGGTTCGGGCGTGAGGGCGGCTGGGAAGGTCTCGCGGCCTATACAAGGCCGAAGGGCACCGCCAAGGCGCTGACACCCATCGCGCCCTTCGAAGGCAACGGCGCCCCCGCCGACCCGCTCGACCGCACGGCGAAGCTCTATATCGGCGGCAAGCAGGCGCGGCCCGATGGCGGCTATTCCCATGCCATTTACGGGCCGAAGGGGGCGCTCCTCGGCCATGTCGCGACGGCGAACCGTAAGGATGTCCGGAACGCCGTGGAGGCCGCCCATGGCGCGAAGAATTGGGCCCGCAGCACCGGGCATCTGCGCGCGCAGATCCTCTACTACATGGCCGAGAACCTCTCGGCGCGGGCCGAGGAATTCGCCGCGCGGATCGAAGCGCTGACCGGCAAGGGCGGCACGGATGAGGTGGAGGCGTCGATCCGCCGGCTCTTCACCTATGCCGCCTGGGCCGACAAGCTCGACGGCCAGGCCAAGGGCGTGCCGATCCGGGGCATCGCGCTGGCCATGCGCGAGCCGGTGGGGGTGATCGGGGTGCTTTGCCCCGACGACCATCCGCTGCTGGGGCTCGTCAGCGTGATCGGCCCGGCGATGGCGATGGGCAACGCGGTGGTGGCGGTGACCTCGGAACCCTTCCCGCTTGCCGCAACAGACTTCATCCAGGTGCTGGAGACCTCCGACGTGCCGGCGGGGGTGGTCAACCTGCTCACCGGACGCCCCGCGGACCTCGCCCCGGTCCTGGCCGACCATCTCGACGTGGATGCGGTGTGGTCTTTCTCGTCGAGCCACGTCTCGGCGGAGATCGAACGCCGCAGCACCGGCAACCTCAAGCGGACCTGGGTCAACAACGGCCTGGATCGGGATTGGACGGGCGCCGCGGGCGAAGGCCGCGCCTTCCTCGACGCGGCGACGGAGATCAAGACGGTCTGGGTCCCCTACGGCGAGTGAGCCGCGCGGGGGCGGTCCTCGATTGCCAGCGCCGTCAAGGTGAGCGGGTCTGCCCGCATGGCGGAAGCCGCCCGCCTTCCGGTCCGGCGGCGGACCCGGGGCAGGCAAGGAACGCCCGAACGATGTGCGATACTCCCACCCGATACCTGTCACCATCGATGTGGGCGGGCTCGAACCGGTCGGGCGAGATGCGATCCGTCACAGTTCGATTACCTGAGTGAAACACTCGCGTTACGATCCGCCGATAGGTTTCCGGCGTTGATCTATTGGGAGAAGAACCGACAATGACTGCCTCCAGACTGCTGCTCGCAACCGCGCTGACCGGCATCCTCGCCGCGCCCGCGTTTTCCCAGGAGCTTGCCGCCAAGAACGTGATCCTGATGGTGTCCGACGGGATCGGCTTCAACGGCTGGCTCGCGGCCGACTACTATCAGGGCCTGGCCGGTACCCAGTCCTACCAGATCACCCGTCCGGACGGGACGGCGCCGGTGGTCTATGGGTTGGACCACCACGGGCTGAACCTTGTCGACGGCGCAGGGCGGCTTCTGCCCAGCGGCGAGGATGTGAGGCTCGCCGCCGGTGCCGTCGCGCAAGGTTACGACCCGGTGACTCGCTGGAACCGCTTCGAGAACACCATCCGCAACGACTTCCCGCCGGTTGGGGAGCGTTACACCTCCTACACCGACAGCGCCGCCGCCGGCACCGCCCTGATGGCCGGCCGCAAGACCTCCAACGGCCGGATCAACATGGACTGGAGCGGCGAGGAAGAGTTCCGCACCATCGCCCAGATCGCCATGGATGAGGGCAAGTCCGCGGGCTCGGTCATCTCGGTCATGGTCTCCCACGCCACCGGCGCGGCCACCATCGCCCACAACATCTCCCGGAACAATTACGTCGAAATCTTCAACGAGATGGTGGCCTCGGATCTCGACGTGATCATGGGTGCCGGGCATCCGCTCTATGACAACAGCGGCAACATGGTCGAGCCCGAGGACGAGGCCGCCTACCGCTTCGTCGGCGGCTCCGAGACGCTGACCGCGCTGACCAGCGACGAGGGGCTGAATGGCTTCACCTTCCTCGATGCCAAGGAAGACTTCGAGGCGCTGGCCGCCGGCGAGAACCTGCCCGAGCGGGTCCTCGGCATCGCCCGGGCCGGCTCCACGCTTCAGGCCAGCCGCGAGGGGCTGGCGGATGCCGACACGCCGTCGGGGATGGCGTTCAACCCGGTCGTGCCGGATCTCGCCACGATGAGCCTCGGCGCGCTGAACGTGCTCAACCAGGACGAAGACGGCTTCTTCGTCATGATCGAGGGCGGCGCCGTGGATTGGATGGGCCACGGCAACAACATGCCGCGCTTCATCGAGGAGCAGGTCGATTTCAACCTCGCCGTCGATGCGGTGATCGAGTGGGTCGAGGTAAACTCGAGCTGGGACGAGACGCTGCTGATCATCACCTCCGACCACGAATGCGGCGGTATCTGGGGTGAGGGCACCTGGACCAACGGCGCCGGCGGCCCCGTCGCCGCCGACCGGAGCGACGAGGCCCTGCTCTCCGCGCGATTCGATCCCTCCGAGGATATCTTCAACGAGTATCTCGCCGTGCAGGACCGCGGCGCGGGCAACATGCCGGGCTACATGTTCTCGTCGCGCAACCACACCAACGAGTTGGTCCCGCTCTGGGCCCTCGGCGCCGGATCCGAGCGTTTCGCGGAGTTCACCCGGCTCGATGTGAAAGCCGCCGAGTTGTGGGGCGACCCGTATGAGTGGGACGGCCAGTTCGTCGACAACACCTCGGTGTTCCACGTGATGTACGACGCCTTCGCCGCCGACGACATTGCGATGGCCGGGCAGTAGGTCCGCCGGTCCGGCGGCGTCGGCTCAGGCGTCGCGCGGACCCTCGCCGGTTCGACAGGTTCTGGAGGGCCCCCGACGCACAGGGGGCCCTCTTTGTGTCGGGCGGCTGGCTCCGGCGCGATCCCACCGGATCGGCGGATACGCCGGGCGGCCCCGGCGGGCTTCCGGCACGCTTTGGGGACTTCCGACACGCTCTGGGGAAAGGCGGGTCCCGTGTGGCCTTCGCGACGTCGACGAGACACGTGCTGTCAGCGCAAGATCCCGCGGGGAAGCCGAAACCGAGCACACCGGGTCAGCGGCATTTCCTCAATCGGGCCTATGGGTGCGACAGCGTACAGCTCCCAAAAGCGGCGTATCCGGTCCCGTCGTTCTCGACGACCGACAATGCGGTGACGTTGGGCAGGGCCGCGATCACGTAGGTTGTGATATGTGTCACAAACACTCTGGCATATTCTGTCCTGGTGACGCTGAAGCGTTCCGGCATCACGTCGTCTGAGCTGAAATTGCGGCTTCTCGACACAAACTCGAGATGCCCGGATGCACCATCCTCCGAGATCGTGAAGCTCAGCGATCCAAGATCGTAGCCGTCTGACGCGAGCGTCCACTCACGGTCCCGCAGATATGTCCCGGTGCCCTGCCCTTTCCAGTTCTGCACTTCAGCTTCGATAACACAGTCATAATGTTCATACGGCTCCGCCTGGGCAGAGAAGTTGCTAGCCAGATAGCCAACCGGAGCGACCGCAAAGGCCAGGACGAGCGATTTCCATCCCATGGTCCTGCGTCCTCAACCTCTCGTGTCCGCTCTCTGTCCCCTACTATGAGCTTACCGCGCAGCTACGCAACAACCCCAAACGCGCCGGACAGGAACGACCGAACCAGCATCAGACCCGATCCTCCGCCTCTCTTCGACGACACAATCGTTCGATGCCCAGCGAATGCACGCACTTACCGGTCGCTGCTGCGTGATCCACGGCGCGCTAGCGCCGGTCCTTCCGCTTCCCCGAGAACCAGCCCACGATGCCAGCGCGGCGTTCGTCGATGGCGGCTTCGAAATCCTCCACCGCCGGGTCGATGCGGCGGCGCTTGAACCGGCGCCAGCGGGCGATGATCGCCCAGAGCACCATGCCGAGGAGCACCAGGACGATGACGGTTACCCAGGGAACGCCCTTCGGTGCGTCCGGGCCCTCGACCGCCTCGATGGCCACCGCATTGGGGAAGATCGACAGGAACTCGTTGCGCCAGCCGTAATGGGTCACCATGAACCAGCGCGGCTCGGCCTGGGTCGAGATCGCGTCATTGGCCTCGGTATAGAGATTGGCGGTGTCGAACTTGAAATAGGGCGGCCAGCGCCAGCCGGTATCCTCGTTGCGGTAGACGATGGGGCGATCATTGGCCCGAAGCGCCTGGATGAACTGCACATCGCGGTTGATCAGCCCCTCGGACTGGTCATCCGGCACCGACCAGAACATCCGCGTCCAGTCGCCAAGGTCCTGACGCTCCTCATAGGTGTTCACGATCCGCACGATGTCCCGCTGCGGCAGCGTGTAATGCAGGAAGGCCGCGAAGATCAGCCAGACGGCACCCCAGAAAATCCACTTGATCGTTCTCAGCACGGCCTCACCCGTAATTCGTCACATAGATGATCGCCCCGACCACCATTGTGGGGATGACATAGACCCCCCAGATCAGCTTGCGCCGGAGCGAGCCTTCGTATTCCGCCAGACCCTCGCGGATGAACCCCTCGCGGTCGCCTTCGCCGGTCCCGGCGTCCCATTCGTCCTCCAGTTTACCGCGCCGCACCGCCCGGGAATAGAACGAAAGCGAGACATAGACGACGGTCAGGGCGATGAAGCCGAAAGCCGCCAGCCTGAGCAATCCGAACATGTCCCTGCCTTTCCACCGGCCCAGCCGGCCCTATTGGCGCCGCACCGCTCCCCAGGGGCCGACGCGGGCGATCAGATCCTGTCTCGTCGGCGCCGGCGCCGGCTCCTCCATCGGCGCCTCATGGCCGAAGAGCGCCCGGCGCGCGCCGGCCTTGTCCACCTGATACTCCCTCTCAAGATATTCCGCCACATAGGCCTGTTTCGCCTCGGGCCAATCCCGGTAGAGCCGGTAGAACAGGCTCTTGTGGCAGATGAAGAGCTGGCGGAAGTCGCGCGGGGTGAGTTCGGCCAAGAGCATGTTGACCAGATCGGCATCGGGCGTGCCGGCGGCGCGCAGGGTGTAGAAATAGGCCGGATGGTCGGAGGTGATCCGGGGCCAGGGCCCGCCGCCCTCGGCCCAGTTGATGAGCCCGGCGAGGCCGTGGAATTCCGGCGGCAGGCGGTCGGCATGGGCCCGGGCGAGGCGGCGCATCTCGGCGCGGGAGCGCTGGCGCAGGTCGCCCGCGACGCCTGCGAGGGCGTTGATCAGGACGAAATCCATCTTCTGGCGCAGGATCGCCGCGCTGTCGATGCCGCGGGCCCGCACTATGGGTTCCACCAGGCCGTTCTCGTCGAGGAAGCGGGCGATGCCGTCGCGGTCGGAGAGCGCCAGCACCCGCGCCACCGGCAGATCTCCGAGCCGGCCGGGGTCGCCCGTCGTGACGACCCCCGGATGCGGCAGGTCCTGAAAGATGTAGAGCGGGCCGAAATGGGCGGTCCAGAAATTGCCGATCCCGAAGGCGTCGCCGTTCAGCCGGACCGGGTTGCGGGTCACGTCCCCGGTGCGGCCGGCGATTCCGATCATCTCGGCGATCAGCACGTCGTCGAACCAGGCGTCCTCCTCGGTCATGAACCGGTCGACCTTGCCGGCGAGCGCCCGGGCATCGCGCAACGTGCCGGAGACGGTATCGGCCTCCACCCTGATCCGCCGGATGTCGAAGAGCCGGGCCGGCTCGCGGATGTCGAAGACCGAATTGACCAGTTCGCCCGCCACCGCGTCCCTGGCGGTGAGCGCGAAAAGCGCGCTTTCATTCTCCCCGATCCAGCGCCGCAGGAGGGTGCGGGAGACCGAGAACATGGCGTCGAGCAGCGGCGCGCGCTTCTGCTCGGTGGTGAGCAGGATGAACTGCCGGTTCACCCCGTCATGGTTGAGGTAGAGCGGGTCGCCGAACTCCTGGCCGACCTCCGGCGAGTAGCCGGCGATGTCGATATAGAAATCGTCGAGCTCGGTGCGTTTGCCGGTCAGGTGTTCCAGCGCGCGGTTGTAGCGCTCCACCATCACGGGCCCCGCCACATGGACGAGATTGCCGAACATCAGGCCCTTTTCGATGAGGCGTTTCATCGGAGGACTCCCTGCAGCCTTCGGGGCGAGCAAGACCTTTCGAGAGGTCTTGTAAGGGATTTCGAAATCCCTTGCCCGCCCGGCGCCGGCGTTGCGCGTGCCATTACCACGCCTACCCTTTCCGAACCCCCGGCGGGCCAGCAGCGCTGGGGGCCATGGGCGCTGAAGCGCTCCGCCGGACCCTCTGCCTGCCAGCTCCGAAGCGCCCGAGACCTTTCGAAAGGTCTCGTGAGGGATTTCGAAATCCCTTGCCTGCCCGGCAGCCGCCCGACCCCGCCGCTCACCACGTCTCCTTCACCCAGAACTTCGGCAGGCCCGCGATGCTCAGGATCATGATCGGTCCCCAGAGCAGGGTGGAGACGAGCGCCAGCCGCCCGAAATGCCCCAGGGCCGAACCGACACCGGTCTCGAAGAGCACGGCGAGCGGCACGCCCCCGGCCACGTAGAGCCCGGCGAAGAACGCCACCGAAATGAGCCCCATCAGGACGGTCGAGACGAAGGCGAGGATCATCAGCGGCCGCGCGCCCTCAGGAAAGACCAGGCTCAGCCCGCGCGGCACCAGCCAGCCGATGAAGGCCAGGGTCATCGACGAGATCAGGAGGTCGGTCATTTTCTATTGCCCAATTCCAAGACGATCTGCGAGGTTTGCTATGACGACCCCTGCAACTAGCATTATCAAACCGACCACGATCTTGTCGCCGTTTCGGCGCCAGAACCCGCCGTTTCCACTAACAATGACCGGAGGCCTGAATTCCAACTTCACGACTAGCGAAGTGGAGAACCAAAGATAGAGGATGCCAAGAACTACAACGACACCCAAGGAAGTTGGCTTCGCCTCAATTCCCTGGAGGAATGGAGAGAACAAGAAAAAAAATACAAAGAAAGGGACAATAGAAACAAAACTACCGATCCAGAGATTTCCAACTATTTGGCCAAATCGATCTCGAAATGGTGCAATGGTTTCCTTGAGGGTCTCGCAGTCGCTTCGATTAACCGTTTCCTGCTCATCAATTCTGTGACAAGAGATCACAGTTTCCTGACTTGTCAGCCTCAGTTCTATCGGGCCGATTTTTATTTCCACTTGACCTTTCAAGAGGCTGAGATTCGAGCGCATATCTTCAAGGGTGTCAAACTCATGGTCGTCAGTGCTTGCGGAGACTTCAAGCCCCCGATCCATCGCGAACTTCTCTACGATGTCATAGAGCTCGGAGCCCGATATTCGGGCTTTTGGTGCACGCAATCTAAGGAACCTCGAATCCATAGAAACTACCACCTCAAGCCAACTCCCACTTCCAAACCCAAGATCAACATCAGCCGCCCTCCATATACCGCCGCTTCGCCTCTTCGGTGCGGCCGAAATCGCGGACCATGGCCTCGATGGCGACCTCGTCGGATTTGTCGGCATAGCGGAATTCGCTGTCCGCGTAGCGGTTGATCTCCTGGATCACCATTTCCGTCGTGATCGGGCGCCGCAGCTCGGCGATCATCCCTGATTTGGTGTCGTAATCCTTAAAAAGGAAGAGGTCGGGCTCTTCCATCCACTCGTCGGGCAGTTCGAAATCCATCGCCCGGACCTTCACCGCGTCGGTGATGTTCTTGATCGCGCGGCCGGTGAAGCGCTCATCGGCCTCCTGGATCGCCTTGAGATAGGTGCCGAGCTTGGCGATGGTGTCGAGATCGCCGATCTCGCCATGGACCCGCTCGAAGACCCGGGCGAGCCCCTCCTCATGGGGCCGGTTGTGGCTCTCGAAACTCGCCGCCACCGCCTTCTCGATCGCTTGCGCGGCGTAGAGTTCGTGGGCGCCGAGGGGGATCGCGTGGTTGCGGCCCATCAAGAGGTGCAGGATGTCGATGTAGTCCTCCCGCGTCTGCGGCCCGTCGACGAGGAACCGGGCGCCGGCGCGCTGGCGGAGTGCGTCGTCCACATTCTCCGGGTAGTTCGAGAACATCCCGAAGGTGCAGTTCCCGCGCACCACGGTATTGGCCCCGGCGAAGCTCTCCATCAGCACCGCGGTGATTTCGAGCTGGCCGGCCGAGGATTGCCGGTCGCCGCGCTTGCCCGCGAGCTGGTCGATATCGTCGATGGTGCCGAAGCCGATCACCTGGGGGTCGATCACGTTGTTGATGAAGGCCTTGGCGTTCTGCCCCGACTTGCCCTGATAGCTGTCGATATTGTCGGTCGAGAGGTTCTGGTAGCGGAACGGGTAGCCGGCGATCTCGCAATAGGCGTGGATCATGCCGGCCATCATCTGGATCAGCGTGGTCTTGCCGGTGCCGGGCGCGCCATCGCCCATGAAGGTGAAGATGAAACCGCCCAGTTCCGCGAAGGGGTTGAGCCGCCGGTCGAAATCGTAGGCCATGAGCATCTTGGCGAGCCGCATGGCCTGGTACTTTGCGATGTGGTTGCCGACGACCTCGTGGGGCTCCTTGAAGGTCATCGTGAGCGTCGAGGAGCGTGCGGCCCGGGCCGGGGTGAAGCCCTGGATGGTGAAATCGTCCGCCTCGACATGCCAGCTCGCCGCGGTGAAGGGCTCCAGCCGGCCCATGGTGGGGGCGCGGGCCGCAACCTTGGCCATCAGTTGCTCGGCGAAGGCCAGCACGGTGGCGACCATGCGGGGCTCGGTGGAGCCATGTTTGCCGAGGTCCTGGTCGAGCTCCCAGAGCGCGCCATGGAGCGCGAGCTGGCCGTTGTCCGTCAGCATTTCCGCGACGTCGCCGACCTCCACGGTCTCTTCCGGAGTCTGTGGGGCGAGGAGGAAGGCGGTGGCATTGGCGAAGACGGCGAGGGTGACCATCGCCTCGGCGCTGAGCAGTTCGGAGAAGTCGGATTTGCGGTCGGGCGGCAGGCGGCCTTCGAGATTGGCGCGTTTGAGGTCGGCGAGGCCGGTGCGCTCCTCGTATTGTTCGGCCATGGCGAGCGCGATGGCGATGGCCCGGCGCAGCCCGTGCAGGACGGTGGCCTGCACCGGCGAGACGAGCCCGTCGCCCTCATCCGCCCCCTCGATCCGGTCGCGGAGCGAGATGCCCTCGCGGCGGGCGGTGCGGCGGGTGGCAAGGCCCGGGGTGGTGGAGCGGAAGCTGCGGCGGGTGCCGAGCCCGGCGGAGCGTTCCTCGCCGGCATCGGCGGACGCCTCGGCGATGCGGGGGGCGTGGTCGAAGCCTTCCAGCAGCGAGGTCGCGGCGGCGTAATGGGCGCGGATATCCTCCTCGCGCAATTCCATCCGGTCGGATGTCTGGCTCATCGGCTCCTCCTGGCGGGCCCGATCTTTGACCAAAGATCGTCACGGATTTCGGTCGAAATCCGGTTCATCTATAGCTCAACACGCGGCCCTGGGGGCTCACGACGAATTTGCGCACATCCCGGAACCCGGGCGGGTCGAGCTCGGCCAGGGCCTGGAACGGGCGTTCGGGCAGGATGATGGCGCGGGTCGTGCGGCTCGCCCCGCTCTCCGCCCCCTGCCCGGCGAAGGGGTCGAGGGCAAAGACCTGGCGCTCCACCTTGCCGAACCAGCCGGCGCGCTCCTCCTCGACCCGTTCGCTGAGGAGGTCCTCCTCGGTCCAGACCAGGGCCCAATCTTCGCCCATCGGCGCCTTGGCGGCCGTCAGCACCCGGCGCAGCGGGCCCTCCTGCCGGGTGAAGCTCTCCGAATACATCGGGCCGATATGGAACCGGCGCAGGCGTTTCGGGTGCAGGTCGTCGAAATCGGCGTCGAAGCCGCGGGCGATGGTCAGAAGCTTCAGCCCGGCCACCGCCTGGGCCATCAGATGGGCCTGCACCTCGGGCCAGCGGCGCCCGTCCTTGGGCAGCCCGGTGCGGCCGGTATCCTCGACCTCCATCAGGTAGACCTGGGGCAGGTTGATCTGGCTGTCATAGACCGCCCAATGGAGCAGAAACCGGCGCCTGTCGCCCTCGGTCCCGATCCAGATCGCATCCGGGTCGTTGCGGGCCCAGAACAGTTGCCCCTTGGCCAGTTCCTCGTAATAGAGCCGCTGGGACAGGGCGAATTGCAGCTTCGTGGGGATCGCCAGATCGCCGATGATCGTCTTGACCATCTGTTCCTTCAGCTCCCCGGGCGTCGGCATCTCGCGCAGATGCCGCTCGGCCTGCATGGCGTCATTGGCCATGGTCATGAGTTCCGAAAAGACCGGAAACCCGCTCTCCACCCGGTCAAAGCGGAGCTGCCCGGCATGGGGCCAGCGGCCGGAGAAGTGATACTTCTGCGCCAGCGCCCGGAAGGTCAGGGAGAGGCCCACGACATAGCGGGCGATGACCTCGACCTCGCGGCGGTTCAGGCTGCCCTCGGTCTCCATCACCGCAGCGACCCGGGCGAGATGGGCAGTGATCGCGTCGAACTTCGCGAAGTACCGGCGGGTGACGCGGGTGTCTTCGAGGGCGAAATGGTCCAGTTCACTCATGCCTCGTTGTCCCGCCGGGGAATCTGGGCGGCACCGCCCGCGGCCACGACATCTCGGAAGGCGCGCTGCACTTGTCGCAGGAACGGCGTTGCAAGACGCCCGATCAGATCGTCGGCGTTGAGATAGTAGGACCTGTCCACTGTATCGACATTGTACTCGTCCAGAATGATCCAGAGTTGCCTGTCCTGATCCAGACCAGCGCGGCGGCGGTCGGTTTCCGGAATCTCCAGCGCCTTGCCGGCCCTGTCGGGCGGTTGCGAGGTGATGGCCAGCAGGTAGACCTGTCGATGGCCGTCGCTCCGGTGCAGAGTGACGGCGACGGCGGTGGGCCGAGGCTTGCACCCCTCGGTTTCGCCCCGCGCCTGTTGCCAGGCCCAGAGATAGGGGTAGTGCAGGATGTCCCCGGCCTTGGGCGGTTCACCCATCGTCGAGGTCGTCCTCAAGCGCCGCGATGACGGCGGCACGCTCCTCGGGGCTCATGTCCTCGACCTGCATCGCCCGGCGGCTGTCGCCAGCCCTGACCAGCCGCTCGAACCGCTCATGGCTCATCAGCACGAAACGCGGTTTGCCGTGACGCGTGATCTCGACAGCCTCCTGCGCGGCGGCGGACAGGACGTCGCCGGTGCGGTTGGCCAGATCGGTGGCGGAATATCCCCGCATGCTGAACCCCCTTATTCCCAATTTAGGTATATTAGCTAAATTGGGGATTTTCAACCACCTGCCCCGCACGGACAGACCGGAACAGGCCGCGATGTTTCTGACAGCCCCCTCGCCGGGTAACGCTCTGTGCCGAACTGGTTTGGAGAACGAGCCGGGCCCTGCCCTTTGCCGTTCTGATTTCGGCACTCGATGGCCATGGGCTCCGCCCCTTTCGCGCTGAAACGCTCCACCGGAGCGTTTCCGGGACGCGCTCAAGCCCCGTACTGGTTGCTGTCGTGCTTCTCCACCACCGCCTGGAACCGGCGCATGAAGCGTTCGTCGGCCTTCGCCTTGGCCTCCAGCACTTCGCGGGCGAAGACCATGTGGTCCTCGTGCGCCTCCAGCATGTCCGCCATCCGGGCATTGGTGGCCGAGCCGATGGCGGCCATGGCGGTCTGCGCCTCTTCGTCGGTCTTCACCCCGATCTCGTTGATCCGGTGGGCGACATCCTGCTGCTGGGCGGTCTTCAGCGACTTGGTCAGCGCATCATAGAGCACCACACGCTGCTGGGTGTCGGTCTTCAGCTTGTTGATCAGCACCATCTGGGTCGCGGCCTGGTTCTGCAAGCTGTCCACCCAGGTCTTGCCCTTCTCGATATAGCGCTCCAGTGTCTGGGACTTCGCCAGCATCACCTGCTCCTCCTGCACCAGCGCGTTGTAGCGGGTGTTGAGGTCGGCCAGATCGCTTTCGAGCTTGGTGCGGGCGGCGGCGTCCTGTTCCACGGAAATCTTGTTCTCAAGCTCGATGATCTTCGGGTCCATGGCGAGGATCTCCGCCCGCACGGCCTCAAGCTCGCCGACGGTCGTCTCACGTTCTTCGAGCGTGCCGCCGAGATTGCCCTCCACCTTCTCGCGCTGCTCGTTGAGGATGTTGAGCTGGCCTTCCAGCAGAGAGGTGATGACGTCGGATTTCGAGATCAGGTCCTGGAGCTTGTCGTCGACGCTCGCCGTGCGCATCCGCTCCTGCCGCATCGCCTCGGCCCGGTCCTTGGCGAAGAAACCGACAAAACTCTCCCACCCGGTCTTCGAGCGCATCTCGTCGAAATCCTTCTGGAAGCCGGCGGTGACGTCATCAAGCCCCATGATGAGCTCGGCGATATTGGCGTTCATCGCCTCGGTATGGGCGTGGACATCCTCGAGCGTGGCATTCTCGATATCGACCGCGATGTCGTCGCCGGCCGCCATCTTCTGGCGCGCCACCTCGATCCTGCTGGTCAGCTCGGCGATTTTCGACTGGGCCTCGCTGACCTGGGCCTGGCTTTCTCTGATCTGGGCGTCGAAATCGCTCATCTATCGGTCCTCTCTATCCACGCTCACATCTCTGTTACCTAGGCACTACGACCCGGTTTGGAACCCTATCCCTCAGCCGCCTCCGCCTCCGCAAGGGCCGCCTCGGCCTCCGCCGCCTCGGCCTCCGCCACGGCACCGTAGATCGTCTCGGGGTCGATGATGGTGGGCGGAAGCTCTTCGCCGCGGTCGAAGAAGTCGCCTTCGATCCGCATGCTGTCCTCTTCGGAGCGCATCACCACGCGGGTCGGGATGTCGACGCGCTCGAAGAGGTCGATCATGTCGTGGTTGAAGAGCCGGATGCAGCCCGCCGAGCCGGAATTGCCAATCGATTGCAGGTCGTTGGTGCCGTGGATGCGGTAGCGCGTGTCGCGGTTGCCGCGGTACATATAGAGCGCCCGGGCCCCGAGTGGCGAGGCCAGCCCGCCCGGCACGCCTTGCGCGAAGGGGCCGTAGACCTCCGGCTCGGTCCTGAGCATGTTGGCGGTCGGCGTCCAGCCCGGCCATTCCCGCTTCAGCCGGATCGTGGTGGCGGAGCGGATCGACCGGCCGAGCCGCCCGACCCCGATCGGGTAGCGCATCGCCATACCGTCCTCGAGCACGAGGTAGAGGAACTTGGCATGGATATCGACTTCGATCACGCCGGCCTCCTCGTCGCCGGGATAGGCCACCAGCATCCGGCGGTTCGGCCCGTCGAGGAATTGCGGCGGGATCGGCGGCAGCGTGTAGTCGCCATCCGCGATCACCCCGTAGCCCGGCACGATCTCGTCGACGAGCACATCGCCGATCCTCTCGGGCTCGCGGGCACCGCAGGCCGCCACCAGGGCGAGGGCAGCGAGGCCGAGGGTCAGTCGGGGGGGAAACCGGTGCAGTGCGGAGAGAGCCATGTCCCTGCCTTTCCTTAACAATCGGGCGAAACCTAGCAGGCCCTCCCAGCGACACAACGGTCTTGTCGCCGCGTCCGCATGTTTCGGCTAGAGGATGTTGTGATCCGGCCCGTAGGGATAGCCGGTGATGTCCTCGGCACCGTCCCCGGTCAGGATCAGGATGTCGTGCTCGCGGTAGCCGCCGGCGCCGGGCTGGCCCTCGGGGATGGTCAGCATCGGCTCCATGGAGATGACATGGCCGGGCTCCAGCACGGTGTCGATATCCTCGCGCAACTCGAGCCCGGCCTCGCGGCCGTAATAGTGGCTCAGCACGCCGAAGGAATGGCCGTAGCCGAAGCTGCGGTAGTCGAGCAGGTCGCGCTCGGCCAGAAAGGCGTTGATCGCATGGGTGACCTCGGCGCAGGTCACGCCCGGTTTCAGCAGGCTCATGCCGTATTCATGGGCGGCGACATTGGCCTCCCAGATCGTCAGGCTCGCCGGGTCCGGATCGCCGAGAAAGAGCGTGCGTTCGAGGGCGGTGTAGTAGCCGGAGATCATCGGGAAGGTGTTGAGACTGAGGATGTCGCCCTGTTGCAGCTGCCGGGAGGTGACCGGGTTATGGGCGCCGTCGGTGTTGATCCCGGACTGAAACCAGACCCAGGTGTCGCGGTACTCCGCGTCCGGAAAACGCGCGGCGATCGCGCGCTCCATGGCGTCTCGGCCGGCCATGGCCACGTCGATCTCGCGCGCGCCCTCGGCGATGGCCTCGCGGATCGCCCAGCCGCCGACATCCGCCACCGCCGCCCCGGCCCGGATCAGCGCGATCTCGGCCGCGCTCTTCCGCATCCGCTGGCGCATCGTCTTCGTCGAGAGATCGACGACATGGGCCGGCGCGAGGAAACGGCCCATAAGGGCATATTGCGCCATCGAGAGGTGATCGCTCTCATAACCGACAGTGCGCCCAGTGCCGGCCACCGAGGCCACCGCGCGCCAGAAATTGTCCCGCTCCCAATCGGTATAGGTCAGACTGTCACCGTGGGACCGGCGCCAGGGTTGACCGGCGTCGATCCCGGCGCTGATCGTGACCGCCTCGTTCTCGGTCACGACAAGCGCATAGGGCCGCCCGAAGCTGCAATAGAGGAAGCCGGAATAGTAGGCGACGTTGTGCATCGAGGTGAGGACGGCAACCTCGGCACCGGTCTCGGCCATGATGCGGCGCAGACCCGCCTGTCGGGCCTCGTATTCCTCCAGCCCGAAGGGCAGCGGTGCCTTCACGCCGTTGCGGATGCGGTGATATTGCGGACGGTCCATCGGGGGCCTCCTGGCGAAAGCATCCCGGCGTTCAGGACGGATGCGGCGGGTCTGGAGGGGGCGACGCCATCGCTCCGGCCTTTGGTATTCTGGCGGCGGCCGAAATCTTCCACAAGATTTCGTCGACAGAAATTTGTGGAAATTTCTGGCGCCGGCGGTGAGACTCGGCGCTATGGACCCGGGGCCGAACAACCTGCTGACCGACATCGCGGGCCTTCGGGTCGGCCACGCCACCGACCTGTCGCTGATGTCAGGGGCGACCGTCGTGGTGGCCGACCGGCCGTTCACCGCCGGCGTTCATGTCATGGGCGGCGCGCCCGGGACGCGGGAGACCGACCTGCTGGCCCCCGACAAGACGGTTCAGGAGGTCGACGCCCTGGTCTTATCGGGCGGCTCCGCCTTCGGTCTCGACGCCGCCTCCGGCGTGGCCGATGGGCTCGCCGCGCTGGGCCGGGGCTTTGCCGTGGGCCCGGCGCAGGTGCCCATCGTGCCCGGCGCGATCCTCTTCGATCTACTCAATGGCGGCGACAAGACCTGGGCCGAGAACCCCTATAAGGGCCTCGGCCGCACCGCGCTCGACGCCGCGCTCGGACCGGAGGGCCGGCGCCCGGCTCTCGGCTCGGTCGGCGCCGGGAGCGGGGCCACGACGGCGAACCTGCGCGGCGGGCTCGGCCAGGCTTCCTGCCAGTCCGACGGGGTGACCGTGGCGGCCCTGGCGGCGGTCAATGCGCTCGGCGCCGCGACCGTTGGCGACGGCCCGCATTTCTGGGCCGCGCCCTGGGAAGAGGCGGCGGAGTTCGGCGGCCTCGGCCCGGCCCGGGACCCGATCCGCGGCCTGCCGCGGACGAAGCTGAGCCAGGCCACCACCATCGCCGTCGTCGCGACCGACGCGCGGCTGACCCAGGCCGAATGCACGAGGCTTGCCATCGCCGCCCATGATGGCATGGCCAGGGCGCTGGTGCCGAGCCACACGCCCTTCGACGGCGATCTCGTCTTCGCCGCCGCCACGGGCCGGCAGGACGCCGATCCCATCGCCCTCGGCCACATGGCCGCCACCTGCCTGGCCCGCGCCATCGCCCGGGGCATCTACGCGGCGGCACCGGGCGGCCCGCTGCCCTGCTGGCGCGAGCGGTTCGGCCACTGAACGGCGGATCGGCCGGGCTTGGCCGCCACGACCTGGTGGCGCACCTGCATCGATCCCGTGCGATGGCGCAGGGTCGGGTGCAATGCCGTTCTGCGGGCGCCAGACCCTTCGAAGGGTCTGGTGAAACTCTTCGAGGAGTTTCGCCGCCGCCGGACAGAGCGCATCGCCGCGATTGCCCCGGGGGCTGAAACCGGACCAAGGCCATGACGCCCGACCCAGGGGCGCAGACCCTTCGAAGGGTCTGGCAAAACTCTCCGAAGAGTTTTGCCAGACCCGCAGCGGACCGACCGCCTCTGCATGCTCGCTGGCCCAAATCGGCCCTTGCCACCAGCCGCCGATTTCTGCGTCTCTCACAGAAGCGGACCCAGGCCAGAACAACGGAGATCGCCCATGACCGAAAACCGCCGAGACCCGCCCAAGGTCATCGTGCTCAGCGATCTCCACATGGTCGCGCCGGGCGAGCGGATCATCGGGCTCGATCCACATGCCCGGCTCACCGCCTGCCTCGACCGTGTCCTCGCCGACCATCCGGATGCCCATTGCATGGTCCTGACCGGCGATCTGACCCACCACGGGACCGCCGCCGAATACCGCCGGCTCCGGACGGTGCTCGCCGAGATCCCGATGCCGGTGCTGCCGATGATCGGCAACCATGACCGGCGCGAGATCTTCCACGCCCATTTTCCCGAGGCGCCGGCGACCGCGGCCGGCTTCGTCCAGGCGATCCGCGATCTCCCCGGCCATCGGCTGATCACGCTCGACACGGTGGACGGGCCGTTGACCGATGCCGGGGCGTTTTGTGCCGACCGGCTGCGCTGGCTGGCCGCCGCACTGGCGGCTGCGGATGGCAGGCAACCCGTGGTCTTCGCCCACCACCCGCCGATGATGCTCGGCATTCCGGGCATGGATGCGATCCGGCTTCAAGATGGCGCACCGCTTCTCGACCTGCTGCGGGACCACGGCGCGCATCTGATCTGCGGCCATGTCCATCGGACGATCTCGGGCACCGCCCGGGGCGTGCCCTTCACGATCTACAAGAGCCCCTGCCACCAGGGGCCCCTCGACCTCGCGGTGCCCGATGCCTCGCTCTCGATCGACGAGCCCGGAGCGTTCGGCGTGCTCCTGCTGATGCCCGGAGGCGTGGTGGCCCATAGCGAGGATGTCGGGCTGCCGGGCCGGGCGCGGAGCGATACGGGCTCCCGGACCGCGAGAAACCGGTAGCCGGGCCTGGCATCCGGCCGGCGGCGCACGCCCCGGTGTATCGGCCCTTTGGCCGGCACGTCTTCGGCCCGCACCGGACCTCGACGATGGGCCACAGACGACGTCCCCGGGGGAAGACCCGGCCGCCCATACCGGACCTTCGACGCGGCGCGCGACCGGGAGGGTCGCCACCGGCCCTGCCCGCCCCATCCGGCATTTTTTCCTTGCGGTGCGGCGCGGGGCTTTATATCCCGGCGCGGTGAAACGGATGCGGGCGTAGCTCAGGGGTAGAGCATTACCTTGCCAAGGTAAGGGTCGTGAGTTCGAATCTCATCGCCCGCTCCAAAATAAACCAATAGCCTTAGTCGGTTAAGCAGGGTCGCCCTCGGGCGGCCCTTCTGCTATGCAGGGCTAGGGTAACATCGGGGTAACGGTGTCCGCCGAGTCGCCGTCGACGGTCTTTATCTTGAGTGCATCAAAATTGTCCGCGACTGTTGAGTTTTGGCATAGAATGCCCTCTATTTAAGTCTGGCAAGAACCTGATCAGCGGTAACGATATGGAAAAGTATCTGGGCGAGCCGGATGGCGCGAACGAACATACTGAGAATTATCTAGAGGTTAACAAGAAACTCCACCTCGACTTCGACAAGCTTGACGTTAAAGTGATTGTCGGCCGCAAAGGGTCGGGAAAAAGTCTCTGTATGCGGCTTTTTCAAGAACATACAGAAGGCGATGCAACCAGGTACGCATTTTCGTTCAAGAACAATCCGCCCAATCTCCATAACATAATCCGCTTTTCCAAAGATATCCCACATCACATTAGGAGCAATTCCTGGGAGGCAATATGGTCGTACGCAATTCTGTTGTCGTGTGCCACAGCAATATGTTTCCGCGATGAGCACGAGAAGAAGTATTTTGCCAAAATAACTGACCAGGAGTGCAGCGACCTACTCGCAAGTTATGGTGGCTGCTTCCTTGAATTGGATGGCCCAACGCACCCCTACGACATCATAGACGTGATTACGAACGAGTTTACCTATGATGAATTCATGAAACTTATCAATAGTGCGGTAGCGACGAACTTTAAGAACCGTTTGCTCCGCATGGTTGGCCGGTCTTCGAATATTTGTTTTTTCCTTGACGCGCTCGATGAAGAGATTCAATCCGCTCCGGCAATCTTGGTCGATGTGACACGCGGATTATTTTTTGCCGTTATGCACGCCGCACGCGACAAGTCTCTGTCTTCGAAAATCCACACGACCATAACAATAAGGGACATCGTCTACAGCTCAATAATGTTCTCTGAACACAAAGACAGATATAAAAACACCAAGCATATAAAAGCGCTGTCCTGGAACCACGGACTAATCTCGAAGTTCACTACTGAAAAGATCAAGTGGACATTTGACAAGCACAAGCGAGATTTTGTCAACGCAGGAATTAGTTCCGCGACCGGACTATCGGACATTTTGGGCTTTGGCGAAATTGAAAATGAAAATAAAGGATTCTTCGAAGATGTAATGCGATACCTGATCCGCCATACAAACTATTCCCCTCGCGACTTCATTCACGTAGGCAATGAAATTTGTGATAAGATTTTGGACGAAGGTGGGATCGACGAAGAACGCTATAAGTCGATTGTGAACAAGCACTCTGAAGAGCTAGCAGACCAACTTGTTCGCATCTCATCAGCGCACATGTTGTCGTTCTACTATGATGACAAGATCGACATCCTCCTAGATATGCAAGCGGATATCGAAGAGTATCGAAAGTCCGCTCCGTTCCGGGACAAGTTTACCGAAGACTGGTACGAGAGGATGCGACAAGGGATCACCGACGGCTTTGTTGAGCCAATTAAGCAGTTCGTTCAATTCATAGGTGACGATGTGTTTACCTATGAGAAACTGAGAGAAGGGCTCGGTGAATTCATCCGTGAAGCTGATACACTACATACGAAGCGACAGAACTATGAACTGCACAAGCTCGAGAATGTGATGTGGCTCCAAGGCCTAATCGGTGTTCGTCGAAACGGTGATGAGATTACAGACACGTTTTATAGCTACACCGATGCTGGCGAGTTCACTGTGCTGCCAGATAATCAAGAACAGTACGTATTTTTTCCGGGGCTTATAACACTCTGTGGTCTCAAAGTAAGTGAAGGTGTGCCGGTTGGCTACAACGTGGACCAAGCAAATGGTAAATGAAAAGACGCTGCGTAATTGGAAAAATTTCGAAAGTGCATTAGACACGTTGTGTGCAGGTGGTCAATACGATGGTGGCTTCGTTTACAGAGGGCATTCACGGCGATCTTACAAACTTAAAACCTCTTTCGACCGCGAAGTTACGGCAACACTTAAGAAGAAGAACACAGCGTTCAGACGCGTCATGGGCGAGTTCAGAACGCGCGCCGCTCACTACATTACGGAGCAATTATCCGATGACCAGTGGATTGGTCTTGCGCAACACTATGGCTTGCCTACACGTGTGCTTGATTGGAGTCATAGTCCATACGTAGCGGCTTTCTTCGCTGTGTCTGGATTCAGCAACTCGCAGAAAACCGATCCTCCGGTAATATGGGTACTAGATAGAAGAAGGATCGAAGCAGAGTTAGACGAAAGCGAGTTTCGGTTTATTGAACAACAACCAAACGAAAATGAAAGGGCTAGAAACCAGAAGGGATTGTTTACCGAGATTCGCAATGATGTTGATCTGCTAGATGACTTCCTTACAGCTAAGGGTCTTGACGATGCGCTATCGAGGTTGGTCATCTCTCCGACATGCGTGTCTGATGCACGGAAGTCGCTATCTCTTATGGACATTTCCTTCGAACGGCTGTTTCCGGGTCTTGAAGGAATGGCGCGCCAATTGTGGATGGATGAAAAAGATCACCTTCCGTAACCAATGGTCACTAAGCGCCGTTATCGCCGGAAGCGCGGCGCTTCCCATTCGTCCTCGACTTCCTCGTATTCGACCGTCAGCAGTGTCATTCGATAGCCGTTCGCCTGCGCCACCGTCTGCTCTCCCAACGAAACACCGCGCGACTCCTCAAGCCAGTGGTGACCAACAGCCTCCACCAGGTCAGTGACGACGCCGCGCTCCTTTTCGCTGGTCATGGAGTAGCAATGCGCGGGCATCGGTTGCCCGTTCCAAACTGACATGCGGGGGAAATCATCGCGCTTCTTGACATAACGAACCTTCCCCTCGTGAGAGAATACGACCGCCGCCGGTTCGGAAATGAAGCTGAGGTAACGCCGCGCGGCGGCTTCCTTGCTGACCTCGAACAAACGAGCCATGTCGAAGATGTGCTGCAAGTCCAGCCCGACCTTGGACCGTAGAAACCGACGGACCCACGGAGCGGGCATCAGCAATTCGGCAGCGAATTGATTCGCCTCGGCCTCCATCTTGGCGTGCTTGTCGCCCGGCGCGGCACGGTCGGTCAGCATGTCCTTGCGCGTGCACTTGAAGCCCTCGGGGCTGCTGGCCCGGTGCATGGGGTTCACGTAGTGACCAATCTCGTGGCCGATGGTGTACCGCTTGCGTTCCTCGCCCATCTTGCTGTCAACGGCGATTGCACCCTCAGACTTGTCCTCTGGAACGATCAGGCATCCCGCCAGTCCGTTCAATGGCTCCTCGCGTATTTCGTAGATGTCGATGTCTGCCGCAATCTGGCGCACATCAACGGCGCGTGGCGTGCCGCCCAGTTGCTTCGTGATCGCCTCGGCAAGCCGCTTCGGATTTGCCCCGGCGTCGTCAATGTCCATTCGATCAATCGTCATCGCCCCTGCGCCTCTTGATCATATTTGCGATCATATCGTCCAGCAGCGCCCGGTCGCGGTCGTCTAGTTCGCCCACTTGCCGGAACATGCGTTCGAGCTGCGGATCGTCCTTCGACTCGTGATCCTCGCCCACCAGATATCGAATCGACACTTTGAAATAGTCGGCCAGTTTCGTCAGCATCTCGAACGAGGGGTTCTCGCTGCGGCCTTTCTCCAATTCCCAGATGTGAGTTTTCGACACGTCGATTGCGTCCGCAACCTCCTGCAAAGATTTGCCTTTCTTCAGGCGTAGCTGATTCAGCCGCGTTGCCAGCGACATCCACTTCCTCCCAGAACGAACAGGGCCATCGCGCAATCGCGCAGCCCGTAAGATAGCCCGATACGAATTTATAGCACGGCACTTGACGAATGGAAGCGTTCGATCTATCTATACGATATCGGGCGTCCACGGTGGACGCTCGTGCCACAGAAGGAGAAGCGCAATGCTTCACTCGAAGACCCGTGCCCCGCTGGGCACCACTGCGAAGACCGGCGAAGTCTGCCCGGAGTCGGGCGTCTGGAAGGTGGTGGGCACACCCACGACCACCGCGCCCATCGCCCGGGGCAACCGCATGCCGCCCTATTCGGGCAAGGCGGTGACCTGGAAGCTGATCCAGTACGCCTGAGGCGTGCGCGGAGCAGCGGGGGGCAGGTTTCTCCCGTCTCCAACGAGGGACGGAGCTGCCAAAGAGAGCTGACCGAGGGCGGACGGATATGTTCGGCCTCGGTTTCCTTTTTGGCGCACGCTAAACTCGATTTGCGATGAAACTGTTTCTTACAAAGGTGTGGGGCTGGGATGCCCCAGTGGGGCCGCTGCAATTCAGCACGAGCGGCTGGCGGGACAACGCGCTCGGCCAGCTCGAAACCGGCGACCGGGTGGTGCTGGTGGGCACGATGGGCGATCAGACGCCCGACGACATGAAGGGCCGCCTGCTCGGCGTGATGGAGCCGTCGCGCGAGCCGGTCATGTCGCTGGACTTCGCCGTGCGGGCGCGGCCCAGCGACTTCGTGGACGGCGAGTACAAGTGGCCGGTGGGCTTGATGAATCTGCGCGCGTGGTCGCTGCCCCAGCGGCCCAAGCTGAACGAGGTGAGCGACCGCAGGTTCAGCATGGATTCCGCGCAGGGCATCGTGCCGCTGAACGACGACGAAGCCGCGCGCGTGCTGGCACTGGACTGGCACGAGGAAGAGTTGCTGAAACCCACCGCGCAGGCCCAAGCGCGCATGGCCAAGAAGCACGGGGCCGCCAAACGGACCGCACCACCGCCCACGACGACGCGCAGGGGCGTCATGCACATGCGCCGGGCACCGGCCTACACCTACGCCATGAAGGTCGTGGGCGCTCGGCCCAGTGCCTTCAAGGTGGGGTGGGCGTTCGACTTCAAGCAGCGGGCGCGGCAGTTCAATCACGCGGCGATGCCCGGTCTCGGCGGGTTGGAATATAAACCGTTCCGCTTTCACCTCTGGGACACCGCGCGGCAAGCCTACGCGATGGAACAGGCGTTACTCGCTCACCTGTCCGACAGGCTGCACGTGGACAACCGCGAGGTCTTGCTGGGCCTTTCGGACGACGAATTGGACGCCGTGTGGCTGGCCGGAATCACCGGTAAGCTGACAGTCGCTTGAGCGGCGAGTCCTCGAAGCTGCGTTCCAGCCGCACGTATGTCGCCAGCGTGCCCAGCGACTTGTGGCCCGACTGCACCTGAATGTCGGGCAGGGTCAGCCCGTCCTTGGCCAGCGACGTGATCCCCCCGGCGCGCAGGGAGTGGCCGCCCATCGCGGCTGGGTCCATGCCCAACTCCTGCGCCGCGCGCTTCACCACTCGGCCCACCGCGCCACCGCGCAGGCGGTTCGGGCGCACGTTGCCGTGTCGGTCCACGCCCCGAAACAGAGCCTCGCCGGGGGCGATGCCCGCCGCCTCTACCCATCGCTCCACCGCCAGCACGGGGCAGTAGCGCGGCGCGCTGCGCCGGTACGGGATGGCGTAGGGCAGTTCCTCGTCGCCCGCGCGGCTGGTCTTCGAGCGGCGCAGCTTGATCAATAAGCCTTCGTTAGTGAGCGTGACGTAGCCCGTTCCGTCGCCGCCGGGGCCGAGGTCCAGCCCCACGATCTCCGACCGGCGGCGGCACCCGTACACCCCGACGCAGAGGATCGCGGCATCCCGGATGGCGCGGGGCGTCTCCGGCGTGGCGGCGAGGAAGGTGTCTAGGCTCGCGATCAGCAGGGGCCGCTTGCGCGTCGGCTCGCAGCCGTGTTCCGCGCGAATGCCGCGCAGCACCCGCTGCACCTCGGGGTGGCGCGCAGGACTTGCCCGCGTGCCGACGCCGGGCTCACCTATCGCGTGGCCCTTGCCCAGCGTCTCGAAGGTGGCGGCGATCGCCGCGCAGGCCACTTCGACCGACTGGGGCTTCACGGTTTCGGCCAGACTGACGAACCAGCGGCGCACGTCGCGGTGATCCGCCTTCCACACATCAGCGGGCGCGCAGAAGTCGGTGAACCGCCGGAACCAGCGATCGTACTCGCGCAGGGTCTTGGGGGCGTAGCCGGAAACGGTGCGATACCGGCGGGCGGCCTCGTCCAGCTTTACGAGGTCGCCGCCGGGGCGCGCGAGGGCGCTCATGCCGCTTTGTACTTGAGGCACTGCATGGACCGGCTGCGCCGGGCGACGATTTTGCCACCCTCCTTGAGCGCGTCGAGGATCGGCTGAACCGCGTCCACGGGCGCGCCGTGGGCGTCGGCCACCTGATTGGCGGAGCGGTACTTGCCCAGCGACAGGCTTTCCAGAACGTCGGCCTCGGACGGCTCGGGCAGGTCGGCGCGCAGTTCTTCCAGCGTCTCGGCCAGCTTGGCCTTGCTGACGCCGGTGTATTCCACCGGTTCCATGCCCTTGGCGGCGCGGGCCGCGTTGATGCGCTCGACGAGTTGTGCGGCGGATAGGTTAGTCATGGCTGTTTTCTCCTGTGTTGTGACTTCAAGCTGGCAGGAGTTCTCTCGCCGCGAAATGACGGTTCTAGAGAAAGTCCGGCTGGAACAGGCGCAACCTGTCGGGGTCACTCTCGCGGGCCAGCGCGACGACGAGTTCCGGGCCGAGTTCCACCCCGTAGCCGTCCAGCGCCCCGTCCATCATCTGCCAGCCCAGCGTTTCCAGCAGCCCCATCGGCTCACCGTTCAGCACCGCCAGCGCCTTGGCGGCGAAGACGAAGGCCATGGCGTTCTCCATGCGCTTGGCGACCACGAAATTGGGCTTTAGCGAATACGTGGGATCGGTCAGGACGAGGTGCAGCGTGTCGTACCGATGGTAAGCCTCCCGCGCCGGGCCGCCCTTGGGGTGCTCCTTCACTTGGCTGTAGAGTTCGTACATCCACAGTTCGAAGTCTTCGCCCAGATCGGGCGGCGGCTCCGCCGTGCGGCGGAAGTGCCTAGGGTCGATCACGTAGTCGCAGTTCTTCATATTCGTCCTCCTTTGCGGGATCCTCGGGCGGTCCCAGTATCGCCCCCATGCGGATCGACCGGCCCGGCGGTGCAGGCGGCGGGGTTCCCCAGCGATAGGCCGGTGCCCACACGGCGGGCGCGCGCGGCGGGTCGATCCGGGCGGCGGCCCGGCGCAGTTGCCGGGCCATCGTCCTCAGCGTCACGCGGCCACGCGGATGACGATGTTGTCCGCCGGATTGGTCCCGTCGCCGGGTACCTTGCGCTTCATCGCCAGCGACAGCACGTGGCCGGGGTTCTCCACGTCCGGGGCCGCCATGCGCTGCGCCAGCGGCATGGTCTGTTCCAGCGCCCGGTTCAGCAACCGGAACATCTCGCGCCCGTTGGCCACGCGCGCCCAGTCGTCGGGCCGGTTGGCCTGCGCGTAGGTGCGCAGAGCCGCTGCGACGACCTCTGGGTCGGCACCCGACAGCGCCCCGAGGCCGGGGTCGGCGGCGGCCTGCACGGGCAGCGGGTTGCCCGCCTTGGCCTGCGCGCTGATGAAGTCGCGCCGCTCGTCGCCGGGAAGGCCGCGCAGGTAGTCGCGCATCTCGCGGGCGCGGATCGCGCTCGGAGCGTCGTCGGGCAGGCTGGGGAACAGGACGGCCTCGGCGGCGTCGATCTCTGCGGCGACGCGGTCGGCGTCCTGCCCCATTCCGGTCGCGGCGTCGAACAGCTTTCCGGCCTCCGTCACCATCCGGCGCTTGCGGGCGGCGTCGTTCAGGTCGCGGTTGGCGGCGATCTCCGTCACCTTGGCGTCGGCCACGGTCAGGGCGTCGTGCAGCCCCGAGAGGATGGTGCCCAGCTTGTAGGCCGGGGCGCTGGTCGCGCCCCCGTGCGGCACGGCGGCGGCCTTGCCGAGGTAGATGCTGGCCCCGAGGAAGTTCACGGTCAGCGGGATGGTGTCGAAGGTGTCTGCCATCTGGTCGGTCCTTTCAGCGGTTAGCGATCGCCAGGATGGACCCCGGCGACCTAGTGAGTCACGCGGCTATCCTCCGCGAACAGGTCGTCGGTGGGCGGCTCCATACCCGCGCGTTCCATAGTGGCGCGCTGATTGCGTTCCAGCACGTCCGCCTCGTACAGCTTGGCCCACGCGTTCAGGCCATGGACCCCGGCGTAGTAGGTCTTCTTGTCGAGGGAACCGCGCATCATGGCGTGGTACAGGCGAGCGATCTCGGCCCTCGCATCGGAGAGCGAGCGCAGAGACCGCTGCTTGTGAACATATGCCTTGGAGACTGCCATGCGCGCCATTACAGCACCGCCAGCGCAGAACGAAAGATGAAGTCCCGAGGGGCCGATGATGATTTCCGCAGCTTCGGCAGCGGCTTGCGCGGATTCTGGCGGGTTTTGGATGCGTGGATATTGGATGCAGTCGGTTTGATTTACCTAGCGCCCCGGCGCTGCCAATGCACCCTGCCTTGGCATGACCAATATTCAATAAAACCGTATCCATGTATCCATACCCACCAACTCCCTGTTTTCGCTGCACCTTCTCTGGATACGCACCCGCATCCACCCCGTATCCGCGCATCCCGCGCTAGAACATGCCGTGGTCGCCCTTGGACTTCGGCTCGGGTTTCTTGCCCTTTCGCCGCAATTCCCTTTCGCGATTGGTCAGCTTGATCAGATTGCCGCGCTCGCCGTTCGCGGCGTCGTCCAGCGTCTCGTCGGTGCCCTCCTCTTCGAGCATTCGCTGGCGCGCGGTCTGTTCGGCCCACCTTTCCGCGATCTTGGCGTCGGTGGCCTCGGCCCATTCGGCATGGTCGCGCATGATGTAGACGACGGGTCTGCCCAGCCCGGTCAGGCGAACCTGTCGGAGCTTCTCGCCGCCGAGACGACCGAGCACCTTGCCGAACCACTGGCTGTTGCGGCGCAGCATGGGTAGCTGCCCCTTCAACTCGGCTATGACAGCGACCGGTCCGTTGAACGGAAAGTCTCCGCGCTCAAATAGGTCGCGCACCGCGTCCTCGTCGGGCGTATGGGCGGCGGCCTCCATTTCGGCCTGAGCCTTGGTTCGCGGCGGCACCGCTTTGGGATCGAAATCGGAGAGGTCGATCCGGCGCAGGTAGTGGGCCACCGCGCCAGTGCCGCCTTTCTCGGCCCAGCGATGCAGGTCACGATAGTATTCACTCGGCTTGGCCACGGCGGGAGACGATATGATGAACCAGCGGCGCTCTCCGGTCTCCAACTTGAGCGCGTCGTCGCTGTTGGAGAAGACCAGGAAAGCCGCGAAGTTCGGCATCTCGAACGGATCGCGGTGCATCATTCGGATGCTGACCCAGTCGTCGGCGACCATCTCCTTGAGGCGCTGCGTGATCTCCTGCCGCCCGAGGTCCATCACCTCGTCGATGACGATAAGTAGCTTATTCATGGCCCAAGAATTGAAGCGTTCCTTCACGTCGCTGGTGCGCGGCTTGCCAGTGTAGCGCCTTCCGACGATTTCGGTCATCAGCCTTCCGATGAAACTCTTGCCGGTGCCCATGCCGCCCACGATCATCACCCCGTGGTTCGGACGCCGACGCGGATTCTGGACGATGTTCGCCAGCCATCGCATAAGATGGGTCAGTTCGTCCGGGTCGGGCACGATGAATTTCAGATGATCCAGAAACGGGGTCGGATCGCCTTCCGGCTCGGGCTTCGCACCCTCGTCGCCGGTCCACGTGTTAACCGCGTCGTCCAGGAACAGGGGCGCTTCCGGCTGGAAGGTCAGGCGCATCACTTTGGTCCCCTGATCCTTAACGAAGGCGGTGCTGGCCCGGCCCTTCTTCTGGGGGAACAGGTCGTCGAATTGCTCCTTGTCCACGAGGTCGTGTGTCGTGAGGTTGTAGAAGCGCTTCAGAGAGACAACGTAGACCCATCCGCTCGGAGCGGCCGACGACACGCCGAATGGGCGCGTGGCGCAAGTCTGCCGGTCGCAGTGGTCGCACAGCGGCGACGTTCCGCATTGGTACCCCTCGTACTCGCCGCGCAAGGCGCTCTTGTAGGTCGAGTGCACCTCGGAACTCGGCAGCGGATTGTCCAGCTCTCGGTTCAGGTCGAAGAGCATAGCGAGAACAACATCGTCCACGTCGCCGTGTTCTTTGAGGAGCATCACGGCGATGTTGAAGAACACCGTGTTGCGCTGCCCCTCCGTCAGCCCGCCCGCCCAGACGTCGTTGAGGCACGGCGGCCCGTTCGGAAACTTCCCGACGGGCGCGGGCTCCCCGGCGGAGGACAGTCCACCCGCCGACAGCTTACTCGCTTCGGCCCGGTTGAGAAACTCGCCCACAGCGACCCACTCGCCGCCGATCATGGCGCGCCGCTCCCCTCCGAAGTAGGGCATGTTCAGCCAACTACCCGGCCCTTTGCCGCTATGGCTGGTCTGCTTGGGGAATATCTCGCATCCTGCGTGGCCCAGGGTTCCGGCCCAGTCGCGAAGGACACGCTGCACTTTCGCCGCCGAAATCGGCTCCGAAAAGAACACCACGAGGTGCGCACCGCCGGACTTCGACTCGAGCACGGTGAGCGGTAGCTCGAGCGCTGCAATCTTCCGTTCGAGCGCAGCGTGGTCCAGGGGATACTGGTCGATGTCGATGGTTCCCCACATGACGCTCTGCCCGTCTTCCAGAAGGGGCGACACGCCGAGGCCGAGTTTGCCGCCAAGGTGCGCCCGCCAGTCCGACACGGACGGTCCGCGCTCGTCGCGAGTGAAGGTTGCGCCCCGGACCTTGCCGCGCTCGTCCTTCTCGCCGGGGCGAAACTCGCCTCTTCCGCGCCCGTTGCTCTGGAACAGTGCGTGCAGTCTCTTCGCCTCGTCCATGTTCAACTCGCGCGCGCGGCGATGCGTTCTTCGAGCCATTCGGCCACTTCGCTTTCCAGCCATCCGACACGGTTGCGTCCGATCTGCACACGCTGAGGAAACTCGCCGGCCTTCATCAGGCGATAGATGTGTACTCTGGAATAGCCCACCGCCTCGGAAACCTGTTCGCAGGAGAGCAGGCGGGGAACTTTGGACGGG
Organism: Paracoccaceae bacterium; assembly: GCA_028284605.1. Classification (GTDB taxonomy): domain Bacteria; phylum Pseudomonadota; class Alphaproteobacteria; order Rhodobacterales; family Rhodobacteraceae; genus JANQRL01. The sequence goes on along the minus strand of JANQRL010000026.1, from coordinate 19,992 downwards.
TCCTTGGGATATAGATCGGCCATGTGCGGCACTCCTGTCTTTTGGGTGCGCGCACAGTGCAATGGTACACCATGGGCGAACAAAGCCGGTAAAAGACCCGAAAGTCGCTAGTTCGCCGGTTTCGCCAATATGTGCCGAACACTACCGGCGGCCTCCTCGCCCATCGCGACCATGACCGTGTCGTGCAGGAAGCACGCGCAGTCGTTGACCGGATTCCGGTTCGGCTGCTTGCGCTCGTGGTCCCAAGTCGGTTTCAGCGGGCGACCCGTGGCTTGCCAGACCCGCGAGAGAGCGGCGACGAGTTCGCTTACTTCCGTTTTCGTCGCTCCGTGGGTCGGCTTGACGCGGTGCAAGAGGGTCCGTAGCTCGTCCAGCCCGTCCAGCAGCGCCACCACCCTGTCGCCAGCCGGTTCGGGGTCCAGCCCGGTCGCCCGGCTCAGATCGGCGTGCGTGCCCATAGCGTCGAGTTCGGCGGCCAGCTTGTCGGCGTACCGGCGGGCCTTCTTCATGTCGCCGCGCTCGCCGCGTTCCTCGCCCATCTCGGCCTGCCACGAGAGCGTGGATTAGACTGCGGCGAGAGCGTGCGCCCTTGGCACACCGTAGAGTTCGGCTATCTCGCCGATCCGTTCGCCAGCGGCCTGAGGCAGAAAGAAGCAGCGGTCAGTCATGCACGATCTCCCCCAGCCGCTCGCCCCACGCCGCCAGCGCGACGCGCTTCTCTTCGATGTAGGTGTACCGATTGTAGCGGGCGGTCACGCCGCGCGGGGCGTGGTTCAGCACCCGCCCGATGATGTCCTCCACCACGCCGAGGGCCGCCATGCCCGTGGCGGCGGTGCGGCGCAGGTCGTGGTAGCGCCAGTCGGTCAGGCACGCCGCCGCGTCCAGTTCGATCTTGGCCTTGCTGAACCCGCGAATGTGTCCGGCTCCGGCGGTGGTGGAGAAGACGTACGGCCCCGATTGCCTCGGACATTCCGACAGAATGTTCGCGGCAATCGGGGCGAGCGGCACCACATGCGCCCGCGCCGCCTTGGTCCGCTCCCTCGGCAGGGTCCACACGTCGCCGTCGATCTCGTCCCACGTCATCGCGGCGACCTCGGACCGGCGCTGTCCCGTGGCCAGCAGCAGGCGCGTCCAGTGGCCGAACGGGTAGCCCAGCGCGCCCGCCGCCAGCCAAATCGCCTTCACCTCGTCGTCTGAAAGCACCCGGTCTCGCGCCTTGGGGCGCACGGGTGGCTTGGCGCGCAGGGCCGGGTTTGTCTCCACCAGATCGTGGTCCAGCCCCCAGTTGTACATGGCGCGCAGCACCTTGAGCACGTTTTCCGCCGCCACCGGCCCGCCGCTCACCACACCCGCGCGCCCGATGCCGCCGCTGCGCGCTCCCCGCTTGACAGACACCTCTTGCAGCATCTGCGCCACGTCCAGCTTGGTCACGCGATCCGGGGCCATGTGCCCCCAGCGCGACAGCACGTGCATCTCCAACTGGGATTCCTGAGACTTCCAACTCCGATTGTTCGGCTTGCAGTGCTGCTCCACGAATGCCTCGGCTAGGTCGGCCACCGTGCGGGTGCGCGCGGCCTTGGGCTTGCGCGGGTCCACGCCCGACCGCGCCCGGTCGGCCCGTTCGCGCGCCAGCTTGCGGGCGTCGGCCAGTCCCAGCGCGGGATACTTGCCCAGCGTTTCGCGGACCTGCTTGCCGTTCACGCGATAGAACAGACACCACGACTTGGTGCCGCCGCTGGCCACTCGCAGGCCGAAGCCGGGCAGCAGCGCGTCCCAGTATTCGGCGCGGCCCTCGGCGGGCGGCTTGACCTTTTCCACGAAGGCGGCGGTGAGATTCTGCTTGGGCATGGGCGGATTTCCGACGGGTTTTAGAGCCAATGGGTAACAAACGGGGTAACAGATAGGCAGTAAACCCACGTTACAGCATGTTACCCGGCGGTCGCCAGAAGGTTTCTAAACATAAGCGCAGAAAAGAAAAATGTTACGGGACGAGTTTTGGGGTTACACCGGCCTCGCGGCTTGCCAAGGTAAGGGTCGTGAGTTCGAATCTCATCGCCCGCTCCAAAACAATCCAATGTCCTTAGGCGATTAGGCAGGCCCGTGCTCGGGCGGCCCGTCCGCCCGCCTGGCTCTTGACCACAGAGCGCCGACGGACAAGACGGCGATGATCGCTCCTTTCGAGTCGCCTCTCGACCCCCGCGCGTCGCCGCAGCTCCCCGGCGCCCGACCCGACCCGCGACGGCCGATGGAGCCAGAACGGCTAGAGCTCCTCGCCCCGCTCCAGAAGGTCCTCGAACAGGTCGCGGAACAGATGTCTCGAATCGCCGCCGCCGAAGACCTGGGCGCCGCCGGAATAGGCCGTGCCATAGGTCCGCGCCAGATTCACCGTCTGGGCAAGGCCGGAGATGAACTGTGCCCGCTCAAGCTCTGCGAGCGGATGGATATAGACCGCCCAGAGCCGGCCCCGGGCCACCGCATAGCGCGCGTCGAGCGTCGTGTCGAAATTGGCCTGCATCATGCGCATCAGGTCCGCCTCGGCGAGGCCGGCGGCGGACGCGATAGGCACCATGGCCCGGATCCGGTTGGCGTCGGCATCCATCACGATCAGCACCGGCACGTCCGCGATGGTCAGCTCGATCCCCGACCCGACCTCCAGCGCCTGCCCGTCGAGCGCCTTGGCAATCGCCACGATCCGCTCCGGCGTCATCGGCGGCTCCGGCCCCTCGGGGATGTCCTGGGCCTGCGCAGTCAGGGCGGCGAGAATGACGGCGAGGGCGAAAAGCGCGCGGCGCATGGGCGGACCTCCGGTAGCGAATGGGTCGGATCGTAGCGCCCCAGGCGCCGGCGTCCAAACTACGCTTCGGTGACGGGGCGGGCTCAGGCCGCGCCGGTCCGGGCGGCGACATGGGCGATGGCGGCCTCCACCGCCTCCGCGACCGACATCTCCGTCGTGTCGAGCAGGAGCGCATCCGCCGCCGGTCTGAGCGGCGCCGCCGCGCGGTCGCGGTCGCGGGCGTCGCGTTCGGCCACGGCGCGGATCACCTCGGCCAGATCGGCCGCCTGGCCCCGCTCGCGCAGCTCTCTCCAGCGCCGCTCGGCCCGCGCCTCGGGGCTCGCCGTGACGAAGAGCTTCACCGCCGCCTCGGGGCAGATCACCGTCCCGATATCGCGCCCGTCGAGCACCGCGCCGCCGGCCCGCGCCGCGAAGGCCCGCTGGAAGTCGACCAGAGCGGCCCGGACCTCGGGGATCACTGCGACCCGACTTGCCTCCTGCGCGACTTCCGCCGTGCGCAACCCCTTAGCCTCCAGGTCTTCTGTGGTCAGCGCCCGGGCCGCCTCCTCCGGCGCCGCACCGGCAAGGGACTTAGCCGCGACCGCCCGGTAGAGCAGCCCGGTATCGAGATGGGCGAAGCCGAAATGGGCGGCCACGGCCCTGGAGATCGTCCCCTTCCCGGCCGCTGCCGGCCCATCGATGGCGACCGTGAAACTCATCCGCCCACCTGGGTCGTCAGCGCCGGGTCGTCGGCCTCTGCCTGGGGCAGTCCATCGGCGATCTCGTAATAGGCGCCTTTGTCAGCGCAGAAGATATGGCCCGCCAGCCGCACGCCTGGATCGCCGTCGAGGGTGCCGGCGAAGATTGACAGGTTCTCCCCCGGCCCATCCCAGAAAAGGTTCGAGCCGCAGACCGGGCAAAACCCGCGCCTTGCGGTGGCGGAGGAGGCGTACCAGGCGACCTCCCCCTCGATCTCCACACTCTCCCGAGGCGCCGAGGTCGCGGCGACATGGTGGCCCGAAGTCTTGCGACACTGCGCGCAATGGCAAGCGATGACCGGCCGGAGCGCTCCGCTGACCCGGTAGCGCACTGCGCCGCAGAGGCAGGAGCCGGTGGTCACGAATTGTTCCTCGTCAGGCTGGCCCCCAGCCCCGCCATGAGCGGCTCGAAGATCGGGAAGGAGGTGGCGATCGGGCCGGCATCGTCGACGGTGACCGGGGCCTCGGTGGCCAGACCCAGGACAAGGAAGGACATCGCGATGCGGTGGTCGAGACGGCTTTCCACCGTGGCACCGCCGGGCACCGCGCCGCCGCGGCCCTCGACGACCCACCAATCCTCGCCCTCCTCGACCGTCACGCCGCAGGCGCGGAGGCCCCGGGTCATGGCGTCGATCCGGTCGCTCTCCTTCACGCGCAACTCCTTGACCCCGCGCATCTCCGTGCACCCCTCGGCGAAGGCCGCGACGACCGAGAGCACCGGGTATTCGTCGATCATGCTCGCGGCGCGTTCAGGCGGCACCGCGATGCCCTTCAAGTCAGGCGAGTAGCGGGCGCGCAGATCGGCGACCGGCTCGCCGCCCTCTTCCCGGAGGTTTTCGTAGGTCAGGTCGGCGCCCATCTCGCGCAGGGTCTCGAAGAGCCCGGCCCGGGTCGGATTGAGCCCGATATTCGGGACCAGCACGTCGGAGCCCTGGACGATCAGCGCGGCACAGACCGGGAAGGCGGCGCTGGAGGGATCACGGGGGACCGCGATGGTCTGGGGCGCGAGTTCCGGCTGGCCGGTCAGGGTGATGACCCGGCCCTCTTCCGCCTCCTCCACGGCGATTTCGGCACCGAACCCGGCGAGCATTCGCTCCGTATGGTCCCGCGTCGCCTCGCGCTCGATCACCACGGTCTGGCCGGGGGCGTTGAGCCCGGCGAGCAGCACGGCGGACTTCACCTGGGCCGAGGGCACCGGAACCGTGTAATGCGCCGGGATCGGATCCCGGGCGCCGACGATAGTCATCGGCAGCCGCCCGCCCTCGCGACCCACGGCCTGCGCGCCGAGGAGCGAAAGCGGGTCCGTGACGCGTCCCATCGGCCGGCTGTTGAGCGAGGCGTCGCCGGTGAAGGTCGCGGTGATCGGCGAGGTCGCCATCGCCCCGATGATGAGCCGCACCCCGGTGCCGGAATTGCCGCAATCGATCACCCGGTCGGGTTCCGCGAAGCCGCCGACACCGACACCGTGGATCGACCAGGTGCCATCCTCCTCCCGCGTCACCTCGGCCCCGAAGGCGCGCATCGCCGCAGCAGTGTCGAGCACATCCTGGCCTTCCAGAAGCCCGGTCACCCTGGTCTCGCCGACGCTGAGCGCGCCGAGGATCAGGGACCGGTGCGAGATCGACTTGTCGCCCGGCACCTCGGCCACGCCGGTGAGCGGGCCGGCGCGGCGGGCGGTCATCGGGAGGACGGGGCCGTGGGCGGACATGGGGCTTCTCCGGGATTGCCGCAGCCTGTTAGCCGGGCGCCGCCGGGGGGTAAACGCGTTTTCGACGAAAACGCGGGTCCGATCCTTCGTCGAAGGATCGCTACACCCCCAGACACCAGCGCAGGATCGCCTTTTGCGCGTGGAGCCGGTTCTCCGCCTCGTCCCAGATCACCGAATGGGGCCCGTCCATCACCGCGCTCGTCGCCTCGTCGTCGCGATGCGCCGGCAGGCAGTGCATGAAGAGCGCGTCCGGTTTCGCCGCCGCCATCAGTTCCTCGTTCACCTGATAGGGCCGGAGCTGGTTATGGCGCCGCTCCCGCGCGCTTTGCGGATCGTGCATCGAGACCCAGGTATCGGTGACGACCAGGTCGGCCCCGGCCACCGCCCGCTCCGGATCGCGGTCGATGGCGATGCCGCTATGCAGGTCCGGCTCGGGGTCGAGGGTCTCCGGCCCCGTGAAGGTTAGATCGAAACCGAACTGCCCGGCCGCATGGGCCCAGCTTGCGAAAGTGTTGTTGCCATCCCCGGACCAGACCACCTTGCGGCCCGCGATGCCGCCGCGATGTTCCTCATAGGTCATCACATCGGCCATGATCTGGCAGGGATGGGTGCGATTGGTGAGCCCGTTGATCACCGGCACCGTGGCGTAGTCCGCCATCTCGAGAAGCGTCGCCTCCTCGAAGGTGCGGATCATGATCAGGTCGACATAGCGGGAGAGCACCCGCGCCGTGTCGGCGATGGTCTCGCCATGGCCGAGCTGCATGTCGCTGCCCGAGAGCACCATGGTCTCCCCGCCCATCTGGCGCACGCCGACATCGAAACTGATCCGGGTCCGGGTCGAGGGTTTCTCGAAAATCAGCGCCACCATGTGGCCGGCCAGGGGCCTGGTGTCGTCGGGGGTCCCCTTCGGCCGGCCATTCCGGGCGGATTTCATCTCCCGCGCCGTGTCGATCATGCTCCGCAGGGCGTCCGGGTCGGTTTTGTGGATATCGAGGAAATGCTGCATCGTTCCGTCCCTCAGGAGGCCAGGGTCCGGGCGGCGGCGTCGAGCCGGTCCACGCCCGCGGCGATCTCGTCTTCGGAGATGGTCAGCGCCGGCAGGAGCCGCACCACGTTGTCCGCGGCCGGGACGGTGAGCACCTCTTCGCCGTAGCCCGCCGCCACCACGTCCGTATTCGCCGCCCGGCATCTGAGGCCCAGCATCAGCCCCTCACCGCGCACGCCCTCAAAGACGTCCGGATGCGCGGCCACGAGCCCTTCGAGCTTTTGGCGCAGGAACCCCGCCTTGCGGTTCACCGCGTCGAGGAAGGCGGGATCGGCGACGATCTCCAGCACCTTGAGCCCGACGGCACAGGCGAGGGGATTGCCGCCATAGGTGGAGCCATGGGTGCCCGCGGTCATCCCGCCGGCCGCACCTTCGGTGGCCAGCACCGCGCCGAGGGGGAAGCCGCCGCCGATCCCCTTCGCGACCATCATGATATCCGGCGCGATCCCGGCCCATTCATGGGCAAAGAGCCGCCCGGTGCGCCCGACGCCGCATTGCACCTCGTCGAGGATCAGGAGGAGCCCATGTTCGTCGCAGAGCGCGCGGATTTCCTTCAGTAGACCGTCCTCAAGGGGCCGTATGCCGCCCTCGCCCTGGACCGGTTCGACGAGGATCGCGCCGACATCGGGCTCCGCCGCCGCGGCCTTCAGCGCGTCAGGATCGCCCCAGGGCAGGTGCCGGAACCCGGGCAGGAGCGGGCCGAAGCCGTCGGTCATCTTCGCCGATCCCGCCGCCGCGATCCCGGCGCTCGACCGACCATGAAACGAGCCCTCGAAGGTCAGGATGACGGGCCGGTCCTCGCCGCGCGCCGCGCGGTACTTCCGGGCCATCTTCACCGCCAGTTCGCAGCTTTCGGTGCCGGAATTGGTGAAAAACACCGTATCGGCGAAGGTCAGTTCCACCAGACGCTCCGCCAACTTCTCCTGCGGCGCGATCCGGTAGAGGTTCGAGACATGCCAGAGCGCGTTCGCCTGGTCGGTCAGCGCCTCAACGAGCGCCGGATGGGCATGGCCCAGCGCATTCACCGCGATCCCCGCGCCCAGATCGAGAAAGCGTCGCCCGTCCGCCTCGATCAGCCAGGAGCCTTCGCCTTTCACAAACGAAAGCGGCGCGCGGTTATAGGTCGGCAGAACGGCAGGGATCATCTCTGGGTCCTTGAGGCGAAGCCCCGGGGATGCCTGAGCGGCCGGGGCAAGTCAACGTTGGGGAAAGGCACAGCGGGCCGTAGCCCGGGGGAGCCGGATCAGCGTCGGCGTCGGCGCGCGGTCTGGGGGCTCAACTGTGCCATGCCGCCCCTCTAGCGCCTTCGCACCGGCTTGGGAAGGGCGAAGTCCCGCGCGCCGGACCGCCGCGCCATACAATCGTATGCTTGAGCATACGGGCGCCCGCCCTAGCTTCCCCGCGATGGCCAATCTCGTTCCCCATATCCTCGGCGCCAGCGGCCGGCTGGAGGCGCTCCGTACCCCCCTCCTCGAGGGCCTTGCCCGGGCCGAGGCGGCGGCCATGGCGGTCGTGGACATCCCCCGGACCGACGTGGTGATCCGCGTCTGGCCGCGGGCCACCATCGCGGCCGACGGGGTCGGCGGGTTCTGCCCGCGCCGGCGGGAGATCGAGATCGCCCTCGACCCCGACAACCGGGCACTCTCCCTCGGCCCGGGCAGCGCCTATGAACGCACCATTGTCCACGAATTGCATCACGTCCTGCGCCGCGATGAGGCGGGGTATGGCGAAACCCTCGGCGAGGCGCTGGTCAGCGAGGGGCTCGCCGGGCATTTCGTGGTTCAGGCGCTGGGCACGGTGCCCGAACCTTGGGAACAGGCGGTCGGCCCCGAGGAGCTGATGCACTGGGCCCGCCGGGCGCTGCTCGACTGGCGCCGTGCGGATTACGATCACACCGACTGGTTCTTCGGCCATGGCGAGAAGCCGCTCTGGCTCGGCTATGCGCTCGGCTTCGCCCTTGTCGCGGATTACCTCGATGCGCACCGGATGGGCGGCGCGGCGGCGCTGGCGGACAAGCCGGCCTCCTTCTTCGTGCCGCATTTGGCCGCCCTCGCCCGGGGCCGACCGCGCGCGGCGGCCGAGTAGGCCCCGGCGCTTAGGCCGCGTCGGCGCGCAGACAGGCGCGGACCCATTTCGTCGCGGACCGGTAGTGGGACGGACCGGACGCCTCGGCGAAGCGCCCCGTGGTCCACTTGTTCTTGCCCCCGCCCGGCATCGGACCACCGTAAAGCTGATCGTTGTCGAGGTCGCCGATCAGCGCCATCAGCGCGCCGTGTCTTTCGGCGAGTGTAGTCAATGCCTCGTCCCAGCCGATATCGGCGGTCTTCGCGCGGAGGTCAGCGTTGTAGGCTTTGAGCTGCCCCCAATTGTAGCCCGGCGCCGGGATATGTACCTCCCGTCCCGCCTTGCCATCCTCATACCAGCCGAGGAAGAGATCGATCCAATGGGCGCGATGGACGACGAGGTCCTTGATCGACGTGTCCTCCTCGCGCTTCAGCAGGCCGGCCTCTTCCGTGACCTGACCAAGGCTCTTCTCCAGCTTGGCATATTCCTTTTCAGACACGGCAATCAGGTCTTCCTTGGTCTGCGCGGGCATGTCGGGCTCCCCATCTGATCCTGCCGCCATCTGATCGGAGCGCCCGGGACCCGCCTTGACCCGGATCAAATCTTGCACCCGCCGGTGCGGCGGATCACAGAAGGCCATGGCCCCGAACCCGCCCCTCGCCATCGCCCTGATGCTCTCAGCCACCGCCTTCATCGCGGGAACGACGCTCTGCGCGAAGGCCCTCGGCACACCGACACTCGGCGAGCCGCTGCACCCGCTCCAGATCACCCATGGGCGGTTCGTCTTTGCCTTCATTGGCCTTCTGACGGTCGCCGCCGTGATGCGGCCGAAGATCAGCGCCCCGAACCTGAAGCTGCATGTCGCCCGCACGATCTGCGGCGCCGCCGGCGTCACGCTGATGTTCGCCGCCGTGGCCACGATCCCGCTTTCGGACGCCACCGCGATCAGCTTCCTCAACCCGGTCTTCTGCATGATCCTCGCCATCCCGCTTCTGGGCGAGCGGGTGGGTCGTATCCGCTGGGCCGCCGCGGCCATCGCGCTCGCCGGGGCGCTGGTGCTGCTGCGGCCCGGGCCGGAGAGCTTTCAGGCCGCCGCGCTTCTGGCGCTCGGGGCGGCGATGGTCATGGGGCTCGAACTGATCTTCATCAAGAAGCTGGCGAACCGCGAATCCCCGCTCCAGATTCTGCTGATCAACAACGCCATCGGCTGGCTCCTAACCGCCACTCTGATGATCCCGGTCTGGCAGAATCCGACAGGCGGGCAATGGGCGGTGCTCGTCGCCCTCGGCCTCCTGATGGCCGCGGCTCAGGCCTGTTTCGTCAACGCCATGGCCCGGGCGGAGGCGAGCCTGGTGACGCCCTTCAGCTACGTCACCCTGATCTTCGCCGCGCTCTTCGACCTCGCCATCTTCGGCGCAGTGCCCGATGCGGTGTCCTATATCGGTGCGGCGATCATCGTGGCGGGCGCGGCGCTTCTGGCCTGGCGCGAGGCGCGGCGCCCGAAACCGCCGGTCCTGCCGAGCGCGGGGGCCGGGCGCTGAGACCGCTCCGGCTTGTATCCCCGGCCGGGGTCACTACTATAGGGGATCGGCGCGGGAATGGCCCCCGCGACACGTCACTCTAGCGAGGAAACACGGATGTCCTGGACCGACGAGCGGGTCGAGCTCTTGAAGAAGATGTGGGGCGAGGGCCAGTCGGCCAGCCAGATCGCCAAGGAGCTGGGCGGCGTCACCCGCAACGCGGTGATCGGCAAGGTGCATCGCCTCGGCCTGTCGAACCGCGCCGGATCGGGCGGCAACGGCGCCGCGCCGGCCAAGGAGAAACCGGCACCGGCGAAGCCCGCCAAGGCCCAGGCCAAACCCGCCGCCGCCGAGGCGGCACCAGCCAGGGCGGAACCGGCCGAGGACACCGCCCCGCCGATGAGCGCGGCGCGCCGGGCGATCATCCCCGCCGGCCAGCCGCTGCCGCCGCAGCCCTCGGCCAACGAGATCAGCCCCGAGGCGCTCGCCAAGGTCAACGAGGTGGAGAAATCCGCGCGGAAGATCAGCCTGATGGAACTGACCGAGCGGACCTGCAAATGGCCCATCGGCGACCCGGCCACCGCGGATTTCTGGTTCTGCGGCCTCCCCGTCCAGCCCGGCAAGCCCTATTGCGAAGCCCATGTCGGCGTCGCGTTCCAGCCGATGTCGAGCCGCCGCGACCGGCGCCGCTGACCCCGGGAGCCGCCGATGCCCGACACCGCCCTGATCACCGGCGCCTCCTCCGGCATCGGCCGTGAACTGGCCCGCATCCATGCCGAGAAGGGCGGCGATCTGGTCATCACCGCCCGCCGGGCCGAGGCCCTTGACGCGCTGAAGGCCGATCTTGAGGCAGCACATGAGGTCACAGTCCACACGATCCCGCTCGATCTTGGCACCGAGGGCGGGCCGCAGAAGCTCTTCCAGGCAGTCGAGGCTCTGGGGGTCGAGATCGGCGTCCTGATGAACAATGCAGGCTTCGGCGGCCAGGGCGAGTTTCTGGAGCGCGACCTCAACCGCGACCTCGCCATGATCGACCTCAACGTGAAGGCCCCGGTGACGCTGAGCCACCTCTTCGGCGCCAGGATGAAGGCGCGGGGGAAGGGCCGGATGCTCCAGGTCTCGTCCACGGCCGCCATGGTGCCGGGGCCGTTCCAGGCGGTCTATTATGCGACCAAGGCTTTCGTGACGAGTTTCTCCATGGCCATCGATGAAGAGATGCGCCCCTACGGCGTGACCTCCACCGCGCTTGCCCCGGGGCCGGTCGCCACCGAGTTCTTCGACGCCGCCGACCTCACCGGCACCTCGCTCGGCAACAACGCCGCCCCGCCCCGCAAGGTGGCGCTGGTGGGTTACAACGCGATGCGGGCCGGGCAGCTCCACGCCATCGACAACCCGATGCTGAGCGTCATGCTGAACTGGGTGACCCCGCTGATGCCCCGCCGGATGGTGCTGAAGATGATCCGGGGCATGCAGGTGAAGGCGGAGTAAGGCTTAGAGGTCGCTGTAGAGCGTTCTTCCATCTCGGTCTTCCTCTCGGACCACAGACGCCTCTTTGGACCAATCTGGCTTCTGCCAATACCCCTCGTTAAGCCGGGAAAGTCAGAGAGCAGCACGTCAGCGCGACCGGGAATACCAAAGCCGCATCTGCACAATAGAGGCATCGAACAACCCGCGCCGCAGTTGACATGTGATGCGCCGCGCTCTCGAATGAGTGGAATCCGTCCAATTGGAGGAGTGTCGGTTGCCAGACGTCCTAACTGTCAGTATGAACCAACAATCTGAACCCAGCAAGTTTCTGACGCGCGAGCTGCACTTTCCCACGACTATCTATAAGCTCACGATTCCCCGGCACGAGGCTCTTAACGTGTTGTTGCTAGAGAACATCTACCGTGATCGTCAGCTGGATCGAGACGAATAGAGCGGTCGAATTATAGGTCACTTGGCGGATGGCACAGCAAAAGCAACCTCCACAAAAGCAAAGAGTATGGAGAGCTCGCCGATATTGTCCAAGCGGTTGCCGGTGAAATCTCGATGGAACTCGGATATCACCGAGAGCGGCCTCTGACCATTGGAACCATGTGGTCGATCGTCAACGGCCCGGGGAGCGTCAACAAGGCCCATATCCACCCCGGCTCCTTGTGGAGCGGTGTCTACTACATCCAGACGCCGCAATCATCCGGCGATATCGAGTTCACCGATCCGCGCACCGTGAACATCATGCATCAACCGACCCTGGAGCCCAATAAACGCCGCCCAGCGGAATCCTGGACGAAAGTCCGGTTCACACCGAAAGCCGGACGCATGTTGCTGTTTCCAAGCTGGCTCTACCACAGCGTAGGTCCGAACCTCTCCTCTCAGCCCGGCGATCAGAGCGATCGTGTGATTATCAGCTTCAATCTGTCCCAATCTTAGCGACGGACCGCGATTTCCGATGTCATTCCACTTCACGAACGAGAACACCTTATGCCCTTGAGATTTCCCAAACTCACGTCCCTGATGGCCGCATGCGCCGGCGCCCTGACCGCCTGCTCCTCCGCATCCGATCGAATCTTTCCGGTCGACAGCGTCTCGATGGATATCCGCTTAGACGGGTGCAACCTTGCTCCGATCGTTCGTGATTACTTGGCCGGCGGGAGATGGGGGTTGGCTAGACGGAGTGGATTTGATTACCTCGCCAGGGACCGCAACGCGCGGCTCCGATTTGCTTTTCTGGCCCGAGACTCGGTTTTGTTGCGGGACATAGTGGACGATGAGCGATTCCAATTCGTCCCGGACTGCACGTCTTCCTTCTCTGCGGAGTATCAAATCACGCGCGTGGCCGTTCCTAACCAAGAAGACTTTAACTTCAGAACGTCGTCTGGGTCGACACTGTGCCGGACGCGCTCGTTCAGCTACGGAGTTAGAGGTCTCAAAACCGGTGAAGAGTCTCTCCCGCCGGAATATATCGATGAAGGCGTGGCCCTGACCTGCATCGACATACGTTGGGGCAATATCGACTTCATCGTGCAGCGCCCGGGCGATCCGGGTTGATCTTTGCAATTCTAGGATTGAGCTGAGGGAGAGAGCGAAATGTCATCATGGTGGCGTGAGGTGCCCCTAGATTTGTAGACGCTTTGCCTCCTGACTTTGAGCCGAGGAGGCGACCATGGGGACAAGCAACTACAGCGACGAGTTCAAGCGCGATGCGGTGCATCAGATAACCGTGCGCGGGTATCCTGTGCGGGAGGTATCCCGCCGTTTGGGCGTCAGCACGTATTCTCTCTACAAGTGGCTGAAGCTGTTCGGGGAACCTGTTGCGAAGCCCGGCGCGGACCATGAGGCCGAGAACCGGCGCCTGAAGCGCGAACTGGCTCGGGTGACCGAGGAACGCGACATCCTAACAAAGGCAACGGCGTACTTCGCGCGCGAGTCCCAATGAAGTACGCCTTCATCCGGGCGCATCGCAGGGAGTTCGGCGTCCGGGCCATGTGCCGGGTGCTACGGGTCCACTTCTCCGGCTTCTATGCATGGCTCAAGGAGCCACTGAACCATCGCGCGCGGGAAGATGTGCGGCTGACCGAAACCGCAATTCACGAGAAGCTGTCGCGCAAACACAGGAATAGCCCGAGCTTGAGGCAGCAAGATGAGCTCGCTCAGATTCGGAACGGACCGAATTGTGTTGACGCAAAGGTGCCAACCAGTGCTTGGGGGGGCGTTCGCCCAGCCCTTTTCCCCATGCGCTGGCCCCGCTATAGCCGCCCCATGTCCGCCAACCCGCCCGATCTGCGCCCGGATATCGCCCATGGGCGTGTCCCGGAGGCCGCCCGTCCCGGCCAGCCGACCATCGGCATGGTCTCCCTCGGCTGCCCCAAGGCCCTGGTCGACAGCGAGCGTATCCTGACCCGGCTCCGGGCCGAGGGCTATGCGATCTCGCCGGACTATGCCGGTGCCGGCGCGGTCATCGTCAATACCTGCGGCTTCCTCGACAGCGCCAAGGCCGAGAGCCTGGAGGCGATCGGCGAGGCGCTTCAGGAGAACGGCAGGGTGATCGTGACCGGCTGCCTCGGCGCCGAGCCGGACTACATCACGGGCGCCCATCCGAAGGTCCTCGCCGTCACCGGCCCGCAGCAATACGAGGCGGTGCTCGATGCGGTCCACGCCGCCGTGCCGCCGGCGCCGGACCCGTTCGTGGACCTGCTCCCGGCCTCGGGCGTCAGCCTCACCCCACGGCATTACAGCTACCTCAAGATCTCCGAGGGCTGTAACCATAAATGCCGGTTCTGCATCATCCCGTCGATGCGCGGAAAGCTCGCCTCGCGCCCGGCCCATGCGGTGATCCGCGAGGCGGAGCGGCTCGTCGCGGCCGGGGTGAAGGAGCTTCTGGTGATCTCCCAGGACACCTCCGCCTACGGGCTCGACCTGCGCCACGCCGAAGAGCGCGGCCACCGCGCCCATATCACCGATCTGGCCCGCGATCTGGGGGGCCTCGGCGCCTGGGTCCGGCTGCATTACGTCTACCCCTACCCCCATGTCCGCGAGTTGATCCCGCTGATGGAAGAGGGTCTGGTGCTGCCCTATCTCGACATCCCGTTCCAGCACGCCCATCCAGAGACCCTGAAACGCATGGCCCGGCCGGCGGCGGCGGAGCGGACGCTCGACCGGATCGCCGAGTGGCGGGCGATCTGTCCGGAGATCACCCTGCGCTCCACCTTCATCGTGGGCTATCCCGGGGAGACGGAAGCGGAGTTCCAGACGCTGCTCGACTGGCTCGACGACGCCCAGCTCGACCGGGTCGGGTGCTTTCGCTACGAGAATGTCGAAGGTGCGCGGTCGAACGCATTGCCCGACCATGTGCCGGAGGCGGTGAAGGAGGAGCGCTGGCACCGGTTCATGGAGAAGGCCCAGGAAATCTCCGAGGCGAAGCTGGCGGCCAAGGTCGGGACCCGTCAGGAGGTGATCGTCGACGAGGTCGACACCGACGGCATCGCCACCTGTCGCACCAGGGCCGACGCGCCGGAGATCGATGGCAACCTCTTCATCGACGAGGATACCGACGGATTGTCGGTCGGGGATATCGTGACCGTCGAGGTGGACGAGGCGGGGGAGTACGACCTCTGGGGGCGGCGCGCGTGATCCTTGTGCGTCAGGACCCGTTTTTCTCTCGACCGTCCTAGTTTGTTGTGGACTTCGGAAATCCGCGGGGCTAACCCGTTTTTTGTCATTCTGGTTACCGATCTGGTCTGAAAACGACCTTGGGCGCTGCAACGCCGACATGGGACCTGCTGACAACTGTATCGAGGAAGGGCGCATCTTCGGATGCGCCCTTCTTTCGTTGTCACAGAACATTTACACAATGGTCACAAAAGCCTCGTCGGCGACGCGTAGGCGGCTGGTCAAGAGCCGAACCGCGCTATCGATGCCGTTGCAGTGGCATCTTCCGGGCGGTCGAAAGGCCCAGGATACAGTTGCAGCAGTGCAGTACAGGCAAGTCTCGAGCAGGATCCCAGTAGGCATCCTGAACAGGAGACCAAAATGACGCAGCATTCGACCAAGTGGAAGTCGGTCACCAAAGCCGAGCACGTGGCCGCATTTGGCGACTGGATCGGGGAGCGGGCGGTCTATGCCTTCCTCGACGGAGACGGCGTGGTGTTGGAGTTGTACTTTCACTGCCTCATCGGCGACATGCCGTGGGCCATCTTCTCCACGCCGGACCATGAACGATACTTTCTGCTCGCAACATGGATGTACCCAGACTTCACGCGAGAGATGGTCGAGACGACAGCCGCCGAGGTTGATGCATACACCGTAAAGGACGGCATCTTCCGGTTGAAGTCCGATGCGATCGGAAGGGCCTAGGGGTTCCGAGCGGACATGACCTCGGCGGGCATCTCCTGAGGCGGCGACATAGCCGCCTTGGGATCTTCCTCTGCCGCCCCTTCACTTGCGCGCAGACACTTGACCTCCATCAAGGCGCGGAACGGCGGCGCACTGGTATACTTCGTTAACCCGCCATGATGGAGAGCCCGATGAAAGACGCCGCGCCGGAAGAGACGATCCAGCTGCCCGACCTGCCGAAGATGGCGCGGGTGCCCTACGAGTTGGAGAAAGCCAGGCTCCAGGCCGAGCTTCTGAAGGTCCAGCTCTGGGCCCAGGAGGCCGGGGAGCGCTTTGTCATCCTGTTCGAGGGCCGCGATGCTGCCGGCAAGGGCGGGACGATCAAGCGCTTCATGGAACACCTCAACCCGCGCGCGGCGCGGATCGTGGCGCTCAACAAGCCGACCTGGGAAGAGAAGGGCCAGTGGTATTTTCAGCGCTATGTGCAGGAACTACCCACGGTCGGTGAAATGGTCTTCTACGACCGCTCCTGGTACAATCGCGCCGGGGTCGAGCGGGTGATGGGGTTCTGCGAACCCAACGAGTATCTCGAATTCATGCGTCAGACGCCCGACCTCGAGCGGATGCTCGTGCGTTCCGGCATCCGGCTCTACAAATACTGGTTCTCGGTGACGCAGGAGGAGCAGCGCCGCCGCTTCAAGAGCCGCGAGACCGACCCGCTGAAACAGTGGAAGCTCTCGCCGATCGACAAGGCCAGCCTCGACAAGTGGGACGATTATACCGAGGCCAAGGAGGCGATGTTCTTCTACACCGACACGGCGGATGCGCCTTGGACGGTGGTGAAGTCGAACGACAAGAAGCGGGCGCGGATCAATTGCATGCGGCACTTCCTGTGGAGCCTCGACTATCCGGGCAAGGACGAGACGATTGCCTGCGCCCCGGAAGAGGCTATCGTCGGGTCCGCCGGTTCGGTGATCCATACCGACGCGCACATCCTGGGCAAATCGCTGCATCCGGAGACGCGGCGGGTGAAGGCTTAGGGCGGAACGGATTTCGCTGACGCCGCCGCCTTTGTGGTATGGCGCGACAAGTCGAGCTTTGGTCCGAAACGGGCGTCAGCGGGATGTGCCTTTGAGCCGGAGACGCAGGTTTGGCTTTGGTGCGACACAAGCCGGGCATCGACAGACCGGGGGATGGCGATCCGACAGCTGAGCTACTGCGCTTTATGGCAGGCAAGTACTTCCTCGCTCTGAGCTTCGCACCCAGCCCAACCAAATCGCCAGCCCGCGGGACGGTCTGTCGATGCCCGGCGCCTTCGGCTTGATTCCGGGCGGGGATGTAGATCGACCGGTGCTCTGGAGCGCCGCCCGGTGAAACGCGCCGCATCACGACAGCGGGTGCAGTCTGTCACCCGAGTCCACTCCGACCGGCCGACCCATCATCCAGCCCGACCTCAGACCGCTGCGAGCGCCGCCGTGGCGGCGGCAAATGCGGCCGCGCTCTGCTCCAGATCGGCCTCCGTCAGCGCCAGATTGGGATAGAGCTTGCCGGGCGACTTGAAGATGCCGTGCGCGCGCAGGACCCGATTGTAGAGCGCGAGCCGTTCGGTATCCCCCCGCTGCGTGTCCCGGTAATCCCGCATCGGGCCCCTGGCGAAGACCACGTCGAAGAGCGTCGGATCGCCAGTGATCGCGTGCTCGATCCCGGCCCCGGTCAACGCCTCCGTCTGCATGTCCATCAACCGCTGGCCGAGCCCGATGAGCCGCTCGTACTGCTCGGGCCGGCGCAGCACCTCCATCGTCTTCAGCCCCGCCACCGAGGCCACCGGATTGCCCGAGAGCGTCCCAAGCTGCATCAGCCAGCCCTCCGCCCCGACCTTCTCCTTGTCGAAATGGGCCATGATCTCGGCCCGCCCGGCGGTCGCCGCGAGCGCAAACCCGCCGCCGATGATCTTGCCCAGGGTGCAGATATCCGGGATCACGCCGTAACGCTCCTGCGCGCCGCCATAGGCGAGGCGGAAGCCGGTGACGATCTCATCGAAGATCAGCAGCACGCCATGCTTGTCGCAAAGATCGCGCACGCCCTGAAGAAAGCCCGGCTCCGGCGCCACCACCCGCTGCAGGGGCTCCAGGATCACCCCGGCGACCTCGGCCCCGTATTCGTCGAGGAGCCCGGCGAGGTAGTCGAGATCGTTGAACGGCGCGATCAGCATTTCGTCGCGCACCCCGTCGGGGATGCCGGCACTGTCCGGCACGGCTTGCGGAAAATTCACCCGCTCCGTGGGCGCGAGGCTCATCTGCGCCTCGGCGCTCATCCCGTGATAGCCGCCTTCGAACTTGATCATCTTCGAGCGGCCCATGAAGGCGCGCGCCAGCCGGATCGCATACATGTCCGCCTCGCCGCCGGAGGCGACGAACCGCACCTGCTCGGCGCAGGGGACCGCCTCGACGATGGCCTCGGCCAGCGCGATCCCGGCGGCGTTGTTGGCGAAGAAGGTCATGCCCTTCGGAAGCTGCTCCAGCACCGCCTCCATCACCTCCGGATGGCCGTGGCCGAGCAGCATCGGGCCGGAGCCGATCAGGTAGTCGATATATTCGTTGCCATCCTCGTCCCAGACATGGGCGCCCTGCCCGCGTGCGATGACGATATCGGTGGCAAAATTACCGAAGCCCCCGGCGGGCAGAACCTGCGCCGCCCGGGCGATCCAGTCGGTCTGGGATTGGATGATGTTCATGGGCCGCCTCCCTGCTGACGGCGCACGATGGCGCCGCCCGGCAGATTCGCCAAGAGCGCTTGGAGGTCTCCGGCGAAGAGATAAGGGCAGTGGATCGGCCGTGCCGCCACCTTTCCGGCCCGGTGGCATGGATCGATCTCCGATTGCGCCGGCGCCGGGCCCGAACAAGCGGCGCCAAGGCCCCTGGCCCGGGCAGGTGGGCCCGCTAGCTTCGACCCATGGACGACCTGCCTCGCCTTGCCTTGTCTGTGCGCCAGCCCTGGGCCTGGGCCATCCTCCATGGCGGCAAGGTCATCGAGAACCGCTCCGCCGGGGCGATCCGCGCGGGCCGCATGGTGCCGGGGCGGATCGCGCTCCATGCCGCGAAGGGTATGAGCGAGAAGGAGTATCGCTGGGGCCTCTGGCGGCTAGACCGGCACGGCGTGCTCTGCCCGCGGCCCGATGAGCTGTCGCGCGGCGCGATCATCGGGGCGGTGGAGGTGGTGGAGATCGTCTCGGAAAGCGACAGCGAGTGGTTCGGCGGCCAGATGGGCCTCGTCCTGCGCGATCCGGTGCCGTGCGCGCCGATCCCGGCGCCGGGGGCACTGGGGTACTTCGAATGGCAGCGCGGCGGAGCGCTGGCCGAGCCGGCGCCTTGGATGCGCCGGTTCGGACGAACCGGGGGAGACGCGCGCACCGGGGACCTTTTCGAGCCCGAGCCGTCGTTCCGCGCACCGCCAGACAAGCCGTTCGGGCGGAAGCGGTAGGCTCGCCGAGGCAACGCCCCGCGCCGAGCCGCGTCAGTTTTTTGCTTCGCGGGACAACGCTGCCGCGACTCATCCTGCGCTGAACGTCCGACGTGTGGCCCCAAACTCAGTCCAGGTCGTGTCGCATTGCAACTTCGACATCTTCGAGATTCGAAAAATACGCATCACCATCAAATTCGGCGAAACCAGCTCGGCGATAGATCTTGTGCGCCGATGTCATCTCCTTTCGGCTCCGCAGAACAGCGCGCGTGTAGCCCGATTTCGAGGCCCTTATCAGAAGTGACTCGACCAGTTTGTCACCGACGCCCAAGCCACGGAAGTCAGGCCGGACCCAAAGACGGGTCACCTCCAGGTCGCCATGGACGGTCCGGAAGCCGGCGATGCAGCCGGCGGGTTCGTCGGCTGCATAGGCGACGAAAAGCGCGCCCTCCGGCGTTGCATACTTTCCCGGCAGGTCGGCGAGTTCCCGATCCAGATTGGCAAGAACGTTCGGGGGAACCGCCTGGTCTGGGTGAAACTCTGCCATAGCCCATGATACAAGATCTCGCACCAACTCCCGAAAGTCCTGCATGTGCGACTGCGTTCGTGCCGGCGTAATGGTTATCAACAGGGCTGCTCCATCTCTGCGTGACCTTTGCTCAACAATGCCCTGGCCGACCACGACACAGACATGGCTGTGGGCCGTCCCACAAGCTTTAGCACCAGAACCCGGAATTCGATACGCCTTCCGCATGACCGAGATATCGGAGCGTAACGCAGCGTCCAGCACTCTGGGCTCGAAGCGCCCCCCCCCCGGCCCCGTCCGCCGGCCAGAAACCAACCGCTCAGAA
>JANQRL010000012.1 GCA_028284605.1 Paracoccaceae bacterium | reverse complement strand
GGGCTTCGGCCAGGGCTTTCGCCCGCGCCTCCGAGAGCCGCGCGCGGCGGCCCTCCGCATCGGCGGCCAGTCGCTCCGCCTCCGCCGCCGCGTCGGCGGCCCGGTGGGCCAGCGCCGCCGGGCGGGCGGTGTCGAGGGCATGGGTCATCGCCGCCCAGCCGCCGTAATGGCGGGCCAGGTCCTGGGCGGCGACTTCGCCGACATGGCGGATGCCGAGGCCGAAGAGCAGCCGGCCCATCGGGATCACCCGCTTGTCGTCGATGGCGCGAAAGAGGTTGCCGGCGCTGGTCTCGCCCCAGCCATCGCGGTTCGCGAGCTTCGTCAGGTTCGCCGCATCCCGCGCCGCCAGGGTGAAGATATCCGCGGGCTCCTTCACCGGAAGCTGGTCGTCGCCATGGAACGCCTCGACCTGTTTGGCCCCGAGCCCTTCGATATCGAGCGCGCCGCGGCTGACGAAATGTCTCATTTTTTCAATGGCCTGGGCCGGACAGATCAATCCACCGGTGCAGCGGCGGACGGCGTCGCCCTCCTCGCGGATTGCGGGGGATGCGCATTCCGGGCAGCGTGTCGGGAAGAGGTAAGGCTTGGCGTCGGCGGGCCGTTTCGAGAGATCGACATCGGCGACTTTCGGGATCACGTCGCCGGCGCGGTAGACCTGCACCCAATCGCCCTCGCGCAGGTCCTTGCCATCGCGGATCGTCTCGCCGGAACTGCCCCGGCCGGCGATGTAATCCTCGTTATGGAGCGTCGCGTTGGAGACCACGACGCCGCCCACGGTGACCGGTTGCAGCCGCGCGACGGGGCTGAGCGCACCGGTCCGACCGACCTGGATCTCGATCTTCTCGAGTCGGGTCCAGGCCAGTTCGGCGGGAAACTTGTGCGCAATGGCCCAGCGCGGCGTGGTGGAGCGGAACCCGAGCCGTGCCTGAAGCGCGAGGTCGTCGACCTTGTAGACCACACCGTCGATATCGTAGCCGAGCGTCGCCCGGCCCGCCTCGATCCGATCGTAGGCGGCGAGCATTTCCTCGGGGCCCGCGCAGAGCGTGGTCAGCGGATTGGTCTCGAACCCCAAAGCGGCGAGCCGGTCGATCGCGCCCATCTGGGTCTCGGCGAGCGGCTCGGACAGCGCGCCCCAGGCATAGGCGAAGAACCGCAGCGGGCGGGCCATTGTGATGGTGGCGTCGAGTTGCCGGAGAGACCCGGCGGCGGCATTGCGCGGATTGGCGAAGGTTTTTTCGCCCGCCTCGGCCTGCCGTGCGTTCAGCGCCGCGAAATCCGCGTGGCTCATATAGATCTCACCGCGCACTTCGAGGAGCGCAGGGGCACCGTCGAGCCTCTCCGGGATATCGGCGACGGTGCGGGCATTGGCGGTGACGTTCTCTCCCACCGCGCCGTCGCCCCGCGTCGCGGCCTGGATCAGAACCCCGTCTTCGTAGCGCAGCGAGAGCGACAGCCCGTCGATCTTGGGTTCGGCGGTGTAAGCCAGCGGTGCGTCCGGGCCGAGGTTGAGAAAGCGCCGTATGCCGGCATCGAATTCAGCGATGTCGGCGTCGTCGAAGGCGTTGGCGAGCGACAGCATCCGCTCGGCATGGGTCACCTTGGCGAAGCCCTCCGCCGGGGCCGCGCCGACCTGGTCGGAGGGGCTGTCGGCGCGCTTGAGGTCGGGAAAGCGGACCTCGATCTCGGCATTGCGACGCTTCAGCGCGTCGTAATCCGCGTCCGACATCTGAGGAGCGTCCGCGGTGTGATAAGCAAGGTTGGCCGCGGAAAGAAGATCGGCCAGCCGCGCGAGTTCGGCCCGGGCCGTCGCCTCGTCCAACGCCTCGACCGCAATCTCCGCTTCGGCCATTGCCCCTCCGGCAGCCTCGGGCCCAACGCCCCCCTGCTCCGAGGGATAGGTCAGAGCCGCCGCCCCGTCCAGCCGGCGGCCCCGAACCCCGCCGGACCCGGCGGGGAACCGGGGCCAGGGACGGCGGACGCATCTTGGATCGACACTCTGGATCCGTCACAGCGGCCCGGCCTCGCGGCGGACCAGCGACGTTCCTTTGGCAAAGATCGTTCAACCTACGGAGTCGGAAGCCCACCCGGAGGTCTGACGGCCTCTCTCTCCCGCGTCCGGCGGAGGCAGGTATACGGATTTGCGTGGATCGTGCGGCGGCGACCGGCCCTCTCGAAACATCGACCGAACCGGGCTACCGCTCGGACCGGTCGACACCGCCTGGCTCGAACCGCGATGCGGTCGGCTGCGGCCGCGGCGTCAGGCCCCGACCGCCAACCGTTCCTGATCCACCAGTGAGGGCTCCGGATCGCGCAGCACATAGCCGCGGCCCCAGACGGTCTCGATATGGTTGTCGCCGCCGGTCGCCTCGCCGAGTTTCTTGCGGAGCTTGCAGATGAAGACGTCGATGATCTTCAGTTCCGGCTCGTCCATGCCGCCATAGAGATGGTTGAGGAACATCTCCTTGGTGAGCGTCGTGCCCTTCCTGAGACTCAGCAGCTCCAGCATCTGGTATTCCTTGCCGGTCAGATGCACCGGGCTGCCGTCGACCTCCACCGTCTTGGCATCGAGATTGACCGCGATCCGCCCGGTCTTGATGATCGACTGGGCGTGGCCTTTGGAGCGGCGGATGATCGCGTGGATCCGCGCCACCAGCTCCTCCCGATGAAACGGCTTCGTCAGGTAATCGTCGGCACCGAAGCCGAACCCCCTGAGCTTGCTCTCCGTCGCGTCCTCGCCCGACAGGATCAGGATCGGCGTCTCGATCTTCGCGAGCCGGAGCTGGCGCAGCACCTCATGCCCGTTCATGTCCGGCAGGTTGATGTCGAGCAGGATCAGGTCGTAATCGTAGAGCTTGGCCAGATCGATCCCTTCCTCCCCCATATCCGTGCAATAGACGTTGAGGTTGGCATGGCTCAGCATCAGCTCGATGCTCTTCGAGGTCGTCGGGTCGTCTTCCACCAGCAGCACGCGCATCTGTCATCTCCGCAATCATCGCATCCCCCGCAACGTTAGGGCGTTAATGGTTAACGACACGTTATCATACGCCGGACAGTCTACACTTCTACCTATGGTTGTCTATATTTCTGCAAGGCGGTGGTCCTGAGCGCCGCCTCGCCATGGCTGCGCACCGCCTCCTCCCAGGCCGTCAACTCCTCGTCCGAGAGCGCGTAGGTCTTCAGCGCTTCGGCACGGCCGAGCAGCCCGATGGCGACCGCCTTGACCACCGCGGCCTTGCGCGAGGCGACCCAGCGCAGGGTCGCGGCCGGCGGCAGGTCCGCGCGCGTCATCACGGAGCCGTCCGGCAAGGTTACCGATCGCGGTCCGTCCACTTTCCGCAAATACATGGTTTCACCCCAATTTCTGGTCCATTCCCGGGCGCGACACTGGGCCGGCGCGGCTTAAGGAGGGGTGAAGCCCGGCCTTGAGTGTATGTTGCATTTTCCTATATTCCGCGCGGAAAGCCCCGGAGAGATCATGCCCCTCGATCCCGCCCTGAATTCCCTCGGGTTGCCGAAAGCGCCCGCCGAGACCCGTGTCGTGGTGGCGATGTCGGGCGGGGTGGATTCGTCGGTGGTGGCCGCGCAGCTTTCTGAAGAGGGCTATGACGTGGTGGGCGTCACGCTCCAGCTCTACGACCATGGCGCGGCGCTCGCCAAGAAAGGGGCCTGTTGCGCGGGGCGGGACATCCATGACGCGCGCCGGGTGGCCGAGGAGATGGGCTTTCCGCATTACGTGCTCGATTACGAGAATCGGTTCCGCGAGGCGGTGATCGACGAGTTCGCCGATGCTTATCTCGGCGGCGCGACGCCGGTCCCCTGCATCCGGTGCAACGAGCGGGTGAAATTCAAGGACCTCCTGGAGACCGCGCGCGACCTCGATGCCGATTGCATGGCGACGGGGCACTACATTCGCCGCGAGATGGGCGCGGCCGGTGCGGAGCTCCACAGGGCCGCCGATGCGGCGCGGGACCAATCCTATTTCCTGTTCTCCACGACTAGGGAACAGCTCGATTTTCTGCGCTTTCCGCTCGGCGGGCTTGCGTCGAAGGCGGAAACCCGGGCGCTCGCGGCGCGCTACGGGTTGCCGGTAGCCGACAAGCCCGACAGCCAGGACATCTGCTTCGTGCCGAACGGCGATTACGCTGCGGTGATCGAGAAGCTGCGCCCGGGTGCCGCCGATCCGGGTGAGATCGTTCATGCCGACGGGCGGCTGCTGGGGGCGCATCGCGGGGTGATCCATTACACGATCGGCCAGCGCCGGGGCCTCGGCATCGGCGGGCTGTCGGAGCCGCTCTATGTGGTGAAGCTCGATGTCGACGCGCGCCGCGTGATCGTCGGCCCGAAGGAGATGCTCGCGACCCGCACCGTGCCGGTGCGCGAGATCAACTGGCTCGGCGACGGGCCGTTCGACGGCACGGCGGCGCACCAGGTTTCAGTCAAGGTCCGCTCGACCCGGCCACCGACCGAGGCGGTGATCCGGCCGCTCTCGCAGACCGAGGCGGAGGTCGAGCTGCTCGCGCCCGAGGAGGGGGTGAGCCCGGGGCAAGCCTGCGTCTTCTACGAAACCGGCGGTACGCGGGTACTTGGCGGAGGCTGGATTTGGCGGGCGACCTGAGCCAGCTCCGTGACCCGGCGAGACAAGGTGCCCGCCGACCCCAGCCTGACGCGCCAAACCCGACGAACCGTCCCGCTCCCTGCCCCGATATCGCAGAATAGGCACGCCGTGGTGCAGGAGGGAGTGGACGGACGGGGCAAGGCCCTCCGGGCCCGGACCGCCGAGGAGCGTCCTCAAGATGCGCTCATCAGCGTCCCCGGCTGCACCGCACTGTCACGCTCCCCCGTCATCGCTAGCGCCGTCTTTCTTTGGATCGAAAATATCCCGGGGTGAGGCCGCAGGCCGAGGGGAAGCGCCCCTGATCCCGAGGCGCAGCCGAGATGACCGGCCTGCGCAGAAGACAATTGGATCAGACTTGGCCCAAAGCAAGACCGGGGGCTGAAGCGGCCCCCTTACCAGCGCTGATGCACATAGGGCGCGACGATCCGGTCGTAGACCTCCCGAACCGCCGCCATCGCCGCGTCCGGGAGCGCCGGAAGGCCGAGCGCCGCCGCATTCCCCCGCGCCTGCTCCGGGGACTTCGCGCCGGGGATCACCACGCTCACCGCCGCCTCCATCAGGCACCAGCGCAGGGCGAAACCCGCCATCGGCACGCCCCCGGGCAGCAACGGGCGGAGCGCCTCCACGGCCTCCAGCGCGACCTCGAACGGAACACCCGCGAAAGTCTCGCCCACATCGAAGGCCGCACCGTCGCGGTTGAAATTGCGGTGATCCTCGGCGGCGAAAGCCGTGGCCGCGGACATCTTGCCGGTCAGGAGCCCGCTGGCCAGCGGAACCCTGACGATCAGGCCCACGCCCTTCGCCTGGGCCTCGCGGAAGAACAGCTCCGCCGGGCGCTGGCGGAACATGTTATAGATGATCTGGACGGTGGCGACGCCGGGAAATTCGATGGCCTTCAGCGCCTCCTCGACCTTCTCCACCGAAACCCCATAGGCCGCGATCTTCCCCTCATCCTTCAGGGCGTCGAGCACCGCGAAGACGTCTGGCCGGTAGTAGACCTCACGCGGCGGGCAATGGAGCTGGACCAGATCGAGGCACGCCATCTGGAGGTTCTCCCGGCTCCGGTCGACGAAGGCGGTCAGGGCCTCGGCGGTGTAGCCCTCGGCCACATGGGGGTCGAGCCGCCGGCCCGCCTTGGTGGCCACGAAGGGCCGCGGGCCGGCCCGCTCGCCAAGGACCTCCGCGATGATCCGCTCCGACCGCCCGTCACCGTAGACATCCGCGGTGTCGATGAAATCCACCCCGGCATCGAGGGCGGCGTGAAGCGTGTCCTTGGCGGTCTCGTGGCTCACCTCGCCCCAGTTTCCGCCAATCGCCCAGGCCCCGAAGCCCACCGGCGTCACGTCCCGGCCAAGCCGGCCGATCTGTCTTTTCTCCATCATGCGTCTCCCTGTTCCAAACCTGCAAGCACCGCCCGCGCCGCCCGGAGCCCCGGCGCCTCGGCCCCCTTCCCCAGCCGCTCCATGGTCAGCGCCATCGCCTGGCGCTGGGCCTCGGGATCGCGGAGTACACCCTTGAGCCCCTCGGCAATGCGCTCGGGCCGGCACTCGGCGCCGATGAATTCCGGCACCGCCCGGGTCTCACTGACCAGATTGACCAGCGTCACGGTATCGACGGTCAGCATCCGCGAGATGATCTGCCGGGTGATCCAGGCCATGTCATAGGCGATCACCATGGGCGTGCCGGCGGCGGCCAGCTCGAGGGAGACCGTGCCGGAGGCGGCGAGCGCCAGATCGGCGGCCTGGAAGGCGGCGGACTTGTCCGTGCCCGGGCGCAACAGGATCGGGCGGAGGGGCCAGTGTCCCGTCTCCTCGGCCACCAGCGCGCCGAGCCCCGACGCCACCGGCAGGATCACCTGAAGGCCCGGAACCTCCTCCCTGAATCTCGCCACCGCCGCGCCGAAAACCGGCGCCAGGCGCCGGACTTCGCCGCGACGCGACCCGGGCAGCACCGCGAGGGTTGGGCCCTTGAGGCCCCGTTCCTCGCGGAACCGTGCCACCGCTTCGGGCGCGGCGACCGGCTCCGACACCACCGGATGGCCGACGAAATCGCAGGCGATTCCCACCGCCTCCAGATAGGGCGGCTCGAAGGGAAAGAGGGCAAGGACCTGATCGACCACGCCCACCATCTTCTTCGCCCGCCCCGGCCGCCAGGCCCAGATTGTGGGCGACACGTAGTGCACGACCCGGATATCCGAGGTCGCCTTCACCAGCCGCGCGACGCGGAGGCAGAAATCCGGGCTGTCGATGGTGATCAGCACGTCCGGTTGTTCCACCAGAATCGCCCGGGCCGTCTCCGCGATCCGACGCTTCAGATGCCGGTATTTCGGCAGCACCTCGGCGAGGCCCATGACGCTCAGCTCCGACATCTCGAACCGGCTGACGAGACCCTCCGCCTGCATCGCCGCGCCGCCGATCCCGTCGAAGCTCACATCCGGCCGAAGCGCCTTCAGCCCCGCCATCAGCGCCCCGCCGAGCCGGTCGCCCGAGGCTTCGCCCGCAATGAGAAAGACCTTCAAAAGCCGACCTTCAGGAACATGCCCTGGGCATCGAGGATCTCGACCACCGCGGCGCGGTTCAGCACGAGCACGCCGCCTGCCCCGATCACGATGCCCTTGAGCCCGGCCTCCGCTGCCTTCATCGCGGTGCCGACGCCGATCACCGGGAGGTCCACCCGGCGATCCTGGTCCGGCTTCGGCGCCTTGAAGAGCACCGCCCCGGACCCGGTCGCCGGCGCCTTCTCCGCCTCACCTCCCGACAGCCAGTCCGCCGCATCGCCGAGCAGGTCGCCGACACTCTCCACCGCCCAGGTCAGCGGATCGCCGCTGCCCTCGTCCGGCTTGAGCGGCACGCAGAGCGTGTCGAGCATCGCGTCGGTGCCGCGCCGATCCTCGCGGGCGAGAACCAGCGCGCCGCGCACCACCAGGGCCTGTCCCAGATCGGCCACGCCCATCTCCGCCAGAACCGCGCGCGCCCGCGCCGTCTCGGCACTCAGATCGCCGGGCTGCGCCTTGGTCGGAACTCCGGCGGGCGGCAGCAGGTCCGGCGCGATCTCCGCCGCACCGACGACCTCGAACCCCTGCTCCTCGAAGAGCGCCACGAAGGCGCGCAATGTCCCATCGTCCCCCTTCGAGAGCGCCGCCATCAGGCGCGGGATGAGCGGCGCGGTGCGGTCGTCGATCGCCTCCGCCGCGATCTCGGGCCGCTGCATCGCGCCGGCCATGCAGACCCGGGTGACCCCGATCTCCGTCAACGTGGCGAGGAAGGTGCCGAGGGTCTCCAGCCGGAAGGTCAGGCGCGGCAGGTCCGTATCGATCTCGGACGCAAAGCCGCGCATCTCGCAGATTACCGGCACGTCCCCCGCCGCCATCAGCGCCCGGGCCAGATGGGGCGGCAATTGCCCGGTTCCGGCGATGAGCGCGAGCGTCACGGGCTCAGCCCGGGGTCAGGAAGTTGCGGTGGGTGTCGGCGAAGATGAAGGCGACCATCTCCTGCACGTAGGGGCTCTCGCTCTCCTCGGCGAGGCGTTTCGCCCGGTCGTGAAACGACCCCTCCCCGTCGCGCAGCATCTGGAACGCGGCGCGGAGCGCGGTGATGTCGGCGCGGCTTACCCCCTTGCGTTTCAGCCCCACAAGGTTGAGCCCGTCGAGCTCGCCGCGCGGCGCCTGTACGAGACCGTGCGGCACCACATCCGCCGTGACCATGGTGACCGCCCCGATGATCGCGCCCTTGCCGACTCGGACCCATTGGTGAATGCCGCAGAGCCCGCCGATGATGACATCGTCCTCGATCACGCAATGCCCAGCGATGGCGGCGGAGTTGACCACGATCACCCGATCACCGATCTGCGCGTCATGGGCGATATGGCAGCCCGCCATGAAGAGCCCGTCATCGCCGACCTTCGTCACACCGCCCCCGGCGGCTGTGCCCGAGTTCATGGTGACATGCTCGCGGATGCGGTTCCGGGCGCCGATCACCAGACGGGTCTCCTCGCCGCCATACTTCATGTCCTGTGGGATCTCCCCGATCACCGAGAAGGGAAAGATCACCGTGTCCGGGCCGATCTCCGTGTCGCCGGTGACGACGACATGGGATTTCAGCTCCACCCCGGCGCCAAGACGGACCTTCGGCCCGACGATGGAGAACGGGCCGATCCGGCAGCCGGGGCCAAGCGCGGCGCCCGGCTCGACCATGGCGCTCGGATGGACGACAGGGTCGGTCATCCGGCGCCGCCGAGATCCATCATCGCGGTGAAATCGGCCTCGGCCGCCATCTCTCCCGCCACGGTCGCCACACCGCGGAACCGCCAGACCTTGCCGCCGGGCTTGCCGCGGGTGGTCTCCAGGCTCATCCGGAGCTGGTCGCCGGGCACGACCTTGCGGCGGAATTTGCAATTGTCGATGCCCATGAAGTAGACCAGCAGGTTGCCCTCGGTCAGACCCATCGTGGTCCCGACCATAACCGCCGCGGTCTGCGCCATGGCCTCGACGATGGTCACTCCGGGCATGATCGGCTGGCCCGGGAAATGGCCCTGGAAATGCGGCTCGTTCATGGTGACATTCTTGATCCCCACGGCGCTTGCCGTGCCGTCGATCTCCTCGACCCGGTCGACAAGAAGGAACGGATATCGATGCGGCAGGATCGCCTGAATGAGCTGGATATCGGCGGTGGTGGGGGTGTCGGTCATCGAGGGCCTTCGGCGCTGGTCTTCGGCGCCGCCTGACTAGCAACCCGGCCCATGCGGGGCAAGGCGGCCCGGGCGCTGCTTCAGGGTTCGCCGGCAGGCGGTTCCTGAAGCCCCCCGTCCGGCGCCTCCGGGGTCTCGGGGGTCTCGGGGACCGCTTCTTCGGCCCCATCGCCGAACTCCGCATCGATCACCGCAATCGCCTCTTCCGTCAGATCGACCAGACCCACGGCCAGAAACACGCTGCGGCGGTCGAGGATCACGACCGCGCCACGATCCAGCATCAGCCGGCCAAGAACCGGGCGAATCTCGGCAAAGTACGCCTCCCGCGCCGCGACGAAGCTCTGCTCCACCTCGATCTCGCGCGCATCCCGGGCGCGGCGGATCTCCTGCACTTTCTCGTCGAACGCCTCGGCCTCGGCGCGGAACGCCTCGGGCGCCATCGTCGGGCGGCGCTCTGTCAGCGACTGCTCCTCTGCCGCCAGGTCCTCTTCGATGCGCCGGTTCTCGGCGGCGAGCGCGACCTGATCGGCCCGGAGTTCCGCCGCGATGCGCTGGCCGAACCTTGTGCCGGAGAAGAGCCGCTCGGGATCGACGGTGAGGACAGGGCTCCGCGCCAGATCGGGCTGACCCATGCTGAGGTCCGGCACCTGGGCCGCGGCGGGGCTCGCGATCCCGGCCAGGACCGGAACCGCGAGCCCGAGGCACAGCGCCAGGACCCGCCCCGCCAGATGCCAGAGCCGGCCGGGCCGGGCCATCAGAAGCTCGTGGAGATCGTCACGTCGAAGTTCTGGACCTCGTCGAATTCCTCGGATTCCAGCGCTTCGGAGAAGTTGAATCTGAGCGGCCCGACCGGCGTGTCCCAGAAGATCGACAGGCCCGCCACGGCACGCGGCGTAAACTCGTCATAGAGCAGTGTATTCCCCGTCGTCACATCGCCCACGTCCCAGACCGAGCCGTAGTCGATGAACGCTCCGCCGCGGATTCCGTATTCCTCAGGCAGGGGCAGCGGGAACTCGGCCTCGAGCCGCAGAACCGCATAGGTCTCGCCGCCGAGCGCATCGTTGATCGCCCCGCAGGTGGCGTCGCATTCCCGTGGTCCGATTCCGCCGGCGGCAAAGCCCCGCATCCGGCGGGAATTGAGAAAGAACCGGTCGGTGACCCGGCTGCTGCCCTCGGTGAAGTTGAGGGTGCCGCCTTCCAGGGTGGCGCGCAGAGTGACCTCCTCGTTCAGCACCTGGGCCTCGGCCCCGAGTGTTGCCGTGGTGCGGATGAACTGGTTGTCCTCGCCGAAGCCGAATTCCTGCCCGAACCGGAAGATCAGGCCGGCATTCGGGTTGAGCCCGGTGCGGCGGCTGTCGAAACTGTACCGATAGCCCAGCGAGTTGCGGCTCAGCCCGCCGACATCGGCCTCCGCCTGAATGATGTCGCCGCCGCCGGTGTAATCGCTGATATCGGTGAAGTTGTAGCCATAGAACAGGCGCAGCCGGCCGTTATCGCTGACCGGGAAGGTCAGAGACGGCTCGAACTCGGCGCGCTCGGTGTCATAGAGGGCGTTCTCGTTATCGGTCAGCGAATAGGACAGGTCGATGCCGAGCGCCACGTCGCGACCCAGCAGCCGGGGCTCGGTGAAGTCGAAGTCGAAGGCCCGGTTGGTCTCGGCGGTAGAGAGCCGGAACTGGAGCTGCTGGCCGCGGCCGAGGAAGTTCCGCTCCCGGAAGCTGGCGAAGAGCGAGACGCCCACATCGGTGTTGAAATTGGCGCCGAAGGACAGCGAGCCGGTGGGCGCCTCCTCGACATCGACATCGATCACCACCTGATCCGGTGCCGAGCCTTCGCGGGCATTGACATCCGCGTTGGCGAAATAGCCGAGCGCGCGGATCCGCTCGGCACTCTGGCGGATCTGGCGCGGGTTGAACGGATCGCCCTCGACAACGCGGAACTGGTCGCGCACCACGCGGTCGAGCGTCGTGGTGTTGCCTTCGATATCGATCCGCTCGACGAAGATGCGGGGGCCGCGCACCAGCGCATATTCCACATCGAGCGTGAGCGCCCGGTCGTTGCGGTTGATCCGCGGCTGAACCTGGACGAAATCGATCCCCTCGCGGATCGCCATCCGCTCCATCCGGGCGATATCGGTCTCGATGATCGTCGGCGAATAGACCGCCCCGGTCCGGGCGCGGACGGCGCGCTCGAACGTATCCGGATCGGCCTCGGCGATCTCAGAGGTCACGGTGATCTCGCCCAGGCGGAAGCGCTGGCCCTCCTGCACATTGAAAGTGATCAGATAGGCATCGCGGGCCCGGGTCAGCGACACGTCGACCGATTGCACGTTGAAATCCACATAGCCGCGCGAACGGTAGAAATCGGTCAGGAGCTGGCGGTCGAACTCGATCCGGTCGGCCACGAAGGTATCGCTGCCGATCACCGCGCGCAGAAGACCGGCCTGGGTGGTCTCCAGCACCCGGCGCAGGCGTCGCTCGGAAAACGAGCGGTTGCCGACGAAACTGATGCGCTCGATCTCCGACAGCCCGCCCTCGAAAATCTCGAAGACCAGATCGACCCGGTTTTCCGAACGTTCGATGATCCGGGGCCGCACGGTGGCGTTGATCCGGCCTTGCTGAGCGTAGGCCTGGGTGATCGCGGCGGTGTCGCGCTCGGCCTGGGCGGGGTTGTAGACCCGCCGCTCCTGGGACCGGATCACCGCGCCGAGTTCCTCGTCACCCAGCCGGGCGTTGCCCTCGAAATTGATCCGGTTGATGGTCGGGAACTCCACCACGGCGATAATCAGCCGGCCGCCCCTTGGCGTGACATCCACGCTCTCGAAGAGGCCGGAGGCGCGGATCGCCCGGGCGGCATCGTTGAGTTCGCCCGCCGAATAGGTCCGGCCGGTCGCCAAGTCCCCGAGAGTGATGATGGTGCCGGATTCGATGCGGACATTGCCCTCGACCGAGATCGAAGAAACGCCGAAATTCTGCGCCCCGGCCGGGGCGGCGATCAGGGCTGCAAGACCCAGCAGAAGCGCCATGGACAGGGCCCGCGCCCGGGTGATGCACCACGTGAGACCGCGCGCCGTTCTTCTGCTCATCGCTTATGCTCGTTCGACAACCCCTCGTGGCTCGTGCCTAGCGGGATCGCGGGGGCTTGTCAAAACGATCGCCGGCCGGAATCGGCCGGCCGGAAGCAGGTCAGTGCAGCAGCAGAACCCCGAAATGTGCGCCCGCGCTCAGCGCCGCACAAACCATGGCCGCATAGAGCAACCGATCCCAATTGAGATCGAGCAAGAGCGACATGCCGCGATAGCCTAGCGCGAGGGTATGCATCGTCTCCGGTCCCCAAAGCTCTCCACCTGCAAGACCGGACCTAGCGGGGGATTGCGGCAAAATCTGGGCGGTCGCCGTGCCTCTTTCTGTCTTCAGGGACAGAGGAAGAGATCGTTGGCCAGCGCAAAGATCATCAGCCCGAGGATCAGCGACAATCCGGTCGCCATCAGGATGCGCAGCGCAGCGTCGCTCGGCGGCGAGCCGGTCACCGCCTCCCAGGCGTGGAAGACCAGATGCCCGCCATCGAGCACCGGCACCGGGAACAGGTTCAGCAGCCCCACCGCCGTCGACAGCACGGCGATGAACCAGATGAAGTCGATCAGGCCCTGGCTCGCCATCGAGCCGGAGATCTCGGCGATCCCCACCGGACCGCTCAGATTGCAGGTCGAGATCGCGCCGGAGACGATATGCCAGAGCCCGGAGAGCGACGAGGTGATGATCACCCAGACCTGGGTCGCGCCGTACCGGATCGCCTCCCAGGGCCCGAGACGCTCGGTCTCCAGCTCGAAGAGCATGTTGCCCTGAATGCCGATCCGCCAGTTGGTCTCGAACCCGCCTTCGGATTGCGGCTCGTCGGCGCGGCGCGGCACCAGGACGAATTCCAGGCTCTCGCCGGCGCGCCAGATATCGAGGGTGATCGGGACGCCGCCGCCGCCGGTGACGATCTTCACGAGCTGATCGAAGGTGAAGATGTCCTGGCCGTTGGCGCTCAGGATCAGGTCGCCGGGGCGAATGCCGATATCGTCGGCGGCCGAGCGCGGGACGATGCCGGCGGCCATCGGCAGGAACGGATAGGGTCCCGGCACCGTGATCCTGTCTCCGTCGCGCAGCAGGGTATATTCCAGGCTGCGGGTTTCGGGCAGGTCGTCGAGCACATCGCCCAGGCTCTCTGCATCGCGCACCGGGCGGCCGGAGATCTCCAGGATCTGATCGCCCGGTTCGATCTCCTGGACATAGGGCGCGGGCAGGTCGGGAATGTCGGAGACCGTCATCGGTTCCGCCACTTCGCCGCGGAAGGCGATGATGACCGCGAAGATCACGAAGGAGAGCGCGAAATTGAAGGCCGGTCCCGCCGCCACGGTGGCGGAGCGCGCCCAGAGCGGGGCGCCCAGCATGGTGTTGCGCGCCGGCTTGACGCCCTCTGCGGCACCGACCGAGGCGGCATTGGCATCGCCCAGGAACTTGACATAGCCGCCGAACGGCAGGGCCGCGATCTGCCATTTCGTGCCGCGCCGGTCGGTCCGCGACCAGAGCACCGGGCCGAAACCAATCGAAAACACTTCCGCCCCGATCCCCGACCAGCGACCGACGATGTAATGGCCGTATTCGTGGATCGCCACGATCACCGACAGCGCCAGGATAAAGGCGAAGATGGTGAAGGCCACGCCACCGAAACTGGGCAGGAAGGCTTCCATGATGGGCGTCTCTCCCCTGAGATGCGCGGTCTTCGGGTCCGGTTACGCCCGCCCGGTCAAGTCAGTGCGCGGCGCGCGGCGATGGCCTCTTCCGCCCGGATGCGGGCGAGCCGGTCGATATCGAGGACCTTATCTAAGGTCATCGTGGCATTTTCCAGCCCGCTCTCGGATGACATTTTGTCCAGCACGTCCGCCACAACGGCCGCCATGTCGGGAAAGCCGATCTCCCCGGCGATGAACCCGTCGAGCGCCCGTTCCTTGGCCGCGTTGAAGATCGCGCCGGCCAGGCCGCGGCGGCGCATCACCTCGTGAGCGAGGCCGAGGGCCGGGTAGCGGGCCGGATCGGGGGCGCGGAAGGTGAAGGCGCCGATTTCGGCCAGGTCGAGCCGGGCCACGGGCAGGTCGCGCCGCGCCGGCCAGTGCAGCGCAAAGCCGATGGCGTGGCGCATATCCGGCGGACCGACATGGGCCATCAGCGCCCCGTCGCGGAACCCGACCAGGGCGTGGATCAGGCTCTCGGGGTGGATCACGGCCTCGATCTGTTCGGGGTCGACCTGAAAATACTCCCGGGTTTCAATGAGTTCGAGGGCCTTGTTGAACATCGAGGCGCTGTCGATGGTGATCCTCTGGCCCATATCCCAGTTCGGGTGAGTGGACGCTTCGGCCAAGGTCGCGGTCTTGAGCTTCTCAAGCGGCCAGTCGCGGAACGCGCCGCCGGAGGCGGTGATGATGACGCGCTCCACCGCCGCGATGTCCTCGCCCAGAAGCGCCTGGAAGACGGCGGAATGCTCGCTATCCACCGGCAGCAGCCGGCCGCCATGTCTCTCCACCGTCTCCAGCACCAGCGGCCCGGCGCAAACGAGGGTCTCCTTGTTGGCGAGCGCCAGCGTCACGCCCTCCTCCAGCGCCGCGAGCCCCGGCGCCAGACCGGCGGACCCCACGATGGCCGACATCACCCAATCCGCCGGGCGCCGCGCCGCCTCGACCAGAGCCTGCGCACCCGCCGCAGCCTCCACCCCGCTCCCGGCCAGGCGGTCGCGCAGATCGCCCAGAAGCTCCTCGTGGCAGGTCACCGCGATCCCGGCGCGCAATCGCATCGCATCGGCAGCCAGCCGGTCGATATTGCGCCCGCCGGTGAGCGCCACGACCTCATACTCCTCGGGCGTCCGGGCAATGAGATCGATCGTGTTCTGCCCGATCGAGCCGGTGGCGCCGAGGATCGTCACCCGCCTCACCAGGCCACCCCCGGCACGTCGAAGATGTAGGCCATCAGCAGCATGCAGAGCGAGGCGCCCAGGAGCGCGTCGAACCGGTCGAAGAGCCCGCCATGGCCGGGGATCAGGGCCGAACTGTCCTTCACGCCGCAGCGGCGCTTCACCGCGCTTTCGACAATATCGCCCATCTGGCCGGCAAAGCTGAGCAGCATCGAGATCCAGATCAGTTCCGGCCCGGCCCGGCCGAGCGCCCAGATCGCCGCCCCGACCGCCCCGGCCGCGATCCAGCCGGCGATTGTGCCGGACCAGGTCTTCTTCGGGCTGACCCGGGGCCAGAATTTCGGCCCGCCCAGGGCCCGGCCCGCGAAATAGCCGGCGATATCGGTGGCGATCACCACCAGGACCAGCCAGACCAGCCAGAGAAAACCGTATTCCTCGCGGAACACCACCAGGCCCCAGCCGGCGACCTGGATGCCGAGCGCGAAGCCGAAAAAGGTCAGACGCTCATGGCGCAGGCTCAGCGCGCCGATCACCGGCACGGCGAGGAAGAAGAGCAGAAAGAAGGAGCGGTCGACGGTCAGGAAGCCCGACAGGATCGAGGCCACCAGCGCGGCCATCAGCATCCCCGGCGTCGGGCGCTCCGACGCCAGCATCATCCAGAGTTCCCAGACCATCACCGCGGTGACGAAGACGGCCAGCATCTGGAACCAGACCCCGCCCATCACGATCGCCGCGGTGCCGATCAGCGCCATCACCGCGCCGGAGGCGAGGCGGGCCGAGAGGTCGTCCCAGTTCCCCCCGGCCGCGGCCATGTTCAGACGCGCACCGCGCCGAACCGGCGCTCCCGCTTGCCATAGGCGCCAACGACCCCGGCGAACTCGTCGGCCGTGAAATCGGGCCAGAGCGTGTCGACGAATTCGTACTCCGCATAGGCCGATTGCCAGAGCAGGAAATTCGAGATCCGCGCCTCGCCGCTGGTCCGGATCACCAGATCGGGGTCGGGCAGGACATGGGTGTCGAGGAACCCGGCCAGGCATTCCGCGTCCACGTCCTTGTGGCTGAGCCGGCCCTGCTCGATCTCATAGGCCAGCCGCTTCGCCGCCCGGGTCACCTCGTCACGGCCGCCGTAGTTCAGTGCCACGGTCAGGTGCACCTTGTCGTTGCCGGAGGTGAGCAGTTCCAGTTCGTCCATCATGCGCACCAGCTTCTCGTCGAGCCGAATGCGGTCGCCGATGAAACGCACCCGCACGCCGTTCTCCAGCAGCGCCCGCGCCTCGCGCTCGATATAGCGGCGGAAGAGCGACATCAGCCCGGCCACCTCGGTCTGCGTCCGCTTCCAGTTCTCGGTCGAAAAGGCGAAGATCGTCAGGTACTTGACGCCCAGATCGGGGCAGCGCTCCACGATCTCCCGGACCCGCCGCGCGCCGGCATGGTGACCGAAGAGCCGCGGCTTGCCGCGCATCGTCGCCCAGCGGCCATTGCCATCCATGATCACCGCCACATGGGACGGGCCGGATCGTTCCATATCCTTCGCCATTCGCTCTGCTCTCCTCGTTCGGGGTCTGCGCCCCTTATCTCGCGTCTATCTGCCCCTGGATCAGACCTGCATAATCTCGCCCTGCTTGGTCTCGAGCGCAGTATCGACGGATTTGATGAAGGTATCCGTAAGCTCCTGAACCTCATCCTCCCAGAGCTTCCGGTCGTCCTCGCCGAGACCGTCGGCCTTCTTGATCTGGTCCATCCCGTCCCGGCGCACGTTGCGGATCGCCACGCGGGCATGCTCGGCATATTGCGCGGCGACCTTGGTCAGCTCGCGCCGCCGCTCCTCGTTCAGTTCCGGGATCGGCAGCATGATGATCGTGCCGTTCAGTTGAGGATTGATCCCCAACCCGCTCTCCCGAATGGCCTTTTCGACCGCACCGACCAGACCCTTGTCCCAGACATTGACGGTGACCATACGCGGCTCCGGCACGTTCACGGTGCCGACCTGATTGACCGGGGTCGGCTGGCCATAAGCCTCCACCATCACCGGCTCCAGCATCGAGGCCGAGGCCCGGCCGGTGCGCAGCGAGGCGAACTCCGTCCGCAGGTTGGAAATCGTCCCCTCCATGCGGCGCTGGAGGTCATCGGTATCGAGCATGAAATCGTCGGACATGGGTTCGCTTCGTCTCAGGTTTCGCCTGCTATAGCGTTAACGGGGCCGGATTGTATAGGCCGGGCCCGGTGCAGGAAAGGTGCAGAGGCGGCGGGTTAGCCGTGGACCTTGGTATAGGTCCCCTCGCCCGCCAGGATGCCGCGGAAACCGCCGGGTTCCTCGAGGGAAAAGACGATGATCGGCAGGTCGTTGTCGCGGGCCAGTGCGATGGCCGAGGCATCCATCACGCCGAGATGCTTTTGCAGGCACTCGTCATAGGTGATGTCGGCGTAGCGCTTCGCATCGGCGTGCTTCATCGGGTCCTTGTCGTAGACCCCGTCGACCTTGGTGCCCTTGAAGATCGCCTCGCAATCCATCTCGTTGGCGCGCAGCGTGGCGGCGGTATCGGTGGTGAAATACGGGTTGCCGGTGCCGGCGGCGAAGATGCAGACCCGGCCCTTTTCCAGATGCCGGATCGCGCGGCGGCGGATATAGGGCTCCGCCACCTCGTCCATCCGGATCGCCGAGATCACCCGGGTGAAGACCCCGATCCCTTCGAGCGCCGACTGCATCGCCAGCGCGTTCATCACCGTGGCGAGCATCCCCATGTAATCGGCAGTCGTCCGCTCCATCCCCTGGGCCGAGCCCTGGAGCCCCCGGAAGATGTTGCCGCCGCCGATCACCATACAGATCTCGACACCAAGCTCGTGGACGGACTGGACCTCGCGGGCGATGCGTTCCACCGTGGGCGGATGCAGCCCGTAGCCCTGGTCGCCCATGAGCGCTTCGCCGGAGATTTTCAGAAGGACGCGCCGATATGCGGTGTCTGTCATCTCTCGCCCCCCAGCGCCTTTTTCGGTCGCGCGGAGAGTGTCGCGATTCCCGTCCCGGTTCAATGGTGCTTGCCGCGCCGCGCGGGCCGCGTGAAGGAAGAGGTGTAGGGCTCTGATCGGGATCGATGAAATCGACCCGGGCCGACCGGTGCTCATCGCAGGGCCGACGGCGAGCGGCAAGTCGGAGCTGGCGCTTCGGATCGCGGAGGCGCAGGGGCGCGCGGTGGTCAATGCCGACGCGCTTCAGGTCTTCGACGGCTGGCGGGTGCTCACCGCCCGGCCGGGGGCGGAGGACCTCGCCCGGGCGCCCCACGTGCTCTACGGCCATGTGCCGTTCGACGCGCCCTATTCCGTGGGGGACTGGCTGCGCGATATCGCGCCCCATCTTCAGGCCCCGGTTCCGCCGGTCATCGTGGGCGGCACCGGGCTCTATTTCTCCGCGCTTACGGAGGGGCTCGCGGACATCCCGATTGTGCCTGAGGACGTGCGAGCCGAGGGCGATGCTTTGTCTCTCGAAGCCCTGCGCGCCGGTCTCGACGCGGATACGGCCCGGCGGATCGACCTGGCCAACCGCGCCCGGGTGCAGCGGGCCTGGGAAGTTTTTCGGGCCACCGGTCGCGGCCTCGCCGCCTGGCAGGACGAGACCGCCTCGCCGCTCCTGCCGCTGGCTGACACGGTCCCGTTGGTCCTGCGCCCGGACCGGGACTGGCTGGCCGCGCGGATCGCAGCCCGCTTCGACACAATGCTGGCCGAGGGGGCCCTCGACGAAGCCCGCGCCATGCGGCCGCGCTGGGACCCGGCGCATCTGTCCTCGAAGGCCATCGGCGCCGCCGAGCTTATCGCCCATCTGGACGGAGAGATGAGCCTCGATCAGGCCCGCGACGCCGCGATCCTTGCGTCGCGGCAATACGCGAAACGGCAGCGCACCTGGTTTCGCAACCGCATGGCGAGCTGGCGTGAGGTTCTTCTTCCATGAGGCGTGGCGACGATTTCCCCGGTTCGGTCCACAGGAAATGACAGTTTGTCCACAGAGCCGCGCTTGTCAGCACCGGCCCGGAGGGTCAGATTGCACAAATCGAACGTGCCGGAGAGGCCGATGACGACGCCGGAGACCAATCTGAAGAATCGTCTGACGCTCACTGCGATCGGCCACATTCCCCATACCGGACGCTGGCGGACCGAAGCGATGCGCAGCCATGAAACGCCGCGGCTGATGTTCTTCGCCAAGGGCCAGGGCCGGATCACCGTGGCCGGGCTCACCAGCGGCTATGGGCCCAACAACCTGATCTTCATCCCCGCCCACACGCTCTATGGCTATGAGCTCACGCCGATGGTTTTCGGCCAGATGCTCACGATCCCTACCGCGATGGCCCCGGAATGGCCCGACGAGCATGTCCATCTGCGCCTACGCGACGTCACGGCGCAGAAGGAACTGGCGCTGCATTTCGACGGGCTCGAGCGCGAGCTGACATCCGACCGCGCCGCGGGCAGCCGGGCGGCGCATTACCATCTGGGCCTCCTTGCCGTCTTCTTCGAGCGCCATCTCGACGCGCGCAGCGACCTGGCCCGCACCGGCACCGCCTCGGCCCGGCTGGTCGCTGCCTATTCCGACCTGATCGAGCGCGATTTCCGCACCGGCAAGGGCGTGGCCGCCTATGCCGCCGAGCTGGGCGTGACCCCCACCCACCTGACCCGCTGCTGCAAGGAG
This sequence comes from Paracoccaceae bacterium, assembly GCA_028284605.1. Lineage (GTDB taxonomy): Bacteria > Pseudomonadota > Alphaproteobacteria > Rhodobacterales > Rhodobacteraceae > JANQRL01. The sequence continues at coordinate 33,465 of JANQRL010000012.1, read as the reverse complement.
ACCTGCGGCAGGCCGGCGCTGGCGCTGCTCAATGACCGGGTGCTCTACGAGGCGCGGCTGCTCCTGCGCGAGACCCGGACGCCGGTCGGCGACATCGCCCGGGACCTGGGCTTCTCCTCCGCCGCCTATTTCACCCGCGCCTTCCAGGCCCGGACCGGTGCCACGCCGAGCGCCTTCCGCCGCCACGGCGCCGCCGGAGCCGCGCCTCGGACCTGACTTCACGGCGAGTTGCATCAGGGCGCGCTTGACCGGGGACGGGGGCTGGGCTTTTCTGCACCTGCAAAGAGGTGCGCATGCGCGATCCCCTGACAGGCCGCTCCCTCCACCGGGCGATCCCGGCGCATCTGCGCGACCTGCGCAAGGGCACCCTCGGCCGGCGCGAGTTTCTGACCCGCGCGACGGCGCTCGGGCTCTCGGCGGTGACCGCCAATGCGCTGATCGGTCAGCGCGCCCGGGCCCAGGAGGGGACCGACAGTGCCGGCACGCTGCGGATGCAGATCGATGTCCGGCCGCTGAAGGACCCGCGCGCCTTCGACTGGACCGAGATCAGCTATTTCACCTCCGGCTGGCTCGAATATCTCGTGGCCTACGACAATGACGGCACGTTCCGCCCGGTGCTGCTGGAAGGCTGGGAGGTGAACCCGACCGCCACCTCCTACACGCTCCTCATCCGACCCGGGGTGCGCTGGTCGAACGGCGATCCGTTCACCGCCCGGGACGTGGCGCGCAACATCAAGCGCTGGTGCGAGGCCGAAGCGCCGGGGAATTCCATGGCCCAGCGGATGGCGAGCCTGATCGACCCCGAGACCGGCCGTGCCGGGGAGACCGCCATTACGGTGGTCGACGACCTGACCGTGCGGCTCACCCCGCGCCAGCCCGACATGACCCTGATCGCCGGGATGGCGGATTATCCCGCGGCCATCGTCCACTCGACCCATACGGGCGACGACCTGCTCGCGAACCCGATCGGCACCGGCCCCTACCGGCCCGAGAGCCATGTGCCCGGCGAACGGGCGGTGCTGGTGCTCAACACCGAGCATGAGTGGTGGGGCCTGCGCGCCGGGCTCGGTAAGCCGGTGGAGCGGATCGAGCTGATCGATTACGGCACCGATCCCGCCGATTGGGTCCGCGCCGCCCAGGCCGGCGAGGTTGACCTGCTCTATGAGAGTGTCGGCGATTTCGTCGATGTGATGGACGGGCTCGGCTGGACCCGGTCGGAGGTGCTGACCGCCGCCACGGTGGTGGTGCGGCCGAACCAGCTGGCCGAGGTGAACGGCGCCGCACCTTACGCCGACGCCCGGGTCCGCAAGGCGCTCGCCATGGCGGTGGACAATGAGATTTGCCTCGAACTCGGTTATGCCGGACGGGGTCTTGTCGCGAACAACCACCATGTCGCGCCGATGCAGCCGGCCTATGACCCGAGCGTGACCCGCGGCAGCTTCGACCCGGACGGCGCCCGGGCGCTGATGGTGCAGGCCGGGATGCTGGATTTCACCCATGAGCTGATCTCGGTCGATGACGACTGGCAGGCGGGCACCGCGGATGCGGTGGCGGCGATGCTCTCGGATGCCGGGATTCCGGTCACCCGCAAGCGGCTGCCCGGCGCGGTCTTCTGGGAGGCATGGGCCAGCTATCCGTTCAGCACCACGAACTGGTCGCACCGGCCGCTCGCCACCCAGACCCTGTCGCTCGCCTACCGCTCCGGCGCGGCGTGGAACGAAACCGGGTTCGCCGATCCGGAATTCGACGCCCTGCTCGACCGCGCCAATGGCCTCGTCGATGCCGAGGCGCGGCGCGCGGTGATGGGACAGATGCAGCGGATGCTCGTCGAGGAGGGGGTGACGATCCAACCCTATTGGCGCCGCCTCTACCGCCATGCCCGGCCCGGGATCGCGGGCGCCGGGATCCATGTCGCCTATATGCCCGGCCTGACCGGATTGCGGGTGCTGGGCTAGGAGGAGCCCGAACCGGGTCGGCCCGCTTCCCGCCGCCCGCACGATCGACGCACAGCGTGCAGGAAGACCCGTCGACGGGTCTTGGTCACGCGCTTTCGAAAGCGCGTCCCGAAGCGCCGCCTGCGGCGCTTCCCTTAAGGCGCGTCGACGCGCCTTTCCCCCTGATCAAGGGCCGCGCCCGATTTCGCTTGAGCGGCAGGGACAATTCCGGTCCTGGACCGCCGGTCCGTGTGGCGGTCATCCCGGTTCCGACGCCGGCCGAACCGCGGCGCAGAGCCTAGCGCGGTCCCGGCTTCGGCCCGGGACGATCGAGCCACAGGAAGCGCACCAGACCGGTGAACAGCAGGAAGCCGAGAAGAGCCAGCCATATCATACGCATGTCGTCTTCCGGCGGTCGCTTCCATACGGCCCAGAGCCCCCACGAGACCGCCGCGATCAGCGGCAGCCAGAACAGCCAGCCGATCAGCCGCATCCACCACCAGCGCCGCGCGACGGTCAGGTAGATCGGCCAAAGCTCCTGATGCGCCGCGACCGCCGAAGGGTCGCCGGATCTGGCCCTGGCCGCCTCCTGATTCACCCGCCCGGCGAGATGGGTCTCGATCTCCCGCGCCGACCGCCGCCCGACATAGAAGCAGCCAGCCGCCACCGTGCCGATCACCGCAAAGAAGATCTCGGTCCGGTTCCCGGGCCCGCCGATGACCCAGATGCCCTCGCGCTGGATCCGGGCAAGCTCTCCGGACGCGATCACCCAGACGACGTATCCGACCATCCCGAAGAGAACCACGAAGCCCGACAGGAAGATCACGAATGCCACCCGCTCCCGGCGTGCCAACCGCGCCGGCGCGTTCACGGAGGTATCCCTGGATGCCATTGCAGCCGTCCCAGTTCCCTGCTGGAGTCTAGGAAGGACGAGGACCTCCGGTCAAGCGGCCGACAAGGGAGGCTCGGGAGAACCGGCTCCCCCTTCATAGAGACTGGTTCCGTCGGGGAATGCGAGCATTGCGCCGCGCCGGTAAAGGCCAGATTCGAGGAGCGCAGCGCCCCCGTTGTCGCGACAAGGCGTCCCTCAGCGCGGCCCCGGCTTCGGCCCGGGGTGGTCGACCCAGAGGAAGCGGAGCAGGCTGGCGATCAAAAGCGCGCCCAGAACCGCGAGCGCCACGCCGCGCATCTCGGTCTCCGGCGGCTGGCCCCACAATTGCCAGAGCCCCAGACAGAGCAGGGCGCTCAGCGGGAACCACAGCAGCCAGCCGACCAACCGGACCCACCACCAGCGCCGGGCGATGGGCAGATAGATCGGCCAGACCTCTTTATGGGCTGCAAGCGCCATGGCATCGCCAGCGCGGGCCATGACGACCTGCTGATCCACCCGCCGGGCGAGAGCGCGCTCGATCTCCCGCGCCGAGCGCCGGCCAAAATAGAAACAGCCCGCCGCTGCCGCGCCGATCACGGCGAGGACTATCTCGGTCCGATTGCCGGTGCCGTCGATGATCCAGATGCCGTCGCGAAACCGGCCGAGGCTGCCGCTATAGATCGACCAGCCGATCCAGAGCACCGTGCCGGTCAGCAGGACCGAGCCGGCCACAAAGACCGCAAAAGCATGCCGCTCGCGGCGCGCCAGCCGCTGCGGCGCATTCCATTCATCCATGCTGGAGATCATCTTTCACACAACCGTTCGCACCGTCACAGCACAACCCTAGGGAGTTCCCGCGGCCAGCGTCAATCCTTCTGGTTTCAACAGAAGATACCGCTGTGACCAATTTGAGTCGCTAGGGGCCGAGGATCACCCGGACATAGTTCCGGGTCTCGCGGAAGGGCGGGATCCCGCCGTGGCGGCGCACGGCCTCGGGTCCGGCATTGTAGGCGGCGAGCGCCAGACGCCAGGAGCGGAAGGTCTCATACTGTTCGCGCAGGTAGCGCGCGCCACCGTCGAGATTCTGGTAGGGGTCCCAGACATTGCGCACACCGAGATAGCGCGCGGTGCCCGGCATGAGCTGCGCCAGCCCTTGGGCTCCGGCGTGGGACACGGCGCGCGGGTTCCAGGCGCTCTCCTGCTGCACGAGGCGCAGGAACAGGTCCTCGGGGATGCCGTTCCGGCGCGCCGCATCGCGCGCCATCTGAAGGTAGGGTCCGCTATAGCTGCCGGAGAAGCGCGGTCCGCCAAAGGCCGTGGGCACCTCGACCCGCGGCGGCTGGAGCCGCACGGAATTGGCGTATTGCGACGCCGCACGACTATCGAGCACGTCGGTCTGGGACCGAAACAGCGCCGCGCGATTGCTCGTCGAGAGCGTATCGGCCGCCGCCAGCGAGCCCATTGCGGCCAAAGCCGCCGCCAAAGCCGCACGCCTGAGCATTCCATCCCCCAACCAACCTGGCCTGGACCATAGCGGATCGTGCGGAAACCGCCAGCCCGGCGGACCGGCACCGGAAAGGCCCTGTTAACCATGATCGGGCGACCTTAGGCTGACCGAAACACCCGCGGGGGATTCGCGGGACGTGCAAGGACAGGGGGCTCGAACATGGCCGGCAGCGTCAACAAGGTGATTCTCATCGGCAATCTCGGACGCGATCCGGAGGTGCGGACGTTCCAGAACGGCGGCAAGGTGTGCAACCTGCGCATCGCGACGTCGGAAAACTGGAAGGACCGCAATACCGGCGAGCGGCGCGAGCGAACCGAATGGCATTCGATCGCGATCTTCAACGAGAACCTCGCCCGGCTGGCCGAGCAGTACCTGCGCAAGGGGTCCAAGGTCTACATCGAGGGCAAGCTCGAAACCCGGAAATGGCAGGATCAGTCCGGCCAGGATCGCTATTCGACCGAGGTCGTGCTCCGACCCTATGCCGGCGAGCTGACATTCCTCGATTCCCGGGGCGAAGGCGGCGGGGGCGGCTATGTCTCCGACCAGTCCGGCGGCTATGGCGGCGGCGGGGGCGGTTATGACAGCGGCGGCTCCGGCGGGCCGGGCGGCGATCTCGAGGACGAGATTCCGTTCTAGGCAGGCCGCGGATGGGGCTCGCGCCCGAGCTTCGGATCCTGATCCTGAACGCCGTCGTACTCGGGGTCGCCTATTTCGGGCTCTATCCGGGCTTTCGCGAGAAGACGCTGGGCCGGCTGATGGCCGCCGATCTGGTGGTCACCGCTTCGGTGCTTCTGGCGGCGGGGGCGCTCTTTGCCGGAACCGGGACGCGGTTTTCGCTCCTCTTCGTCCCGACGAACTGGCTTATCTTCACCCTCCTGACCCTGCTGGCGATGGAGATGCCGCTCTTCCTGCGCTTCTACCGGCGCTGGGGCATCGATCCCTGGGGCCCGGACGGCAGAGGAGCAAGGCTCTTCGAAGAGCCTTCAAAGCGCCTTCGAAGGCGCTTGCCACGCGGCGGATCGGCACGGGTCGCCTCGCTGCCGGCGGCCTGTTCCTCGCCCAAGGAGCCCGAAGCGTCCGGCCGGGCACCGTCTCGGATAGACCCCTTGCGGTAAGGGAGATCACGCCGGTGCGACAGGCCCTAAATCGCCCCTCGGGATAGGAGGCTTTTCGAAAAGCCTCGTAAGCGCCTTCGAAGGCGCTTGCCACGTTGCGGGACGACCGGCGCCAACGTTGAGCCCGACGGCGGAGCCGCACTGGTCTCGGCCCGAAGCGCCCGGTCGGACACCGCTGCCGATAGGTCCCTCGCGGTAGCGGAGATCACGCCAGGGCGGCAGGCCCGAAATCGCCTCTCGGGATAGGAGGCTTTTCGAAAAGCCTCTTAAGCGCCTTCGAAGGCGCTTTGCCGCCCGGGCGCCTTAGCGCGTCAGCCAGGGCGCCACGGCGCGGGCAGCCTCCCGGGCCTTGTCCAAGGACACATAACCCTCGCCGTCCAGCCCCGGAAGGACGCGCCATCCATGGGGGTCTTCCGGATCGCGGCGGCAGAGGGCGAAGCTGCCCTGCGGCCCTTCCAGCAGATCGACGCAATGGACCCCGTCTGGCGCATCGATGGAACGCCGGACGACCTTGCGGCTCATGGCCCGCCGAGCGCCGCGAGGGCTTCCTCAAGCACCTCGAGCACCGCCTCCGGCGGCACCTCGGACGTCACGAAAGCCGCCCCGATCCCGCGCGCCAGCACGAAGCGCAACCGCCCGTCGATCACCTTCTTGTCCTGCCCCATCAGGTCCAGGAGGCCGCGCGCGTCCGGCAATTCGCCGGGGATATCGGCCAGATCGGTCTTCATCCCCATCGCTTTCAGATGCGCCCGCACCCGGGACGGGTCCTCCTGCGCGCAATGCCCGAGCCGCGCCGACAGCTCGAAGGCCAACGCACAGCCCACGGCCACCCCCTCGCCATGGAGCAGCCGGTCGGAATAGCCCGTGGCGGCCTCCAGCGCATGGCAGAAGGTGTGGCCGAGGTTCAGGAGCGCCCGGTCTCCCTGCTCGGTCTCGTCGCGCAGCACGATCCCGGCCTTCATCTCGACCGACCGCTCCACCGCGCGGACCCGGGCCGCCGGATCGCCCGCCGCCACCGCCGGACCGTTCTCCTCCAGCCACGCAAAGAACGCCGCATCGCCCAGAAGCCCGTGCTTCATCACCTCGCCGTAACCCGCCAGCACGTCGCGGGCGGACAGCGTGTCGAGGAGCGATGTGTCGGCCAAGACCAGCGAGGGCTGATGGAAGGCGCCCACGAGGTTCTTGCCCTGGGCGGTGTTAATCCCGGTCTTGCCGCCCACGGAACTGTCGACCTGGGCGAGCAGCGTCGTCGGCACCTGGACGAAGCGGATGCCGCGCCGGACGATGGCGGCGGCGAACCCGGCCAGATCGCCGATCACCCCGCCGCCGAGGGCGATAACGATGTCTCCGCGCTCGATCTTCTCGGTCAGCAGCCATTCCACGGCCCGGGAGAGCTGGGCCCAGCCTTTCGTCGCCTCCCCGGCCGGCAGGGTCAGCGCGGAGGCCGCGACCCCCTCCGCCGCCAGTGCCTCCGTCAATGGTCCGAGATGATGGGCCGCCACATTCTCATCCGTGAGGATCGCCACCCGGTTCCGGCGCAGGAGCGGCCCGATCCGCGCGCCGGCCTCGGCCAGAAGCCCCGGGCCGACCACAACATCGTACTCGCGGCCCGGCAGAGCCACCGGCACCGTTCGGATATCGGTCATGGCGCGGGCCCCAGGATATCGGGCCGTGTACCCAGCACGGAAATCACCCGGTCGGTCATCTGCTGGATCGAGAGCCCACGCTCCGCCGCCACCCGCAGCCCCGCCTTGGCATAGACCGGCACCCGTTCGGCGAAGAGCCGGTTCAGCGTCGCGCGGGGATCGGCCGTGCGCAGGAGCGGCCTCGTATCCTTGTGCTTCACCCGGTCCCAGAGCAGGTCGGCATCGGCATCGAGCCAGACCGCGACCCCGTGCTCGGCGATGGCCGCCCGGTTGCGCTCCGCCAGGAACGCCCCACCGCCGGTGGAGAGCACCCCCGGCGGACCGGTCAGCAGCCGTGCGATTACCTCCGCCTCGCGGTCGCGGAAGAACGCCTCGCCGTCGCGGGTGAAAATCTCGGCAATCGTCGCCTGCGCCGCCGCCTCGATCTCGGCATCCGAATCGAGGAACGGCACGCCGAGACGGGCCGAGAGCGCCTTGCCGATGGCGGTCTTGCCCGAGCCCATCATCCCGACCAGCACTACGGTGCGCCGCAGCACCGCGCCGGGCGTTGCCGGCCGCCCCGGGTGCTGCTCTGTCCTCTGCCCGGTCTTCTGGGCCATGTCCCCCCGATCGGCGCTCCGCCGCTTTCTGCACCAATGATGCGCGTCAATGGCGTGATCTTGCCGAGAAGGCCATATATAAGCGGTCGCAACAAGGGCCGGACGCGGGTCGCGCGCACCGGTCCGGCAGAGGCAGAGCGAGAGGACGAAACCGGTGCTGTGGCGATTGATCAAGGTGCTTTTCGGCCTCGGCGTTCTGGCCGCACTCGGCCTCGTGGCCTATGCTTATCTGGGACCGATCTTTTTTCCCGGCGATTTCGCGCCGCCCCAGGAGGAGGTCTCCGAGCCGGTGACCCTCACGACCGAATGAGAACCTTCGCACTCGCCCTGCTGATCGCGGGGCCGGCCCTGGCGCAGGAGGAGGTCGGGGCGCCGCTCTCGGCCATCGACTGGCTGTCGCAATCGGTGGAGAGCGCGACGGTTTCCGCCCCCGGACCGCTATTCGTGGACGAGGCGCCGGTGAGTGAGACTGCGACCAGCCCCGAAGTCACCGTCATGCCCCTCGACGCGCCGACGCCGGACCGGGTCGGGCTGCTCTCGCCGGACCAGACCGGCCTGCCGCGGTCGCTCTGGGCAGGCAGTTCCGAGGAGATGCTGATCGACCTCATCCGCACCGAACGGGTGGAGACCCTGCCGGCGATGCAGGCGCTTCTGACCACGCTGATGCTGGCCGAGGCCGATCCGCCCACGGGCGCGGGGCCGGAGGGGCGGCTCTTTCTGGCGCGGGTCGACAAACTCCTCGATCTCGGCGCCATCGATCCCGCGCAGAGCCTTCTGGATGCCGCCGTGCCGGAGAGCCCCGCCCTCTTCCGCCGCTATTTCGACGTCGCACTTCTGGCCGGAACCGAGGACCGGGCCTGCCGGCTGATGGATCGCAAGCCGGAAGTGGCGCCAACCCTGCCCGCCCGCATCTTCTGCCTCGCGCGCGGCGGCGACTGGTCGGCGGCGGCGCTGACGCTAAACACCGCCCGGGCGCTGGGCGATGTCGATGAGGACACCGACGCGCTGCTCTCCCGCTTCCTCGACCCGGAGCTTTTCGAGGGCGAGGCCGCCCTGCCCGCCCCGGAACGGCCCTCGCCGCTCGTGTTCCGGATGCGCGAGGCGATCGGCGAAGGGCTCTCCACCCGGACCCTGCCCCGCGCCTTCGCCCATGCCGATCTGCGCCCGAACGCGGGCTGGAAGGCGCAGCTCGAAGCCGCCGAGCGGCTCGCGCGGACCGGCGCGGTGGCGGATGCGACATTGCTGGACCTCTACACCGCCCAGCGCCCCGCGGCGTCCGGCGGGGTCTGGGACCGGGCCGAGGCGATCCAGCGGCTCGACACCGCGCTGACCGACGGCAACGCGCGGGCGGTCGGACGCACCCTGCCGGTGGCGGCAGAGGCGATGCGGCGCGCCGGTCTCGATGTCCCCTTCGCCCGGCTCTTCGGCCCGCGTCTGGCTGAGATCGCTCTGCCGGACGCGGTGGCGCCGGTCGCCTTCCGTATCGCACTCCTCGCCCCGGGCTATGAGGAAGCCGCGCTCGACTATGACCCGCGCAGCGACGAGGAGCGGTTCCTGAAGGCCGTGGCCCGGGGCGACCTGAGCGAGATGCCGGCCAGCACGATCCGGCAGGAGGCAATCCGCGCCGCCTTCACCGACGCGCCCGCGCCGCCCCGCCTCATGGCCCAGGCCCGGAACGGGCGGCTCGGCGAGGCGCTTCTTCGGACCATCGCGCTGATGGAGACCGGCGCCTCCGGCGATCTCGCGACGCTGACCGACGCGCTCGCCTTCCTGCGCGCGGCCGGGCTGGAGGATTATGCGCGGCGCGCGGCGCTTCAGGTGCTGCTGCTCGAGACCGGATCGTGAGCGCCGACCGCTGGATTTCGGCCTTTCTCGATGCCCAGGCCGCCGAACTGGGCGCGGCGCAAAACACGCTTCTGGGCTATGGCCGCGATCTCAAGGGCTTCATGGACTGGCTCGGGGACCGCGATCTGGAAACCGTCCGGCGTGAGGACATCGAAGCCTATCTCGTCGCTTGCGAGGCCGAGGGGCTCGCCCCCGCCACCCGGGCCCGGCGGCTTTCGGCGATCAGGCAGCTCTACCGGTTCGCCTTCGAGGAGGGTTGGCGCGCGGACAATCCCGCCCAACGCATCGCCGGGCCCGGCCGCACCGCGCAATTGCCGAAGACGCTGAGCGTCGAAGAGGTCGACCGGCTATTGTCTGCCGCCCGCGAGACCGGCCGCGAGCGTCTCCGCAACACCTGCCTGATGGAAGTGCTCTACGCCACCGGCCTGCGCGTCTCGGAACTCGTCGGCCTGCCGGTCAGTGCAGCCCGGGGCGACCCCCGGATGCTCCTCGTCAAGGGGAAGGGCGGCAAGGAGCGCATGGTGCCGCTCTCCCCGGATGCCCGCGCCGCCATCGCCGCCTGGCTCACCGCCCGCGACGACGCCGAAGAGGCCGCGAAGACAAAGGGCCTGCCCGCCTCCCGCTTCCTCTTCCCCAGCCGCAGCAAGGAGGGCCACCTGACCCGCCACGGCTTCTCGCTCCTGCTCAAGGACCTCTCCGTCGCCGCCGGGATCGATCCGACCCGCGTCACTCCCCATGTCCTGCGCCACGCCTTCGCCACCCATCTCCTCGAAGGCGGCGCCGATCTGCGCGCGATCCAGACCATGCTCGGCCATGCCGATCTGGCCACCACCGAAATCTACACCCACGTCCTCGACGCCCGCCTGCGCGCTCTGGTCGAAGAGCATCACCCGCTCGCCAAGGCGCCCCGCAAGGCTTGAAGCGGGCCCGGCGCAGCCCCATAACAGCCCAAATGGCACCCGAGACCTCCGCCACATGCTAGACGCCGCTTTCTGGATCACCTGCGGGGTGGTCCTGATCCTGCTGATGTGTTCGGGGTTCTTTTCCGGGTCCGAGACGGCGCTCACCGCCGCCTCCCGCGGCAAGCTGCGCGCCCAGGCCGACAAGGGCGATCGCGGCGCCGAGAAGGCCCTGGCCGTCAAGGAGGACGACGAGCGGCTCATCGGGGCGATCCTGATGGGCAACAATATCGCCAATGTGCTGGCGACCTCGCTGGCCACCGCCATGCTCACCCGGCTCTTCGGGGCCAATGGCGTGGCCGTCGCCTCCCTGGTGATGACCCTGATGATCCTGGTCTTCGCCGAGGTGCTGCCGAAGACCTATGCGATCTCGAACCCGGAGCGCACCTCCTCCCGCGCTGCCCCGGTCATCGCGGTGCTGATCCGGGTGCTGTCGCCGCTCGTCGCCCTGGTCCGGCTGATCGTGCGCGGGACCCTGCGCATCTTCGGCGTGCGGATCACCGCCGACGACAAGATGCTCTCGGTCCGTGACGAGATCGAAGGCGCTCTGCGAATCGGCCATTCCGAGGGGATCGTGGAGAAGGAAGATCGCGACCGCCTCCTCGGCGCCCTCGATCTCGGCGAGCGCACGGTGGAGGAGATCATGCTGCACCGCTCCGGCATCGAGATGATCGACGCCGATCTTCCGGCCGGCGAGATCCTGCGGCTCTGCCTGGAAAGCCGCCATACCCGCCTGCCGCTCTATCGCGGCGAGCCCGAGAACATCGTGGGCGTGCTCCACGCCAAGGACCTCCTACGCGCCATGCACGGGATGATGGAGGACGGCTCGGTCGATACCGAGGAACTCGCGGCCTTCGACATCATGACGGTGTCGATGAAGCCCTATTTCATCCCCGAGACCACAACGCTCGACGACCAGATGCGCCGGTTCCTGCGCCGCCACACCCATTTCGCCCTGGTGGTGGACGAATACGGCTCGCTCCAGGGTCTGATCACCCTCGAAGACATCCTTGAAGAGATCGTGGGCGAGATCACCGACGAGTTCGATACCGGCGAGGGGCTGCCTTACGTCAAGACGGAGGACGGGGCCTGGCTGGTGGAGGGCGGGATGACGATCCGCGACCTCAACCGGGCCACCGACTGGGACCTGCCCGACGAGGAGGCCAACACGGTGGCCGGTCTGGTGATCCACGAGGCGCAGATGATCCCGGCCCAGGGTCAGGTGTTCAGCTTCCACGGCTTCCGCTTCGAGGTGGCGGAAAAGGCAGAGAACCGGATCGCGAAGCTGAAGATCAAACCGCTTTAGGGCGATCCTTCGACGAAGGATCGCTCCGAGTTTTCGACGAAAACTCGGCGCCATTCGCGGGACGGCGCGTCGACGCGCCGTAAGGAAGCGCCGTCGACGGCGCTTGACCACGCGATCGCGCGATCGCGTCCTGACGGCCTTTCGAAAGGCCGTCTCGCTCTACCGTCCGCGAAAGAGCCCGCCCATCAGCCCGCGCACCAGGCGCCGACCGGTTGTCCCCTTCAGTTCCTTGATCACGGCACTGGTCAGCGCCCCGCCGATCTCCGCCACCGGGCTGCCGCCGCCGATCCGCCGGGACCCGCCCGAGGACCCGCCATCCCACCGCCGCGCCTGACGGAACTCACGCTCCTCCCGCGCCAGCTCCACCTCCGCCGCCTCGGCGCGCTCGGCCTCCTGCGCCGCGGCGGCGGCCCGTTCGGCCAGGGCCTCGGCCGCCGAGTGCCGGTCGAGCCGCGCATCGTATTTCCCGGCCATCGGCGAGGCGGCCATGAGCGCCTCCCGCTCGGCTTCCGTGATCGGGCCGAGTTGCGATGCGGGCGGCCGGATCAGCGTCCGTTCCACCACCCCGGGCACGCCCTTCTCTTCCAGCATCGAAGTCACCGCCTCGCCGGTGCCCACATCCCTTATCGCTTCGCCCGTGTCGAAGCGCGGGTTCGGGCGATAGGTCTCGGCGGCGCGGGTCAGCTCCTTCTGGTCCTTCGCCGTGAAGGCCCGCAAAGCGTGCTGCACCCGGTTGCCAAGCTGGCCCAGCACATCGTCCGGCACATCGCCCGGGTTTTGGGTGATGAAATAGACCCCCACCCCCTTGGACCGGATCAGCCGCGCCACCTGCTCCACCTTGTCGACCAGCGCTTTCGGCGCGTCGTCGAACAGGAGATGCGCCTCGTCGAAGAAGAACACGAAGACCGGTTTCTCCGGGTTCCCGACCTCCGGCAGCGTTTCAAAGAGTTCGGAGAGCAGCCACAGCAGGAAGGTGGCATAAAGCTTCGGCGAGGCCATCAGCCGGTCGGCGGCGAGCACGTTGACCCGGCCGCGGCCGTCGGCCTCGGTCGCGATCATGTCGTCAAGCGCCAGGGCCGGTTCGCCGAAAAGCTCCGCCCCGCCCTGGTTCTCCAGCACCAGAAGCGCTCGTTGGATCGCGCCGACAGAGGAGGTGGCGACATTGCCGTAGCGCAGCGACAGATCCTCGGCATTCTGCCCGACCCAGACCAGCAGCGCCTGCAGGTCTTCCAGATCGAGGAGTGGCAGCCCCTCCTCATCCGAAACCCGGAAAGCGACGTTCAGCACCCCCTCCTGGACATCGGTCAGCTCCAGCAGACGGGAGAGCAGCAAGGGCCCCATCTCGGCCACCGTGGTGCGGATCGGGTGGCCCTTCTCGCCGAAGAGGTCCCAGAAGGTCACCGGAAAGGCAGAATACTGGAGGTCGAGGCCGATGGTCCCCGCGCGTTTGAGAAAGGCGTCGTGCAGACGCAAATCGGCGCTCCCGGACTTGGCGAGGCCGGACAGGTCCCCCTTCACATCCGCGAGAAAGACCGGGACGCCGCGGGCCGAGAAGCCTTCGGCGAGGATCTGCAGGGTCACCGTCTTTCCGGTCCCGGTGGCCCCGGCGATCAGCCCGTGCCGGTTGGCGTGATCGAGCCTGAGATGCTGCGGCGCGCCATAACCCGCGCCGCCGCCACCGATGAAGAGATCTCCGTCCATTGCCCTATCCCGGTCGCTGTTGGTCCGCGCACCATACAATCTTAACCTTTCTCTGCCAGTCTGCTCTCCGCCGGGTCCCCGTCCTCGGGGTCCGGGACTTCCTCCCTGTCAGACTGGCCGCGCCCTTTGAGGCGCGGCACTTTTCTCCTTCGATCTCCCTGCCCCGTCAGCTCAGCGGCGGGAATGTGGAAAACCGCGGGAATCGGCGGGAATTCCCTGTTGACGGATGCGGGATGCTTGGCTAGCGTCCGCACCAATAAGTCGGCCAAGTCCGACAGGGAGAGTTGGAAAGAGGGTCCCGCCCGGGGCCCTTTTTCTTTTGTTCCGGCATGTTTCCGTTCCGTTCCTGATGTCCGCGCTGACGCGGATGTGACGCGAGATTGGTCCTGACAGCGGCCTGTCCCCATGATAGGACCGCGCAAAACGAGCAAATGCAGGACCCCGATGCTGACCCTGACCAAACCCGCCTCTCTGGCCGCTTGCCTGGCCGCCCTGATCGCGCTTGCCGGCCCCCTCGCCGCCCAGGAGGAGACGACCCCCGAGACCCCCGCAGAAGAAGACGGGACGACCCCCGGCGGCGATCTCGACATGGGAACCCCGGTGGACGGGCAGGGCAACGCGGAACCGCAGCCGGGCGATGTCTATGAACGCGAGGTCTCCGGCGACTGGACGATCCGCTGCGTGGTTCAGGAAGAGGGCCCGGAGCCCTGCCAGATGTACCAGCTCCTGCGCGATGCGGAGGGCAATCCGGTGGCGGAGATCGGGATGTTCCCGCTGGACGGCGAAGGGCCGGCGGTGGCCGGGGCCAATATCGTCGCCCCGCTCGAAACCTTCCTGCCGAACCAGCTCACCCTGAGCGTCGATGGCGGCACGCCACGGCGCTATCCGTTCACCTTCTGCTCGGCGCGGCCGTTCTCGCCGTTCCTGTCCTCGGGCTGCGTGGCGCGGGTCGGGTTCGATCAGGGCGCCGTCGATCTCTTCCGGCGCGGCGCGGCGGCGACACTCACCATGTCGCCGGCGCTGGCCCCGGATGAAACGGTGGAGGTGACGATCTCGCTGATCGGCTTCACCGCCGCCTTCGACGCCCAGACCGTGCCCGTCCCGGCGGAGTGATCAGGCCGCCCGCAGCGCCAGCACCGCGTTGAGCCCGCCGAAGGCGAAGGCGTTGGAGAGAGCAACATCGACCTTAGCCTCGCGCGCCACGTTCGGCACGACGTCGAGGGCGCATTCCGGGTCCGGCTCCTCATAGCCGATGGTGGGCGCAACGACGCCGTCGCGCAGCGCCATGATGCAGGCCAGCAGTTCCACCGCCCCGGTGCCGCCGATCAGATGCCCGTGCATGGATTTCGTGGACGAGATCATCAGATCGTCGGCATGGGCGCCGAACGCGTCCGCCACCGCGGCGCATTCGGTCTTGTCATTGGCCGCCGTGCCGGTGCCGTGGGCGTTGATGTAGCCGACGCTCTCGGGCGCGACCCTGGCATCGGCCACGGCAGCAGAGATCGCCCGCGCGGCGCCCTGTTTCGACGGCATCACGATGTCGGAGGCGTCCGAGGACATGGCGAATCCCACGACCTCGGCGAGGATATCGGCCCCCCGTTTGACCGCGTGCCCGCGCTCCTCGAAGACGAAGACGCCCGCCCCCTCGCCCTGGACCATCCCCGACCGGCCGAGGCTGAACGGGCGGCAGGCTTCCTTCGACATCACCCGCAACCCCTCCCATGCCTTCACCCCGCCGAAGCAGAGCATCGCCTCCGACCCGCCGGTGAGCATCGCCCGGGCCATGCCGGAGCGGATCATCCAGAACGCCTGACCCATGGCATGATTTGACGAGGCACAGGCAGTGGCCACCGAAAAGGACGGCCCCTTGAGATTGTACTCCATGCTCAGATGGCTCGCCGCGGCGTTGTTCATCAGCTTCGGCACGACGAAGGGATGGACCCGGTTCTTTCCGGCCTCATAGACATTGCGGTAATTCTCGTCCCAGGTGTTCACCCCACCGCCCGCGGTGCCGAGCACGACGCCGGAGGTGGCGGACAGCTCGCCGGTGAATTTGAGGCCGGATTGCGCCACGGCCTCTTCGGCGGCGATCAGGGTGAACTGGGTGAACCGGTCATAGAGCGCGGTCTGCTGGCGGTTGAAATGCGTGGCCTCGTCATAGTCGCGGACCTGCCCGCCGATCTTCACCGCCAGCCGGTCCACATCGCGGATATCCAGGGGGCCGATGCCGCAGCGCCCCTCGCGCATGGCCGCGAGCGTGTCGGGCACATTGTGGCCGAGGGCGTTGATGGTCCCGGCGCCGGTGATGACGACCCGTTTCATGGCGCGGTCAGGACTGCTCTTTCACGAGGCCCTCGACGGCCTTCACGATGGCGGCGACCGAGGAGATGTCGAACGCGCTCGCCGCCGGGTCGTTGGCGTTGAACGGCACCGAGATGTCGAAGGCTTCCTCGATGGCGAAGATGCTCTCGACCAGGCCCAAACTATCGATCCCGAGGTCTTCGAGGCTGTGGGTCAGCTCCACATCCGAGGGTTCCAGCACCGCCTGTTCGGCGATGATGGCGATCACCCTGTCCCTGACGGTTTCCATGACACCCCTCCTGCCCGGTGCGGGAGACTTAGTCGCTCGCGTCGGAATTTGAAACCCGCGGGGCCGCCGCGTCACGGGTCAGACGGCGGAGGGTTTTGTAGGAGGCGATGGCCCGGTCCATGCGCTGGGACGGATAGCCGAGGAGGACCGAGCCGGAGGGGACATTGGCGAGGATCATGGTGCCGGCGCCGGTGACGACATCGTCGCCGATCCGGTGGTGATCGCCCACGCCGGTCTGGCCGCCGAGCACCACCCGGTCGCCGATGGTCACGGAGCCCGCGATCCCGGTCTGGCCGCAGAGCAGGCAGTGCCGCCCGACCTCGCAATTATGGCCGACATGGACGAGGTTATCGAGCTTGGTGCCATCGCCGATACTGGTCGGCTTCAGGGTCCCGGCATCGACGGTGGAATTGGCGCCAATCTCGACATCGTCGCCCAGGATGACGGAGCCGAGGCTTTCGGTCTTCACCCAGTCCTCGCTGTCCGGGGGCGTCAGGCGCTCTGCCCCGCCGCTTGCCTTGGCCCGTTCCGGGTTCGAGAGGGTTTCGGTCTGAAAGGAGAACCCGTCGGCACCGATCACCGCTCCGGGCTGGACGATGAGGCGGGCGCCGGCGCTGACGCGCGGCTGGAACCGGGCGCCGGTATGGATGCGGGCCCCCTGCCCCAGGGTCACACCCGCGCCGAGGCTGGCATGGGCACCGATCCGGCTGCCGGCCCCGATCCGCGCCCCCGGGCCGATGACGGCGAAGGGGCCGACGGACACATCCGAACCGATCTCGGCGCTCGGATCGATCAGGGCGGTGGCGTGGATGCCCGGGGCGAAGGCATCGTCGGGCGCCAGCGCGGCGGTCAGATGGGCCAGCGTCAGCCGCCCGGCGGGGGCGAGGATCGCGGCCTTGAGCCGCAACCCTCGCCAATCGGCCCCGGGCCAGAGCAAAGCCGCGCGGGCGCGGCCCAGCTCTTTGGCAAAGGCGGGCGACAGGGCAACCGCCAGGTGATCCGGTCCCGCCGTGCCCGGCGGGGCAGCGCCGCTAACCGTCAGCGCCGCATCGCCCACGGCTTCGCCGCCGAGCGCCGCGGCGATCTCTGCAATGGTGAAGCTCGGCATCAGGCGCCCCCGGTCCCGTTCGGGTTCCGGGGACGAGCCTTAGCCGCCGACCGCCCGGATCGCCACCCCTTCGCGCTGCAGCGCGGCCCAGATGCGGCTGTCGCGATTGTAGATGTCGTTCCGGAAATGCACCCGGCCATCGGCGGTGGTGAAGGCGGTGCGGTAGACCAGATGCACCGGCACCGGCACCTCCAGATCGATCCGCAGCTCGCGCCCGGTATTCAGCTTGCCGTGGAAGAAGCCCTCGGGATCGGCGGTCTGCGGCGACAGCAGCTCATAGGCGAAGTCGAACGGGTCGTTCAACCGGATGCAGCCATGGCTATAGGCCCGCACCTGCCGCGAGAAGAGGTTCTTCGCCGGCGTGTCGTGCAGGTAGATGTTGTAGCGGTTCGGGAACATGAACTTCACCAGTCCCAGCGCATTGCCCCGGCTCGGCGGCTGGCGCATGGCGTAGGGGAAGGTCCGTTCGGTATAGCGGGTGAAATCCGTCGCCGAGCGGTTGATCTGACGGCCCCGGCTGTCGGTGATGATCAGGTGGCTCACGGCGTTCGGGTTGCGCCGCAGCATCGGCAGGTATTCCCGCATGATGATCGAGCGCGGCACGTACCAGCTCGGGTTCACCACCATGAACTCCATCACGTCGGAAAACTCCGGGGTCTGGCGCTCATGCACCGTCGCGCCGATGACGGAACGGGTGCGGAAGGTGACCGCGCCTTTGTCGACGATGGCGGCGGAGAAATCGGTGAGGTTGACCCAGATATGGCGCTCGCCCAGGGGCCGGTTGATCCAGCGCTCGCGCTCCATGGCGACGACGATCTGGCCGAGCCGCTCGGTCAGCGGCACATTCAGCGCCTCGATGGTCGCGGGCCCCGCCACGCCGTCGGGCTCGAGCCCCATGGCCTGCTGGAACCGCTGCACACCGGCCTGGATTGTGGCGTCATAGGTCTGGGTGGCGCTGCGGCTGAGATGGCCCATGGCGATAAGACGGTTGCGCAGGGCAACGACATCCTGCCCGCTGGCGCCGGGTTCCAGCGCCCGCGATACCGTGGGCCCAAAGCCGCCCTGTCCGAGGCGGCGTTCGAGCTCGAGCTTGGCGCGCAGCAGCCGGCCGTATTCCGGGCTTGACGGCGGCAGGGCCCGAAGGAACCCGGACGGGTTCGACTGCGCGAAGGCGGTGATCGTGGCGAGCGGATCGCGCAGCGGCACTTCCCGGCGCATCTCGATATCGATGCGCGACGGCACCAGCATTCCGGTCTGGACATCTCGAGCATAGTCGAGGAAGAGCCGGCTGAGCCGGACCTCCAGAGCCCCCCTCTCCTGCGGCGTCTCGGCCCCGCGCATCAGCGTCATCAGCGCCTCGGCATCGTAGGTGGCCGCGGGCAACCCGTGCGCGCCGGCCTCCTCGAAGGCCGCCATCAGCGCGGCGCGTCGGGCGCGGTCCCGGTTGCCGGTCCAGATCGGCTCGAACTGACGGGTTCGATAGAACTCGGCCAGAACCTCGTCGCGCGCCGCCGCCTCGGCCACCGCCTGCTTGAACGCGGTAACCTGCGCCGTGGCTGGGCCTGGCAGGCCGGTGACGACCAGCGCCAGAGCCCCAATGACCCAAATCCGCGCAGCCCAAAGTCCGATCACTCGCATCTGTTGTCCCGCCTCATCGAAACCCGTTATCCGTCCAGTGTCAGCGACCGGACTTAGCGGTCCAGTCACGATTTGGACAGTCAGGATTTCCATGCGCGACATGTTGCGTCAAGGTCGGGGCCGGCCGGCACTCTGCGGCGCCGCGGCCACAGCTGCGATGTTTCCGCAACCTGCGCAAAATCTTGCCGATTTCCCCCTTGTTAATGATGAACGGCCTATTCCGGGTTGGCTGACGAATCGTGCTGTGGCATAGAAGCCGGGCACCTGGGGACAAATGGCAGTCAAGCTCGCGCAAAGGCGGGCGACAGGCAAGCGACGGGACAGACGCTTTGAGAACGGATCAGACCGGCACTTCGCGCCTGACACGGCGTGCTCTTCTCGGTGCATTCGCAGCGACTGCGGTCGTCGCGGCGCCGAGCTACACCAACGCAGCGGGCTTTCTCAGGGGCGGCGGCGATATCCGGCGGCTCAAGATGTATTCCGGCCGCACCGGCGAGCGGATCGACACGATCTACTGGATCGAGGGCGAGTATATCCGCGAGGCGTTGCGCGAGATCGCCGTCTTCATGCGCGACTGGCGCAACGGCAAGGCTCTGGCAATCGACACCCGGACGATCGACATCATGGCCGCGGCGCACAACCTGCTCGATGCCAGTGAGCCCTATCTGCTCTTGTCCGGCTACCGCTCGCCCGAGACCAACGCAATGCTGCGCTCGCGCTCCTCCGGCGTGGCGCGGAACTCGCTGCACCTGCGCGGCCAGGCCGCCGATCTGCGGCTCTCGAGCCGCTCGGTGGGCCAGATCGCCCGGGCGGCAGCGTCCTGCCGGGCCGGCGGCGTCGGGCGCTATTCGGGCTCCAACTTCGTCCACATGGATTGCGGCCCGGTGCGAAGCTGGGGTCGGTAATCCGCCGGTCCAACCGACCCGAACGAGGCGCCCAGGAGGCGCCTTTTTCACGGCTATGAGGGTGTTGTGGCCATGAGTCCCGACGCCTTGGGTCTCACGCCCCGGACGCCAGCGACGCGACGGCCCGCCGCACCGTGGGATGGGTCCAGACAAAGAGTGTGAGCGCGGCGAAGAGAGCCGTGCTGGCGATATAGGGCGCCGCGATATCGGTCTGATAGAGCGCGGTTCCGATCAGCGGCCCCAGGACCGCCCCGGCCCCGGTCGACGCGGCGTTCAAGCCCGCCACGGCACCCTGTTCGTCGGCGCCGACCGCCAGGCTGGCGCCCGAGGTGAAGCCCGGAAAGAGCAATCCGCCCGCAATGCCCATCACCGCGAACGCGGCAATCAGATAAGCGAGGCTCGGCGCCAGCACGACGCCGGCCATCCCCAGGGCCATGATCGGCATGCCCGCCCGAAGCAGGGTCCGCGGCGACCACTTGAAACGGGTGACGAAAACGCCCTGCACCAAAGCCAGGGCGATCCCGACGACGAAGAGCGCCACTCCGCTCATCTGCACCGCCGCCACGGCGGAGAGCGCGAAGCGGTCGATCAGAAAGAAGCCGAGCGTGACCTGCAACAGCACGATCACCGTGACCGTGGCGAAGCCGAGAAACAAGAACGGCCAGATGCGCCCATCCCAGGGCCGCAGGGCGGGTGGCGTCTCCAGGGTCTGACGCCGGGGGCTCGGCGGCATCACCAGAGCGAGCGCCAGCGCGGCGAGCAGGATGACCGCCGCCCCGGCATAAAACGGCACCAGCAGCCCGAAGGTCACCAGCAGCGCCGCCAAAGCCGGGCCGAGCAGCGTGCCGAGCCCGTTGGCCGCGCCGATCAGAGCCATGCCGGCACTGCGATCCGCCGTCTCGGTGATGTCGGCCATATAGGCCTGCGCGGAGACCGGCGCGCCGGCCATGAAGACGCCGGTCGTGACCCGGGTGACGAGCAGCGCGGCCAGGAGCGTGCCGCCGGCGATCAGACCGGTCAGCCCGAACCGCCCGGCAAGGGCAAAGAGCGTCATGCCGACCCCGGCACCGACAAGGCCGATGACAAAGACCGGCTTGCGCCCGATCCGCTCGCTGAGCGCGCCCCAGAACGGACTGCAGGCGGCAAAGACGAAGGCGGAGGCGGAGACGATCAGACCGGCCTCCAATTCGCTCAGCCCGAGTTCCCGCGCCAGCGGCGGAAACACCGGATTGGCCAGCATCAACCCGGCATAGGTCGCGAGGAGACCGAAGAACAGGTAGGTCTTGGGGTTGCCATGTTTCATGACGTCCTCTCAGATTGGTCGGCACAGATCGCCGGGTGGCTGGCAAGCGACATGCCGTATCCGGATCGAAGGTCCCGCCCGCGGCCGGGAGCGGGACCCGCATCATTCCGGGTCACGGAGGTCGGGATGCACTGCGCCGCAAGTCGGCGACCGGCATGGGCGGCGGTTGCGGAAGACGGGGGCGGCATCGCAGCTCTCTTGGGTCAAACGGGGATCCGGTGCGCCTGGCTGCGGTCCTGCATTGAAACGATATCCGACCATCAAATCGCAAATGCAACTCATTTGCAAGTATGATCTTCACCAACCGGATACCTCATATCACGATGTCCCGACGCGCGCTCTGCGCCCGACACACCCCAAGTCGTGTCCGGCACCGACAGAACTCTTCATTGAGTTTGGCCAAACCCTTCGAGGGGTCTGGTCCCCGGTGACAGATGGGATGCGCCAGCTTGCGACCGTCGGAAAATGGCGGACCCAAGAGGATTCGAACCTCTGGCCTCTGCCTTCGGAGGGCAGCGCTCTATCCAGCTGAGCTATGGGTCCGTCGCCCGCGCTCTATAGCGCCGCCCCTGCCCTGCCGCAACGGGCCATTTGGCCGGGCTCAGGCGAAGAGCTCGTGGCAGAGCTCCAGCGCGTCGACCAGCACATCCACCTCCGCTTCGGTGTTGTAGAGCCCGAAGCTCGCCCGGCAGGTCGCCGGCACGCCGAGATGGGACATCAGCGGCTGCGCGCAATGGTGACCGGCCCGCACCGCCACGCCGCGCTTGTCGAGCACCGTGGAGATGTCATGGGCATGGGCCGCGCCTTCCAGCGTGAAGGAAAAGATCGCCGCCTTCCCGGCCGATTGCCCCTGAACATTGAGCCAGTTCAGCCCGTCGAGCCGGGCGCGGGCGTAGTCGCGGAGCCGCGTCTCATGGGCGGCAATCGCCTCCATCCCCAGCGCGCTCATATAGTTGAGCGCCGCTCCGAGGCCGATCATCTGCACGATGCCCGGGGTGCCGGCCTCGAACTTCATCGGCGGGTCGGCCCAGGTGATCTCGTCGCGATGCACTTCGCGGATCATGTCGCCGCCGCCCATGAAGGGGCGCATCTCGGCCATCCGCTCAGGCCGGATATAGATCGCGCCGGAACTCGACGGCCCGTAGAGCTTGTGCCCGGTGATCGCGTAGAAATCGCAGCCAAGGTCGCTGACATCGACCGGCATATGCACCGCCGCCTGGCTGCCATCGACCAGCACCGGCACGCCCTTCGCATGGGCGGCTTCGGTAATCGCCTTGATGTCGACGACCGTGCCGAGGACGTTGGAGAGGTGGGTGACGGCCACGAGCTTCGTCCGCGGCCCGATGGCGTCGATCACCTTCTGCGGGTCGAGATCGCCATTCGCATCCACCTCGACCCATTTCAACACCACCCCCTGACGCTCGCGCAGGAAGTGCCAGGGCACGATATTGGCGTGGTGCTCCATGACCGACAGCACGATCTCGTCGCCCGCCTCCATCCGCGACATCGCCCAGCCATAGGCGACGAGGTTGATCCCCTCGGTGGTGCCGGAATTCATCACGATATGGTCTTCGGAGGCGGCGCCGAGGAACCGCGCGATGGTACCGCGCACCGCCTCGTACTTCTCGGTGGCGATGTTCGACAGCGTATGCAGCCCGCGATGGACGTTGGCATATTCCTCCGCATAGGCGCGGGTGACCGCATCGATCACCGCCTGGGGCTTCTGCGCCGAGGCGCCGTTGTCGAGATAGACGAGCGGCTTGCCGTTCACCTCACGCCCAAGGATCGGAAAATCCGCGCGGATCCGGTCGATATCGTAGCTCACGGCATCGCTCCCCCGGCGCCGACGCCGATCAGCGTCAGGATGATGCTGAGTCCGATCCCGGCGCCGAGAAAGGCCAGGATGATGGTCAGGACCGCACGCCCGATCGAGCGGAAATGGTGCATCACGTTGACGAAATTCGCCAACGCCCAGAGCGCGATGAAGAGCGTCGCATAGGAGGCGATGGCGCCGAGCGCGGTGCTCAGCAGCATCAGTGCGCCCTGGGCCAGTTGCAGCGCCACGAGGAGGAACTGGATCCAGACGACCGTCGCGAGGCTGTCGGCGAACTCGCCATCGCCGCCCAGCGCCTGACCGGTAAAATGCAGCGCGAAAACCGTCACCACCAACGCGGCGCCGAGGATCATTCCATAGAGAATCGGCGTCATCGGGACCGCCGCCTCGACGACCTGGGCTTCGGCGGCCGGCAGGATCAGTTGCACAAGCGCCGTGACCAGCACCGACAGGATCGTCGCAAGCCCCAGGGCAGTCCACAGCACGTCCCGTCTCAGCCCCCGGCCGAGCACGAAGCGCGCGGTCTCCGCCGGGTTCGTCACCGTGGCCCAGAGAAGCCGCCCGAGGGTTTGCGCACTGAGATCCATCGCCATCCCGCTATACCGTCCAGGCCCGGCGGCTATAGGTTTCCCGCAGACCCTGAACCGTGAAATAGAGGAAGCTGCCGAGCCAGAGAAGCCCCGCGATCTCGGTGCCCGGCGCCGGCCCGACGAACCCGGCGGCGAGACCGTAAAGGAGCGCCGCCGGGGACGAGGCGAGCAGTGCCCAGAACACCGCCAGCCGCGCGTAATAGCCGGGCCCCTGCCCGCGCAGCAGCAGCGCGGCGCCATGGACGATCAGCGCGATGACGTAGAACAGAAGCGGCGCCAGCATCACCCAGCCGAAAAAGCCATAGGTGAGGAGTTGCTGGAGCGACGGGGCCTCGACGCCTTCGGGAACACCGAAACCCTGGGCGGTCCGGACATGGATCGGCCATTGCGCGATGAAGACAAGCAGGCACCCGGCCATCAGATAGGCCAGCACCCGGTCCTCGCGCACCCCCTGCCCCAGGAGATCGCGGTAGACCCGGCGCGGGCCGCGCCAGGTCCGGGCGATATCGGTGCTCGCCGGCATCAGCGGATGCGCCGCTCCAGCCACTCGGTCAGCCGGGCGCGGAGGTCGTCGGCGAGGCGCTCATCCTCGATCTCCTCAAGAGCCTCGGCGAGAAAGGCGATGGTCAGCAGGTTCTGCGCCTCCGCCTGCGACACGCCCCGGGCGCGCAGGTAAAAGAGCGCGTCCTCGTCGATCGCTCCGGAGGTGGAGCCGTGGGAACAGGCCACGTCATCGGCGTAGATCTCCAGCTCCGGCTTGGCGAGGAACTGCGCGTCCTCATCGAGCAAGAGCGACTGGCTGATCTGGTAGCCATCGGTCTTCTGGGCGTCGGGCTTGACCAGGATCTTGCCCTGAAAGACGCCGGTGGCGCCGTTCCGCAGCACCTTCTTGAAGACCTGCCGGCTCTCGCAATTCACCGCGTCATGGGTGACGAAGACGGTATCGTCGTGGTGGAAATCCTTGCCGTCGCCAAGGGCCGCACCCGCGACATGGGCGATGGCGTCGTCGCCGGTCAACTCCACCACCATCTCGTTGCGCGTCAGCACGCCGTTTACGGTCATCGTGAAGCTCTTGAACGTGCTCTCGGTGCCGAGCCGGGCAAAATAGCCGGTCACGGCCCGCCGTTCGTGGTCGCGGCCCTGGATACGGACATGGTGGAAGGCGGAGCGGTCCGCGATATCCACTTCGAGGCCCTTGGAGAACCGCGCCGCCGCCGGCCCGCTTTCCAGAAGGGTCAGATCGCCACCCTCTTCGATCTTCACAAGATGGTGGAGAACCGCGTCGGAACGCTCTGATTTATGAAGATAAACCAGATTGATCGGCTTCGATGCCCGGCCTGTGGCCCGGATCACGACACCGTCGGTGGCGAAGGCCGTGTTGAAGGCGGCCAGCGGGCGCTCCACCGGGTCATGTCCACGTGCCTCCAAGGTGCCGTAGAGGTCCTTGGCCCAGTGAATGTCCTTCTGTGTCGCCTCCGCCAGCCGTTCGATCTCCACGCCCTCCATGGCGAGGTCGTCGGAGGCGTCGGGATCGAACACACCGTCCACGAAGACGATCTTCAGCCGGTCGACCGCGTCGAACATCGGTGTTTCGCGTGGATCGAAGAGCGCCGCCGCGGGGGCCTCGGGTTGCGTCAGCGTCGCGGGATCGGTGAATTTCCAGTATTCGTCGCGCCGATGCGGCAGGCCCATCGCCTCGATCCGGCCGAGCGCGGCCTGGCGGACCTCCGCCGCCCAACTCGCGCCTCCGGGCAGGCTGAGCGCCGAGACCCGGTCCCGCGCCGCGTCCTGTTTCGCGTCCTTAAGAGCCGCCCGCGCCATCAGGCCACCTCGCCCAGCAGATCGCCGTAGCCGTTTTCCTCGACCTCGCGGGCAAGCTCCGGCCCGCCGGATTTCACGATCCGCCCATCGGCCATGATGTGGACGACATCCGGCACGATGTGATCGAGGAGCCGCTGGTAATGAGTGATGACCAGAAAGCCCCGCCCGGCATCGCGGAGCGCGTTCACCCCGTCCGCCACCAGCTTCATCGCGTCCACATCGAGCCCGCTATCGGTCTCGTCGAGGATGCACATCTTCGGCTCCAGCACCGCCATCTGGAGGATTTCGTTGCGTTTCTTCTCGCCGCCCGAGAAGCCGACATTGACCGGACGCTTGAGCATCTCGGCGTCGATCTTCAGGTCCTTGGCCTTGGCGCGGATCAGTTTGAGGAAATCGGCGGCGCTCAACTCCTCCTCCTCGCGCGCCTTGCGCTGAGCGTTCAGGGCACTCCGGAGGAAGGTCATGTTGCCGACGCCGGGGATTTCCACCGGGTACTGAAACGCCAGAAAAAGCCCCGCCGCGGCGCGCTCCTCCGGCTCCATCTCCAGCAGGTCGGCGCCTTCCAGCGTCGCCGAGCCGGCGGTCACCTCATACCCATCGCGGCCCGAGAGCACATAGGACAGCGTCGACTTGCCCGACCCGTTCGGCCCCATGATCGCATGGACCTTGCCGGCCTCGACATTGAGATCGACCCCCTTGAGGATCTGCTTGTCCTCTTCCTCCAGCTTGACCTCAAGCCCTTTGATATCCAGCATCTTTCTCTCCTTCGGGTGGGCGCCGCGCGCCTCAGAGTTTCCTTGTGAAGATCGTCATGATCTCGAGCAGGCGCTCGGCCGGTACCGGCGTCGGCTCCAGCTCGAAACGCACCATCCGGCCGCGGGTCTCCACCGGCTTGGCGAAGTCCTCGACCACCTTGTATTTCGCCCGACCGACATAATCGTCGAACAGCGCCGTCACCGGCCGCGTGATCCGAAACAGCACGGCGAGCAGGCAGGCGGCGCGGAACCGGCCGTCGATCAGCACCGCGTCGGGGTGGCGGAATTCCGGCGCGTCCCAGATCTTGAGCGGGTAGCGCGGCCAGCGATGCATCTGGGCCGGGTCCGTCGGGGTGCCCCAGCGCTTCGTCGGACCGACATCGACCGGCACCACATGGACCTCCGAAACCGGCGGGTTGGCGGCGAACCACCCCTGCATCATCGCCGCCCATTTCTTGTCGCTCTCGACCGAGAAGATCGTCTTGCCCGGCATCTCGGCGGCCATCACCGTCGAGCCGCCGGAGCCGTATTCGAGGATCACCTCCGCGCGCCCATAGATCGCCCGGAGCCAGTCCGCCTCGGCCGGGGGCAGGGTCAGTTCGGGACGCTCGGGGGGAGCCTCGGTCAGCATCGCTCAGCCCAGCTTCACCGCGGTGCCGGAGGCCGAGACCATCAGCATGTTGTTGATCACCTCATAGTCGAGATCGACCCCGACGACCGCATCGGCGCCGAGCGCCCGGGCCCGGTCTTCGAGCTCTCCGAGCGCGGTGGCGCGGGCCTCGCCGAGCGACGCCTCATAGGCCCCCGACCGACCGCCGATGATATCGGTGATCCCGGCGAAGATATCGCGAAAGACGTTGGCGCCGAGGATCGCCTCGCCGACCACGACGCCCTTGTAGTCCACGATGCTCCGCCCCTCCACCGAGGGCGTCGTCGTCACGATCATCCCCTGAGCCTCCCGCCGATCACGATCTGCCCGACGAGCGAGCCGAGAAAGCCGGAGACCGCTCCAGCGATCATCACCTGCCAGATCGCCAGCGCCTCCGTCACCAGATCGACCCCGGCCGCGAAGAGCGCACAGAACGCACCGGTCACCAGCGCCGTGCTCAGCATCGCCCTGATCATCGCCAACCCTCCGACCGATAACACACAGACATCACGCCCCGCCCGACCAGAGCAGGCTGAACAGCATCATCGCCGCCAGCGCCAGCAGCCCGGCGGCGAGCGCAGTCAGAAGGATCGACCCGGCGACAAGCTGACCGTCGGGTCGGCCCGACATCCGCCGCACGCCGAGCCCGATCAGGATGCCGAGAAACACGCCGAGACCGGCACCGGAATTCCGCAAGGCAAGATCCAGCAGGAACCCGCCACCGTCACGACCGGCAATCCCGGCGAACGTATCGCGCAAGACTGTCATGCCCGGACCGGTGTTCCCGGTCCCGAGACCGCCGCCGCCGGTCATTCCGCCGCCTCCCGGGCCCTCTGCCGCTCCGGCAGCGCCGCGATATAGGCTCCTGCCGCCTCCGGCGCCACCTTTCCCCGCCCCGCGAGAATATCGAGACAGGTCAGGGCCATGTCGGGGCTGTCGAATACCGCATCGGCGGTCAGGACGAGGAAGGCAAGCTGGTCGTCGCCGAGCGTCTCCGCCCAGTCGGCGTCACGCACATAGACGGCATCGCCGTCGAGGAGCTGGCTGGTCATTCGGGGCCGCTGCACCTTGTGTTCATGGGCGTGCGGCATCATCACCGATTTGGTGAACAGGAACTTGTGCAGCTTGAACCCCTGCCGGCGCAGTTCGGCATCGAGATCTCCGAAGAGCGGCTCTTCGGCATAGATCCGGTGAAAGCGCACCTCCGTTACCACCGCCACGGCCTCAGACAACTTGCCGACAGCGCCGCGCAGAACCTCCAGCTCACCGCCCTGGAGGTCCATCTTCAGCAGATCAATGGCGGGGAGGTCCGCCAGCATGTCGAGCGTCACCGGGCGCAGCGTGACCTCGCGGGTATCCGCCGCCCTGATCCACTTCTCCTTGCCGATCGCCCGCAGCGCCGCGCGGTCGAACGGATAAAGCGACGAGAACCCGGACTTGGGGTGGAGATGGAGCGTTCTCTCGCCCGGAAGACCTACGGCGGCACAGAAGTAGGTCTCCCGCTCCGAACGCTGCGCCTGAAGCTTCGCGAACGCTTCCTCGTTGGGTTCGAACCCGAAGACCCGGGCCAGCCCGCGCTCGAGCAGCGGCTGGTAGGGCGGCGCCCCGAGCGGATTGGCCCCGACATCGCAGATCCGCATGTCGCGCGACGGCGCGAGCGCGTCTGCCAGGACCGCACCGCGGGCATCGGCGGCCCCGGTCATGGCCGGCGCGCGCGCCCAGCGCGGCAACCGGGCCAGACCGCGCGGTCACGCACCGCGCCGGACGACGCCCCCGTGCCGGCCGGTTCTGCACAGATCGTCCGGGCCATTACCCCACGGACCCTTCCAGCGAGATCGCGACGAGCTGCTGCGCCTCCATGGCGAATTCCATCGGCAGGGCCTGAAGCACCTCCTTGGCGAAGCCGTTGACGATCAGCGCCACCGCCTCTTCCTCGTCCATGCCGCGCTGGCGGCAATAGAACATCTGGTCATCGTCGACCTTCGAGGTCGTGGCCTCATGCTCCACCCGCGAGGAATTGTTCTTCACCTCGATGTAAGGCACCGTATGCGCCCCGCACTTGTCGCCGATCAGAAGCGAGTCGCACTGGGTGTAGTTCCGGCTCTCCTTGGCGCGCGGATGCATGGAAACGAGCCCGCGATAGGTGTTCTGCGCCTTGCCGGCACTGATCCCCTTCGAGACGATCCGGCTCTTCGTCCGCTTGCCGAGATGGACCATCTTCGTCCCGGTATCGGCCTGCTGCATGTTGTTGGTGATCGCGATCGAGTAGAATTCGCCCTGGGCATCGTCGCCGCGGAGCACGCAGGACGGGTATTTCCAGGTCACCGACGAGCCCGTCTCCACCTGGGTCCACATCACCTTCGACCGGTCGCCCCGGCAATCGGCGCGCTTGGTGACGAAGTTGTAGATGCCGCCCCGGCCCTCTTCGTCGCCCGGATACCAGTTCTGCACCGTGGAATACTTGATCTCCGCATCTTCGAGCGCGATCAGTTCCACCACCGCCGCGTGAAGCTGCGCGGTATCCCGCTGCGGCGCGGTGCAGCCTTCGAGGTAACTCACGTAAGAGCCCTTGTCGGCGATGATCAGCGTCCGCTCGAACTGGCCGGTATTCTCGGCATTGATCCGGAAATAGGTGGAAAGCTCCATCGGGCAGCGCACGCCGGGCGGCACGTACACGAAGGAGCCGTCGGAGAAGACCGCCGAGTTCAGCGTGGCATAGAAATTGTCCGACACC
Source organism: Paracoccaceae bacterium (assembly GCA_028284605.1). Taxonomy (GTDB): domain Bacteria; phylum Pseudomonadota; class Alphaproteobacteria; order Rhodobacterales; family Rhodobacteraceae; genus JANQRL01. Next base: position 4,055 of record JANQRL010000012.1, on the reverse strand, counting down.
GGCACCACGGAGCCGAGGTATTTCTTGACCAGCTCGGGATGCTCGCGGATCGCCTCGGAGATCGAGCAGAAGATGACCCCGGCCTTCTTCAGTTCCGCCTGAAACGTGGTCCCGACGCTGACCGAGTCAAAGACCGCGTCGACGGCCACCTTGCGCTCGGAATTGTCCTCCGGCGTCGCCATCTCGCCGGCGCCTTCGACGCCCGCGAGGATCGCCTGTTCCTTCAGCGGAATGCCGAGCTTGGTGTAGGTCTCCAGAAGCTTCGGATCGACCTCGTCGAGGCTCTTGGGCTTGGTCTCGAACGACTTCGGCCGCGCGTAATAATACTGGTCCTGAAAGTCGATCTCCGGGTAGTCGACCATGGCCCAGTCGGGCTCTTCCTTCTCGAGCCAGCGGCGATAGGCGTCGAGCCGCCATTCGGTCATCCACTCGGGCTCTTCGTTCTTGGCCGAAATCAGCCGCACGATATCCTCGGTCAGCCCCTTGGGGGCGTAGTCCATCTCGATATCGGTGTCCCAGCCGTATTTGTACTTGCCCGAGAGCTTGCGCACGGCCTCGACGGTTTCCTCGTCGACGCCCTCTTTCACCTCATCGGCGATCTCGACCTTGTCCAATGCGGTCATCTCTCGGGTCTCCCTCTCTCGTCTCAGGCCGCCTTGGCCCCGATCTCACGCCGCCCGGGCGCGCCGTTTCGCTCTTTCGCCCCACGCCTCGGCGAAGCGCAGCACCTCGTCTTCCGTCGTCGCGGGCCCCAGCGAGACCCGGATCGCGCTCGCGGCCTGCTCGGGGGCGAACCCCATGGCGCGGAGCACCCGGCTCTCCCGCACCTTTCCCGAGGAACAAGCCGAGCCCGCGGAGATCGCGAACCCGGCGAGGTCCATGGCCATCACCTGGGTCTCCCCCTTCCAGCCCGGGGTGAGGAAGCACGAGGTGTTTGGCAGGCGCCGCGCGGCTTTCCCGACAAAAATAGTCTGTGGCGACGCAGCCTCAATAGTTATTTCTAGAATATTTCTAAGTTTCTCGACCCGGTCCCAGACGCCCTCGGCCAGATCGCGCATCGCCGCCTCCGCCGCGGCCCCGAATCCGGCGATCCCGACCACGTTCTCGGTCCCCGACCGGCGCCCCATCTCCTGCCCGCCGCCCAGGGAAAGCGGCGGAATATCAACACCATCGCGGACGATCAGCGCCCCAACCCCCTTCGGCCCACCGAGCTTATGCGCCGACAGGATGGCAAAATCCGCACCCGACCAGGCAAAGGAAAAGGGCAGCCGTCCGATGGCCTGCGTGACGTCCAGCAGCAGCCAGTCGGCCCACGCCTGTCCGAACGGCCATTGCTCCTCGACCTTCTCCGGCGGCTCCGTGACAATGCCCGTCTCGCTGTTGGCAAGTCCCATAGCGAGCGTATGGCCGGGGCCGTGGGGCCGCCCTACCCAGTCCACCATCCGAACATGGGCCCAGAGCGCGTCATGGGCGGTCTCGTCAACCAGCACATCGTGCCCCGCAGGCAACCGCCCCAGAACCGACGCCGCCTCCGTCGCCCCGCTCGTAAACACCACTTCCGCCGATTTGCAGCCCACGGCCTCGGCCACCTGCGCCCGCGCCCGCTCCACCAGAGCCTTAGCCGCCCGCCCTTCGGCATGGACGGAGGACGGGTTCCCCACCACCTCCATCGCCGCGGCCGTCGCCGCCTTCGCCTCGGGCCTGAGCGGCGCCGTGGCGTTCCAGTCCAGATAGACCCGGCTCAAAACCGCCCTGCCTTCTTTGGATCACAAATATCCCGGGGTGAGGCCGCAGGCCGAGGGGCAGCGCCCCTGATCCCGAGGCGTAGCCGAGATGACCGGCCTGCGCAGCAGACAATTGGATCAGACCGCCTCACTCGTCGACCACCTCGAAGAGATGCGGCACCGCCGGACAGGGGGCGAGGTCGTTGCCCACAACGTCCGACAGCCGGGTCTGGTGCAGGAACACGTAGACATGGGCGGAAAGACTCTCCCAGAGCCGGTTCGTCAGGCTCTGGGCTTTCGAGCCGCTGGCCCCGCCGCTCGCCCCGGCCCCCTTGTGGAGCGCGCTCACCGTCTCGTCCACCGCGCCGAGGATCTCCGCCACGGTCACCTCCGCCGGCGCCCGGGCCAGCCGGTAGCCGCCGCCGGGGCCGCGCACACTCTCCACCAGCCCGGCCCGCCGCAGCTTCACGAAGAGCTGTTCCAGATAGGGCAGCGAGATGTCCTGCCGCTTCGACACTTCGCCGAGAGAGACCAGCGCCCCCTCCGGTTGCAGCGCCAGATCGGAGAGCGCCACCATGGCGTAGCGGCCCTTGGTACTGAGTTTCATCGCGGCCCTCCAGGTGGAGCCGGGCGCCGCGGCGCCCGTTTCGACAGTGAGGCCCGGCCGGCGTCGTGGGCATCCACGCGGACATTGACGCCGGCCAAAGCCCCGATTAGGTGCGGTACACCGGGGCGGCCGGGCGGCCTCCGATGCCGGCAGTTTAGAATCTTTCTAAGGAACCCGTGCCATGGCGTCAAGAATGGCCGGGTCCCGACGAAAGGCAGGAAGTCAGGACGAAACGAAGCCATGCCCGAGGTGATCCTCCCCGGCCCCGAGGGCCGGCTCGAAGGCCGCTACCATCCGCAAAAGGAGCGCGACGCGCCGATCGCGATCGTGCTGCACCCGCATCCGCAATTCGGCGGCACGATGAACAACCGGGTGGTCTACAACCTGCATTACGCCTTCTACAACATGGGCTTCACGGTGCTGCGGTTCAACTTCCGCGGCGTGGGCAGAAGCCAGGGCGAATACGACCAGGGCATCGGCGAGCTGTCCGATGCTGCCGCGGCGCTCGACCATCTGCAATCGCTGAATGCCAATTCCAAGCATTGCTGGGTCGCCGGATTCTCCTTCGGCGCCTGGATCGGCATGCAGCTTCTGATGCGCCGGCCCGAGATCACCGGCTTCGTCAGCGTCTCGCCGCCGGCGAACATGTACGATTTCTCCTTCCTCGCGCCCTGCCCGTCCTCCGGCCTGATCATCAACGGCGCCGCCGACCGGGTGGCACCGCCGGCCGACACCCTCGCCCTGGTCAACAAGCTCCATGAGCAGAAGGGCATCACGATCACCCATGAGATCGTCGAGGGCGCCGGGCATTTCTTCGAGGAGCCGCATATGGACGTGATGCTCGACACCGTCACGGGGTATGTCCGCCGCCGGCTGACCGAGACGACGCGCTAGAATGGGGGTTCTGGAGGACACGGCCGACGAACTGGCGCAGATGGCGCTCGAGGACGAGACGCGGTCGGGCGACGACAAGATCGTCGAGGAGATCGCCAAGATCCTCGGCACCTCCTCGCAGACCCTCGAGGAAGCGTTCAAGACCGCGGTCCGGGTGCGCCGGGCCGAGGCGCGGGCCCGGGAGATGCTGGCCGAGCGCAAGGCGGCGCAGACCGGCCAGTCGGGTCAATCGGGCCAGACAGGTCAATCGGGGACGTGACCGGCGCGGCGGCGCGGCTCGACCGGCAATTCGCCTTTCTGAACGAAGCCGACCGCCTGAAATCCGTCCTGCGCGGCACCACGCTCTGCGATGGCTCCCGGCGCGAGAACTCCGCCGAACATAGCTGGCACATCATGCTCTATGCGCTGACGCTTGCCGAGCATTCGGATCGGCCCGTCAATATCGACCGGGTGCTCAAGATGCTCCTCCTGCACGACCTCGTGGAGATCGATGCGGGCGACGCCCCGATCCACGGGTCCCACGATCCCGCCGAACAGGCCGCGCAGGAAAAGGCCGCCGCCGACCGTCTCTTCGGCCTTCTGCCGCCCGATCAGGCCCGGGCCTACCGCGCGCTCTGGGACGAGTTCGAGGCGGCGGAGAGCGACGACGCCCTCTTCGCCAAATCCGTCGACCGGGTGCAGCCCGTGATAGCCAATCTCGAAAGCGGCGGCGGCACCTGGACGGAATACGGCGTCACCCGCGACCAGCTCGAAACCCGGGTCGGGACCAAGGTCCGCCGCGGCGCACCGGCGCTCTGGGCCGGGCTCAAGGCACGGATCGATGCCTGGTT
>JANQRL010000007.1 GCA_028284605.1 Paracoccaceae bacterium | reverse complement strand
GACGGTCCGAAAGCCCGCCCTAAAACTTAGCCATCTGACTAAGTGTCTTGCCAGGACACCCGAATCACCCAATACTTAGCAATATGGCTAACCAACTCGACAGCTTCTTCGCCGCCATGGCCGACCCGACCCGCCGGGCGGTGATCGAGCGGCTGACCGGAGGCCCCGCCCCGGTCATCGAACTCCACGCCCCCCATGACATCGCCCTGCCCACCTTCCTGCGACACCTGAAGGTGCTTGAGGCCAGCGGCCTCGTCCGCTCGGAAAAGAAGGGCCGTGTGCGCATTGTCCATATCGAGGCCGCGCCGCTCGCCGCCGCCGAAAACTGGCTCAGCCGCCACCGCAAGATCTGGGAGGCCCGGATCGACCGGCTCGCCACCCTTGCCGAACACCTGGAGGAGACATCCGATGACGACTGACTTTCAGACCTTCGAGGTCCGCCGCAGGATCAAGGCCCGCCCCAGGACGGTCTACGGCCTCTGGACCGATCCCAAGCGCAAGGAGGCGTGGTTCTGCTGGGACGCCAATGGCTGGACCCATGAGGGCTACAGTGCCGATCTGACCGAGGGCGGGCACGAAAAGGTCCGGTTCACCAAGGACGGCGTCGGCAGCTTCGGCTACGCCGCCCATCTCTTCCACCTGCGCCCCGAGACGCGGCTGGTCTATGGCTACACGATGGCGGGGCAGTCCGGCCCGATCTCCGTCAGCCAGGCCACGGTGACCTTCGCGCCCACCGCGGACGGGACCGAGGTAATCTATACCGAGCAGGTGGTCTTTCTCGACGGGCAGGACAGCCTCGAAAACCGGGTGCCGGGCTGCGAGGACGTGCTGAACCGGCTCAAACAGGCGGCCGAGGAGATGGCCGATGCCTGACCTCGACCCCGAGACCGACCTCGAAATCGAACGGGTGATCCGCGCGGCGCCGGAAGTGATCTGGCGCTGCTGGGCGGAGCCCGACCTCTTCAAACAGTGGTTCACGCCCCCCGGCGTCGAGGTGATCCATTGCGAGAACGTGCTGGAGCCGGGTGGGCGCGCCTATACCGTCATGCGGCTGCCGGACGGGACCGAGATGCCGGGGGATGGCTGCTTTCTCGTGGCGGACTACCCGAGGCGGCTGGTCCAGACCGACGCGATGCTCGCCGGATTCCGCCCGAAATCGGAGGCGTTCATGACCGTCGATCTGACGATGACCCCGGTCGAGGGCGGGACCCGCTACCACGCCCATGTCATGCACCCCGACAAGGCCGCGCGGGACAGCCACCTTGAGATGGGCTTCCATGACGGTTGGGGCACGATGATGGAACAGCTCGACCGGCTGGCGGCCTCACTCTGAGGGGGGCCGATAGCCGGCGATCGTGCCGCGCCAGTAAGCCTCGTAGCCGTCTTCGAAGAGGTAGCCGACCTCGCCACGCAGCGGGATGCGGCGCCCGCCGATCTCGGCGTAATCCGAGAAGGTGCCGCGCCAGGGAAGTTCGACCGGATTGCCGGCCTCGTCGGTGGTGCGGCGGCGCTCCGCCTCCATGCCCGCAATGTCTCCCGAAACATCGAGGAGGAGCGTGACGGCGGCCCGACCTCCACCGGTGTCCATCGCCACCTCGTAACGCCCGTCGCCGAGATCGGACCAGTCGAGATCGGCATTGAGCAGGATCGCATCCGGCGACCAGGGCAGTTCGGCGAGATAGCGCATCGCCTCGCCCCGGTCGGTCTCGGGCCCGGCGGTGCGGGCGATCGGGATCGAGCCCAGGGCCCGGACCGTCAGCGATCCGGCGCCGGCAACGAAGGCGTCCGTGACGGCCGCCACCGTCGCCGGCCCGCGCCGCAGCCGGGCATGCCAGGCGAAGCCCGGCGTGGAAGTGGCGATGACCTGGCGGGCGCTCATCGCCGTCCAGCCCGCCCCTTTCGACAGCCGCATCGCGCAGTCCTGGGTGAGATCGACGAGCCCCGGGATGGGCTCCGCGCCGAGGAGGTTGCGGCGGGCGAAGGCCGCGATCTCCTCGGGCAGATCGGCGCGGGGCGCGGCCTTGGGAGCCGCCGCCATGCCCGCGCGCAACGCCGCGCGCTCCCGCGCTGCGAGGCCCAGAAGGACAAGATGCGCCAGGAACGCCACGGCCAGAAGCACGGCCAGCGCCGTCAGGATCATGGGGTTACCTCCCGGTTCAATGCTGGACAGAGCGGGCGCCGTGCCGCCATGATCTGCCGCAAAGGCGCGCCTGGCCAGACCGCCGGCGTCACAGGTGGACCCGATCTCCAGACGCGCGCGCCCCGGGGCGCATTGACCGGCACGGACCGCCCGGCCATGGTCCGCCCGGTTTCCATCGTCCTCGGGGTCCCGCGTGCCATGGCTGAATTGCTTCGAACCTATGGCGGGACCGAGTTCGCGAATGTCACGCTCGGCGCGCCGGACCTGGCCCTTGGGGTGGCGTGGCTCGCGGACCTGACAGGAGTGAAGCCGGTAGTCGTGCCGCCCTGGCCGGACGATTGGGCGCTCTCCGCCGCACTGCCGCTGGTCCATGGCGGAGTGGTCGAAATCCTGGCGCCGAACCCGGACCACAAGGGCTTTGTGCCGATGAAACCGCGACTCGCGGCGCTGACCCTGCCGGAGCTGGTCCTGTGGCATATCGAGACGACGGATTTCGAATGGTTCGCCGACATCGTGAGCGCCGTGGATACCCCCATCGAACGGGCCCGGGAGGTCAATGACGAGAACGAATGGGGCCGCCGGCGAGGCCGGGTCGGCATTCTCGGGCCGGGCTTTCGCGGACCGCGGCCCTGCGTCGCGCACTGGACCGACAACACCTATCGCCAGAACCTGGGAGAGCCGGTCTGCACCGCCACGCGATTTGCCGTCACCGACCGCGAAGCCCCGCCCCTGAACCGGCTCTTCGATGCGATCGGGCTGAGACTCCGCGCCCAGCCCGGCCCGCCATCGATGATGCTCGATCTCGACACGCCCAGGGGCCCGGTCCGCCTCGAGGGTGGCCGGATCACCCATGACGGCGTCGGGGCCCTGCTCCTGGACGGCTACTTCCGGCTCCGCCATCTGGTCCGGTCGGGACGCTGATCCGGCGGGTACTGGACACGGCCCGCGACTTTCGCTTAGCCTTGCCCGACGGCCCGCCCCGTTCTACGCCGCATCGAGCGGGGCTCTGGTAAGGGGCAAGGGTATCGCGGCAGGGCCTGATCATGGAGATCGCGTTTCTTCTGAACGGAGAGACCGTCAACGTGCCCGTTCCCGACCCCACGGTCACATTGCTCGACTGGCTGCGCGAGGAGCGCGGGCTGACCGGCACCAAGGAAGGTTGCAACGAGGGTGATTGCGGCGCCTGCACGGTGATGGTGACCGATGAGCAGGGGGCACGGGCGCTCAATGCCTGCATCCTGTTTCTGCCGCAGCTTCAGGGCAAGGCGGTGCGGACAGTGGAGGGGATCGCCGGACCCGGCGGTTCGCTCCACCCGGTGCAGGAGGCGATGGTCGACCACCACGGCAGCCAGTGCGGCTTCTGCACGCCGGGTTTCGTAGTTTCGATGGCGGTGGGGCATCTGAACGGGCGTCGCGACCATGACGATGTGCTGGCCGGCAATCTCTGCCGCTGCACGGGTTACGCACCCATCGTGCGGGCGGCGGAAGCGGCGGCGGAGGCGCCGGTGCCCGACTGGATGCAGGACCGCCAACCGCCGCACGCGGCGGCGAACGGCGATCCCGCGCTACCCGAAAGCGCCGATGAACTGGCCGCCTGGTACGCCGCCCATCCCGAGGCCACGCTCGTCGCCGGGGCGACGGATGTGGGCCTTTGGGTCACCAAGCAGATGCGCGATCTGGGCGAGGTCTGCTTCCTGAACCGCTGCGCCGATCTGCGCGGGATCGAGGCGCAGGCCGGCTGGCTGCGCGTGGGAGCGATGACCAATATGGTCGAGGTCCACGAGGCGGTGCGCGACCGGCTGCCCTCCTATGCCGAGCTGATCCGCCGCTACGGGTCCGAGCAGGTGCGGCAGGCGGCGACGATCGGCGGCAACATCGCCAATGGCTCGCCCATCGGAGACAACCCGCCGCCGCTGATCGCGCTGGGCGCGGTGCTCCATCTGCGAAAAGGGGACGCGCGGCGGGACCTGCCGCTGGAGGACTTCTTCCTCGATTACGGCAAACAGGATCGGGGGCCGGGGGAGTTTGTGGAGGCGGTGAGCTTTCCGGCCGAGGCGCCGGATCTGCGCTGCTACAAGCTCTCGAAGCGGTTCGATCAGGACATCTCCGCCGTTTGCGGCGCGTTCAACCTCACGGTGAGGGATGGCGTGGTGGCCGAGGCGCGGATCGCCTTCGGCGGCATGGCCGGCATTCCGAAGCGCGCCGTGGCCGTCGAGGCGGCGTTGAAAGGCCGGCCTTTCGATGCCGCCGCCGTGGACGCCGCGCTTCCTGCCTTCGCCGAGGATTTCGCCCCGCTCACCGACATGCGAGCGAGCGCGGAGTACCGCCTGACGACTGCCCAAAACATGCTGCGCCGCTACCATGCCGAGAGGACCGGCGCGGCCGTGGACGTGCTGGAGGTGGGCCCGTGAGCGTCGCCAGTTCCCTGCCCCACGACGCCGCCCGGCTCCATGTCACCGGAACCGCGCGCTATGTCGACGACATCCCTGTCCCCGCTGGCTGCCTGCATCTGGCCTTTGGGATCAGCGAGGTGGCGCGGGGCGAGATCACGGCGATGGACCTGGCGGAGGTGCGGCAAAGCCCCGGCGTGGTCGCGGTGCTGACCGCCGCCGATCTGCCCTTTGCCAACGACGTCTCGCCCTCGATCCATGACGAACCGCTCTTGGCGGAGGGAACCGTGAACTATCTCGGCCAGCCGCTCTTTGCGGTAGTCGCCGAGAGCCATTTGGCCGCCCGGGCGGCAGCGCGGAAAGGCAGGGTGGAAATTGCCGCTGAACCCCCGATCCTGACCATTGACGAGGCCATCGCCGCGAACAGTCATTTTGAGGACGGGCCGCGCATCTGGTCCCGGGGCGATGCCGCCACGGCGCTGGCCACCGCGCCGCGCCGGCTCAGGGGCAGCGTGGAGATCGGCGGGCAGGAGCATTTCTATCTGGAGGGACAGGCGGCACTTGCCTTGCCGCAGGAGGGCGGCGACATGATCGTCCATTCCTCCACCCAGCATCCCACCGAAATCCAGCACAAGGTGGCCGATGCCATCGGCCGGCCCATGCATGCCGTTCGCGTCGAGACCCGGCGCATGGGCGGCGGCTTCGGCGGCAAGGAGAGCCAGGGCAACGCCCTTGCAGTGGCCTGCGCCGTCGCCGCTCGTCTGACCGGGCGGCCCTGCAAGATGCGCTACGACCGCGACGACGACATGACGATCACCGGCAAGCGCCACGATTTTCGCATCGATTATGACGTCGGGTTCGACGACGCGGGCCGGGTGCTGGCGCTGGACTTCACCCAGTACGCCCGCTGCGGCTGGGCCCAGGACCTCTCGCTGCCCGTCGCGGACCGGGCGATGCTCCATGCCGACAACGCCTATTTCCTGCCGGATGTGCGGATCACCTCGCATCGGCTGAAGACGAACACCCAGTCCGCCACGGCGTTCCGGGGCTTCGGCGGCCCCCAGGGGATGGTCGGGATCGAGCGGGTCATGGACGAGATTGCCCATGCCGTCGGCCGCGACGGAGCGGAGGTCCGGCGGCTGAACTACTACGATGCAGCGGAAGGTGGGCTGCCCGCCCCCCGTCGCTCAAGCGCGACTCCCCCCGGGAGTATTTCCGGCCAAATGAAGAAGCCGGGCACCGCGCATCGGTCGGAGTCGGGTACCGGCGCGGCGGTCCGGTTCGGCGGCGCTCATTCGCCGGGGGCGGCAGCGGACCGGAATACGACGCCCTACGGGATGGAGGTCACCGATTTCGTCCTTCATGAGATGACCGACAGGCTGCTGGCCGACAGCGGTTATGCGGCCCGCAAGGCGGCGGTAGCGGAATGGAACGCTGCGAGCCCGATCCTGAAGAAAGGCATTGCGTTCTCGCCCGTGAAGTTCGGGATTTCCTTCACCCTGACCTTTCTGAATCAGGCCGGGGCGCTGGTCCATGTCTACCAGGACGGCTCGGTGCATCTGAACCATGGCGGCACCGAGATGGGCCAGGGCCTGTTTCAGAAGGTGGCACAGGTCGCCGCGTCCCGGTTCGGCATCCCCCTCGACGCGGTGAAGATCACCGCGACCGACACCGCGAAGGTACCGAACACCTCGGCCACGGCGGCCTCCTCCGGCTCGGACCTCAATGGCATGGCGGTCAAGGCGGCCTGCGACACGATCCGCGACCGGATGGCGGAATGCCTCGCCACGCTGCACCAGGCGCGGCCCGATCAGGTCCGTTTCGCGGACGGCCAGGTGGAGGTGGGCGAGACGCGGATGACTTTCGCCGAGGCCGCTGCGCTGACCTACCAGAACCGGGTCAGCCTCTCCGCCACAGGGTTCTACAAGACGCCCGACTTGGAGTGGGACCGCATTCGGGGCCACGGGCGGCCGTTCTTTTACTTCGCCTATGGCGCGGCGGTGACCGAGGTTGTCATCGACACGCTGACCGGGGAGAACCGCATTCTGCGCGCGGATATCCTGCACGATTGCGGCGCCTCGCTGAACCCGGCCATTGATATCGGCCAGATCGAGGGCGGCTATGTACAGGGCGCGGGCTGGCTCACGACGGAAGAGCTGGTCTGGGACGACGAAGGGCGCCTCAGGACCCATGCGCCGTCGACCTACAAAATCCCGGCCTGTTCCGACCGGCCCGATATCTTCAACGTCACGCTCTGGGACGGCGAGAACCGCGCCGAGACGATCTACCGCTCCAAGGCCGTCGGCGAACCGCCCCTAATGCTCGGCATTTCCGCCTGGCTGGCCCTGTCCGATGCCTGTGCCGCCTGCGGGCCGGCCTATCCCGACTTGCAGGCCCCGGCGACGGCAGAGGCGGTGCTCGCGGCGGTGGAAAGGGCGCGGGGGTGATCCGCGTCACGATCCTAAGGACCGCCGGGTCGGTGCCGCGCGAGGCCGGGACGGAGATGCGGGTCAGCGCCGACGGCATCTGGGGCACCATCGGCGGTGGGGCCCTGGAATGGCAGGCGATGAAGCACGCGCGGGAGATGCTGGAGAACGGCGCCCGGCGCGCCGAACGCACAATGCCGCTCGGGCCGTCGCTCGGGCAATGCTGCGGCGGGTCGGTGACACTGCTCTTCGAGGCCATCGACCCCGAGACGCCCTATGAGGAGACCGGCGCGCCGCTCTGGATCTGGGGGGCGGGCCATGTGGGCCGGGCGCTCGTCGGCGTGCTCGGGCCATTGCCCGATTACGCGCTGACCTGGATCGACACGTCCGAGGACCGGTTTCCGGCGGAGCATGACGGCCACGCCCGGCGTCTCGTGGCGGTTGAGCCGGACCGGCTCGTTCGCCACGCCCCCGCCGCGGCGCATCACCTGATCCTGACCTATTCCCACGACATCGACCTTGCCCTTTGCCACGCGCTGCTCAGCCACGGTTTCGCCAGTGCCGGGTTGATCGGGTCGGCGACGAAATGGGCGCGGTTCCGCAAACGCCTTGCAGCGCTGGGCCATTCGAACGCCCAGATTTCGCGCATTGCCTGCCCGATCGGCGATCCGGCTCTCGGCAAGCACCCCCAGGCCATTGCCGTGGGCGTCGCCGCCGGGCTACTGAGGGGGGCGGAACGGCGGGGGGCACGGGCCGGATGACGGAGACGCTGCTGGGCATCGAAGGGCTGACGAAAGCCTATCCGGGCGTGGTGGCAAACGAAAACGTCTCCTTCAGCATCAAGCCCGGCGAGGTCCATGCGCTCCTCGGCGAGAACGGCGCCGGCAAATCGACCCTGGTCAAGACGATCTACGGTCTGGTTAAGCCCGATGCCGGGCGGATGACCCTGATGGGCGCGCCCTTCGAGCCCGCCGAGCCCCGCGCCGCCCGGATCGCCGGCGTCGCCATGGTGTTCCAGCACTTCTCGCTCTTTGACGCGCTTTCCGTGGCGGAGAACATCGCGCTGGGCATGGAGGACCCTCCGAAGCCGCGCGATCTCGCCCGGCGGATCCGCGAGGTGAGCGAGACCTACGGCCTGCCGCTCGACCCGGCCCGTGTTGTCGGCGATCTCTCCGCCGGAGAGCGGCAGCGGGTGGAGATCATCCGCTGCCTGCTTCAGGACCCCCGCCTGCTGATCATGGACGAGCCGACATCCGTGCTCACCCCGCAGGAGGTCGCGATCCTCTTCGACACCCTGCGCCAGCTTTCCGCCGAGGGAACGGCGATCCTCTATATCTCTCATAAGCTTGAAGAAATCCGGACGCTGTGCGACGCGGCCACGATCCTGCGGCTCGGCAAGGTCGTCGGCTCCTGCGTGCCGAAAGAGACCTCGGCGCGGGAGATGGCGGAGATGATGGTCGGCGGCAGCCTGCACGTGCCCGAACGCCATCCGGCGCCGCCGGGAGAGACGGTCCTGCGGCTCTCCGGTCTTTCCGCGCCCTCGCCCCGCGCTTTCGGGACGGCGCTCAAGGACATCAATCTGGACGTGCATCGCGGCGAGGTGCTGGGCGTCGGCGGCGTCGCCGGGAACGGGCAGGACGAACTGCTCGGTGCACTCTCGGGGGAAATCCTCGTCCGCCCGGGCATGATCGAGATGGAAGGGCGCGATATCGGGCGAGTCAGGCCCAATGCACGGCGGCGGCTGGGGGTCCTGGCGGCGCCGGAGGAGAGGATGGGCCACGCCGCGGCGCCGGATATGAGCCTGACGGAGAATGCCGTCCTCTCGGCCGCGGTGCGTAAGGCCATGCTGGCCCGCGGCTTCGTCCGCTGGGGGCAGGCAAGAACCTACGCCAAGGAGGTCATCGCCGGGTTCGACGTGCGCACCCCGGGGCCGGAGAACGCGGCGCGCTCGCTCTCGGGCGGAAACCTCCAGAAATTCGTGATCGGGCGGGAAATCCTCCAGGACCCGGAGGTCTTCGTCGTCAACCAGCCGACCTGGGGCGTGGATGCCTCCGCTGCGGCGGCGATCCGTCAGGCGATCCTCGATCTGGCGTCGAAGGACGCGGCGGTGATCGTAATCAGTCAGGACCTCGATGAGCTGATGGAAATCTCCGACCGGTTCGCGGCGCTGAACGAAGGGCGGCTTTCGGCGCCCCGACCCGCGGCGGGGCTGACGGTCGACGAGATCGGGCTGATGCTCGGCGGCGCCCATGACATGGATGTCGCCCATCTCGACCATGCGGAGGCAGGCGCGTGATCCGGCTGGAGAAACGTCCGCAGCCCTCCGGCATCTGGAACGCCGCGGCGCCGGTGCTGGCGGTGCTCCTGACGATGGTCTTCGGCGGGCTGCTCTTCGCGGCGCTGGGCAATGACCCGGTGGAGGCGATCCGCACGATCTTCTGGGACCCGCTCTTCGGCCAGTTCGCCAGTTTTTCGCGGCCCCAGCTTCTGGTGAAGGGCGGGCCGCTGATCCTGATCGCAGTGGGTCTGGCGCTCGGGTTTCGGGCGGGCATCTGGAATATCGGGGCGGAGGGGCAGTACATCCTCGGCGCGATCTGCGGCGCGGCGGTGGGGCTGGCCTTCTATCCGTCGGAAGCCTGGTGGCTGATCTATCCCCTGATGATCGTCGCGGGCGCCCTGGGCGGGTTCCTCTGGGCGATGATCCCGGGGCTCCTGAAGGTGCGGTTCGGCACCAACGAAATCCTCGTTTCGCTGATGCTGGTCTATGTGGCCGAGCAACTCCTGGCCTCGATGGCTCTCGGGGCGCTCAGGAACCCCGAGGGGATGGGCTTTCCCGGCTCGCGTAATCTGGCGCAGCATGCCGGGACGGCAAACCCGGAGGTGATCGCCGGGACGGGGATGCATCTGGGCGTCGCCACGGCCTTCATCGTGGTGATCCTCGGCTACATCCTGCTCTCGCGGCACCTGCTGGGCTTCCACATCCGGCTGACCGGGGAGAGCCCGCGCGCGGCGGCCTTTGCCGGGGTCAATCCCGGGCGGCTGATCCTGATCTGCCTCGGCGTCTCCGGCGCGCTGGCGGGGATGGCGGGGCTCTTCGAAGTCACCGGCCCGGCGGCGCAGATCAGCATCGATTTCAATGTGGGCTACGGGTTCACCGCGATCATCGTCGCCTTCCTCGGGCGGCTCAACCCGATCGGCATCCTGCTCGCCGGGTTGCTGATGGCGCTGACATACGTGGGCGGCGAGGTGGCCTCCCTGATGCTTGGCCTGCCGGCGGCGGCGATCCAGCTCTTTCAGGGGATGCTGCTCTTCTTCCTGCTCGCGGTGGATGTGCTGACGAACTACCGCATCCGGATCGGACGGCGGGAGGTGGTGTGATGGACCTCTCCGCGATCAACCCCGTCGTCCTCGTCGCCTCGCTGATGGTGGCGGCGACGCCGATCCTGCTGGCCGCGGTGGGCGAGTTGGTGGTGGAGCGCGCGGGCGTCCTGAACCTGGGCGTCGAGGGGATGATGATCACCGGGGCGGTCTGCGGGTTCATCGTGGCCGTGACCACCGGGTCGCCGCTCTTGGGCTTTGTCGGGGCGGCTTTGGGCGGGGCTCTGCTCTCAGTGTTGTTCGGGGTGCTGACGCAGTTTTTGCTCTCAAATCAGGTCGCGACCGGGCTGGCGCTGACGCTCTTCGGCTTGGGGCTGAGCGCGCTTCTGGGCCAGGGCTATGTCGGGGTGAAGTCGCCGACGCTTTCGCCCGTCGATCTCGGGCCCTTGAGCGATCTGCCCGTCGTCGGCCCGATCCTCTTTGCCCAGGACATCATCGTCTACGCCTCACTGCTCCTCGTCGCCGGGGTCTGGGCGTTCCTCAAGTTCAGCCGCTTTGGGCTGATCCTGCGCGCGGTCGGGGAGAACCACGATGCGGCCCATGCGCTGGGCTACCATGTGATCCGGGTTCGGATGCTGGCGATCATGTTCGGCGGCGCCTGCGCGGGGCTCGGCGGCGGCTATCTGAGCCTCGTGCGCGTCCCGCAATGGACCGAAGGCATGACCGCCGGCGCCGGCTGGATCGCGCTCGCCATCGTGGTCTTCGCGAGCTGGCGGCCCTGGCGGCTTGTCCTCGGCGCCTACCTTTTCGGCGGGGTGGCCGTGTTGCAGCTCAACTTGCAGGCAGCCGGGATCAAGGTGCCCGTCGAGATCCTCTCCATGTCGCCCTATCTGGCGACGATCCTGGTTCTGGTTATCATCTCCGTCGGCCGGGCGCCGGGCTCGCTCGGCAAACCGTTCCATGCCTCGGGATGACCGCGTTGCGCGGCGGAAAGGGGCTTTCTAGGATGATGCCGGGGAAGCTGCATCGTCCTGGGAGGAGAGTATGAAACTGCGTTACGTTATCGGTCTTGCGGCGGGACTGACCCTGAGCGCCGGCCTGGCTCAGGCCGATGAGGCCGCCTGCGCCGCCATCGAGGATATGAAGTTCGAGGTGACGAACCTCCTGAGCGCCACTGTGGTGGAGGCAACGGATGCCCTGCCCGCCTATTGCCGGGTGCTCGGCTATGTCCGGCCGGCGATCAATTTCGAGGTCCGGATGCCGGTCGAGGACTGGAACGGCAAGTTCTACATGGCCGGCTGCGGCGGCTTCTGCGGGGCGCTGAACAGCGACGCGGCGGGCTTCGTCAACGCGATGAACTACGGGCTGGCGCGGGGCTATGCGGCGGCGACGATGGATGGCGGAAACTGGGGCTCGTCGTCGCTCGACGGGCGCTGGGGCAAGGACAACCCGGTGGGCGAGGACGATTGGGGCTGGCGCGCGGTGCAGGAGACCACGCGCGTCGCCAAGGGCGTGATCGAAGCCTATTACGAAGGAGCGCCGGAGCGCTCCTATTTCGCCGGCTGCTCCACCGGCGGGCGGATGGCCAATATGGTGGCCCTGCGGCAGCCGGGCGATTTCGACGGAATCATCTCGGGGGCCCCGGCGCTCGACTATACCGGTCTCGTGGCCACGGCCTTTGCCTGGATCGTGCAGGCCAATACGGCTGAGGACGGCTCGCGCATCCTGACGCCGGAAGACGCGCCGGTGGTGCGGGATGCAGTCACCGCGGCCTGCGACGGGCTCGACGGGGTCGAGGACGGCATGGTGTCGAACCCGAACCAGTGCAGTTTCGATCCCGCGACGCTCGATCTCGCGCCGGAGAAGATCGCTGTGCTGGAGGCGTGGTATGACAGCGCCCGGAACTCCGCCGGCGAGGACCTCTATCCCGGTGGCGTGCCGGTCGGGTCGGAGGCGTTCTGGGGTCTCTGGCTGACCGGGTTCGAGGGCGGCGGCGGCGCACTGGTGCCGGGCTTCGGGATCAACTTCCTGCGCTACATGGCTTTTGCCGAGGACCCGGATGCCGGCTACACCGCGATGGCGTTCGACTTCGACACCGATCCGGCGCGGCTCGCGGACCGGGCGGCGGTCTACAATTCCGACGATCCCGACATCTCCGCCTTCCGGGACGCGGGCGGCAAGCTCCTGATGTGGCATGGCTGGGCCGATGCCATCGTCTTCCCGGGCAAGACCGTGGACTACTACGACGCGCTCTCTGCGAAGAATGGCGGCGTCGAGGCGACGCAGGACTTCGCCCGGCTCTTCATGATCCCGGGTATGGACCATTGCGGCATCCTCGGCAGCGGGCCGGGGATCGACCAATCGGGCTTCGACCCGCTGACGGCGCTGGAAGCCTGGGTTGAGGACGGCACCGCACCCGAGAGCCTGATGACGACCAAGACGGTGGAGGGCGAGGCAGAATGGGCGCGGCCGGTCTGCGCCTATCCCGCCGAGGCCAGGTTCAGCGGCGAGGGCGATTGGCGCGACCCGGCGGCCTGGACCTGCGAAACGAACTGACCGCGCAAGCGGCACCAACCTCTGAGCAAGCAAAGACAGCAACAGGGAGAACAGGGAAATGAAAAGAAGAACGCTTCTGGCCACGAGCGCGGGGGCCGCGATGGCCGCGGCGATGGGGGTGCCGCTTCGGGCGCAGGACGATCCGCTGACCGTCGGCTTCGTCTATGTCGGCCCGGTGGGGGACGGCGGCTGGACCTACCAGCACGAACAGGGACGGCTCGCGGTTGAAGCCGAGTTCGGCGACCGGGTCACGACGATCTTCCAGGAAAGCGTGCCGGAAGGCGCCGATGCCGAGCGGGTGATGACGCAGATGGCACTGAACGGCGCCGATCTGATCTTCGCCACCTCGTTCGGCTATATGGAGGGCGTCAACAACGTCGCCGCCCGCTTCCCGGATGTGCGGTTCGAGCACGCCACCGGCTATCGCCGCGACCACCCGAACGTCACCACCTACAATTCGCGGTTCTATGAGGGCCGTGCGGTGATCGGCCATATCGCCGGCAAGATGACCCAGACCAATAAGATCGGCTACATCGCCTCCTACCCGATCCCCGAGGTGATCATGGGGATCAACTCCACCTACCTGCACGCCAAGGCGGTGAACCCCGATGTCGAGCTGGTGGTGATCTGGGTCTACACCTGGTTCGACCCCGCGAAGGAGGCCGATGCGGCCAAGGCGATGATCGAACAGGGGGTCGACGTGATCACCCAGCACACCGACTCGACCGCACCCCTGGCCGCGGCGTCAGAAGCAGGCGGCGTGATCGGCTTCGGCCAGGCTTCCGACATGGCGGCGTTCAAGCCGGCGCCCCGGGTCGCGTCGATCATCGACGACTGGTCGCCCTACTACGTCAAGCGCGTGCAGCAGATGCTCGACGGCAGCTATGAGCAGACCGACAGCTGGGGCGGGATGCCCGAGGGCGAGGTGGTGATCGGCGAGATTACCGAGGCGGTGCCGGCGGAGGTGAAGGCCGAGGCCGAGGCGATGATCGCCGCGATCACCGCGGGCGAGTACCACCCGTTCACCGGCCCGATCAACAAGCAGGACGGCTCTGTCTTCCTCGCCGAGGGCGAGGTGGCGACCGACGCCCAGCTCCTGACGATGGACTTCTATGTCGAGGGGATGACGGGCGACATCCCGAGCTGATCCGAGGCAGAAGAGTGCGAAGGGGCCCGTCTTCGGACGGGCCCTTTTCCTTGCGAGAAGCCCGCTTCGTCGCGTTGAGGAAGCGGCGGCAAAGCGTAGACGTTGCCGCGTTGAGCCCAGAGCGGACGTTCAATGAGGCTCGCGCAAAGGCCGCGCATCGACGGGCCGCGGAGCGGCGATCCCACCGACGTTCTGCGCGCTTTATCCCCGCCAGATCCGAACGAGCCCCAAGCGACGCGCAAACGTCACCCAATCGCCGGTCCGTCGGGGCGGCCCGTCGATGCGCGGCCGGCTTCGCCTCTGTTCCGCGCCGCATGATTCCAACCCGGCTCCATCCCGGCGCTGCCGCTGCACCCCTCGGCGGAGAGCCGCCGGTCGGGAATACCACCGTCGGGCGATCACTTCCGCCGTGCTATCCTGTCGGCGCCGCACCTGTATTTCCGCGGCACATCTTTGAAACCGAAAGGACAGATCATGGCACGTTTTGTTATCGATACCGGCGACATCGAAATCTCCCGCGAGGATCACATGCAGATTCAGTCGGAGCTTCAGCAGGTCACGCTGAAGCATGTGGCGAGGCTCGGCTTCGACAAGCCCTTCGTCGTGCGGTTCCCGATCGACTGGTACGGGATCATCCTGCATCCCGAACTCGGCGGGTTGCGCGAGCTGGAGAAGGACATCGGCGCCCGGCTGGTCGGCTGAACCGATGACCGCCGAACGGACCTGCCCGAGCGCGCGCGCCGCGCCGGGCAACACGCTGCTGGCGATCCGCGGCCCCGACGGGCGCATGAAGCCGCTGCGCACGCCGATGCGGATCGATGCCGGTTTCATCGAGGAGGCCGAAAAGCACGGGTCCCCCGAGGCGCGGATGCGCTTCGCCGCGCCCTGCGCGACCTCCGGATGCAGCCAGTGGACCGGCAGCCGCTGCGGGGTGATCGACAAGGTGATGGACTTTCTCGAGGCGGAGCAGGTGCCGCTCCGGGCCGACCTGCCGCCCTGCGCGATCCGGTCCACCTGCCGCTGGTACGACCAGAGCGGGGCCGCGGCCTGTAAGGGCTGCGAACTGGTCACCACCGATATGCGGGCCCCGGCACCGGCCTGACCCCATTGGGCGGGGCCGGCGCGATCCGGCCCCGCTCTTCTCCAGCACTCCACCGACGGACGATCGAACGACCCGCCGCGCTTTCCTCGCCTCGCGCGCCGTGGCAGGGATCGGGGATGGAGGATTTCATCGTTATCGGCGGCGGCATCGCCGGGGTCAGCGCCGGGGCGCGACTGTCGGAGCTGGGCCGGGTCGCGGTGCTGGAGCGTGAGGACGCGCTGGCCTATCATGCCTCCGGCCGCTCGGCAGCGCTCTTTGAGGAGAACTATGGCAAGCCCTCTACCGTGGCACTCAACCGCGCCAGCCGGGCCTATCACGAGAGCGCGGATGGCGGGGTGTTGAGCCCCCGGGGGCTGATGGTCGTCGCGGGGCCGGAGGAGGAGGAGAGCTTTGCCGCCGACCTAGCGGAGTTGACGCTCGAACCACTGACCCCGGCGGAGGCAAGGGCGATGGTGCCGATCCTGAACCCGGAGCGGGTGGACCGGGCGGGATATGCGGTGGACGCGATGGACATCGACACCGACCGGCTGATCCAGCATTTCGCGCGCACGATCCGCGCCTACGGCGGAACCGTGCGGACGGGCGCGCGCGTCTCTGGCATCGCGCGCATGGGCAGCGGCTGGGCCGTGGAGACAGGTGACGAGACGATCGAGGGCCGGATGCTGGTCAATGCCGCAGGGGCATGGGTCGACGTGGTGGCGGAAATGGCCGGTATCGCGCCGCTCGGCTTCACGCCGATGCGGCGCTCCATGGCGCGACTGCCGGCGCCGGGCGGCCATGACGTCAGTGGCTGGCCGATGGTCTTCGGCACCGGGGAGACCTGGTATGCCAAGCCCGATGCCGGGGCGCTGCTCGTTTCGCCAGCAGATGAGGACCCCAGCGCGCCGATAGACGCCTGGGCCGACGACATGGTGCTGGCCGAGGGGCTGGCGCGCTACGAGGCGCACGTGACCGAGCCGGTGACGCGGCTTCTCGCGAACTGGGCGGGGCTAAGGACGTTCTCGCCGGACCGGCAACTTGTGCTGGGACCGTCGCCCGACGACCCCGCCTTCATCTGGTGCGCCGGACAGGGCGGCTACGGGTTCCAGTCCGCGCCGGCGGCGAGTCTTCTACTGGCGGATATCGTCGGCGGGCGGGTGCCGGAGATCGAGCCGGAAATCGTCGCGGCGCTGCGGCCGGAGCGGTTCGGCTGACGCCGCCCTTGAAGTGTGATGAGATCAGATAGAACCGGACTTCTGGGCGGGGAGCGGACCTCTGGGCCAAGGCGCGCGTGCGGCCGGACCGACCTCGGGTGGGCCCACGACGTTCACATGGACCGTCGGTTCCCCCGCCTTCATCGCCACGCGCACAACGTCTGTTTCGAAAGCGGCCCTCCCGGGGTGGAGGTGTCGCCATTGTCGCGGTCGTTCATTGAGGCGCCATTGGTTCGAGCCCAATGGACGACGGTCCGAGAGACAATGGCGACCCGGGCGCATGCGCGCCGTGTTGCGCGGGGTCGGTGGTGTTTCGCGCTGAACCGACCGGCGCCGAAGGTCCGCTTCTGACCCAAGGCGTGGTGGGCGTCTCAGGCCGTTCTCGTCGTGCTCTAGGAGGCTCGGTCGAGACGCTTTC
This sequence comes from Paracoccaceae bacterium, assembly GCA_028284605.1. Classification (GTDB taxonomy): domain Bacteria; phylum Pseudomonadota; class Alphaproteobacteria; order Rhodobacterales; family Rhodobacteraceae; genus JANQRL01. The sequence continues at coordinate 69,346 of JANQRL010000007.1, read as the reverse complement.
GGAGCTTCCGGGCGCGGGCGGCGTAGGAGGGGACATCAGAGGTCAGGGCCTCTTCGACCAGCGGCTCGACCCGGGCGCGCAGGGCGGGATCGGTGAGCGCGAACTCGACAAGCCCGGTCAGGGCGAAGGCGCGCAGGATGCGGCTTTCGGCGTTGAGGCAATCGGTGAAGAGCGCGACGGCCCGGTTCCGCTGACCGGGATCGAGCCCGAGGCGCGGCAGGGTCTGGGCAGCGTGCCAGCGGATTTCCTGATCCACGCGCCGAGTGGCCACCGCCAGAATGTCCTCGGCGAAGGGCGCGACCCAATCGGCATGCTGGGCAGAGACCTTCTCCAGGGCATCCGCGGCGCGCATCCGCACCACCGCTTCCTCGGCATCGAGAGCGGCGACCAGATCGGGCAGCGCGTCGGGGTGGGCGAGGATATGGGCGACAACCTCCTTGATGCGGCCGACCGTACGGCGGTCCCCGCCAGAGAGGGCCTCCTGGATATCCAACCTATTCTGCCGCCTTGGAGAGACCCGGGATATCGGCGCGGATCGTGGCGTTCTTCGGGTCGTAGGGGCTGTCCTCGGTGACCTCCGCATCCCAGAGATCGCCCATGATCCGGACCTTGAGCTTGGTCCCCGGTTCGGCGTTGTCGGGGGAGACGTAGCCCATCCCGATGGATTTGCCGAAGGCCACGGAATAGCCCCCCGAGGTCAGCCGACCGACCCGCGTGTCACCGGAATAGAGCGCCTCGCGGCCCCAGGGATCGGCGTCGTCCGGCCCGTCGATGAGGAGCGTGACGCATTTGAAGCGGATGCCGATCTTCACCATGGCATCGCGCCCATGGAAATCCTTCTCCAGGTCCACGAACCGGTCGAGCCCGGCCTCCAGGGGCGTCGCGTCGCGGCCCAGTTCGGTCCCGAAGGCGCGGTAGCTCTTTTCCTGCCGCAGCCAGTTCTGCGCCCGGGCGCCGACCGGTTTCAGCCCATGGGCCGCGCCGGCCTCCATCAGCCGGTCCCAGAGATAGGTCTGCATCTCGATCGGGTGGTGCAGCTCCCAGCCCAACTCCCCGGTATAGGCCACGCGGATCGCCTGGACCGGGCACATACCCAGCTCGATCTCACGCGCGGAGAGCCAGGGGAAGCGTCTGTTCGACAATGCCGTGTCGGGGTCGGGATCGCGGATCAGCTCGCGCAGCACGTCGCGGGATTTCGGCCCGGCGATGGCGAAGACGCCCCATTGCGAGGTCACCTCATGGCAGGACATCCAGCCGAATTCGGGGATCTTGTCCGCGATGGCCTGTTTCAGGAAATCGCCGTCATAGGCGGCCCAGGCGCCGGCGGAGACGAGGTAGTAGTCGTCCTCGCCCAGGCGGACGATGGTGTATTCCGTCCGCGTGGTGCCGTGGGAGGTGAGCGCGTAGGTGAGGTTGATCCGACCCACCCTTGGCAGCTTGTTGCAGGTGAACCAGTCGAGGAAGGCGGTGGCGCCGGGGCCGCTGAGCCGGTGCTTGGCGAAGGCGGTGGCGTCGATCAGGCCGACGCCGCTGCGGATCGCTTCGGCCTCCTCCTTCGCGTAGTCCCACCAGCCGCCGCGACGGAAGCTGCGGGCGTCGTGGTCGAAACTGTCCGGGGCATCGAGCGGCCCGTAGTAGTTCGGTCGTTCCCATCCGTTGACCTGCCCGAACTGGGCACCCAGTGCCTTCTGCCGGTCATAGGCGGGCGCGGTGCGCAGCGGGCGGCAGGCCGGGCGTTCCTCGTCGGGGTGGTGGAGGATGTAGACGTGCTCGTAGCATTCCTCGTTCTTGCGCATGGCGTATTCGGTGGTCATCCAGGGGCCGTAGCGCTTCGGGTCGAGGCTCGCCATGTCGATCTCGGCCTCACCCTCGACCATGCATTGGGCGAGGAAATGGCCCGCGCCGCCGGCGGCGGTGATCCCGAAGGAGAAGCCCTCTGCCAGCCACATGTTGCGGAGCCCGGGAGCGGGGCCGAGGAGCGGATTGCCGTCGGGGGTGTAGCAGATCGGGCCGTTGAAATCGTCCTTCAGACCCACGGTTTCCGAAGACGGAATCCGGTGGATCATCGACATGTACTCCTCCTCGATCCGTTCCAGATCGAGGGGGAAAAGGTCGGCGCGGAAGCTGTCGGGGACACCGTATTCAAAGCGCGCCGGGGCGTTCCGCTCGTAAGGCCCGAGGATCCAGCCGCCGCGTTCCTCGCGGACATACCATTTGGCATCGGCATCGCGCAGAACGGGGTGTTGGGGGTTGTCCTTGCGCCACTCGACCAAGGCCGGATCGGGCTCCGTGACGATGTACTGATGCTCCACCGGGATCGCGGGCATCTTGATGCCGAGGAGCTGGGCGGTCTTCTGCGCGTGGTTGCCGGTGGCGGTGACGACATGCTCGGCGTGAATGACGATCTGCTCGTCGGACGGCACGAGATTGCCGCCCTTCTCCACCATCCTGGTGCAGGTGACGTCCCAATGGTCTCCGGTCCAGTGGTACCCGTCGACCTGCCATTTCCGCTCGATCATGACGCCGCGCTGGCGGGCGCCCTTGGCCATGGCCATCGTCACATCGGCGGGGTTTATATAGCCGTCGGTCGGGTGGTAGATCGCGCCCTTGAGATCCTCGGTCCTGACCAGCGGCCAGCGCTCCTTGATCTGATCGGGGGTCAGCCATTCGTGCGGCACGTCAACCGTCTCGGCCGTCGCGGCATAGAGGCGGTATTCGTCCATCCGCGCTTCGGACTGCGCCATCCGGAGGTTGCCGACAACGAAGAAGCCCGCATCGAGGCCGGTCTCTTCTTCGAGGGTCTTGTAGAACTTGATCGAGTAGTCGTGGATCCAGGTCGTCGCGTAGGACATGTTGAAATAGGGCAGGAGACCGGCGGCGTGCCAGGTGGAGCCGGAGGTCAGCTCGTCCCGCTCCAGCAGCATCACATCGTCCCAGCCGTGGCGGGCGAGGTGATAGGCGATGGAGGTCCCGACGGCCCCGCCGCCGACCACCAGGGCTCTGACATGGGTTTTCACGACGGCACTCCGGGCTGGTCTGTCACATCACGACATTACCTGCCCGAACTGAGTTTGGCACGCCGAGCCCACCCGACCTAATGCCGCGTGAAAGCGACCTCGTCCGGAGACGGATGTGTCGGACCCCGCCGTTCCCCAAGGGTCCGGGGCCGTGGAGTGGACGGCGGCGCGACATCCACGAGCCGCCGGAACGCAGTGGCACGGGCCGACCGAACCGACCTCTCATTCGGACTGAGCCCCTCCAGAAGCGGGCGCCCGCGCGCGGCGTGAAGCTGCGCCAGTTGCCGTGTCTCCGGACCGGTCAGAAATCTCCGCGCGGGAACCATCCGATAATCCGGCAGTACCGTCTCGGGGAACCGCAGCCGAATGTCGAGCAATTGCTCCGGGCTCAGCGTCTTGTGGGTATCCGGCCCGAGATAGAGGCTTTCGGCCGGCGCGCCCTCGGCAATCAGAACCTCGTGGCGGTCGAAGAGGATGTGGACATAGGTCACCTCTGCGATGTCCTCGGCCACCGAGATGCCGCTGAGCGCGGTCAGGTGCTTGGCCGGCACCAGGGCCTCGCCGTCCCCGAACCGATTCCGGGCGATCTTCGACGAGACCAGAACCCGGTGCTGCGGCGAGACCAGCAGGTCGCGCCGCGGCAGCCCCTTGCCGAGAGCGCCCCTGCGGATCCGGATCGGCCGCTGATTCGGACGGTCCGCAAGCTGCTCCGGGCCGAGGTGCCGCGTGCCGATCCACCGGACCGGCCGCGACCCGTTGTCGAGGGACCAGACCTGATCGCCGACCTCGAGGCGGCCCGCCTCAACCTCGCCGGACGCCGTCAGAAGGCCCGTCTCCTGCGCGTAACAGACAAAGGGGCTCGACCCGATATTGCCCTGCGCGTATTCACGCCAACTCTGCAGCGGATGCCAATCGACGATCCGAATCGATCCGAAATCCGATGGATTCAGCAACGTATCGGAGCTGCCGGCGGTCGACAGCAGAGCCTGGCCGTCCCATTGGTCGACCAGAACCAGCGACCGGCCATTGCCGAGCAACAGCCCGACGCCCCAGATTCTGGTAGATACGCCCTCATAGGTGACCTCCAGGCGCACCTGGGTCATCTCGTCCAGCACGGAGGCCGGGCCCCCGTCGATCGAGATCGTGGGGACGTTCGAACCCCCTCCGATCAGGGTGTTGTTGCTGTCATCCGTGTCGGCGTCGCCGCCCAGGTAGTTCGGAAGGCGGGGATGGAAGATCGTGAGCCCGACGAGGTCGTTCACGGCGTTGATGGATCGCCCCTCATGCGGCAGGAACTCGATATTCTCGTTTCCGGATGTCGAGTACGTTCCCGGCAGCAGGAACGCGTTATGCTGGGTGACGAACGTCATAACTGGTTACCTTCCAACTCACTGACGACAGATCCCCCAAAAAGGCCAATGCCGGACGACGGCCTTACCAAAGCCGGATTCGTGTCGCTTCGTCAGCTAAACAGACTGTTCAGGAAATGGAAACGAAGGACGGGGCAGCGCCGGTCGGGCGGCGTCGCTCTCCCGGTCGCTCTCCGGGTCGCTCTCCGGCGGGTGCATCAGATCGGGGCACGGGCATCGTGATCGGCGGGCGCTTGACAAGCCTTCGTTACAGGGCGCACGTAAGGCTGCGACGACACTGCGCCGGAGGCAAAGATGCGGCGGTTTCTGTTAGTATTTGTTCCTGGGTTCCTCATCGGCTGCGCGGTCGGCGCGTTCGGCTGGTACGCCTTCTCCCCGCTCCTTTTCGATGACGTGGTGGCCGAGGATCTGGCCGAGGCGACGGTGATCGCCGAGGGCCAGTTCCGCGACGCCGACCGGGCCCATCAGGGCAGCGGAACGGCGCGGATCGTGGCGCTCGCGGGCGGCGGGTTCGAGGTGCAGCTCAGCGAGTTCTCGGTGACCAACGGCCCCGATCTGGAGGTCTGGCTCTCCGCCCATCCCGATCCGGCGTCGAATGCGGATGTGACGGAGAACGACTGGCTCGCGCTCGGTCAGCTCAAGGGCAATATCGGCGATCAGTCCTATCCCCTGCCCGCCGGGGCGGCGCCGACGGACTATCGCTCGGTGGTGATCTGGTGCGAGCAGTTCGGGGTTCTGTTCTCGCCGGCGGCGCTGAGCCCGGCGGGGTGAGGCGGCCCGGTTCATTGGTTGAAGGCCACTTCGAGTCCACAGTGATGGATGCTGCGCAGTCCACAGATTTCCGCATTGGTGCGTCGGTGAAGGTGCTAGGTCGAGCGCTTTAGTCCCATTTCTGCCGCCCATGTTGAGACCGTCTCGATATGACCTAGCTGGGGGTTTTCTTCGGCATTCAACGCCGCAAGGTATCGTTCGAGCGTTGTCGAAGCTCCTTCCGCGTCGTCTCCTGCAATTTGGATGCAAGCTTTCACGAGAGGCTGGGGTGTCTCAAACCACAGTGGCTTCTTTGGAGGGGATAGGTCGGCCACACTCGAGTCGCCCGTGACATCGACGTGGTGACTGAAAGACGCCAAGGCTTCCAGAGCATCGTCCAGATACGGAGTAAGCATGTCGAGATTTGCCGCGACCTTGCTGAGACTCAGGTAGGTTTCTGGAAAACAGCCTCTAATTACGCACAGCCCATCGGTGACCCATTTGGGGTCGGCCACATTTCTTCGATACAGTTCTGCCTCTGGCACATAACAGCCCGCGTGGATGTAGAACTTGCCGTGGTCGATTGAATAAGCTCCAACGCAGAAGATCGATAGTTGGTGGATCAGGCCGTTATCGAGCCTTCTATTGAAACTGTTTCGTCGTTTCTTGAACCCAAGCGGATTTAGTCGTTGAGCCATGAAGGTCGAAATCGTCTTTGCGTCTTCAGAGGAAGACGCCTGTTCAGCGAATTGGGTCACTGCCGCATCTGCGATCGTTGCTATCCATGGAGCATAGTCTAGCGGGCGGTGCCGCTGCGTATACCCCACCCATTCTTCTGGTTCGACGCAAAATGCGGACACCAAAGCCACAAACGCCGATGACAGCTGCGTCCACCAAGCCGATCCTGACCGACCTCCGACACAACCACGTCCCCATCTTCACGCCATCCCGCCACCGCCCCGCTCCTTGAGGTCGCCCGGACCCTCCTGTAGCCAGCGGACATGGAAATCTGCCGGACCATCACCGCCTGCCGGGCGGCTGCCGCGGGCTTTCGGGCGACGGGCGCGCGGGTCGGGCTCGTCACCACGATGGGCGCGCTTCATGCCGGGCATATGGCGCTGATCGAAGCCGCGAAGGCCGGGTCCGACCGGGTCGTCGCGACGATCTTCGTCAATCCGACGCAATTCGGCGACCCGGCCGATCTCGACGCCTATCCGCGCCGCGAGGCCGACGATCTGGCCAAGCTGAAAGCCGCCGGCGTCGATGCGGTCTTCATCCCCGAGGCGTCCGAAATCTACCCCGAAGGCGACGAGACCATTGTCGAGACCACCCGCCTCGCCGGGCTCTATCACGGCGCGGTGCGGCCCGGGCATTTCCGGGGTGTGGCCACGGTCGTCGCCCGGCTCTTCAACATCGTTCAGGCCGACGCCGCCTGGTTCGGCGAGAAGGACTACCAGCAGCTCGCGGTGATCCGCCGGATGGTCCGCGACCTGCATTTTCCCATAGAGATCAATGGCGTGCCGACGGTGCGGGAGCCGGACGGCCTCGCCCTCTCCTCCCGCAACGCCCGCCTCGCACCGGAAGACCGCGCCGCCGCCCCGGTCCTGCACCGCGCGCTGCTGGCCGCCGATGCGGCGGCAAAGCAGGGCGCTACCGCCGAAGCCCTCGACCGCATCATCCGCGACACGCTGGCCGCCGAGCCGCGCGCGGTCCTCGCGGGTCTCGACATCGTCGAGCCCGAGGGCTTCGCGCGCGCCACCGGGCCGCTCACAGGCCCCGTCGCCATCATGCTCTCCGCCACGTTCGGGGACATCCTCTTGCTCGATCAGAAGGAGATCCGCCCATGAGCAAACAGACGGAACAGGTCCGCCGCACCACCGTCCCGCAGATCGCCGCGCGCAAGGGGGGCGAGCCGATCGTGTCGCTGACCTCCTACCACGCCCATACCGCCGCCATCGTCGACCGCCATGCCGATTTCATCCTCGTAGGCGACTCGCTCGGCATGGTCATGCACGGGATGGAGAACACGACCGGCGTGCCGCTCGACCTGATGATCATGCACGGCAAGGCCGTGGTGCGCGGGACGCAAAAGGCCCTAATCGTCGTCGACATGCCCTTCGGCACCTATGAGGAGAGCCCGAATGTCGCCTTCCGCAACGCCGCGAAGATCATGAAGGAGACCGGCTGCGGCGCGGTGAAGCTGGAAGGCGGCACGCGCATGGCCGAGACGATCCGGTTTCTCACCGAGCGCGGGGTGCCGGTCATGGCCCATACCGGGCTGACCCCCCAAAGCTCCCACGTCATGGGCGGGTTCAAGACGCAAGGGCGCGATGAGGAGACCTGGGGCGCCCATATCGCCGACGCCCGCGCCGTGGCCGAGGCCGGGGCATTCGCCGTGGTGCTGGAGGGGATGGTGGAACCGCTCGCGGCCAAGATCACCGACCAGATCGCGATCCCGACCATCGGCATCGGCGCGTCTCCCGATTGCGATGGGCAGATCCTGGTGCTCGAAGACATGCTGGGGCTGAACCCCTGGACCCCGAAATTCGTGAAGGTCTACGGCCAGCTCGGCCCGATGATCGAAGAGGCGGTTGCGACCTATGCCAAAGAGGTCCGCACCCGCGCCTTCCCGGGCGAGGACCAGGTCTACCGGTAGGATGCGGCCAGGGGAGGCGGGCTGATCGCGATCCGGCTCGGCTCACCGCCCGCCCGATACCTGTCGAAAAAGACAGTTGCAGATCAGTCACATCCAGGTCCGGCGCCGCTTCCCGGATCACGCCGGAGATGCTATGTTACAGACTGAGCACCCGGGTAAACCGGGGCCATGTGTTGAGAAAGAGCAGTTATGTCCATTCGCGTCCTCACCGCGATCGGCGTCGCGCTGTTGGTCTCCGCCTGCGCCCATTCGGGCGATGTGGTCTCCAGCCGCTCCTATGCCTCGCCGATCTTCGTGCCCGACCTGTCGGGTCCGCGCTAACCGCCGGTCGGGAATACCCGACTCGACGGGACGCCTCCGCGCGGCCAGTCTTTCCCCTGCGTCAACCAGGGGAGGGCGCCGTGATGCCCAAAGTCAAACTCACCGATGCGGCCAAGCTGGCCCAGGCGAGCTACAAGCCGCACACGATCAGCTCGCCCCGGATCGTCGACAGCCTCGACAAGGATCACGTCCAGGCGCATCTGACGGAAAATGGCTGGCTCCTGCTGCCGGGCTCGAACAGCGTGCTCGACTACCTGCATTTCAACCTCCGGGTCTTCAATGTCGGCGGCAAGAAGTACCGACTGTCCTCCTCCGACACCGAGAAGGGCGCGAGCGGGACGGTCTGGCACCAGGGTTTCCTGGTCTATTCCCGGCGGGTGTTCGCCTGGATCGGGAGCCGGCGGCCGAGCTTCATCATCGGCCATTCGCTGGGCGCGGCGGCAGTGCAGATCCTGTCGAAGAGCTACGACGTGCCGGGCATCGGCTTTGCTGCACCACGGCCGCGGCTTTCACTGGGTGCGGTGGCCCATGACGACAAGAGCCTGTCGATCTGCCGGGTCGACGACATCGTCTGCGGGCTCGCGCCGGGCTTTCACCATATGGGTGACGCACGCTTCGTGGAGCCTGCGGATGACGGTTGGGGCGGGGCACATTCGATGAAGAACTATATCGAGGTGCTGAGCGACAACAAGGGGCCGGATACGCTCCCGGCGAGCTGGGGCTGAAGGGCGGCCATACGGTTCAGCCGGGCCCCTCGATCTCTTGCGTCCTTCGTTCGTTCGCGAGGGTTCTTGGAGGCCAGCATGAAGCGCTCAGTGCCGCGCGTGCATCCGGCCGCTGGCATGGGACCGGCTTTTCCGCGGAACCGGCCCTTGACGAGGACAGGGCGCGCTCCTATCCAATCGGGCCTCGAAGCGGGTATGGTGAAAAGGTATCACGCGAGCTTCCCAAGCTTAAGTTACGGGTTCGATTCCCGTTACCCGCTCCAGAGCCCATGCTGCCCTATCACACCCCTCTCACCGTCGCCCAACTCCGCGCCCTCGCGATCCCCGCGCCCTGGGCCTTCGGGCAGACCGACCGCACCCGGTTCGGCGAGATCGATGCGCTGAACCATGTCAACAACACCGCCTATCTGCGCTGGTTCGAAAGCCTGCGGCTGCCCTATCTGAAGTCCCGGCAGGTGAGCGATTACGGCCCCGAGGGCCCGCGCCTGGTGCTGGCCGAGATCGGCTGCCGGTTCCTCGCCGAGATGGGGATCAACCAGGATTACGTTGTCACCGCCCGAACCCGGACCTTTCGGACCTCGTCCTTCGTGATGGACTATGCCGTCTGGGCCATGGACGCGGGCGAGCCCGAGGCACCAGCCATCCTGACCGCCGAGGCCCATGCCGGCATCGTGCTGCGGACCCAGGACGGCGATAGCAAGTTCCCGATCCCGGACGCCGCCCGCCGGCTCTTCGCCGAGCTCGACGGCGCCGAGGCGCTCTAACCTCTTCATTTGGCCGAAAATACTCCGGGGGAGTCGCCGGCAGGCGGCGGGGGCAGCGCCCCCTACAGACCGTTCTTGCGCAGATGCGCGACCAGTCCGGCGGTAGAGCCGTCATGGCCCTCGGCACTGCGGCCCTCCACGACCGGTTGCAGGGCGGTGGCCAGTTCTTTGCCCAGTTCCACCCCCCATTGGTCGTAGGAATTGATCCCGAGCACCGTGCTCTCGACGAAGACCCGGTGTTCGTAGAGCGCGACGATCATGCCGAGCATCTCCGGCGTGAGCTGGGGGTAGGCGAGGGTGACCGAGGGTCGATTGCCGGTGAAGACCCGGTGCGCGGCCTGGCGGTCGAGTTCGGCGCCGTCGAACTTGCCGGCAAGCTTGGCTTTGGCCTCCTCCAATGTCCGGCCGCGCATCAGCGCCTCGGATTGGGCCAGGCAATTGGCGACGAGGAGCTGGTGCTGGTGGTGCAGATCGTCCTCGTGCCCGCGTGCGGCGACGAGGAACTCACAGGGGATCACCCGGGTACCCTGGTGGATGAGCTGGTAGAAGGCGTGCTGGCCATTGGTGCCGGGTTCGCCCCAGACGACGGGGCCGGAGTCGGCGGTCAGCGCCGTGCCGTCCATTGCCACGCCTTTGCCATTGCTCTCCATTTCGAGCTGTTGGAGATAGGCCGGCAGCCGCGCCAGCGCATTGTCGTAGGGCAGAACGGCGCGGGTCGCATGGCCGAGGACCTGATTGTGCCAGAGCCCGACCAGCGCCAGGAGCGCCGGGACATTCTCGTCCCACCTGGCCGCGCGGAAATGCCGGTCCATCGTCTGCCCGCCGCGCAGAAATGCTCGGAACGCTTCCGGCCCGATGGCGATCATCAGGCTGAGCCCGATCGGCCCCCACATCGAATAGCGCCCGCCGACCCAATCAGCGAAGCCGAAGACGCGCTCTGGCGCGATGCCGAAATCGGCCGTCTTCTCCAGATCGCTCGAAAGTGCTGCGAACTGCGCGCCCGGGTCGGCCACGGCCTCGGACATCCAGGCCTTCACCGTGCGGGCATTGGTCATCGTCTCGATGGTCGTGAAGGTCTTGGAGGCGACGATGACAAGCGTCGTCGCCGGATCGCAGCGCCGCAGCACCCCGGCGACATCCGCCGGATCGACATTGGAGACGAAATGGCAGCGCGGCCCGTCGTGGTAGGGCGCGAGCGCGAGCGTCGCCATGGCCGGCCCGAGGTCCGAGCCGCCGATGCCGATATTGATCACGTCGCGGATCGGCCCGCCGGCCCCGGCGAAACCGCCGCCGCGCACGGCGCGGGCGAATGCCTCCATCCGGTCGAGCGTGGCAAGGACCTCCGGCATCACGTCCTGCCCGTCGACCAGGACCGGGCTGCCATCGAGATTGCGCAAGGCGGTGTGCAGGACCGCGCGGCCCTCGGTCTCGTTGATCGCCGCGCCTGCGAACATCGCCTCCCGCCGGCCCGCCACATCCGCGCTATCCAGCAGGTCGATCAGAAGCGCGCGGCCCTCGGCGTCGATATTGGTCTTGGAATAGTCGAAGAGCAGATCGCTCACCTGCGCCGAGAACGTGGCCGCCCGGCTCTCATCGAAGAGACTGCCGATCCGTCGGTCGACGATCCTGGCTGCATGGACCTTCAGCGCGTCGAACATCCCTAACCCTCCGCCCAGTGGATCACCGACCCCTTGAGCACTGCCGCCACCGGCGCCTCCTCCGGCGGCAGGGAACGGGCGCGTTCCAGGGCCTCGCGTTTTGCGTGACCGGTGATGACGATGTGGCGGCTCATCGCGTCCTTCAGCACCCCGGCAGAAAGGGTGATGCGCGGCTCCGGCGCCCCGGGCGCGCGCATCGCGACGAGGGTCGCTTCGCCGTTCAGCGCCTCGTCGAGCCGGTCGGCGCCGGGGAAGATCGAGGCGGTGTGCATGTCTTCCCCCATGCCCAGAAGCAGGATCGAGAGCGGCAGTTCCGGGGCGAGGCCGGCGGCGAGGTCATCGAGGACCTCTTCCGGCGTTTCGGCCTCGGCATAGAGCGGCACCAGGGTCGCCTCCGCCGCCCGGTCGATCAGCAGCCGCTCGCGCAGGAGGCGGGTGTTTGAGCGCTCGGAGCTTTCCGGCACCCAGCGTTCGTCGGTCAGCAGCACATGGACCCGAGACCAGTCCAGCGGCGTGCCGCAGAGGCTGTCGAAGACCGGCCCGGGCGTCGTGCCGCCTGGGACGGCGAGGCTCGCATGGTCGTGCATCGTCAGGCAGGAGCGCAGTTCGCCGGCCAGATGATCGGCGAGCTGCATCATCATGATCTCGGCATCGGCATATTCGACGAGTTGCATGAGATCTCCTTCCTGCGCAGCAGCCGGAGCTTAGACGGATGCGACGGCGGGGTCAGCCCTTTTCGGACGGAGCGGGCCGGGCCAAAACTCTTCGAAGAGTTTTTTGCCAGACCCTTCGAAGGGTCTGGACCCGCGAGCCGGATCGGACCGTGTCATGGCCTTTCTGTCGCAGGCGGTCCCGGCGTCCGAAACTCTTCGAAGAGTTTCGTCAGACCCGTCGAAGGGTCTGAACGCGCCGGGCCTCACTCTCCCTTGATCTCGCGCCAGCGCCGGCCGTCGCGATGCAGCAGCATCTGGCTGTCCTCTGGTCCGTTCGATCCCGATTCATAGTGCTTCGGCACGTCGTTGCGGCCGCGCCATCCGGCGATGATCGGGTCGGTCCAGGCCCAGGCCGCCTCGACCTCGTCGCCGCGCATGAACAGCGTCTGGTTGCCCCGGATCACATCCATGATCAACCGTTCATAGGCATCGGCGACATCCTCGTCATGGCCGTCGAGGGCATCGGCGAAGGTCATGTCGAGCGGCAGATCGATCAGCCGCATGCCGCCCGGGCCGGGCTCCTTGATGGTGACCTGGAGGTCGATCCCCTCGTTCGGCTGGAGCCGGATCGACAGGATGTTGCGGTGCGGCTCGACATCCTCCTCGAATATCGAATGGCCAAGCTCGTTGAACACCACCGCGATCTCCGAGGACCGCGCCTTCAGCCGCTTGCCGGTGCGCAGGTAGAACGGCACCCCGGCCCAACGCCAATTGTCGATATGGACCTTAAGCGCGATGAAGCTCTCGGTGTGGCTGCGCGGATTGCCGGCTTCCTCGCGATAGCCGGGGATATCGTCGCGGGGATCGTACTGGCCGCGGACGATCTGGTGCGGGTCGACCGGTTGCAGGGCCCGGATCACCTTGAGCTTCTCGTCGCGCACCGCGCCGGCCTCGAACATGTTCGGGGGCTCCATAGCGATCAGGCACAGAAGCTGCATCAGGTGGTTCTGCACCATGTCCCGCATCGCGCCGGCACGGTCGTAGTACTCGCCCCGGCCGGCGACGCCCACGGTCTCGGCCACGGTGATCTGGATGTGATCGACATAGTGGTTGTTCCAGAGCGGCTCGAAGAGAACATTGCCGAACCGCACCGCCATGAGGTTCTGCACCGTCTCCTTGCCGAGATAATGGTCGATCCGGTAAATCTGCGCCTCGTCGAAATGCTGTGCGAGGGTGGCGTTGAGCTCCCGGGCACTTTCGAGGTCGCGGCCGAAGGGCTTTTCGACCACGAGCCGGCAACCGCGATCGGCGATGCCATGGGCATGCAGCCGCTCTGCCAGATCGCCAAAAAGCGCCGGACCGACGGAGAAATAGAACGCGCGGATCACCCCGTCGCGCATCATCGCCTTCAGCTCCGGCCATCCGCCTTCGCCTCTGGCATCGACCGACACGTAATGCAGTGTTTCGAGAAATCCCTTCAGATCCCGTCCGTGGCGGGACGTCTCGCAGCCGAATTCCGCGATCGCCTCGGCGGCGAGCGCGCGAAAGCCGGTATCGTCGAGGTCAGCGCGGGCGGCCCCGATGATCCGGGCATCGGCGGGCAGTTGACAGGCCAGATACCGCACGAAGAGCGCCGGCAGGATCTTGCGCCTGGCCAGATCGCCGGTGCCGCCGAAGATCACGAGATCGAAAGGGTCGACCGGGATGACACGGGTGGGCATGGGTGGGGTCCTGAGAGGTCCGGTGAGAGGCCGGGACGGTTAGCGCTAACGCGGCCTGCTTACCGGCAGGGCTGCCGCAGGTCCAGCGTCGCGACCCAAGAAGGCCGCAGCCAGCGCCGGATTGCAAGCGTCAGGCCTGAAGCTCGGCGTCCCAGTAGAGGAAGTCGATCCAGCTTTCATGCAGGTGGTTGGGCGGGAACTTGCGGCCCATGTTGCGCAGCTCCTCGGCACCGGGCTGGCGCGGCGGCTTCCTGAGATGCATCCCGGCCTCGCGCAAGGACCGCGACCCCTTGCGCAGGTTGCATTTCGCACAGGCCGCGACGACGTTCTCCCAGCTCGTCACCCCGCCGCGGGCCCGCGGCACCACGTGGTCGAAGGTCAGGTCGCCCTTCGCGCCGCAATACTGGCAGCTGAATTCATCGCGCAGGAACAGATTGAAGCGGGTGAAGGCCACGCGCTTCTGCGGGCGCACGTAATCCTTGAGCACCACGACCGAGGGGATGCGGATCTCGGTCGAGGGGCTGCGCACCACGGCGTCGTATTCGGCGACAATATCGACCCGGTCGAGCCAGGCGGCTTTCACCGCCTCCTGCCAGGGCCAGAGCGACAGCGGGTAGTAGGAGAGCGGGCGGTAATCGGCATTCAGAACCAGGGCGGGATGCTGCCGAAGCCCCGCCGGTTCGCGCACGAAAGCCGTCCTGAAATCGCCGTCCATGACCGTGCTCCGATCTACCTTTGCCCGCCTCTTGCCGCGCCATAGGGCGGTCGGGGGTGCCAGACCCGGCCCGCGTCTCGCAGCTGACTATATATGGCCGTAACCCGCTGACAAGCCCTACATCTGGGTCCGGCCTTGGCCTCTCGGATAGGCCGATTCCATGACGGAACCATGACACTTATCCACATGTCGGGCGGTCAGATCACGACCGTCGGGCTCATCGGGGGGCGCCGAGTTTTCGACGAAAACTCGGCCCTGATCTTCGCGAAGATCAGGTTGCGTCAGGCATAGCCGAGCCGCTCCCGCAGGAAGGCCGCGGCCACCGACAGCCCGTCCGGCGCGATCCCGTGGCCGGTGCCCTTCATGATATGAGCATAGACCTCGGTCCAGCCGGCCTCTTGCAGCGCCTCCGCCGCCTGGGGCAGAGACTGCACCGGCACCACATCGTCCATGTCGCCATGGACCAGCAGGACCGGCGGGCGGCAGACGACCTCGTCGGCCAGAAGCTCCGGATCGAGGAGCCGGCCCGAGAAGGCGCAGAGACCCGCGATGGGGTCCTCCCGCCGGGGGAGGACATGAAGCGCCATCATCGTGCCCTGAGAGAAGCCGAAGACCATCACCTGTTCCGGCAGCAGGTCCTCGTCGATCATCACGCCGTCGAGGAAGGCGTTCAGATCGTCCACGGCCCGCGCCATGCCCTCGCGGCTGGCCTCTTCGGAAGAGCCGTCGATCCAGGGGATCGGGAACCACTGAAAGCCCATCGGCGCGGCGATGCAGGTCTCCGGCGCGTCCGGTGCGAGGAAGAGCGTGTCCGGCATATGGGGTCCGAGCGGCTCGGCGAGGCCGAGGAGGTCCGCCCCGTTCGCGCCATAGCCATGGAGGAAGATCACCACCGAGCGTATCTCCCCCGAGACCGGCTCCACCCGGCCGGTCTGCAATGCTCTGCTCATCGGATGCCTTCCCTGCGCTTGACGCGGGCGTAATAGGCCCAGAGCGCCCGCGCCGCAACCGAGCGCCAGGGCGACCAGGCCTCGGCCATCTCCCTGAATTGCCGTTCCTTCGGCCGCTCCGGCAGGTCAAGGAGGAGGCGCGCGGCTTCCTGAAGCGCGAGGTCTCCCGGGGCGAAGACATCGGCCCGGCCGAGGCTGAACATGGCGTAGATCTCCGCGGTCCAGGCGCCGATGCCGGGGAGCGCAGTCAGTGTCTCCAAAACCTCTTGGGTCGGGCGCGTTCTCAGCGCATCGAAATCGATCCCGGCTTCGGCCAGCGCTCGAGCGTAGCGCTGTTTCGGCCGCGACAGACCACAGGCCCGCAGGTCGTCATCCGAGGCTTGTGCGACCGCCTCGACCCGGTCCAGCTCGGCCGCGGTCACCCGTCCCCAGATCGCCGCCGCCGACGCAGTGCTGACCTGCTGACTGACGATGGCGCTCAGCAGCGCGCCAAACCCGTCGGGCCGAAGCCGCAACGGCAAGGGCGCTTCGAGCGCCACGGCAAATCGCGGCTCGGCCCCGCGCAGCCAGGCCGCTCCTTCCTCGAGGCAAGCCGGTCCTTCGATTGTCCGTTCGTCCAAGATGTCGCTTCCCGCTTTGCTCGACCAACAGGCCGACCAGACCAACGCAGACCCGGCGGGCGTCTCTGGGCCGAAGTCCAGCCAACCCGAATCCAACCTGCTCGTCTACTGTGCCTCCTGCTGCTCCGCGATGAGGGCGTCGTCGATTTCGCGCGCCCGGAGCGCCGCCGGGCGGGCATTGATCCGCGCGGCATAGGCCGTGAGCGCCGGCCGCTTCTCCATCGTGTCGAGCATCAGCGCCCAGGCGATCTGCGCGCCGAGATAGACATCGACCGCGCTGAAGGTCTCGCCGAGGATCCATTCGCGGTCCGAAACCAGGGCTTCGAGCGTATCGGTCACCCGGGCCAGGGACCCGTAGCCGACCCGTGCTTCCTGCCGCGGCCCCTGCGGATCCCAGCCGAAGGAGGTGTTCGTCACCGCCGCCTCCACCGGTCCGGCACCGAAGAACATCCAGCGCAGGAAGGCGCCGCGCTCCGGGCTGCCGGGGGGTGGCGAAAGCCCCGCTGCGGGAAACGCCTCGGCGAGATAGGCGCAGATCGCCGCGCATTCGGTGACCACCACCTCGCCATGCCGCACCGTGGGCACCTTCGCCATCGGATTGAGCGCGCGATACTCGGACCCCGTCATCTCCTCCCCGAACCCCATCACCACGGTCTTGTAGGGCCGGTCGAGTTCTTCGAGCATCCAACGCACGATCCGGCCGCGGCTCATCGGATTGGTGTAGAAAGTCAGGTCGCTCATGGGGCAGGCTCCGTCAGAAGGCGTGGCGGGACGATGCCACGGGACCCAAGGGACGGCAAAGGGGACAGAACGCGATGCTGACAGAAGGTAAGGCGGGCCGATGCTCGACTGGCTGACCGAGAACAAGATCCCCGTGGGCGATGCGGCGGAAGTGGCCTTCGACTGGCTCGAACGCACCGGCGCGGTCTTTTTCGACGCGATGTCGGACGGGCTGGAGGCGCTGATCGACGGCATCCTGTGGCTGATGCAGACGCCGCATCCGTTCCTCGTCATCGCCGGTTTCGTGGCTCTGACCTGGGCCCTGCAACGAAGCTGGAAGCCCTGTCTGCTGGTGGCCCTCGGCTTCCTCTTCATCCTCAATCAGGATTACTGGGAGGAGACGACGGAGAGCCTGACCCTGGTCCTCTCCGCCTGCGTGGTCTGCATGGCGGTTGGCGTGCCGATCGGGATCGCGGCGGCGCACCGGCCCCGGCTTTATCGCGCGATGCGGCCGGTGCTCGACCTGATGCAGACACTGCCCACTTTCGTCTATCTGATCCCGGCCATCGTGTTCTTCGGCATCGGCATGGTGCCGGGGCTGATCGCCACGGTGATCTTCGTGCTGCCGGCGCCGATCCGGCTGACCCATCTGGGCGTCTCCTCGACCCCCCTGCACCTGTTGGAGGCCGCGCGCGCCTTCGGCGCCACCCCGGGCCAGACGCTCTGGAAGGTGGAGCTGCCTTACGCCTTTCCACAGATCATGACCGGGCTCAACCAGACCATCATGCTCTCGCTCTCCATGGTGGTGATCGCGGCGCTGGTGGGCGCGGACGGGCTCGGCGTGCCGGTGGTGCGGGCGCTGAACCAGGTCAACACCTCGCTCGGCTTCGAATCCGGCATCGTGATCGTGGTCGTCGCGATCATGCTCGACCGGATGCTGCGGGTGGAACGGTCATGATCCGGGGAAGCTGCCATTGCGGCGCCGTCCGCTTCGAGGTGGAGCTGAGCGAGGGCCTCGACAGCGCCGGCCGCTGCGATTGCTCGCTCTGTGCCCGACGCGGGGCGGTGGCGGTGTCGGCCCCGCTCGACGGCATCCGCTTCATCGCGGGAGAGGACAAGCTCACGCTTTACCAGTTCGGCACCAAGACGGCAGAGCACTATTTCTGCTCGATCTGCGGCATCTACACCCATCACCGGCGCCGCTCCGACCCCAATGAGATCGGCGTGAACCTCGCCTGCCTTGAGGGCCACACCCCGTTCCTGCCGGAAGTGGTGGTGCATGACGGCGTGCACCACCCGAATGACGGGCCGTCGGGAGATGTGGGTGTGCTGCGGTTTGAGCGTTTCGGAGGCGAGCCATGAGCGCGGTGGTCTTCGACAAGGTCTCCATCGTCTTCGGCGACGATCCGGGCGCGGCGCTGCCGCTAATGGATGACGGTCTGGAGCGCCCCGAAATCCAGAGCCGCACCGGGCAGGTCCTCGGAGTCCACGATTGCTCGCTCAGCGTGGATCACGGGGAGATTCTGGTGCTGATGGGGCTCTCGGGGTCCGGCAAGTCGACGCTGCTGCGCGCCGTGAACGGGCTCAATCCGGTGGCGCGCGGCACTGTCACGATCCGCGACCAGGACTGGACCTGCACCTATCCGGGCTGTTCCGAGGCCGACCTGCGCCAGCTCCGGCGCGAATGCGTCTCCATGGTGTTCCAGCAATTCGGCCTGCTGCCCTGGCGGTCCGTGCGCGACAATGTGGGGCTGGGGCTGGAGCTGGGCGGGATGGCCGCGGGAGAGCGGCGGCAGAAGGTGGAGCGGCAGCTTGAGCTGGTGGGTCTTTCCGACTGGGCCGACCGCAAGGTGGAGGAGCTGTCGGGGGGGATGCAGCAGCGCGTGGGGCTCGCCCGGGCCTTCGCCACGGACGCGCCGATCCTCTTGATGGACGAGCCGTTCTCCGCCCTCGACCCGCTCATTCGCAACCGGCTTCAGGACGAGCTCCTGGAGCTTCAGGAACGGCTGAACCGCACCATCATCTTCGTCAGCCACGACCTCGACGAGGCGTTCAAGATCGGCGACCGGATCGCGATCATGGAGGGTGGGCGGATCGTGCAATGCGGCACGCCGCGGGAGATCTACTCCAATCCGGCAAACGAGTATGTGGCTGATTTCGTGGCGAATATGAACCCGCTCGGGGTGCTGCGCGCCCGCGATGTGGTGGAGCCAGGGGAGGCCAGCGGAACAGGTGTGACGCCGGACACCCGGATCGAAGAGGTGATCGAGGAACTCTTGGAGAAGGGCGGTGATGTGGCGGTCGAGGGCGACGGCCGGATCACAGCGCAGAGCATCCTGCGGAAGATCCTCAGGCCGTCCTGACCACCCCGCCGGCCCGGCGTTCGGCCATCCAGGTGTCGAGCGCCTGGGTCTCTTCGGCGCTCAGCCTGAGCCCGAGTTTCGTGCGGCGCCAGAGCACGTCGGCGGCGGTCCGGGCATATTCGCGGTCCATGAGCCAGGTCACCTCCGCTTCGGTCAGCGTCGCGCCGAACTCCCGGCCCAGCGCCTCGGCGGTCTCCACCCCGCCCAGCACGTCCCAGGCTTCGGTCCCGTAGGCCCGGATCAGGCGGGCGGCCCATTTCGGCGTCAGGAACGGGTGCTCCGCCGCCAGCTTTTCAGTCAGCATCGACACGTCGCCCACCGGGAAATCGCCCCCGGGAAGCGCCACCCCGGCGGTCCATTTCTCGGCCGACCGGCCCAGCGCCGCGCCGATCTTCTCCAGCGCCGACTCGGCCAGCCGCCGGTAGGTCGTGATCTTGCCGCCGAAGACGTTGAGCACCGGCGCGCCGCCCGCCGCCTCCACCTTCAGCGTGTAGTCGCGGGTGGCCGCGGTGGCGGACTTCGCGCCGTCGTCATAGAGCGGGCGGACCCCGGAATAGGTCCAGACCACATCCGCCTCCGTCAGGTCCCGCTTGAAGTACTGGTTGGCGAAGTCGATCAGGTAGCGCCGCTCCTCCGGTGTGCATTCCGGGCGCCGGTCGGGGTCGTCATGATCGGCATCGGTGGTCCCGATCAGCATAAAGTCCTGCTCGTAGGGGATCGCGAAGATAATCCGCCCATCCGTTCCTTGAAAGAAATAGCACTTGTCGTGATCATAGAGCCGCGGGGTGACGATATGGCTTCCGCGGACGAGGCGGACCGTATCGGGGCTGTTGAGCTTCAGCGTCTGCCCGATCACCGCCCCGACCCAGGGACCGGCCGCGTTGACGAGCATCCGGGCGCGGTGGGTCGTTTCCTCGCCGGTTTCCGTGTCTTCGGTGCGAATGGTCCAGTGATCGCCGGTGCGCTCGACGCTCAGCACTTTGGTCCGGGTCAGGATCGTGGCGCCGCGCGCCTCGGCGTCCCGGGCGTTGAGCACCACCAGCCGTGAATCCTCTACCCAGCAATCGGAATACTCGAACGCGCGTTCGAACCGGTCGTCGAGCGGAGCGCCCTCCGGCGCGGTCCGAAGGTCGAGCGTGACGGTGCCCGGCAGGAGCTTTCGCCCGCCGAGATGGTCATAAAAGAAGAGCCCGAGCCGGATCAGCCAGGCCGGACGGCGCCCCTTCATCCAGGGCATGACAAGGCTCAGGAGCCGGGAGGTCGGCGTGGAGCTTTCGAACCGCATGTCGCGGTGGAACGGCAGCACGAAGCGCATCGGCCAGGAGATATGCGGCATGGCGCGGAGCAGCGTCTCGCGCTCGATCAGCGCCTCGCGCACAAGCCGGAACTCGAAGAATTCGAGGTAGCGCAGCCCGCCGTGGAACAGCTTCGTCGAGGCCGAGGAGGTGGCCGAGGCGAGGTCATTCATCTCCGCCAGGGTCACCGAATAGCCCCGCCCCGCCGCATCCCGCGCGATGCCGCAGCCATTGATGCCGCCGCCGATGATGAAGAGGTCGATGAGGTCCGAGTCGGCCATGGGAGGCTCCTTTCGCCCGCCTCCTATCGCAGAGCGAACTAAAACGAAAACGAAGATTGGTGAAATTACGTCATATCCTCACCAAAGACGCTCGGAATTCGGATATTCTCGTTGCCTCGACGTGCCGCCAAAGGCAGAACCGGCCCATGAGCCAATCGATCCGACACCCCGAAATCCTCGATACCGCCCGCCGCGAGGGGAAGGTGACCGTCCACAGGCTCGCCGAGCAACTTGGCGTCACTCAGCAGACCATCCGCCGCGATCTGTCCGATCTGGCCGAGGCCGGGCGGCTTGAGAGGGTTCATGGTGGCGCGATCCTGCCTTCGGGCACGGTGAACATCGTCTATGAGGAGCGCCGCAGCCTGAACCGTGAGGCCAAGATCGCCATCGCCCGGGCCGCGGCGGCGCGAATCCCGGACGGCGCGGCGATCTTCCTCGGCATCGGCACGACGACCGAGGCGGTCGCGGCTGCACTCCTTGACCGGACCGGGCTCATGGTCGTGACCAATAACCTGAATGTCGCGCAGATCCTCGGGGGCACTGAGGCCCGGGTGACCCTGACCGGCGGTGATCTGCGCGCCGAGGATGGCGGCCTGACCGGACCGATGGCTGCGGAGGCCGTTTCGGGATTCCGCTTCGATATCGGTGTGATCGGCTGTTCGGCGCTTTCGGGCGATGGCGAGATGCTCGACTTCGACCCCGCCGAGGTCGCGGTGAGCCGCACCGTGCTGACCCGAAGCCGCCATGCGATGCTGGTCGCCGACCGGTCGAAACTCAGCCGGGTCGCGCCGGTGCGCATCGCCGGTCTCGACACGCTCGGCACCATCGTCACGGACGCCGATCTGCCTGAAGAAGCCTCGACTCGGTGCGGCGCGGGCAGGGTGGAGGTCGTTCTCGCCCGGCCCTGAGCCGGAGCCGCCGGACGGCTCATCGCCGCGACACCGTCCAAAGAGTCCGACGTCCCGCCTTGCAAGGCCCGTCCGGCCTGATACCCCTCTGCCCATGAACGCCCTGCCCGAGGCCCCTCTGCCACCCGCGCCAAAAGCCCCGACAGAAGCCGTCCCCGAGGGTGCCTGCGACGCCCATGTCCATCTGCTCGGCGGATCCGGGGAATACCCGCTCTACGATGGCCGGATCGAGGACCCCGCTTCCGGTGAAACCCTCGACAGCTATCTCGACCGGTTCCGGGCCCATCTCGCCGCGCTCGGGATGCGGCGCACGGTGGTCGTCCAGTCGATCTTCTATGGCACCGACAATACCGTGACCGCCGAAGCCGTGCGCCGCCTCGGGCCGGAGGCACGGGGGATCGGCCTCGTGCCCGACGGCGCCGGTGACGCCGCACTCGACCTGCTCGTGGCGCAGAACCTGCGCGGCGTCCGGCTCAACTACGTCCATGGCGGGGTGCTGAGCTGGGCGGGGGTGAAGGCCATGGCCCCGCGCCTGGCCGAGCGCGGGCTACATATCCAGATGCTGATGAACGCCCACCGCCACATGGCCGAGCTTGCGCCCGACATCGCTGCCCTGCCGGTCCCGGTCGTCTTCGACCATATCGGCTGGCCAGACCTCGCCGCCGGCATCGGCGAGCCGGGGTTCCAGACCCTGCTGCGACTCGTCGGCGAGGGGCAGG
The DNA here is from genome assembly GCA_028284605.1 of Paracoccaceae bacterium. GTDB lineage: Bacteria > Pseudomonadota > Alphaproteobacteria > Rhodobacterales > Rhodobacteraceae > JANQRL01. Next base: position 47,140 of record JANQRL010000007.1, on the reverse strand, counting down.
CTTATGTGAAGCTCTCCGGCCTCTACCGCCTCTGCGACGCGCCCTACGACACCGCCGATACCCATGTCGCGGCACTGGTCGCCGCCAATCCGGAGCGTTGCCTATGGGGCTCCGACTGGCCCCATATCATGCTGAACGGTGCGGGGATGCCCCGGGCGGCCGTGCTTCTCGATGCCTTCCACCGCGTCGTGACCGACGCCGATACCCGCCGCCGCATCCTCGTCGATACCCCCGTCCGGCTCTACTTCGCCTGAGCCGGTTTTCCCCGCCGCGTCGGGGGCCTATATCAGGCGCAATCCAACCCATGAGGCCCGCCATGACCCGCTCCCCCGTTTTCGACGCCAATGCCAATGGGGGAGAGGCCCTGGGCGACCTGCCGGAATGGGACCTGACCGATCTCTACCCGGCCCCGGACGCGCAGGAACTCACCCGCGACATGGACTGGCTGGAGCAAGCCTGCGCCGGTTTCGCGTCCGATTACGAAGGCAAGCTCGGCACCCTCGACGCCGCGGCGATGCTCGAAGCGGTGCAGCGCTACGAGCGCATCGACATCATCGCGGGCCGCATCATGTCCTTCGCGGGGCTGCGCTACTACCAGATCACCACCGATGCCGAGCGCGCCAAGTTCTACTCCGATTGTCAGGACAGGATCACCGGCTTCACCACGCCGCTCGTCTTCTGGTCCCTCGAAGTCAACCGCCTCGACGACGACCACCTGACGGGACTGCTCGCCGCCAATGCCGATCTCGCCCGCTACCGGCCGGTCTTCGACCGGATGCGCGCGCTGAAGCCCTATCAGCTTTCCGATGAGCTCGAAAAATTCCTGCACGATATGTCGGTTGTGGGTCCGAGCGCGTGGAACAAGCTGTTCGACGAGACCATTGCCGGGCTCACCTTCGATGTGGACGGCGAGGAGCTCGGCATCGAGGCCACGCTGAACCTGATGCAGGAACAGGACCGGTCCAAGCGCGAAGCGGCGGTCCGCGCTCTGGCCGAAGTCTTCGGCGCCAATCTCAAGACCTTCGCCCGGGTCCACAACACGCTCGCCAAGGACAAGGAGGTCGAGGACCGCTGGCGCGGCATGCCGACGCCGCAGACCGGGCGGCACCTCGCCAACCATGTGGAGCCGGAGGTGGTGGAGGCCCTGCGCAACGCCGTCGTCGCCGCCTATCCGCACCTCTCGCACCGCTACTACACGCTCAAGGCCGGCTGGCTCGGCCTCGACCGGATGCAGGTCTGGGACCGCAACGCACCGCTGCCGATGGAGAGCGACCGGACCATCGGCTGGGACGAGGCGTGGAGCACGGTGATGGAAGCCTATGCCGCCTTCGACCCGGCCCTGGCCGATCTGGCCCAGCCCTTTTTCGACAAAGGCTGGATCGATGCCGGCGTGAAGCCGGGCAAGGCGCCCGGGGCCTTTGCCCACCCGACGGTGACCGAAGTCCACCCCTATGTGATGCTGAACTATCTCGGCAAACCGCGGGACGTGATGACCCTGGCTCATGAACTGGGGCACGGCGTTCATCAGGTGCTGGCCGCCGGTCAGGGTGAGCTTCTATCCTCCACCCCCCTGACCCTGGCCGAAACGGCCTCGGTCTTCGGCGAGATGCTGACCTTCCGCAAGCTGCTCGACGGCGCCGAGAGCCCCGAGGAGCGCAAGGTCCTGCTCGCCGGCAAGGTCGAGGACATGATCAACACGGTGGTGCGGCAGATCGCCTTCTACGATTTCGAGTGCAAGCTCCACGACGCCCGCCGCGCCGGGGAACTGACGCCGGACGATATCAACGCGCTCTGGATGTCGGTGCAGGCCGAAAGCCTCGGGCCCATCTTCGACTTCGCCGAAGGGTATGAGACCTTCTGGGCCTATATCCCGCATTTCGTCCATTCGCCGTTCTACGTCTACGCCTACGCGTTCGGCGACGGCCTCGTGAATGCGCTCTACGCCGCCTACGAGGTCGCGCCCGAGGGCTTCCAGGAGAAGTACTTCGACATGCTCAAGGCGGGCGGATCGAAGCACCACAAAGAGCTTCTCGCCCCCTTCGGCCTCGACGCCTCCGACCCGGCCTTCTGGGACAAGGGGCTCGGCATGATCGAAGGCTTCATCGACGAGTTGGAGGCGATGGAGGGCTGATCCGGTGTCCGACCTCGAAAAGGCTTATGCCATCGACGGGCCGGACGAGGCGCGGGCGCTCTATCGGGACTGGGCCGAGACCTACGACGAGAGTTTCGGTGCCGCCCTGGGCTATGCCGCGCCGCGCCATATCGCCGGGATCTTCCGCGCGCTTTGCGACGGCGCCACGCCCGTGCTCGATGTCGGTGCGGGAACCGGGCTGCTGGCCGAGCATCTCGGCGGGCTGGAGGCCGACGCGCTCGACTTCAGCCCCGAGATGCTGGCCGTCGCTGCCCGCAAGGGCATCTACCGGCGCACCGTTCAGGGAGACCTGACCGGTAGACTGCCGCTCGAGGACGCCAGCTATGGCGGGGTGGTCAGTTCAGGGACCTTTACTCATGGCCATGTCGGGCCGGTCTGCCTGCCGGAGCTTCTGCGGGTGACCCGGCCCGGCGCGCTCTTCGTCTGCGGGACGATCCCGGCGGTTTATGACGGCGCGGGGTTCGGCTCGGCGCTCGCCCGGTTGCAGGCCGCGGGCGCTATCGGGCCGCTCAGCTTCCGCGAATACGCGATCTACGACAGGACTGACCACGATCACGGGACCGACCGTGGCCTCGCGATGATCTTCCGTAAGGTCTGAGCGGGAGACGATTTCCGATCCGGAAATCGTCGACGGATTTCGGATCGAAATCCGCCCGCGCCCAGCGTCAGTCGAGCTCCGTCCAGGGCCAGGGCTTCACTTCGCTCGCCGCGGTCTGGAACCGGGCCGCCTTGGCGATCCAGATGCCAAGATCGGTGCCGAACTCCGCCAGCCGCTCGTTCGGCGCGCGGCCATTGATCAGCATGATGACGAACTGGATCACCGTCACCATGGTCAGCACGGTCTGGGCCAGGCTGATCATCAGCGCGATCAGGATCATGTAGAGCAGGCGCAGGCCGAGACTGTCCGGTGTTTCCGGTTCGATCTGCTCACCGTGCAGGCGGCCCTCGATCGGGTCGTGGTCTTGGTCGGTCATGGCAGGCTTCCTTCTATCCGTCGCACTTTACCATGGCCGCGGCGCGGACCGCACCCCTCGCATCTATAGGCCGGCCGCAAAGACCATGTCGATCATCGCCTGGGTGCCGCGGGCGTCTTCGAGGATCCAGGGATAGGGTGCGCCGTCGCGGATTGAGCGCCCGAAGGCTTCTACCTGCAGGACATATTGGTTCACCCCCGGAAAGCGCTCGTCGGTGACACTCAGCGGATCGCCGGACGAGAGGCGAAGTTCCGCCTGCCCGTGTACCAGCGGATTGAACGGACAGTTCAGCTCGAGGGCGCCGCCGGTACCGTGGAAGGTCACTCGCTGGCGCGGAAACATCCGCATCGAGACCAGGCCGGTATAGGTGAAGTCCGGAAACCGCGCCACGACGGAAGCGAAGGTATCCGCGCCGTTCTGAAAGCGGATGTCGGCATGGTCGATCGTCTCCGGCTCCTGTCCCGTCACCCAGCGCACCGAACCGAACGCGTAGACGCCGATATCGGGCAGGCCGCCGCCGCCCCTTGCACCATCATTGCGATAGTTTGCGGGATCGGAGCTATTGTCGTAGGAGAACACCGCGTCGGCATGAACCAGATCGCCGATCGCGCCGCCGCGGATCAAGTCGCGCGCGCGCTGCCATTGCGGATGATGGACGATCATGTAGGCCTCGGCGGCCAGAAGGCCGGTCGAATCGCGCCGGGCGATGACCGCGTCGAACTGATCGGCGGAAAGGCAGAGCGGCTTCTCGCAGAGCACATGCTTGCCTGCGTCCAATGCTCTGAGCGTCCACTCGACATGGAGATGGTTCGGCAGCGGGATATAGACCGCATCGATCTCCGGATCGGCGAGCAGCGCCTCGTAGCTGTCATGGACCCGGAGTCCGGGTGCGAAGGCCGAAAACGGCCGCGCCTTGTCCTGCGATGAGGTCGCGAGCGCCCAAAGCTCGGCGCCGTCTGCGGCATGGATCGCCGGACCCATCCATTCGCGAGCGAATTTCGCGGCACCGAGGATTCCCCAGCGGATCGGATCGGTCATCTCGCGGCCCTCCCTTGCGGCGACAATACCCGGCCTGCGACGGAAGCCAAGCAAGCAGCGATCCTTGTGACAACCCACGGACGGGTAACATATGGGCCGGGCTAGGCGAGGGCGGCCCGGTCGAAAGGCCCCGATGGGATCAGGAGCCGGCCGGCGGAAAGCGGGTCAGGAACCGCAAAAAGCCCGGACCTCATCAACGGGTCCGGGCCGTCTCGACAGGTTGCCGTGCGGCGCGGGTCACGCCGGGGTCAGCATGCCCTTTTCCTTGGCGAGGTCCTTCATCCGCTTCTGCAGCTTCTCGAAGGCCCGCACCTCGATCTGGCGGATGCGCTCGCGGCTGACATCGTACTGGCCGGACAGATCCTCCAGCGTCACCGTCTCGTCGGAGAGCCGGCGCTGCACCAGAATGTCCTTCTCGCGGTCGTTCAGCACATCCATCGCCTCGGCCAGCAGCTCGCGCCGGGCCTCAAGCTCGTCGCGCTCGGCATAGGCCGTCGCCTGGTCGGCATCCTCGTCCTCGAGCCAGTCCTGCCATTGCGTGGCCCCCTCGCCCTCTGGCCCGCCGATCTGGGCATTGAGCGAGGCGTCGCCGCCGGACAGGCGCCGGTTCATCGAGATCACCTCGTCCTCGGTCACGCCGAGATCGTGGGCGATGCGCTCGACATTCTCCGGACGCAGGTCGCCGTCTTCCAGCGCGCCGATCCGGGCCTTGGCCTTGCGCAGGTTGAAGAAGAGCTTCTTCTGCGCCGAGGTTGTCCCAAGCTTCACCAGGGACCAGGACCGCAGGATGTATTCCTGGATCGAGGCCCGGATCCACCACATCGCATAGGTGGCGAGCCGGAAGCCCTTTTCCGGGTCGAAGCGTTTCACCGCCTGCATCAGACCCACATTGGCCTCGGAGATGACCTCGGCCTGGGGCAGCCCGTAGCCGCGATAGCCCATGGCGATCTTGGCGGCGAGGCGCAGGTGGCTGGTCACCATCTTGTGGGCGGAGGCGGTATCCTCCTGTTCAACCCAGCGCTTGGCCAGCATGTATTCCTCCTCCGGCTCCAGCATCGGGAACCGGCGGATTTCCTGAAGGTAGCGGTTCAGTCCCTGTTCCGGCGAGGGCGCCGGGAGATTTGCGTAAGTCGACATGTCCCCTCCCAATGTTTATGGGGTTAACATGGATATGGTGGCGCTATCGGAGCCGTTCAAGACCAGTGACAGCGAATTCTTAACGGAAAGATAACGCACATAACGACGAGCGTTAGTGCAATTTCAGTGCATTCACGCACAAGTAAGCCGCATTTCAATCGGGCGCGTACCAAGGCCCAAGGCCATCATTGCCCGAGTGAGTAGCTGGAAGGTCGTAGGCCGCTCATCGACGGGCCGCGGATCGGCGACCCGACAGGTGTTCGATGCGCTTTATCCCGGCCACATCCGAACGAAGCCTGAGCGGCGTGCTAACGTCACCCAATCGCCGGTCCGGGGGGCGGCCCGTCGCTGCGCGGCCGGCTTCGCCTCTGTTCCGCGCCGCATAGCTCAAACCTCGGCTGGGATCAGCGCGGACGGCAGAACTCATGCCGAACGCCATTGCTTAGTCAGGCCACTCTTCCCCGAATTGCGCCGAGCAGCCCCGAAATGTCCTCCGGCAACGCCGCCTCGAACTGCATCGCCTCGCCCGAGACTGGATGTACGAAACCCAACGTCGCCGCATGAAGCGCCTGACGGCCAAAGGCGGCCGCCGCCTCCACTCCCTGCTCCGGCAAGCTCCGACCAGAGAGCCTCCGCCGCCCGCCATAAACCGGATCGCCTATGAGCCCGTGCCCGGCATAGGCCATATGGACCCGGATCTGATGCGTCCGCCCGGTCTCCAGCCGGCACGCGACCAGCGCCGCGACGGCGGGTGCCCCGAACCGCTCCACCACTGACACCCGCGTGACCGCATGACGGCCCGTCTCCCAGACCACGGCCTGGCGCTGCCGGTCATGGCGGTGCCTGTCGAGCCCGGTCGCAATGCGAACCACGCCACCCGTCTCCACGGACACGCCGCGCAACCCGCGCAGACGCGGATCGCCCGGCTCCGGCACGCCGTGGCAGAGCGCCAGATAGCGCCGTTCGACGCTATGCGCCTCGAACTGCGCCGCGAGACCCCGATGAGCCGCATCGCTCTTGGCCACCACCAAGAGGCCCGACGTGTCCTTGTCGATCCGGTGCACGATGCCGGGCCGCTGTACCCCGCCGACGCCCGACAGGCTCTCCCCACAATGGGCCAGGAGCGCGTTGACCAGAGTGCCCGACGGCGTCCCCGGCGCCGGATGCACCACCATGCCCGGAGGTTTGTTCACCACGATCAGATCGGCATCCTCGTGGACGATATCGAGCGGGATCGCCTCGGGCGCCATGTGGCTCTCGACCGCCTCTTCCAGCGCGATCTCTACCCTATCCCCGACCCCTATCCGGGCCTTCACATCGCCGGCCACCGCCCCGTTCACCCGCACCGCCCCGGCCTCGATCAGCCGCGCCAGCCGCGACCGGCTCAGCGCCGCCTGCTCTGGCACATCGCGGGCGAGGGCCTTATCAAGGCGCGACGGCGGATCGGCGCCGATGGAAAACCGCAGGATGGTCGTGCCCATGGACGAGGCCCCTCAGGAAGCCGACCTGCCCCCCTCCCTGCGCGGGCTGAAACGGCTGGTCACGGCGCTGACGCTCACGATGATCGTGGGCTTCGTCGTGCTTATCGCCGCTCTGGTGATCCGGCTCAATGCCGACCCGCTGCCGCTGCCGGACCGCATCGCCCTGCCCGAGGGCGTGAGCGCCGTAGCCTTCACCCAAGGAGCGGACTGGTTCGCGGTGGTCACCAGCGACGACCGCATCCTGATCTATGACCGCGCCACCTCGCAGCTCCGCCAGGAGATCAGCGTCGAATGACCGCCCCGCTAAAGGGCATCCGCGTCCTCGACCTCACGAATGTGCTCGCAGGGCCGTTCTGCACCCACCAACTCGCCCATCTCGGGGCCGATGTGATCAAGGTGGAGGTCCCGGGCAGCGGCGATCTGGCGCGGCAACTCGGCATGGATGAGGGGCTTTCGGCGGAGGGGATGGGGATCTCCTTCCTCGCCCCGAACCCGGGCAAGCGGTCGGCGACGGTGAACTTGAAGACGGAAGCCGGCCGCGACGTGCTGATGCGCCTCGCCGGCACCTGCGACGTGCTGGTCGAAAACTTCCGCCCCGGCGTGATGGGCCGGCTCGGTCTCGGGCCGGAAACGCTCCGCGCGGCCCATCCAAGGCTGATCTACTGCGCGATCTCCGGCTTCGGCCAGGACGGGCCGCTGAAGGACCGCCCGGCCTATGACCAGATCGTGCAGGGCATGTCCGGGGCGATGGCGATCACCGGAGATGCCGAGAGCGCGCCGCTCAGGGCCGGCTGGCCGGTGGCCGATACGGTGGGGGGCCTGACCGCGGCGATGGCGATCTGCGCCGCGCTCAACGCGCCCGAGCGCGGGGCCTTCATCGACGTCTCGATGCTCGATTCTCTGCTCGCCACCATGGGCTGGGCGGTCTCGAACCTGCTGATCGGCGGCGTCGCCCCGGTGCCTGCGGGCAACGAGAACCTGACCTCGGCGCCCTCCGCCGCCTACCGATGCGCCGACGGGCTCCTCAACATCGCCGCCAACAAGCAGGAGCAATGGGAGGCCCTCGCGGACCATCTCGGCCTCCACGATCTTAAGGCCGATCCCCGCTTCGCGACCCGCCCGGATCGCCGGGCGAACCGCGACGCCCTGAACGCGGCCATCGAAGGCGCCCTGATGACCCGCCCCGCCGCCGATTGGGAGAAGGAACTCAACGCCCTCGGCATCCCCGCCGGCCGCATCCTCAGCGTCGAGGAGGCCCTCGCGCATCCCCAGGTCGCTCAGCGCGACCAGATGGCGACCTATGAGCTGCCCAACGGCCGCGCCATCCGCGCGCTCAAGACCGGCGTGAAGATCGACGGCGCCGCGCCGTCGGTCACCACGCCGCCGCCGGAGCTCGGGGCCCACACGGGCGAGGTGCTGGCGGAAGCCGGCTTCTCGCCCGCAGAGATCGCCCGGCTGCGCGACGCCGGCGCGATCTGACCCGACCGGAAAGCGCTGGACAGCCCCCAAACCCCATGCCAGCCTCCCGACTTGTGCGGCGGGACCGGGGCTCGAAACACCCGGCCCGCACCCATAGGGAGGACAACATGAAGCACTTCACGCTTAAGGCGCTGGCCACCGGCGTCCTGCTCAGCCTCGGCGCCACCTCGGCCTCCGCAGCCGAATGCATCGCGCCCGCAAACCCCGGCGGCGGCTGGGATTTCACCTGCCGCCAGATCGGCAAGATCCTGTACGATATCGGTCAGGTCGATAATCCGGTGCAGATCACCAACATGGCCGGCGGCGGCGGCGGGCTCGCCTATTCCCACGTGGTGAACGAGCGCAACGACGACCCCGAGCTGATCGTCGCGGCCTCCCAGGCCACCGCCACCCGTCTGGCCCAGAACGCCTTCGGCGGCGCGACCGCCGATCAGGTGCGCTTCGTGGGCGCGATCGGTGCCGATCCGGGCGTGATCGTGGTGGCCAATGACAGCCCGTTCCAGTCGCTGCGCGACATGGTCGAGGCGATCAAGGCCGATCCCTCCTCCGTCGCCTTCGCGGGCGGCTCCGCCGCGGGCGGCTTCGATCACCTCAAGGTGCTGATGGTGCTCCAGGATGCCGGCTTCACCGACATCACGGCCGTGCGCTATATCGGCGTCGATGGCGGCGCCGACGCGATCACCCAGACCATCGGCGGCTTCACCCAGGGCATGACCGGCGACATGTCCGAGGTCGTGGGCTTCGTCCAGAACGGCGACGTGCGGGTGCTTGCGGTCCTGACCCAGGACCGGGTGCCGGGCTTCGAGGACATTCCCACCGCCGTCGAACAGGGCTTCGATGTCGTCGCGGTGAACTGGCGCGGCCTCTATGTCCCGAAAGACATTTCCGACGAGGTGTTCCAGGATTGGGCGGCGAAGCTCCAGGCCGTGGCCGACAGCGCCGAATGGGCCGAGGCGATGGAGGCCAACGGTCTCGCCCCCTTCACCCTGGTCGGCGACGAGTTCCAGTCCTGGGTCGATGACGTGATCGCCGACACCGCCGAACTCAGCCGCGAAATCGGCGTCATCCAGTAAGGGCACGTTCCCAATGCTGAAATCCGACCGCGTCTTCGGCGCCGTCGTGATTCTGGGGGCGCTCGTCTATATCGCGAGCGCCTCTCAGATCACTCAGCCGTTCTTTTCCGACCCGCTCGGTTCGCGCACCTTCCCGATCATCATCGGCTGCGTGGCGGCGCTTTGCGGCGCGGTGATGGTGTTCTCGCCGGACGAGGAGCCGGACTGGCCAGAGGCAAGGGCACTCCTGTCCCTCGCTGTGGCCACGGCGCTGCTGGTCGGCTACGCCTATGCCCTGCGCCCGCTCGGCTTTCTCCTTTCGACCGCCGTCGTGGCGTCGGTCATCAGCTACCAGATCACGCCGAAACCCCGCGCCGCGCTCCTCTCCGGCATCGGGGTCTCGATCGGCCTCTACCTCCTCTTCCGCTACGTGCTGGGCCTGAGCCTCTTCGGCCTGCCGCGCTGGCTGGCGGGCTGACGCGATGGAGAACATCCTCGCCAACCTCGCGCTCGGGTTCGACATCGCGCTCTCGCCCTACACGCTGATGCTCGCCGTCCTCGGCTGTTTCATCGGCACCATCGTCGGCGCCCTGCCGGGTCTCGGGCCGTCGAACGGCGTGGCGATCATGATCCCGCTCACCTTCTCGCTGGGTCTCGGCGCCGTGGAGGCCCTCGTCCTCCTGACGGCGATCTATTACGGCGCGATGTATGGCGGGCGGATCAGCTCGATTCTGCTCAACATCCCCGGCGACGAGCCGGCCATGATGACCTGCCTCGACGGTTACCCGATGGCCAAGAACGGCAAGCCGGGCGAGGCGCTCGTGATCTCCGGCGTCGCCTCCTTCGTCGGCGCCACGCTGGCCACTGTCGGCCTGATGCTGCTCGCGCCACTCCTGAGCGAGATCGCCTACCAGTTCGGCCCCGCCGAATACTTCGCGCTCTACCTCCTGGCCTTCTGCACCCTGGGCGGCATCGCCTCGAACAACCAGGCCAAGGCCGCCTTCGCCTCCTGCCTCGGAATCGGCATCGCGATGATCGGGCTCGACCCAAACTCCGGGATGCCGCGTCTCACGGGGGGCAACCTGCACCTCTATGACGGGGTCGATTTCCTCGTCGCCATCGTCGGCCTCTTCGCCGTCTCCGAAGTCTTCTTCTTCATCGAGAAGCACGGCAAGCAGGGCGCCGTCGGCATCAAGCTCGGTAAGGTCCGCATCCCCTGGTGGGAGATCTGGAGCACCCGCTGGACCATGGCGCGCTCGACCGTCGTGGGCTTCATCGCCGGGGTCCTCCCCGGAGCCGGCGCCTCCCTCGGCTCGTTCCTGACCTATGTGATGGAGAAATCCATCGCCGGGAAGAAAGGCGGGTTCGGCACCGGGGTGCCGAAGGGCGTCGCGGCGCCGGAAGTCGGCAACAACTCCGCCGCCGGCGGTGCGCTGGTGCCAATGCTGACCCTCGGCGTGCCGGGCTCCGGCACCACCGCCGTGCTGCTCGCCGTGCTGGTCACGCTCAACATCACCCCGGGCCCGACGCTCTTCACCGATCGGCCCGATGTGGTCTGGGGCCTGATCGCCTCGCTTCTGATCGCCAATTTCGTGCTGCTGGCGATGAACGTGCCCATGGTGCGCATCTTCGTGCGCGTCCTCGACGTGCCCCCCGCCGTGCTGATGCCCGCCGTTACCATGGTGTCCTTCGTCGGCATCTTCTCCCTGACGGGTAGCTATTTCGACCTGCTGCTGGTCACGGCCTTCGGGGTGCTGGGCTATGTCCTGCGCAAGCTCGACATCCCCACCGTGCCGGTGATCCTCGGCATCCTCCTGGGCGGGAAGATGGAGAAACAGCTCCGCGACGCCATGGTGCTCTCGGACGGGGACTGGACCTATCTCTTCTCCTCGGGCATCTCCACGGGGCTGCTGATCGCCGCCGTCGCCGGCTTCATCGCGCCGATGTTCCTGCGCCGCATCCTGAGGAAGCCGCAGATGGTGTCGGATTGACGGGAAGGCGGTGCAGGGCGGACAGTCGACTGTCCGCGAAGACGCGCTTGCGCAAGCGCGTATCGCCCTTCGTCGACGAAGGGCAAGGGCGCCCCGTCGACGGGGCGCGCCGCTCGGAAAAACATGTGGAGGACGCCACCATGAGACTACTCGCTCTTCTCGCTCTGGCCGCCGGCCCGGCCTTCGCCGACACCGCCGAAATCAACGGCGCCGAGATCTTCTATGAAACGGTCGGCGAAGGCCCGCCCGTCCTTGTCCTGCATGGCGGGCTCGGCCTCGACCACACCTATCTCAGGCCCTATTTCGACGCCCTCGCCGACACAAACCAGGTCATCTACTACGACCATTTCGGCAATGGCCGCTCGACCCGGCCCGCGGATTATGCCGAGATGACCTTCGACCGGCTCGCCTCGGATGCCGCCGGGCTGCTCGACCATCTCGGCCACGAGAGCGCGGTGGTGATCGGCCATTCCTATGGCGGCTTCATCGCCCAGCATTTCGCGATCACCCATCCTGACCGCCTCTCCGGTCTGGCGCTCCTGAACACGGTGCCGGCCTTCGACTATGCGCCCGGAGTGTCGGGGACCGAAGAGCAGATGGCCGCTTTCGGCAAGCTCTTCTCCCAGCCCATGGCCTCGGACGCGGACTTCCAGGAGACCTGGAACGCCATCATCCCGATGTATTTCGCCGATTACGACCCCGAGGTCGGCGCGGCCCTCGATGCCGCCACCTCCTATTCCGGCGAGGCCTGGAACGCGGCGGGGGCGCTGCTCGCCACCTTCAACACGCTGGAAGACCTGCCGTCCATCGCCGTCCCGACCTTCGTCGTGGGCGGGGCCTCGGACCCGATCACCCTGCCGGGTCCGGGGGCCGAGCGCATCGCCGGGCTGATCCCCGGTGCGGACCTGGCGATCTTCGAGGGCTCGGCGCATTACCCGTTCATCACCGAAGAAGACGCCTTCTTTACCCGCCTCGACGCCTGGCTCGCGGGCCTGAACTGAGCCATGGTCCGGGTGCTGGTCCCCTCCGGCGCCCTCGGGCTCGGCTATGACGCAGAGGCGCTGCGGCGCGGGGTGGCGGCGAAACCGGACCTGATCGCCATCGACGGCGGCTCCACCGATAGCGGGCCGTCCTATCTCGGGCGCGGGGTGTCGAAGTATTCCCGCGCCTCGACGAAGCTCGAATGGGCCGGGCTGATCGAGGCGCGGGAGGCGGCGGGCTGCCCCCTCGTCATCGGCACCGCCGGGACCTGCGGCACCGACAGTACCGTTGATTGGCTCTTCGAGATCACCCGAGAAGTCCTGGCCGAGGAGGGTCTTTCGGCGAAAGTCGCCCTCCTGCGCAGCGAACAGGATCCGGCGGAGATCGCGGCGGCCTACGCGACCAACCGCCTCTCGCCGCTGCCCCCCGCGCCCGAGATCGACGCGGCCCTCATCGAAAGCTGCACCCATATCGTCGCCCTCGCCGGGGCCGAGCAGATCAACGCGGCCCTGGCCACCGGCGCCGACATCGTCATCGCCGGCCGCACCACCGACACCGCCATCATCGCCGCCCTGCCGCTCGCCCGGGGTGCGAACCCCGGCGCCGCCTGGCACGGCGCGAAGATCGGCGAATGCGGCGCGCTCTGCGCCACGAACCCGCAATCCGGCGTCATCCTCGTCGATTTCGACGAGACCGGCTTCACCGTCACACCGCTCGCCGACGGCGCCCGGGCCACGCCGCACACCGTCTCCGCCCATATGCTCTATGAGAATTCCGACCCGTTCCTGCTCTATGAGCCCGGCGGCCATCTCGACGTAACCGGCGCCCGCTACACCGCCCTCGACGACCGCAGCGTCCGCGTCGAAGGCTCCGAATGGGTCCCCTCCGAGCGCTACAGCGTGAAGCTCGAAGGCGCCCGGATCGCCGGCTACCAGACCATCCTTCTGGCGCTGCTGCGCGACCCGCGCTATGTCGCGGCCGCCGATGACTGGTGCTCCGATATCCTTGAGAAATGCAGCGCCAAGGTCCGCGACCGTCTCGGCACCGACGATTTCACCCTCGAACTGCGCCAGATCGGCAAGAATGCGACGTTGGGCCCGCTGGAGACGCAGACCGGCGATCCGGTGGAGCTGGGCGTCCTCGGCCTCATCACCGCCCCGACCCAGGCGCGCGCCAATGAGATCGGCAAGCTCCTCAATCCCTACCTGCTGCACCACCCGCTGACACCGGAAGAGGAACAGCCCACCTTCGCCTTCCCGTTCTCCCCCGCCGAGATCGATCGTGGGCCCATCTACGAGTTCTGCCTCAACCACGTTCTGGAGCTGGCCGACCCGATGGACGCCTTCGCCCTCGAGACCCACGATGTCTGACACCGTGGGCGCCATCGCCGAAAAGGTCCGGTCGAAGAATGCCGGCCCGTTCTGGGTGACCGTGGACATCTTCTGCGGCTCCGAGGCCGCCTATCGGCGCCTCTCGGCCGGCCTCGACACCGCCCGCGCCGCCGCCGCCCTCGGCACCGAAACCCAGCTCCTGCGCCGCTTCGACATCCCCGACCTCAACGTGGTCAAGCTCTCCCTGCCCCGCCCCGCCGTCCAGGGCACGGCGGCGGACCGCGACATGCACGGCGCGGGCTGGGCGGTGCTGGTGGCCGGACTGGCCCTCGACTGACAGGGGGCGCCGACTTTTCGTCGAAAAGTCGGATCAAGTCTTCGTCGAAGACTTGCGGGAACGGATCGCCAACGCAGCGCTCATTTGGCGGGAAATGGTACCGACACCCCGGCTCGAACGGGGGACCTCTTGATCCACAATCAAGCGCTCTAACCAACTGAGCTATGTCGGCACTCCGCGGCGGGATTAGCTCCGCGGGTCCGCAAATGCAAGGGGCGGGGCACTCCGGGACCGGTGGCCTCGGGTCTCTCTCCGCCACAACTGCGTAGGCCGATCCGTCCTCCTGACTGCCCCGAAACGCCCTAGAGATCGACCTCCCAGGTCTGCTCGACCAGATCGACCCCGAATGAATGAACCGGTTCCGAGGCGGTCAGGCGCCAGCCGGTGCGGGCATAGAGCGCGCAGGCGGCGCGGTGGCTCTCATGGGTCCAGAGCACCATGCGGGCATAACCCGCCTCCCGCGCAAACCCCATGCAGGCGTCGAGGAGCCGGCGCCCGAGCCCCAGCCCCCGCGCCTCCGGCACCAGCAGGAACAGGCGCAGCTTGGCCGTCTCCTCATCCTTGCGGACACAGAAGATCGAGCCCAGCCGCTCCTCGCCCCGCGCCGCGATCCAACCCCGCTCCCGCGCGGGAACGTGCTCGGCCAGGAAGTCCGCGAGAATACCCGCCACGAGCGGCCCGAACGTGTCGTCAAACCCCTCGTCCCGGGCATAAAGCTCCGCATGGCGCTCGGTCAGCCAGTCCGCATCCCCGGCCTCGAACCGCCTCAGCACAATCTCCGTCATCCCCGCCCCGCCTTGCCTTCTCCGCCCGGCCCGATATATCGCCTCGCCTTGAGGAAAGGACGCGCCATGGGCATCGACACCGAACGCGACATCGAGGCCAATCTCAGGATCGGGCCGACCACGCTCGGCATGGTGCGGCTTTATATCGAGGCCGGCAAGACCGAGATCCCGATGGATTTCGAGCCCGACGAGGCCGAGGAGATCGCCGAGGAACTGCGCGCCGCCGCGAGCGCTGCGCGCAAGCTCAGCCCCACTCCGAAAGGCTGACACCCGGGTCGCGCGCGGCATGGGCCCTCAGCGCGGCGTGGCGGGCGAATTTCTGCACCATCACCTTGCGGCGCGGCGCCGCCAACTTCGCCTCCGGTCCCATCCGCACGATCTCCGCATCATAGGCGTCGGCGACGATGAGCCCGGTCTCCTCCGGCAGAAGCTCCACCGGAAACGCCCCGTCAACCGCCCAGAAGAACCGGTCGCACCATTCCAGATAGCCCTGCCACTTCTGGTCGGACTGGAAATCGGCGCGGGAGGATTTGCACTCCACCACCCAAACCTCCTGTTTCGGACCGAGGCCCATGACATCAACCCTGAGCCCCCGTGCCGGCACCAGTTCCTCGACGCTGACGAAATCGTGGCTCAGGAGATGCCGGCAGACACCACGGGCCAGGGCCTGTCCGGGGGTCAGGGAACGGAGGTCATCGGGCATGGGCAGAACATGAACAATGCATGAACATCTGTCAATCGCCGGCGCCGAGCTGGGACCGACAGCTCACACAGGCGCCTGAAACAAAGCTCACCTTCCGTCACGGCACGAGCGCAAACCGGCCAAAGGCGTGCAGCCGCCCTTGTTCCCGGCCCCGACACCCCCTACTTTGGCGGTCTGGCGGGCATCTGCTCTTCTCGTGTCACGGGAGCATTCCGGTGGCCTTAAGCAAATCCGAGGGAGCTGGCTCTGTTCTGGCCCTGGCCTGATTACCTGGCGCCCACCTGTATATACAGGTCCTCGGGAATACACGCCCTCACGGTCGCAGCGGGGCCCGCCGCCTCTCGACCCGGTTACTGCCGGCGCGCCAAGCGATCTCCAGATCGCTCGTAAGGCCAGGGCCTTCCCCGTTTCAACTCAGAGAGCGCGCCTAGCGCCGCGGGCCGGCCTCGACCGGGATCGGCTCGGCGACGAAGACGCGGGCGGGCTTGCCCTTATCGTCGTCGTCATCGTCCTTCTCCGCCATCCCCATGATCGCGATGCCGAACTGCACGCCCGCGAAGACGAGGCCGTTGGCAATCCACATGATGACGAGCACCAGCACGGTCACGTCGGAGCGGAAGATCAGATCGCGCAGGCCCAGCAGGTTGAAGGCCAGCATCGCCGCCACGAACACGCCGGCGGCCAGAAAGCCGAGTAGGCAGCTCTTGATGTAGAGCTGGATCAGATCGGGGGGCTTGCGAATGGACATCGGACGATCCTCCTGATGCGACATAAGGTAACAGGCCCGGCGCCTCTGTCCAGCATTCTCCGGAGAGAAGGTTCACAACACCGTCAGAATGCCTCCGGCCGCGCCTCCCGCGCCATGTGATCGAGCACGGCATTGACGAATTTCGGCTCGTCTCCGCCCTCAAAGAAGGCCCGGGCGACATCTACGAATTCGGTGATCACGACCTTGGGCGGGGTGTCGCCTTCGGTCAGTTCGGCCCCGGCGGCGCGGAAGAGGGCGCGCAGGGTCGGGTCGATCCGCGCGATGGGCCATTTCGCCACCAGCGCCCGGTCGGTCATCTGGTCGATCTTCGCCTGCCAGTTCACCGCCCGGTCAATGAGCGCGCGGAAGAGGTCGACATCCCCCTCCTCCATCTCGCCTTCCTCATAGACCGCGCCGAACCGGTGGGTCTCGAACTCCTCGCGGACCCGATCCGCCCCGGTATCGGACTGCTCCATCTGAAACAGCGCTTGAACGGCGTAGAGCCGCGCGGCCGAGCGCATCCGCCGCTTCTGGTTGCCCGAGAGCGTCATGCGGTGCCGCTGTCCCCGGGATCGCCGGCCAGCAGAATCTCGCGGGTGAAGCCCACGCCCTTGTCCTTCTTGCCCCATTTGCGGGCGATGGCGATGAGATGCAGCGCCGCAGCAGCAGCGCCACCGCCCTTGTTCTGGCCCTCGGGGTCGGCGCGGGCCTCCGCCTGGGCCGTGTTCTCCACGGTCAGGATACCATTGCCGACGCAGAGCCCCTGGAGTCCAAGCAATTGTAGCGCGCGGGAGCTGTCATTGCAGACCGTCTCGTAATGCGTCGTCTCGCCCCGGATCACGCAGCCCAGCGCCACGTAACCGTCGAAATTCGACATCCGCTCGGCAATGCCGATGGCGGTCGGGACTTCCAGCGCCCCCGGCACCTCGACCAGATCATGGGTGGCTCCCGCCGCCTCGATCTCCGCCCGGGCCCCGGCGATCAGGTCATCCGCGATCTGCCGGTAATAGGGCGCCACGACGATCAGCAGCTTCGGCGCCTCGTCGAATTCGGGCCGCGGCAATTGGTAATGGGTCGGTCCGGCCATCAGCCCAGCTCCGATATCTTGCGGGTGCCGGTGATCGTCAGGCCATAGGCTTCGAGCCCCACGATCTTCGGCTTCGGGGAATTGGTCAGCAGTTCGATCTCGCTCAGGCCCAGCGAGCTCAGGATCTGGGCGCCGAGCCCGTATTGCCGCAAGGTCCGCGGCGAGACCCCGTCGCCCGCATCCATCTTCATCGACGTGTCGCGGAGCAGGACGACGACCCCCCGCCCCTCTTCGGCAACCCGCTGCATGGCCTGGGCGAACTCGCCCGCGCGGCCCGCTGGCCCGGTGCCCACGACATCGAGCATCGGGTCCATCGCATGCATCCGCACCAGCGTCGGGCCCTCGCCCGGCACCTCGCCCTTGGTCAGCACGATATGCTCGTCGCCATGGGTCTCGTCGGTATAAATCCGCATGGTCCACTCGCCGCCGAACTCGGAGGTGATGGTGCCCTCCCGCCCCTTGCGGACCAGGTTGTCGTTCCGCCGGCGATAGCCGATCAGGTCGCTGATCGTGCCGATCTTCAGCCCCCAGCGCTGGGCGAAGGCCACAAGCTCCGGCAGCCGCGACATCGAGCCGTCCTCGTTCATGATCTCGCAGATCACGCCGGAGGGGTTGAGGCCCGCGAGCCGCGAGATATCGACCGCCGCCTCGGTATGGCCCGCACGAACCAGAACGCCGCCCTTGCGCGCGCGGAGCGGAAAGACATGGCCCGGGGTCGCGATATCCGCCGCGCCCTTGGCGGCATCGATGGCAACCGAAACGGTGCGCGCCCGGTCATGGGCCGAGATGCCGGTGGTCACCCCCTCTCGCGCCTCTATCGAGATGGTGAAGGCGGTCTCGTGGCGGCTCGAGTTGTTCGAGGACATCAATTCGAGGCCCAGCGCATCGATCCGCTCGCCCGGAAGCGCGAGGCAGATCAGCCCGCGGCCATGGGTCGCCATGAAGTTGATCGCATCGGGCGTCGCCATCTGCGCCGGGATCACAAGATCGCCCTCGTTCTCCCGATCCTCGTGATCGACGAGGATGAACATCCGCCCGTTGCGCGCATCCTCGATGATCTCCTCGACGGAGGAGATCGCATCGGACCAGTCGCGTTCCACCGGGCCGGGTTTCTCGAAGGCTTGGGTCATGGGCGTCCCTGAACTGACGGGCGCGGGATAGACCAGCGCGGCGGCGTTGGGAAGGGGCGGCGGCCTGCGCGTGGGCCTTGGTCCACGCCTTGCGCCTGTCCGTCCCTCCGGCCCGCGATCATTGGCGTCAGACGCCGCACCGTCAGGGACCGTCAGCCCGCCATTCAATGTCCAACCGGTCGCGCTCCTCCATCAGCGGCGCGAAGAGCGTCCGCACCGGTCCTCTGGACGATGCCGTCCCATCGGTGACGAACCAACAAGCGTCTGGCATCGGTCCGCCGTAGAGCGAGCCCTGAACTTCGATGCGGTCCGCTGGCGACTCCCGACCTATCCGACTTCCGGCACCAGCACCTCGCGCTTACCGACATGGTTTGCGGGGCTGACCACGCCCTCTTCCTCCATCTGTTCCACAAGCCGCGCGGCCTTGTTGTAGCCGATGGCGAGCTTGCGCTGGATGTAGGAGGTGGAGCATTTGCGGTCCCGCGCCACGATGGCCACCGCCTGATCGTAGAGCGCGTCCTCCCCGTCGGTATTGCCGCCAAGGCCGAGCACCGCGTCGATATCGCTTTCCTTGTCGTCCTCCGGGCCGTCCACGACGCCGGACTGGTAGTCAGGCGGGCCGAACTGCTTGAGGTAGGTGACGATCTCCTCGACCTCCTCGTCGCTGACGAAGGGGCCATGGACCCGGGTGATCTTCGCGCCGCCGGCCATGTAGAGCATGTCGCCCATTCCGAGGAGCTGCTCCGCGCCCTGCTCGCCGAGAATGGTTCGCGAGTCGACTTTGGAGGTCACCTGGAACGAAATCCGGGTCGGGAAATTCGCCTTGATCGTCCCGGTGATGACATCGACCGAGGGGCGCTGCGTCGCCATGATCAGGTGGATGCCGGAGGCCCGGGCCATCTGCGCCAGGCGCTGGATGCAGGCTTCGATCTCCTTGCCCGCCACCATCATCAGGTCGGCCATCTCGTCGACCACGACGACGATATAGGGCATCGCCTCGGGGGCGAATTCCTCGGTCTCGAAGATCGGCTCGCCGGTGGCGTCGTCGAAGCCCGTTTGGACGGTGCGCGAGAACATCTCCCCCTTGCCCAGCGCATCGCGGACCCGGCCGTTATAGCCTTCGATGTTGCGCACCCCCATTTTGGACATCTTGCGGTAGCGGTCCTCCATCTCTCCGACCACCCATTTCAGGGCCACCACGGCCTTCTTCGGGTCGGTGACGACGGGGGAGAGCAGATGCGGGATGCCGTCATAGACGCTGAGTTCCAGCATCTTCGGGTCGATCATGATGAGCCGGCATTCCTCCGGCGAGAGCTTGTAGAGCAGGCTCAGGATCATCGTGTTGATGGCCACGGATTTACCGGACCCGGTGGTACCCGCGATCAGCAGATGGGGCATCTTGGCAAGGTTCGCCACGACCGGCCCGCCGCCGATATCCTTGCCCAGCGCCAGCGGCAGACGGTGGGTGCCGTCGCCATAGGTGCGGTCGGAGAGGATTTCGCGCAGCACGACCTTCTCGCGCTCGGCATTGGGCAGTTCGATGCCGATGACGGAGCGGCCCGGAACGGTGGAGACTCGGGCCGAGAGCGCTGACATGGACCGGGCAATATCGTCGGCCAGGCCGATGACACGGCTGGCCTTGAGGCCCGGCGCGGGCTCCAACTCGTACATCGTCACAACCGGGCCCGGACGGACCGAGACGATCTCGCCCTTGACCCCGTAATCGTCGAGCACGGTTTCGAGCATCCGGGCGTTTTCTTCGAGGGCCTCGTCGCTCAGATGGTTCCGGGTGATTGGAACGGCCTTCGAGAGCAGACCGAGCGGCGGCGTCTCATACTCGGGCGCGGCGTCATCGAAGCTCAGCGCCGGCTGCGCCTCGGCCCTGGCCTGGCGGGAGGGCTGGGCGCTGCGGGTGTTGTGCTGGACCCGGGTGTCGAGTGCGCTCGGCGGCGGCGCGTGGACCGGGGCATTCGTCGGCGTCGCCAGTTTCGGCGGCTGCCCCGGGGCGTGGCGCGGCGCGTCGTGGGCCGGGGAGGCGGCGTCGCTCGGCGCCGCGACAACCTCGCGCGCAGTCGCAACCGGCGCCTGGCTTGCGACCCGAGCCATCAGCGCATCCTCCTCGCTCGGCGCATGGAGCGGCGGTTCGGGCCGAAGCCCGGTTTCCGTATCGGCGATGAGCGGCGGCGGCCCCTTGCGGCGCGCGGCGGCCTCGATGGCGACCGAGGAGTGCTCGGGCGTCGGCTGAGGGCGCATCCGGGACCGGACGACGTCGGTGATCTTCGCGCGGATCCGGTCGTCGTCGGCCGCGGGCACCTCACCGGTCACTGGCGGCTCTTCGACAAGCTCAGGCGCGGGCATCACGGGTTCGCTTCGGCGTAGGAGGCCCGGTACCTTGCTCAGAAGACCCGCGCGCGGTTCCGGTTCGAGTTCCGGCTCAGCGGACGCGAGTTCGGGGAAGGCATCCTCCTGTCGCGCGGCGGCCTGGCGGGCGCGGATCACCGCCGCCACACGCGCGGTCTCACCCGGATCGGGAACGGCACGGCGGGCGACCTCCTCGGCCTCCGCCTCTTCACGCAGCTGGCGCGCCTCCTCCCGCTTCGCCTCGACCCGGGATTTCATCGATTGGGCCGCGCGGAACGAGGCGCCGGCGCCGCGGCCCAGCAGCGTCAGAATCAGCGAATAGAGCATGATCAGGCCGACGAGGCCGAAGCGCAGGGCCCGGCGCATCTCGGCCCAGGTGAAGCCCAGGACAAAGGCGGCAAAGGCGACAATGGCGATACCGGAAAGGAGCGACATCACCTTGACCCCGAAGCTCGCCTGGAGCGGGATCACGGTGAGCGCGATGCCAAGCACGGTGTCGCCAAAAAGCCCGCCGAGACCGAAGGTGTGGTCCCAACCCGCGCCCGGCACCAGCGTGGAGGCGTAGACCGACACGAGCGCAATGGCGATGGGCGCGAAGATCAGCCGCCCGACCGCCCGCTCCTCGCCCCGATGCAGCGCGAAACGAAGGCCCCAGACGGCCAGGATCGCGGCGAGACCCCAGGACCCGAGCCCCACAATCATCATCAGCGGCGCGGCGATGGTCGCCCCGGTACGGCCCAGCAGGTTCTGCACCGGCCCATCCGTGGCCAGCATCCAGGACGGATCGTCCGGCGAATAGGACCAGAGCATCAGCCCGACAACGATCCCGAGCCCCAGAAGCAGGAGGCCCAGAAGTTCCTTGCCACGCTGTTCGAGCGCCGCCTGGGTTGTCGCATCGAAAAGCGGGTCGCGCTGTCTCGTCTGATAGGCCATCGTCTCGTCCCTCAACCGTAGAGGCAGTCGCGGATCAGGCTGAGCCCGCGCTGCACTTCTTCCCTTGGGGCCACCATGGCGACCCGGATATATCCCGCGCCGGGGTTCTCGCCCCCGACCTCGCGGCTCAGATAGGCGCCGGGCAGGACCCGGATGCCGGTCTCTGTCCAGAGCCGCAGCGCCGCGGCCTCCCCGTCGGCCACCCTGAGCCAGAGGAAGAAGCCGGCAGGGGGCGTAACGTAGCCCGGCAGGTTGTCGAAGACCTGATCGGCGATGTCGTATTTCTCGGCATAGAGCGCGCGGTTCTCGACGACGTGGTCCTCATTGTCCCAGACCTTCTCCGCCACCCTTTGCAGCGGCAGCGGCAGAGGCGCGCCGGCATAGGCGCGGAGTTGTCGGATCCGCCGGATACTCTCCGGCCCGCTGGCCACGAAGCCGGAGCGCAGGCCGGGCAGGTTCGAGCGTTTCGAGAGGGAGTGGAACGCCACCACCCGCTCCGGATCGGCGCCGATTTCCGCCGCGACGTCGAGAATGCCCGGCGGGGGCGCGTCGCGGTAAATCTCGGAATAGCATTCATCGGCGAGCACCCGGAAATCGTGGCGCTCTGCGAGCGCCAGGAGGTCGCGCCAATAGTCCCGCGACGCCACCGCGCCCTGGGGGTTCGCTGGCGAACAGATATAGGCCAGTGCCGTCCGGTCGAGGATGTCGCGGGGCAGGCCGGCATAATCCGGCAGATGGCCGGTCTCTTTGGTCGCCCGGACATAGACCGGTTCGGCCCCGACCGAGAGCGCGGCGACGGCATAGACCTGGTAGAACGGGTTCGGGGTCAGGACGACGGGCTGCCGGCCGCCCTTCAGTTCCGGGCAGAGCGCATGGGCGGCGTTGTAGAGCCCCTCGCGGGTCCCGTTCAGCGCCATCAGCCGCTCCGGCCCGACCTCCACGCCGTAGCGCCGTCCGAGCCAGCCGGAGATCGCCTCCAAGAGGCCCTCTGTTCCCTCATTCACCGGATATCGTGCGAATTCAGAGACATACTCGTTCAGGATCGTGGTGACGAAGCCCGGAAACGGGTGCTGCGGCTCGCCGATCGTCATCGCCAGCGGCTCACCCCCCGGCGCATGGGCGTCGAGCAGGCTCCGCAGGCGCGGAAAGGCATAAGCCGGTAGGTTCGAAAACCGCTCGGGGTACTGCATACGCTTGGGTTTGCCTCAAATTCCGGGATCGTGTTTGCCCCGTTTGAGGCAAAAAATAGACTGCCGAGGCGGGGGCTGTCCAGAAAAAGCGCGGTGCGAAAGGGGTTTGGCGGGCGGTGGGTGTGGCATTTGGGCCGTCCGGCCGGTTCGGGGCCGGGCGGCCGTTAAGGCCCGCCCCCTATTCCTGGGCGACGCCGCTGACGGGCGCCGTCCGGAACGGTCAGACCCGCTCCAGCGCCAGCGCGATTCCCTGCCCGCCGCCGATGCACATCGTGACGAGGGCTTTCGAACCGCCGATGCGCTCCAGCTCCGCCAGTGCCTTGATCGCGATGATCGCCCCGGTGGCCCCGATCGGGTGGCCGAGGGCGATGGCGCCGCCATTGGGGTTTACCTTGTCGGGATCGAGGCCGAGTTCCTTTGTCACCGCGAGGGCCTGGGCCGCGAAGGCTTCGTTCGATTCGATCACGTCGAAATCCTCGACCGAGAGCCCGGTGCGCTCCAGCAGCTTTCGCACCGCCGGAACCGGGCCGATCCCCATCACCTCGGGCCGCACCCCGGCATGGGCATAGCCGATGATCCGCGCCTTGGGGGTGAGCCCCGCCGCTTCCGCCGCATCGGCCCGGGCCAGCACCAGCGCAGCGGCACCGTCGTTGATCCCGCTGGCATTGCCTGCCGTCACGGTGCCGTCCTTCTGGAACACTGTGCGCAACCCGGCAAGCGCCTCCGCCGTCGTGGCCTTCGGATGCTCGTCGGTCTCGAAGACGATATCGCCCTTGCGGGTCTTGATCGTTACCGGCGCGATCTGGTCGGCGAAATGCCCGGCCTCGATGGCCTTCCCGGCGCGGTTCTGGCTTTCGAGCGCGAAGGCATCCTGCTCCTCCCGCGTCACCTGATGCTCGCCCGCCACATTCTCCGCCGTCACCCCCATATGGCCGGTACCGAAGGGGCAGTTGAGCGCGCCCAGCATCATGTCGAGGGTCCGGATATCCCCCATCTTCGCACCCCAGCGCTGATCGGGGATGATGAAGGGCGAGCGGCTCATGTTCTCCGCCCCGCCGGCGAGGCCGAATTCCGCGTCACCCAGCGCCAGCGACTGAATGACCGAGACGATCGCCTGCACGCCGGAGCCGCAGAGCCGGTTGACGTTCATCGCCGGCGTCGTGTCCGGCACGCCGGCCTCCATCGCCGCGACGCGGGACAGATACATGTCTTTCGGTTCGGTGTTGATGACATGGCCGAAGGAGACATGGCCGATCTGGCCGCCCTCCACGCCCGCCCGCTCGAGCGCCGCCGTTGCAGCCACCGCGCCGAGGGTGGTAGGCGGAACCGGGGCGAGCGCGCCGCCGAAAGTACCGATGGCGGTGCGCGCGCCGGACAGGATGACGATATCGGACATGAGTCGAACTCCGTGGTAAAAGTTGACCCGAGAATGCCGCTCCCCGGCCAGCTTGGCCAGACGGATGTCGGGTAGCCCGGCCTGAGGGACGCGGCGTCAGGCGGGGAGAAGATCATGAGCGCCTTTCTCGATCACATCGGCGAAGAGCTGGCGGCGATCCGGGCCGAGGGGCTCTGGAAGACAGAGCGCGAGATCAGCGCGCCCCAGGGTGGCCGCACGAAGGTCGGCGACCGCGACGTCATCAACCTTTGCGCCAACAACTATCTCGGCCTCGCCGATCACCCCACGCTGATCGCCGCGGCAAAGGAGGGGATGGATGCCCGTGGCTTCGGCATGGCCTCGGTGCGGTTCATCTGCGGGACGCTCGACCTGCACCGGGTTCTGGAACAAAGGCTGGCGGCGTTTCTCGGCCAGGACGACGCGATCCTCTTCGCAGCCTGTTTCGACGCCAATGCCGCCGCGTTCGAGCCGCTTCTTGGTCCGGAGGACGCCATTGTCTCGGACGCGCTGAACCACGCGAGCATCATCGACGGCATCAGGCTCTGCAAGGCGCGGCGGTTCCGCTACGCCAATGCCGATCTCACCGATCTGGAGACGCAACTGAAGGCCGCCCGCGACGGCGGGGCGCGCCATGTGATGATCGCGACCGATGGCGTCTTTTCCATGGACGGGGTCTTTGCCCCGCTCGACGGCATCCGGGCGCTGGCGGACAGATACGACGCCGTTCTGATGGTGGACGATTGCCATGCCACCGGCTTTGTCGGGCCGCGCGGCGCGGGAACCCCGGCGAAGTTCGGCGTGGCGGCGGATGTTCTGACCGGCACATTCGGCAAGGCGCTGGGCGGCGCCATCGGCGGCTATGTCGCCGCCGCGCAGCCTGTCATCGACCTGCTGCGCCAGCGCGCCCGGCCCTATCTGTTTTCCAACGCCCTCCCGCCGGCGGTGCTCACCGCAACGCTCGCCGCCCTTGACCTTGTGGAGGCCGGCGACGAGTTGCGCACGCGGCTCTTCGACAATGCCGCCTATTGGCGCGCGGGGCTTACCGATCTCGGCTTCGACCTGCTGCCCGGCGAGCACCCCATCGTGCCGGTGATGACCCACGAGGCCGGCCCGGCGCAGGAGATGGCATCGCGGCTCTTCGAGCGGGGCGTTCTGGTCTCCGGTTTCTTCTTTCCGGTGGTGCCGCGCGGCAAGGCCCGCATCCGCACCCAGATGAACGCCGCGCTGACCCGGGACGATCTCGATCAGGCCCTCGAAGCCTTCGCCGAGGTCGGTCGAGAGCTGGGGGTGATCGGGTGACCGAACAGGGGGGATCGGCGGCCGCCATCGCGGTCTATGAGGACAAAGCCGCGCATCTGGCGGAGCGCTACGACGCAATCGCGAACGAGACGCTCTACGCCCCGGTCCGGCACCTGATCCCGGATCGGCCGGCCCGGGTGGCCGATATCGGCGCGGCGACGGGGCGCGACGCCCGATGGTTCGCCGATATGGGCCATCGGGTCACCGCCGTTGAACCCGCCTCGGCCTTCTTCCGTCAGGCGCGGGCGACCGACGAGCGGGTCGATTGGGTTCAAGACGCGCTGCCCGAACTGTCTCGGCTCGTGTCACAGGGTGTCAGGTTTGACTTCATCAACCTCATGGGAGTCTGGCATCACCTCGATCCCGGTGAACGGACCCGTGCCGCGTCCGTGCTACGGACCCTCACCGTGCCCGGCGGCCTTCTGTGTCTGGCCCTCCGGATCGGGCCCTTGCCGCCGGGCCTGCCGGTCTACGAGGTCGACCCCTCCGCCACCGCAGAGCTCTTTGCCGATGCGGGCTTCGAGGAAACCTTCCGTACCAAGACGGACTCGATCCAGGACGGCAACAGGGCCGCGGGCGTATACTGGGTCTGGCTCGTACTGCGCACGCCGGGAGGCGAAAATGCAGAATGAAATGAGGGCCCTGGCCAAGACCGCCCCGGCGCCGGGGCTGGAGATGATCTCCGCGCCAGTGCCGGAGATCAGACCCGACGATGTGCTGATCCGAGTCAACAAGACCGGCATCTGCGGCACCGACATCCATATCTGGAACTGGGACGACTGGGCGGCGGGCACGGTGCCGGTGCCGCTCATCACCGGGCATGAATTCGCCGGCGAGATCGTGGAACTGGGGGCAAATGTTACCGGGCTCTTCCGCGGCCAGCGGGTCTCCGGCGAGGGGCATCTGATCGGCACCCAGTCGCGGCAATCCCGCGCCGGCAAGTTCCACCTCGACCCCGGCACGCGGGGCATCGGGGTGAACGAACAGGGGGCCTTTGCCGAATACCTGCGTCTGCCCGCCTTCAACGTCGTGCCCCTGCCCAACGAAATCGATGACGAGGTCGGCGCGATCCTCGATCCCTTGGGCAACGCCGTCCACACCGCGCTCAGCTTCGACCTGATCGGGGAGGACGTGCTGGTCACCGGCGCCGGGCCGATCGGGATCATGGCCGCCGCCGTCGCCCGCAATGTCGGCGCCCGGCATGTGGTGATCACCGATGTGAACGCCGACCGTCTCGCGCTGGCCGCCGAGGTCGCCGATGTGCGCCCGGTCAACGTGGCGGAGGAGGACCTCACGCAGGTCATCTCCGACCTGGGCATGAAGGAGGGCTTCGACATCGGGCTCGAAATGTCCGGGAACCAGATCGCCCTCGACCAGATGGTCGAAAGCCTCGTTATGGGCGGGCGCATCGCACTGCTCGGCATTCCGCCGGGGAAGTCGCCCGTCGACTGGTCGCGCATTGTCTTCAAGGCGATCACCATCAAGGGCGTCTATGGCCGGGAGATCTTCGAGACCTGGTACAAGATGATCGCGCTCCTCCAGAACGGCCTCGATGTGCGCCGGGTCATCACCCATCGCTTCCCCGCCGCGGACTACCGGGCCGGGTTCGACGCAATGCTCTCGGGCAAGTCCGGCAAGGTGGTGCTGGACTGGACCGCCGGTTAGTCCGGACGCTCGGCCCGCACATAGACCACGCGTCGCCCCTTCACGACATGGCGCAGATTGATCGGCAGGAGCAGCGCGTGGAGCAACAGCACCGGCAGAAGCGCCGCGAGCAGGCCGTAGAAGATGAAGAACACGTTGGAAAAGAGTGCCGCCAAACGGACCAGCGCGAGGGACGGTGCAAGAGACGACAGAAGAACGCTTAACGCGGCTGCGTAGCCGAAAACATCATGGGCATAGAAACTCATGGATGGGCTCGCTGATTGAATGGGCTCGAAGTATTGGGGTGAGTCTATGGTGCGAAAAACCGGCCGGACAGTCGGGAAAGCCCTACCATCGGCTACCCACTCTGGGCCGATTGCGCCGCGACCTTGAGATCGTCGCCGGGCTCTGGCCGACCGATGGTTGAAATGAGCCAGATTGCGGAAAAGGCTCGATCTTTCTGCGCACTCGCTTACCTCTCGATGGTCAGGAGCAGGGCATGATACTGGACGCATTCGGCATCGAGAAATCCTATCCATCGGCGGCGGGTCCAGTGCCGGTGCTGCGCGGCGTGTCCCTGGCAATGGAACGCGGCGAGACCCTGGCGCTGACCGGCGAGAGCGGCAGCGGCAAGAGCACGTTCCTGCATCTCGTCGGTGGGCTCGACAGTGCCGATGCCGGGCGGATCGTGGTGGATGGCCGGGAGATCGGCACCCTTGACGATGCCGGGCGGGCCGAGCTGCGGCGGACCACGGTCGGCGTCGTCTTCCAGCAGTTCAACCTGATCCCGTCCCTCGACGTCGCCGCCAATATCGCCTTTCAGGCCCGTCTGGCCGGGCGCGCCGATCCCGTCTGGAACGCCGAACTCGCCGGGCGCATGGGGCTGACCGAGCACCTGACGAAATACCCCGAACAGCTCTCAGGGGGGCAGCAGCAGCGGGTGGCCATTGCCCGCACCCTCGCCGCGCGGCCGAAACTGGTTCTGGCGGACGAACCCACCGGCAATCTCGACGAGGCCACCTCCGACGCGGTGCTCGCCCTGATGCTCGACCTGGTGGCGGAGACCGGCGCGGCGCTTCTTGTCGTCACACATTCGACCCGGTTAGCGGGGATGCTCTCGCGGCAGGTGTTGCTGCGGCAGGGGGTGCTGGCGTGACTGAGGCGGTGCTTGGCGCGTTGCTCTCCCATTGGCGGCGCAACCTCCTCCAGCTCTTCACGCTCATCGCCGGGCTCGCGCTCGCCACCGCGCTCTGGTCCGGGGTGCAGGCGATCAACGCCGAGGCGCGAGCGAGCTACGATGCCGCCGCCGAGACCCTGGGCGAGGGCACCTTCGCGCAGATCGTCGCCGCCGATGGCGGGGCGATCCCGGTTTCGGACTACGTCGCCCTGCGCCGGGCCGGCTGGCTCGTCTCGCCGGTGGTCGAAGGGCGGCTCGACGGGGTGCGCATCGTCGGGCTGGAGCCACTGACGGCGCCGGGCGGTCTCGGCCCCGTCGAGCTTGGCGGCGACGGGGACATCACCGCGTTTCTGTCCGGTGAAGGGCAGGTCTTCGGACCTCGGGAGGCGCTCGCCGCGCTCGATGGCATCGAAGCCGAACGGACCGAGAGCCCCGGTGTCGCCCCGGGCACGGTCATCACCGATATCGCCGTCGCCCAGCGCCTGCTCGGCACCGACACGCTCACCCGCCTGATCGTCGCCCATGACCAGCCCATCGGCCGGCCGGCGCTGGGCGAGGCCGCCCCGGCGCTCAGCCTGCGCGAGGCGCAGGACGCCTCAGATGTGGAGCGGCTGACCGACAGCTTTCACCTGAACCTCACCGCCTTCGGTCTGCTGAGCTTCGCGGTCGGGCTCTTCATCGTCCACGGCGCCATCGGGCTCGCCTTCGAGGAGCGCCGCGCCATGGTGCGCACCTTGCGGGCGGTCGGGGTGCCCCTGAGGCGACTGGTGGCAGTCATGGCGGCGGAGTTGACCTTGCTGGCCCTTGTCGCTGGGGCCCTCGGCGTGGCCGTGGGCTATGTCATCGCCGCGGCGCTCCTGCCGGATGTCGCCGCCACGCTGCGCGGGCTCTACGGCGCCCAGGTGGCCGGGTCGCTGGAACTGCGGCCGAGCTGGTGGCTGACCGGCCTCGGCATCGCGCTGGCGGGCACGGCGATGGCTTCTGCCGCCGCGCTCTGGCAGGTGGCGCGGATGCCGATCCTCGCCGCCGCCCAGCCCCGGGCCTGGGCCCTGCGCACCGGCCGGGGCCGGGCGGTGCAGGCTGTCGGTGCCCTGCTCCTCCTCGCGCTGGCGGGCGCGCTGGCGATCCGGGGCGGAGGGCTGGCCACCGGTTTTGCCATGCTCGGCGCACTCCTCGTAGGTGCCGCCTTGCTCCTGCCGATCCTGCTCGACGCCGCCCTGCGCCTCGGCGCGCGCTTCGCTCGCGAGACCGTCCCGCACTGGTTCTGGGCCGACACCCGCCAGCAGCTTCCGGGCCTGTCGCTGGCGCTGATGGCCCTGATGCTGGCCATGGCCGCCAATGTCGGGGTCTCCACCATGGTCTCCTCGTTCCGGCTGACCTTCACCGGGTTCCTCGACCAGCGTCTCGCCTCGGAATTCTACGTCAGCGTCGAAGACGCCGCCGAAGTCGAGCCGCTCCTGACCTTCCTGGAGCCCCGGGTCGATGCGATCCTGCCGATTCTCTGGGTCGACCGCGACCTCGCCGGCGTGCCGGGGGAGCTTTACGGGATGCGCCCCCACGAGACCTACCGCGAGAACTGGCGGTTTCTGGAGGCCGAGCCGGAGGTCTGGGACCGGGTCTTCGCCGGCGAGGGGGTGATCGTGAACGAACAGATGGCGCGGCGGGCCGACCTGGTCCTCGGTCAGCCGCTCCTCGTGGCGCCGAACACAAGCCTGCCGATCCTCGGCATCTACGGTGATTACGGCAATCCGATCGGACAGGCGGTGATCGGCGAAGACCTGTTCGGGGGCCTCTATCCTGAGGCCGGAGCGCTGCGCTTCGGCCTGCGCCTGCCGGCGGCGGATGTACCTGCGCTCCGCGACGCGCTGCGCGATTTCGGCCTCCCCGACGGCGCGATGATCGACCAGGCCCGGATCAAGGCGTTCTCGCTCGAGGTCTTCGACCGCACCTTTGCGGTGACCGGCGCTCTGAACGTCCTGACCCTCTCTGTGGCAGGGTTCGCGATGCTGATGAGCCTGCTGACGCTCGCCAGCCTGCGCCTGCCGCAGCTCGCCCCGGTCTGGGCGCTGGGTCTGACCCGCGCAGAGCTCGGACGGCTCGAATTGATCCGTGCGGTCCTACTCGCCTGCCTGACCGCACTCCTCGCCCTGCCGCTCGGGCTCGCGCTGGCCTGGGTCCTGCTGGCGGTCGTCAATGTCGAGGCGTTCGGCTGGCGCCTGCCGATGTTCCTCTTTCCCGCCGATTATGCCCGGCTCGGCCTCTTCGCCCTGATCGCCGCGCTCCTCGCCGCCGCCCTGCCCGCGTTCCGGCTCGCGCAGACCTCGCCGGCGACGCTGCTCAAGGTCTTCAGCAATGAACGCTAGGCTCGCCGTCCTTCTCGCCTTCTGGCCCCTTGCCGCGATGCCTCAGGGCTTCGCTGGGCTCGGCACAGATGCGGAAGGCTTCGCCCTGCCGCAGCCGGAACCGGTATTCGACTTCCCCGCCGACCACGGATCGCATCCGGATTACCGCATCGAGTGGTGGTACCTGACCGCCAATCTCGACGGGGCGGACGGGTGGGAATACGGGCTGCAATGGACCCTGTTTCGCTCGGCGCTGGCCCCCGAGGCCGGGGAGGGCTGGACCGCGCCGCAGGTCTGGATGGGTCATGCCGCCGTCACCACGCCCGAGCGCCACTTCTTCACCGAACGCCTCGCCCGGGGCGGGATCGGGCAGGCCGGAGTGGAGGCCACGCCCTTCGCCGCCTGGATCGACGACTGGCAGCTGGCCGGGACCGATTTCGATACCCTGCGGATGACCGCGACCGGCCCGGACTTCGGCTATGATGTCCAACTCACCGCCGAGGGCCCATTGGTGTTCCACGGAGACCGAGGCTACTCCGTCAAATCCGCCGAGGGGCAGGCGAGCTATTACTATTCGCAGCCGTTCTACGCCCTCGCCGGCACGCTGACCCTGCCGGAAGGCGAGATCGCCGTCACCGGTAGCGCTTGGCTCGACCGGGAATGGTCCTCGCAGCCTCTGGCCGAGACCCAAACCGGCTGGGACTGGTTCTCGCTCTCGTTCGACACCGGCGACAAGCTCATGGGCTTTCGGCTGCGCCAGACCGACGGCGCCGACTACACGTCCGCCACCTGGATCGAGGCCGACGGCAGCACGACGGCCTATCCGGACGGCGCCTTCACCGCCGACCCGCTCGAGACGGCGCAGGTGGCCGGGCGCGAGGTGCCCGTGCATTGGCGCGTGACCCTTCCCGACAGGGGTGTCGACGTCACCGTGGAGGCGATGAACGACCGAGCCTGGATGACCACGTCCATCGCCTATTGGGAGGGTCCGGTGATCGTCTCGGGCAGCCATCGGGGGCGCGGCTATCTGGAGATGACCGGCTATGAGTAACCCTTTCGCGACCTGCCGGTGACACTGCACCCGGCCCGGGCTAAAGCGGCGCCATGAAACGCCCCGATATCCCCCTGACCCGCGACCTTGTGCTGATCGGCGGCGGCCATACCCATGCGCTGGTGCTGCTCAGATGGGGGATGCGGCCCTTACCCGGGGTCCGCGTGACGCTGATCAACCCCGGGCCGACCGCGCCCTATTCCGGGATGCTGCCGGGCTTCGTCGCCGGGCATTACGCCCGCGACGACCTCGATATCGACCTCGTCCGGCTCGGGCGCTTCGCCGGGGCGCGGCTGATCCTCGGGGCGGCCACCGCGCTTGACCCCGAGACACGGACCATCACCGTCCCCGGGCGGCCGCCCATTGCCTACGACGTGGCCTCGGTCGATATCGGGATCACCTCCGACATGCCGGACCTGCCGGGCTTCGCCAATCATGCCGTGCCGGCCAAGCCCCTTGGCCCCTTCGCCGACCGGTGGAGCGCCTTCCTCGCCGGCGAGGGCCGGGCCCGGGTCGCGGTGATCGGCGGCGGGGTGGCCGGGGCCGAGCTTGCCATGGCCATGGCCCACGCGCTCGGGACGGCAGGACGCGAGCGGGAGGTACGGCTGATCGACCGCGGCGAGGTCCTGCGCGAACTGACCGAACCGGCCCAGGACCGGCTCTATGACGGGCTCGCCCGATGCGGGGTCCAGATCGTCGAAAACGCCCCCATTGCCCGAATCGAGGCCAAGGGGGTCCGGCTGGCAGGTGACCGTCTGCTGCCGGCCGACTTCGTGACCGGCGCGGCGGGCGCCCGGCCCTATGACTGGCTGGCGGAGACTGGGCTCGCGACCCATGACGGCTTTCTGAGCGTCGGCGCCACGCTCCAGACCTCTGATCCGCGCGTCTTCGCCACCGGCGACTGCGCCGATCTGACCGACGATCCGCGCCCCAAGGCCGGCGTCTATGCCGTGCGCCAGGCGCCGATCCTCTTCGACAACCTGCGCGCCACGCTCTCCGGCGGCGATCTGCGCCCCTACCGCCCGCAGAGCGACTATCTCAAGCTCGTCTCCATGGGCGGCAAGACCGCCATGGGCGCGAAGTTCGGCACCGCGCGCTCGGGCCCGCTGCTCTGGCGGCTCAAGGACCGGATCGATCAGGCGTTCATGGCGAAGTTCCGCGACCTGCCGGGGATGGAACCCGATCCGCTGCCGCTGACCGTCGCCGAGGGCGTCAGAGAGGCGCTGGGGGACAAGCCGCTCTGTGGCGGGTGTGGCGCGAAGGTGGGGCGGGACGCCCTGCGCTCCGCGCTGGCCGATCTGCCGCGCAATCGGGACGATGTGGAGAGCCATCCCGGCGACGATGCCGCGATCCTGCGGACCGGCGGCCAGCGCCAGGTTCTGACCACGGATCATCTCCGCGCCGTGACTGAGGACCCCGCGCTGATGACCCGCATCGCTGCTGTCCACGCGCTCGGCGACATCTGGGCCATGGGCGCCGCCCCCCAGGCCGCCACAGCGACACTGATCCTGCCACGCATGTCAGCGGAAATGCAGACCCGGACGATGGCCGAGATCATGGCGGTTGCGGCGGAGGTCTTCGGCGCCGCCGGCGCGGATGTGGTCGGCGGGCACAGTTCCATGGGCAGCGAAATGACCATCGGGTTCACGATCACGGGCCTTGTCAGCGGCGCGCCGATCATGCTCTCAGGTGCGGCGCCGGGGGATGTCCTGATCCTGACCAAACCCGTCGGCACCGGGGTGATCCTCGCCGCCGAGATGGCCGGCAAGGCGAAAGGGGAGTGGGTGGCGGCGGCACTTTCGTCGATGGCGCAAGGACAGGGCGAGGCGGCGGCGATCCTGAGCGGGGCGACGGCGATGACGGATGTCACCGGTTTCGGCCTCGCCGGGCATCTCCTTGGGCTATGCGAGGCGTCGGAAGTTGCGGCCGAGATCGATCTGACGGCGGTTCCGCTCCTGCACGGCGCATTGGAGCTGACCGTGGCCGGCACCCGGTCGAGCCTCTGGCCCGACAACGCCGCCCTCCTGCCAGAGTTGCCGCCCGGCCCCCGGGCGGCGCTTCTGGCCGACCCGCAGACCTCCGGCGGCCTCCTCGCCGCGATCTCCGAGAAGACCGCCGATCGGACCCTGACCCGGCTCCGCGAGGCGGGCTACGACGCGGCAATCATCGGTCGGATCGTCGAGGGTCGGCCCGGGGTCGCCGTGGTCTGACGCCGGTCAACCGTCCGCGATCTGCGCCGCCGCAACCACCAGCCGCTCGACCTTCGCCGCCATCTCCTCCAGCCCCGGCCGGTCGAGCCCGGCGGCGCGGATCCGGCCGATCCGTTCGGCCGGGTTC
The DNA here is from genome assembly GCA_028284605.1 of Paracoccaceae bacterium. Lineage (GTDB taxonomy): Bacteria > Pseudomonadota > Alphaproteobacteria > Rhodobacterales > Rhodobacteraceae > JANQRL01. Next base: position 13,004 of record JANQRL010000007.1, on the reverse strand, counting down.
GCGCCGCGCGCCTTGGTATAGGCGGGGTCGTAATGCTGCTCCATCAGCGCCCGCGTCAGCCCGGCCTTGTCCCCGGTATCGAGCCGGTTCAGCCACCCTTCCACCACCTCATGCCCGCGCAGACGCACCAACGGCGCAAGCTTCTCCCGCATGCCCGCGCGGTCGGACAGGATGTCGTCATAGGCCGCTGTCAGATAGGCCGTCCGCAGCCCGATTTCCGCCGTCACCTCAATCCGCGGTGCCGCCTTCATCGCGGCCCAAAGCGCCGGCGGCAGGAAGAGCGCGCCGATCTTGTTGCTCTCCGCCTCAAGAAACACGGGTCGGGCCGGGTCGAGCGCGACGACCTCCGCCGCCAGCCGGCTCTCGAAGGCCCGCTGCGGCGGCTGCCCGCCCGGCAGCGCGCCGAGAAGCGAGCCGCGATGGTTCGCCAGCCCTTCGAGGTCGATTACCTGCTGCCCGCGCTCGGCCAGAACGCCCAGAAGCTCCGTCTTCGCAGTCCCGGTGAACCCGTCGATCAGGACGATCCGATGCGGCAGCACCCCGTCATAGAGCAGGCCATGGACCAGCCGCCGATAGCTGCGATAGCCGCCCTCGACAATCTCCGCCCGCCAGCCGATCTCGCGCAGCATCCAGCCGAACGACCCCGAGCGCTGCCCGCCGCGCCAGCAATAGACCAGCGGGCGCCAGTCGCCGGATTTCTCCGCCAGCGGCCCGGCGATATGGGCGCTCGCGTTGCGAAACACCATCGCCGCGCCGATCTTCCGCGCCCGGAACGGGCTCTCCTGCGTGTAGATCGTGCCGACCTCGGCGCGTTCCGCGTTCGACAGGACCGGCAGGTTGATCGCGCCGGGGATATGGTCGGCGGCAAACTCCGCCGGGCTGCGCACATCGATCACGGTGTCGAAACCGTGGTCCAGAAGGTCGGGCAGGCTGGCAAAGGCGCGGGGCATCTGGGCTCCCTACCGCACCGACCGGGTCCTAGCCAATGGGCACCAGCTTCTCCCGGCCGTGCGCCTTCAGCAGCCAGCACTCCCGCCCCTCGAACACCGCCGGCCAGAGCGGGTTGCCGTAGCCCGCTCCGCCGTCGAGATCGACGCGGTTCGGGAACGCGGCTGGATGGTCGAGCGCGGTATGGCCATGCACCACGAGCGGCCCGTGATCCCGTGTGTCGTTCAGAAAGCCGTCCCGGATCCAGATCAGATCGTCCTCCACCTGGTCCTCCATCGGCACGCCGGGGCGGATACCGGCATGGACGAAGAGCAGGTCGGGCACCTGATGCCAGAGCGGCAGAGACGCCACGAAATCCAGATGCGTCTCGGGCACCGCCGCGCGGGCGTCCCCGGTGATCTCCTCGACCGGGCGCCGCGGCCCGCCATCGACGCCATAGGAGGCCAGCGTCGCCGCCCCGCCCAGCGCCCCGTCGAGCCAGGTGCGGCCGGACAGGATCCGCTCGTCATGCATCTCGCCCTCGCTCACGAAGCGCAGGAACATCCGGTCGTGATTGCCCAGAAGACAGGTCCAGTTCCGCCCCGCCGCGATGCCGTCGATCAGCCGGTCGAGCACGCCGCGGCTGTCCGGTCCTCGGTCGACATAATCGCCCAAAAACACGACCGGCGCCTCGGCCCCGCCATCGGCATCGATCAGGGCGAGCGCGCTGTCGAGCGCGGCCGCATGGCCGTGGATATCGCCGACGGCGTAGATCATCGTCAGACCTCGAAGACGAGCGGTTTCACTTGCTGAAAAAGTCCGGTTCCCCGGAGTTCGTCGAGCGCCACATCCGGCACCGGCTCGTCGACGTAGAGGAGCGCGATCGCCTCGCCATGGGCCTTGTTCCGGCCAAGGGTGAAGTTGGCGATATTCACCCCGTGGCTGCCCATCGTCATGCCGAGCGTGCCGATGATGCCAGGAACGTCCTCATTTGTCGTGTAGACCATGTGAGCGCCAATTTCCGCGTCTATATTGATGCCCTTGATCTGGATGAAGCGCGGCTTGCCGTCGCTGAAGACGGTGCCGGCGATGGAGCGTTCGCGCTTCTCCGTCACCACCGTCGCCTTGATGTAGCCCTCGAAGATGCCGGACTGATCCTGCTTCGTCGTCGAGATGCGCACCCCCCGTTCCTTCGCGATCACCGGGGCGGAGACCATGTTCACGTCCGGGTTCGTCGCGGTCATGATCCCGGCCACGGTCGCGGCGGTCAGCGCCGAGAGGTTCATCTCCGACGCCTCCCCATCGAAAAGGATATTGATGGCCTGGATCGGTTCGTCCGTCATCTGGCCGATGAAATGGCCGAGATGGCCGGCGAGCTTGATCCACGGCCCCATGATCTTCGCCTCCTCGGCGGTGATCGAGGGCATGTTGATCGCGTTCGTCACGGCCCCGGTCAGTAGATAGTCCGACATCTGCTCGGCGACCTGGAGCGCCACGTTTTCCTGCGCCTCGGTCGTGGCCGCGCCGAGATGCGGGGTGACGACGACATTGGGCAGGTTGAAGAGCGGGCTTTCGGTGGCGGGCTCGACGGCGAAGACGTCGAAGGCGGCGCCAGCGACATGGCCGGAGGTCAGCGCTTCGGCCAGGGCCGCCTCGTCCACCAGTCCGCCCCGGGCGCAGTTCACGATCCGCACGCCGGGCTTCAGCTTCGCGATGGCCTCCGCCGAGAGGATGTTGCGGGTCTGATCGGTGAGCGGCACGTGCAGCGTGATGAAATCCGACCGCGTGAGCAGCGTGTCGAGGTCCACTTTCTCCACGCCGATATCAGTTGCGTGCTCCTCGGAAAGGAAGGGATCGTAGGCGATCACCTTCATCTTCAGCCCGCGCGCGCGGTCGATCACGATGGAGCCGATATTGCCCGCGCCGATCACGCCGAGGGTCTTGCCGGTCAGCTCGACCCCCATGAAGCGCGACTTTTCCCACCTCCCGGCATGGGTGGAGGCATTGGCCTCGGGGATCTGCCGCGCCACGGCCATCATCATCGAAATGGCGTGTTCGGCGGTGGTGATGGAATTGCCGAAGGGCGTGTTCATCACGATGATGCCGGTCTTCGAGGCGGCGGGGATATCGACATTGTCGACCCCGATCCCGGCGCGGCCGACGACGCGGAGATTGGCCGCGCGCGAGATGAGTTTTTCGGTGACCTTTGTGGCGGACCGGATGGCGAGGCCGTCATAGCGGTCGATCACGGCCGCGAGCGCCTCCTTATCCTTGCCGAGATCGGGCTGGAAGTCGACCTCGATCCCGCGGTCGCGGAAGATCTGGACGGCGGCGTCCGACAGCTTGTCGGAGATGAGAACCTTGGGGGCCATGTGTGGCGTTCCTTATGATCTTGTTGGCCCGGACGGCAGCCGACCGGGCGCGAATTTTCGTCGAGAATTCGGTGTCAGGCGGCTTCCGTCAGCGCTGCGATTTCGATGGCAAAGGCCCAGTCGAGCCAGGGCAGCATCGCCTCGATATCCGAGGTCTCCACCGTCGCGCCGCACCAGATGCGGAGGCCCGGCGGCGCGTCGCGATAGGCGCCGATGTCGAGCGCCACGCCCTCCGCTTCGAGCCGCTTTGCCACCGCCTTGGCGAACACCGCACCGTCGGTAATCCTAGGGTCGGTGAAAGTCAGGCAGACCGAGGTGTTCGACCGGGTGGCCGGATCCACGGCGAGGTTGCCGATCCAGTCGCGGTCCTCGCAGAAGGCCCAGATCGCCGCTGCGTTCGCATCAGCCCGGGCGCGCAGGGCATCGAGCCCGCCGATGGATTGACCCCATTTGAGCGCGAAGAGGTAATCCTCCACGCAGAGCATCGACGGCGTGTTGATCGTTGCGCCCTCGAAAACCCCCTCGATCAGCTTGCCGCCCTTGGTGAGGCGAAAGATCTTCGGCAGCGGCCAGGGCGGGGTGTAACTTTCGAGCCGCGCCACCGCGCGTGGGCTCAGGATCAGCATCCCATGGGCCGCCTCGCCCCCCATGACTTTCTGCCAGGAGAAGGTGGTCACATCGAGCTTGCCCCAGGGCAGGTCCTGCGCGAAGGCGGCCGAGGTCGCGTCGCAGAACGTGAGCCCGTCGCGATCCGCCGGGATCACATCGCCGGACGGCACCCGAACGCCCGAGGTCGTCCCGTTCCAAGTGAAGACGACGTCGCGGTCATAGTCGAGCGCAGTCATATCCACGATTTCGCCATAAGGCGCTTCATGGACCCGGGCGTCGAGTTTCAATTGCTTCACGACGTCCGTCACCCAGCCCGCGCCGAAACTCTCCCAGGCCAACATCTCAACCGGGCGTTCGCCGAGCAGCGACCACATCGCCATTTCCATAGCGCCGGTATCGGAGGCGGGCACGATGCCGATGCGGTACTCCGCCGGCACGCCGAGCACCTCGCGGGTCAGGTCGATGGCCTCCTTGAGCTTGGCCTTGCCCATGGCGGCGCGATGAGACCGGCCGAGGGCGGCGTCGGCAAGCGCGTCGGGGGTCCATGTCGGGGGTTTGGCGCAAGGCCCGGACGAAAAACGCGGATTGACCGGCCGCGTTGCCGGTTTGGGAATCGTCACGATGTCTATCCTTCCAGATATGCGCCCCTCGTTGGGGAGGGGTGTCCCAAGGCCGCGCTTACGCCCCTCGCCCGCCTTCCACAACCGCCAAAATGTCGCTAGACCGGCGGCTCATCGCCCGTTTGCGACGTGCCCTTGCGCGGCGGGCCGCATAAGGCGGAGGATGCCATGCTCACAGCGACCCTGATCGCGGCGCCCGGCACGCTGGAACCGGCCCTGGTCGAGAGCCTGCGCAATGCCTGGGGCGGGGGCGATGCGGTGTGGCTGAGCCCGGACGAGGCGGCGGAATTTCCGCTCATGCAGCGGCCCGGCAATTTCGGTGACGTCTGGACCGATCTGCAGGAGCGCGAGGTGGACCTCTGCCTCCAGACCACCGGGCACCGGCGCAAGAAGATGCTGATCGCCGATATGGACAGTACGATGATCGGGCAGGAATGCATCGACGAACTGGCAGCCGTGGCCGGTTTGGGCGATCAGGTGGCGGCAATCACCGAACGGGCCATGGCCGGGGAGATCGGCTTCGAGGGCGCGCTGGAAGAGCGGGTGGCGCTCCTCGAAGGGGTGGAGACCTCTGTAATCGAGGGCCTCCTCACCGACCGGATCACCCAGACCCCGGGTGGCGCCACGCTGGTGCGGACAATGCAGGCCAATGGCGCCCACTGCCTTCTGGTCTCGGGCGGCTTCACCGCCTTTGCCGATCCGGTCGGCGCCGCGCTCGGCTTCGACGAGGTGCGGGCGAACCGGCTGATCGAGGTCGCCGGGTCACTCACCGGCGATGTCGCCCGCCCGATCCTCGGCCGCGAGGCGAAGGCCGAGGCCCTCCGCCGCACCGCCCGCCGCCTCGGCCTTTCAGAGCATGATGTTCTCGCCGTGGGCGACGGGGCCAACGATCTGGGGATGCTGAGCCTTGCGGGCATGGCGGTCGCCTTCCGCGCCAAACCGGCCGTGCAGGAGGCCGTGCCACTCCGCGTCAATCACGGCGACCTCACCGCGCTCCTCTACCTCCAGGGCTATTCCCGCGCGGATTTCGACCACGCGGCGCCGGGCGCCGAGGACTACACAGTCTGAGAGAGGCCCTCAGACGAAGAACCCGACATTGTTCCGCAGGATGATCTCGATCGCATAGATGCCGATCAGCGCCACGAGCGGCGACAGGTCGAGGCCGCCCATATTCGGCAGCACCCGCCGGATCGGGCCGTAGATCGGCTCCAGCAGCCGGTTCAGCCCGTACCAGATCTGGTTCACCAGCGGCTGGCGCACGTTCAGCACCTGGAAGTTGATCAGCCAGCTCATGATGAAATGCACGATGATGAAGAACTTCGCGATGCCGAGGATCAGCATCAGGATTTCAAAGAGCGACGTCATGGGCGGGCCTTCCTTTCGTGTCGCGCTCACCTATGCCCTTGCGGACGGTTCGGCAATGGGGCGGGACCCGAGCGGGTGACGTTTGGTCAGCGGTTGACGTGCGCGTCAACGGGGCGATCTTTGGAACAGGAGGTGCGCCATGTATCCCTTCATCCGTCTTGGCCTCCAGGTTCTGCGTTACCGGCGTGACCCGCTGCCCGAATTCACCGACACCCATGTCAGCCATCACATCTGCTGGCCCTGGGATCTCGATGTCTTCGGCGAGTTGAACAACGGTCGTGCCCTGTCGATCTACGATCTCGGCCGCATCCCCTACGGTGTCCGGGTCGGCCTGATGGATGTGCTGCGGCGCAAGCGCTGGGCGCTGGCCGTCGCGGGCGCCTCGGTGCGCTACCGGCGCCGCATCCGGGCCTTCGAGCGCATCCGCATGACCTCGCGCGGGGCGGGCTGGGACGAAAGGTTCATCTATGTCGAGCAGGCGATGTGGAAGCGGGATGGGGAGTGTGCCGGCCACGTCCTGATCCGGTCGGCGATCACCGGAAAGCAGGGGATCATCGCACCGGACGAGGTGGCGGCAGAGATGGGCTATGACGGCCCCCGAATCGACCCGCCCGCCTGGGTCAGCGCATGGAGCGCGGCGGAGGCGGAGCGACCCTGGCCGCCGATGCAGGACTAGACAACGCTTCCTTGTCAGCGCGCCGCATTTCACGTTTCATCCCCTGACGAGGCGGGGGACCGGAATGGCAGTCAGCGAGAAGAAGCGCATCTGGGGCTGGATGGCCTTCGACTGGGCCACGCAACCCTTCTACACGCTCGGCCTGACCTTCATCTTCGGGCCCTATTTCGCCGGGGTCGCCACGGAGTACTTCATGTCCGGCGGCATGGAGGAAAGCGCCGCCGATGCCCGGGCGCAGTCGATCTGGGCCATGGGGCAGACCTTCGCCGGGCTCTTCATCGCATTTTCCGGCCCGCTGCTGGGCGCCTATGCCGACAGCACCGGCCGGCGGATGCCGTGGATCGTCTTCTTCTCCGTCGGCTACGTGATCGCGAGCTGGATGCTCTGGTTCATGCTGCCCGACGGTTCGGCGCTCTGGTTCTGCCTGATCGCCTTCTCGCTCGGCTTCATCATGGCCGAGTTCGCGCTGATCTTCGTCAACGCCCAGCTTCCGAGCCTCGGCGGGCAGGAGGCGATCGGCAAGATCAGCGGCACCGGGGCCTCACTGGGCTACTGGGGCGGGGTGGTCGCGCTCTTCCTGATGCTGTTCTTCTTCTTCGAGGCGGATGAAGCGACCGGAACCACGCTCCTCGGCGGCGACCCGATCTTCGGCCTTGACGGCATGGAGCGGGAGGGCACCCGCGCGGTAGGTCCCTTCATCGCGATCTGGTTCATCATCTTCATGATCCCCTATTTTCTTTGGGTCCGCGAGGAACGCCCGGTCGTGAAACAGGGCGGCGTGCGGCAGGCGCTGGCGGACCTCAAGGCCTCGCTCGTCGGCATCGCCCATCGCGACAGCCTCAAGGGGTTCCTGCTGAGCTCGATGTTCTACCGCGACGCGCTGAACGGCCTCTACGGCTTCGGCGGGGTCTACGCCGTGCTGGTGCTCGACTGGAGCCTCGCGCAGATCGCCATCTTCGGCATCGTCGGCGCGATCACCGCGGGCGTCTTTACCTATGTCGGCGGGCTCTTCGACAGCCGCCTCGGGCCCCGCCCCGTCATCACCTTCTGCATCCTCGTGCTCACCGGGGTCTGCGTCGTGATCGTCGCGATGACGCCGGAGCAGGTCTTCGGCATCCCGCTCGCCGAAGGGTCGAACGTACCGGACATCCTGTTCTACATCTGCGGCGCCGCCATCGGCGGGGCCGGGGGGGCGATCTATGCTGCGTCGCGGTCGATGATGGTGCGCCACGCCCATCCCGACCGTCCGACCGAAGCCTTCGGGCTCTTCGCGCTCTCCGGCAAGGCCACCGCTTTCCTCGCCCCTGCGATGATCGGCACCTTCACCGCGCTCACCGGCAATGCCCGGCTCGGGGTCGCCCCGATCATTCTCCTTTTCGCGATGGGGCTGGTGCTGCTAGTCTTCGTCAACAAAGACGGAGATCGAGCAGCATGGTCCGCCTCCTCGCAATCGGCCTGATCCTCACCCTGGCATCCTGCGCGCCGGACAGCGCCGAGGCACCGCGCGCGTCCACGATATCCGCCCAGAATGCCGGCGACACCCGGAACGCCAAGCAGGTCTTTGAGGCGATCTCCTTCGCGTCGAGCCAGCCGACCGAGAGCTTTGGCGGCCATTCCCGGGGCTGCGTGGCGGGGACCGTTCAACTGGCGGAGACCGGCCCCACCTGGCAGGCCATGCGGCTCAGCCGCAACCGCAACTGGGCGCAGCCCGTGACGGTCGACTATATCCAGGACCTCAGTCGCTTCGCCGCCTCCCTGCCCGGCTGGGAGGGACTCTATGTCGGCGATATGTCCCTGCCCCGGGGCGGTCCGGTTTCGGGGCATGTGTCGCACCAGACCGGGCTCGATATCGATGTCTGGATGCTGCCGCCGAGCCGGCTGAACCTAACGAGGGCCGAGCGCGAAAGCCTCTCCTCGATCTCCATGCGCCGCGCCGCTGGCGCCTATACCAATAGCAGCTGGACCGAAGAACATATGCGCGTCCTGCGCGAGGCCGCCCGGGACCCGCGCTCCGAACGCATCTTCGTCTTTCCCGGCGCCAAGGTGGCGATGTGCAACTGGGAGACCGGCGACCGGTCCTGGCTGCGCAAGATCCGGCCGTGGTGGGGGCATCACTATCATTTCCATATCCGTCTCACCTGCCCGCGCGGAGACAGGGCGTGCGAGAACCAGACGCCGCCGCCTCCCGGGGATGGCTGCGCGGACGCGGAAGAGTGGGTGCGGAACATCCTGAACCCGCCGCCGCCCGATCCGAATGCGCCGCCACCCCGGCCCCGGCGCGAACTGACCATGGCGGACCTCCCGGCCCAATGCGTCGCCGTCGCCGCCTCGGAATAACGACGCTCGCCTCCTGCCTGATCCTGCCGACATTTGTCGCCGCCGAGGCGGCGTTCGTCGGCGCCTTTGAGTGGGAGGTACCGGAGGTCGGTGGGCTCTCGGCGCTTTGGGTGTCGCCGGACGGGTCCGACTTTTTGACCGTCAGCGACCGTGGGTGGCTCTATGCCGGAACCTTCCTGAGGGACGAGGATCGGATCGCCGGGATTGCGGCAGAGCGGCATGCGCTGACAGGCGTCGAGGGCGAGGTGCTCGACGGCCTGCGCGCCGATGCCGAGGGGATGGCGCGCGCCCCGGACGGCACGATCCTGCTCTCCTTCGAAGCCGTCCATCGGGTCCTGGCCTATGAGACGCCCGGCGGCACCGCCACCGCCCTCCCCCAGCTCCCCCAAGACGCCTATTTGCTGCGGAACTCAGGGCTCGAGGCCCTGGCCCTTGGCCCGGACGGGGCACTCTACGCGATCCCCGAACGCTCTGGCGCTCTCGACCGCCCGTTCGCGGTCTACACTCTGGCCGGCGAGGATTGGGAGATCGCGTTCGAAATCCCCCGCCGCCCGCCCTACCTCGTCTCCGGTGCCGATATCGGCCCGGACGGGCGACTCTACCTTCTGGAACGGGAATTCGGCGGGTTCGGCTTCCGTAGCCGCGTCCGGCGTTTCGACCTGACCGGCGGCGGCGAAGAGACCGTGCTGGAGACCGGGTTGCGCACCCACGACAATCTCGAAGGCATCAGCGTCTGGCACGATGGTGAGACCCTGCGCCTCACCCTCGTCTCCGACGACAATTTCAACCCGTTCCAGCGCACCGAATTCTTCGAATACCGGTTGACGGCGGCCCCGCCCGGGCAGTAGGCCCACCCCGCTCCCCCGGGAGCCAAGTGCCGCACCCTTGCCAAAACGGACCCCAATCATGACCCGCCTTCTCCCCGGCATCCTCGCCATGGCCGCCATCGTCGTGGCCTCCAACATCCTCGTCCAGTTCCTGATCCTCGACGGATTGCTGACCTGGGGCGCCTTCACCTATCCCCTCGCCTTTCTCGTGACCGACGTGATGAACCGCCTCTACGGCGCGGCTCAGGCGCGAAAGGTGGTCTTCGCCGGCTTCGCGGTCGGGATCGTCTGTTCGCTGATCGGCAGCCAGATCATGCTGGAATTCGGGCCCGCGGTGGCGCTCCGCGTGGCCATCGGCTCCGCCACCGCCTTCCTGATCGCGCAGCTCCTCGATGTCGCGATCTTCTCCCGCCTGCGCGAGGGCGCATGGTGGCGCGCGCCGCTCGCCTCGTCACTGATCGGCTCGACCGTCGATACCGCGCTCTTCTTCACCATTGCCTTCGCCGGGTTCCTGAGCTTCGGGGCCTGGGCCGATGCACAGGTGACCTGGGCCCAGGACCCCGCCCCCTTCCTTCTGACCGGCCCCGACCTGCCGCTCTGGATCACCCTCGCCGTCGCCGATTGGGGCGTGAAGATCGCCATCGCCCTCATCGCCCTGGTGCCGTTTCGCCTCATCATTGGGCGCCTCGCGACCAGGGCCGCCTAAGCCTTGCGGGTTTTCATTTGACTTACACCAAATCTGTGCAACATCTCCCTTAGGCGAAACAACGAAAGGAGGTGATCCAGTGTCGAGAAAGAGATTGGAGAGAGGTGTCGGGACAACTGTGGAGGTCCGTGTCTGAGGCAGCCCTCGGGCATGACGCCCCGCAGGTGAGCGCCGCTCTAACCGGCCCCACCTCCTGGACTTTCGAAAGGGCCGTCCCATCGCCGGGGCGGCCCTTTTTCATGAAGCTCCGAGACCGAAGGACCGCGCAGTATGGCGCTCCGCATCACCGACCAGATTGAGATCGCCGAATGGGAGCTGACCGAGAGCTTCACGCGCGCCTCCGGCCCCGGCGGGCAAAACGTCAACAAGGTGGCGACGGCGGTGGAACTGCGGTTCGAGGCGGCGCGCTCGCCGTCCCTGCCGGAGCCGGTGAAGCGGCGGCTCCGACGCCTCGCCGGGCGGCGCTGGACCAGGGAGGGCGCGGTGGTGATCCAGGTTTCCGAGGAGCGCAGCCAGGCCCGCAACCGCGACATCGCGCGGCAGCGTCTGGCCGACCTGATCCGCCGCGCCACCCTCAAACCGAAGCGCCGCATCCCGACCCGCGTCTCCGCCAACCAGAAAGCCAAGCGCGTGGACGCGAAAAAGCGTCGCGGGGCGGTGAAAGCCCTGCGCGGCAAGGTTGACGAATGACCCCGCCCTGCCAACGTCAGGCGTAAGCCAGAACAGGAGATTGAGATGAAAATCGGGATCGTCGGGGCCGGCATGGTCGGCTCCGCCACCGCCTTCGCCCTCGTCATGCGCCGCTTCGGGACGGAGATCGTGCTCGTCGACCTCAACGAGGCCCGTGCCCGTGCCGAGGCGGAGGATATCGGCCATGCCGTGCCCTTCGGCAGTTCCGCCCGGATCAATGCCGGCAGCTACCGCGATCTCGCCGGGGCCGAGGTGGTGATCCTCGCCTGCGGGGTGAGCCAGAAGCCCGGGGAGACCCGGATCGAACTCCTCGGCCGCAATGCCGAGGTGTTCCGCGAGGTGGTGGGCCAGGTCATGCACGTGGCGCCCGACGCGATCCTGCTGGTGGCCTCGAACCCGGTCGACATCATGGGGCAGATCACGCAACAGATCTCCGGGCTCCCGGCGGGGCGCGTGATCGGCTCCGGTACGATCCTCGACACCGCGCGGTTCCGCTGGCTGCTCGGCCAGCATCTCGGCATCGCGCCGGGCTCGGTCCATGCCTATGTGCTGGGCGAGCATGGCGACAGCGAGGTCCTCGCGTGGTCGAACGCCCGGGCCGGGTCCGTAGCACTGACGAGCTTCGCGGCCCAGATCGGCGCGGCGATCACCTCGGACGTGCGGGCGCGGATCGACACCGGCGTGCGCCGGGCGGCCTACACGATCATCGAGGGGAAGGGGGCGACGTGGTACGGCATCGGCGCGGGACTGGCGCGGATCGTGCAGGCGATCGCGCTCAACGAAGAGGCGGTGCTGACGGTCTCGGTGGTCTCCGACGTGCTGGGGGTGGAACAGGTCGCCTGCTCCCTGCCCCGCATCGTCGGCAGGCGGGGCGTGACCGCCGAACTGATGCCGGAACTGTCATCGGAGGAAGAGGCGGGGCTCAGGGCCTCCGCGGAGATGCTGAAGGGGTTGGTGGAGGAGGTTGGGGGGTAGGCTCTCGGAAAGGTTGTAGGCTCATTCGAACCTGTTGTAGTTTGGATCAGGATTAGCCCTATATGTCGTATGGGAGCAATGAATGACTGCCGAGATCGCAATCTTGAACAAGACTGCAGTGGCGCTCGCATCTGACAGCGCTGTCACTATCTCTAATGGCGGACAAGCCCTTAAGATATTCGAATCTGCTGACAAGATCTTTGAGTTGAGCAGCACGCAACCAATTGGGATCATGATTTACAACGGGATGCAGTTTCTGGGCATCCCTTTTGAGACCATTATCAAGAGCTTCCGGAGAAATGCCGGGTCATACGACACCGTGCAGCAAGCAGCCCACGAGTTTCTTCGACACTTGTACCTTTATGTCGACACTGCACCGGACGAGGAGCTCTTGCGAAGCGTCTCAACAGTGATCGTGCCTGTGGCCAGAGACATCGAGGAAACCATCAACGAGAAGACACAACAGCTACTGCTTCAGCTGCCAGATGATGTGGTTGATCTTGATAGTCTGAACGCCAAGCGAAACGAGATTGTGGCCGAAACGCTAGCTGAGTTCGAAGGTAAAGTCGCGTCGTTAGGCGAGGTCGACTACGTCTCTCGAAAGGACAACAAGAGCCAGCCGAAGAAGTACGAGACCTTGGTGCGTAAGGCAGTGAGTCTGGCAGTGTCGACGCTCAAGAACGAAGTCTTGGATCGGGTCGTTAACATCTGCTCTTCTGTCTTGCGGTCAAAATTTGTTTCCGATGGTCGGACTGGGATCGTATTCGCCGGGTTTGGAGACGACGAGACGTTCCCGACGCTGCTAGGGTCAGGACCCATAAACCTGCTTGAGGCTATCCCTGCTGCGTGATTCAAGCTCCCAAACACAGAGGGGGCATGATGAGCGGGCATTTCTGGCTG
>JANQRL010000001.1 GCA_028284605.1 Paracoccaceae bacterium | reverse complement strand
TGTGTTAGGCCTGCCGCCAGCGTTCGTTCTGAGCCAGGATCAAACTCTCAAGTTGAAACGCCTTACGGCGTATCCTTGACGTTCGAACCTCTGCACATCCATCGGCCCGGATGGACCGATGAGTCATCTGTTTTCTGTGCTCGGTTACCGAAGTAACGCGAACCACATCAAACAGTGAAGCTGACACCTCATCATCGGCCGGAGCCTAGAGGCGCGATATGCGTTGGCTGATCCATCGAATGAACCAAACCGCCCACATATCTCTTCAGTTCTTATCAATTTCAAAGAGCGTAGAGACAAAATCGACAGTGATGCGCCCTGACTTTCTGGCGCGCCCCGCCTCGATCACCTCTGATGTTTGCTTGCGTCTCGTAGCCACCGCGTTGCCGCTGAGCCCGTCTGGCGCCCCGCCACAGCGTCGCCGCCGCGTCGGTGAAGGGGTATTTACGGATTGGACCCGGCCCCCGCAAGGGCTTTTTTCGCCGCAGCGCCACTTTTTGTGCCCCTGGCGGATTTTCTTTCATTTTCAGCGCCCTAGGGCAAGAAAGCGCCATTCTAGGGCCGTGTGGCGCAACATCCTTAGCCGCCTTTGGACCGGTTCGGGGCCATATCTGGGGGTCACCGCAGACTTACCCCCAAGACTATCCCCACTTAGCGGGCCGGGCGGTGGCGGTCCCCGATGGAATCGCCCGGTGTCCGCCCGGGCTCCAGCCACGCCGCAAGCACCAGGCACAGAATCAGGCCCGGCACCATGGCCGCAAAGGCCGCCCGCATGCCGAACGCCTCCCCCAGGAACCCCACGAGCGGCGGGCCGAGCAGGAACCCGGTGAGCGCGAAAGTGGACATCACCGCGATGTTCGCCGCCTCGTAGCGGTCGTCGAGCGCGGCCACCGCCGACACCCCCAGCGGATAGCCCGCCGCAACGCCCAAGCCCACCAGAGCGAAGCCCAGATAGGCGGCCTCAATCGGCAGCGGCAGGATCAGGCATCCCAGCCCCAGGATGGTGACGATGGCCGACCCCCGGGCGAGCGCCAGCGGGCCGAGCCGCCGCTTCAGCGCATCCCCCGCAAACCGCCCCGCCGCCATGAAACCCGAGAAGATCGTCACCGCCACGCCCGCCCGTGCCACCTCGTCGGCGGCATCGAGCCCCAGACGCTCGGCCAGATAAACCGCCGACCAGTCCGTCATACCGGCCTCGACCAGCGTCACCAGCAGCATGAAGACCCCGATCGCCACCAGCGCCCGGGGCAGATGCCAGAGCTTGCGGGCCGGCAGCCGCGCCCGCTCCGCCTCTTCCCGGATCCGGGGCAGGCCGGAGACAACCAGATATCCCACCCCGCCGGAGAGGAGCCCGACAAGCACCATAAGCAGAACCGGCGTCAACAGCCCGGCGCCGAGCGCGGCGAGCAGCGACCCCGCGGTCAGGCCGAGCGCCCAGAACCCGTGGCAGCGGTTCATGATCAGCGCGCCGGTCGCCTTCTCCACCCGGCCGGCATAGACGTTCATGCCGACTTCGAGGAACGCGGTCACGGCGCCGAAGACCGCCAGCGCCAGAAACAGCGCCCCCTGCCCGCCGGCCAGGAGCGGCAGCACCGCCGCGGCGCATTGCAACGGTAAAGTCCAGGCCATCAGCCCCCGCACCCCGAGCCAGGCGACCGCCCGGCCCGAGACCTGCAAGGCCAAGAGCACCGCCACCGGCATCCCGAGCAGGGCGACGGCCAGTTCCGCCTTCGACAGGTCGAGCGCCGCCTTCACCGTGGGGATCAGGGCGAACCAGGCGCCGATGGTCATCGGTTGCAGGAAGAAGAGCGCCATCGAAAGGCGCGCCGCGCGGGTCTGGTCGAGGTCGCTCATGGGGCGGACCCTAGGGGCAGGTCCGGGCGGGCGAAAGCGGTGTTCTCAGGCCATCGCGCGCCGCCGCTTCCGGGCCTGCGGCAGCCGGGTCGCGAGCAGTGCGAGGATCAGCGTGAGATAGATCAGCGGCTCGATCTGAAAGCCCTTCACGAGCCAGACATAATGCAGCGCGCCCAGTACCGCGGCCGGATAGGTCAGCCAGTGCAGCTTGCGCCACGCCATGGCCCCGAGCCTGCGCACCGACCAGTCGTTGGAGGTGAGCGCCAGCGGGATCAGAAGCGCGAAGCCCGCCATGCCGATGGTCACGTAGGGCCGCTTCACGATATCCGCCCAGACCGCCGAGAGGGTCTGCACGTCGAGCAGCGCCCAGACCAGGAAATGCGCGAGCACGAAAAAGAACGCCGTCACCCCGATGGCCCGGCGGAACTTCATCAGGTTCAGCCGCGCGAACCGGCAGAGCGGCGTCGCCGCAAGCCCCAGCACGATGAGCTGCAACGCGATCTTCCCGTAGCGATGTTCAAGCGCTTCCACCGGGTCCGCGCCGAGCCCGCCGGTGAGCCCGAGATAGAAGAGCCACACCGCCCAGGCCGCCCCGGCGACATAAACCGTCCAGGTCGGGATCGGCCGCAGGAGGGCATTGACCCGCTGCATCAATAGAACTCGGTGAGGTCCATGCCCTCGTAGAGCGACGCGACCTCGTCATAGCCGTTGAACATCAGCGTCGGCTGGCGCCGCTGGAACAACCCGCCGCCGATGCGCCGCTCGGTGGCCTGGGACCAGCGGGGATGGTCCACATTCGGGTTCACGTTGGAGTAGAAGCCGTATTCGCGGGCATTGGCCTTGTTCCAGCTCGTCGGCGGCTCCTCGTCGGTCAGGGTGATCCGCACGATCGACTTGATCGACTTGAAGCCATACTTCCATGGCACGACGAGGCGGATCGGCGCGCCGTTCTGCTTCGGCATCGGCTCGCCATAGATGCCGGTGGCCATCATGGTGAGCGGATGGCGCGCCTCGTCGAGCCGGAGCCCCTCCACGTAAGGGAAGTCGAGCACCCGGCGCCGCACGCCGATCATGTTCTCGGGCTGTACCACGGTCTCGAAGGCAACGTAGCGCGCGCCGTCCTGCACGCCCACACGGTCGAGCACATCGGCCAGCTCCACGCCGTTCCACGGGATCACCATCGACCACGCCTCGACACAGCGGAACCGGTAGATCCGCTCCTCGATGTCGAACCCGCCGATCAGGTCCTCGACCGTATATTCACCGGGATTGTCGACCATGCCGTTGACGGTGATCGACCACGGCTCGGTCTGAAGGAGATGGGCGTTCTTCGCCGGGTCCTCCTTTGCGGTGCCGAACTCGTAGAAATTGTTATAGGTCGTGATGTCCTCGAACGTGTTGGGCTCCAGGCTCGGGTCGGGCGTGTAGGCCAGGCCCGGCCCCGCGATGGCCCCCGCGCCGATCCCGACGCCCAGGCCGGCGACGATCTGGCGCCGGTTCAGCCAGACCTCCTTGGGCGTGACGTCGGCAGGGGTCAGGTCGTTTGTCCAGCGATGGGCCATGGCGCGCGCTCCGTTCAAATCTCGCCGCCAAAGTATGGAAACGGGACACAAAATCGAGAGCCCCGGACGTCACGATGCCGCCAGTTCCCTGTAACGCGAGGGGCGGTCAGGTCGTCCCCGCCGCATAAAGTTCCCGCGGATAGAGTTCGTTAAGCGGCACGGAGGACCCGTCGGGCTGCACGATCCGGACATGGGTCCGGCGCATCATCCGGGGCTCGCTGACGCCGACGGAATGGGCGATGGTCTCCAGGTCCTTGTTGATCGAGCGCACATAATTCGCCACCCGCTGCCACTTGTCCTCCACCACGAGCCCCTTCTGGAAGCGCGGATCGTGGGTGGTGATGCCGGTCGGGCAGGTGTTCTTGTTGCACTTCAGCGCCTGGATGCAGCCCAGCGCGAACATGAAGCCGCGGGCGGAGGTCACGAAATCGGCGCCGGCGCACATCGCCCAACCGACATCGCCCGGATTGATCAGCTTGCCGGAGGCGATGAGCCGGATGCGGTCCTTCAGCCCCATCGAATCGCGCAGCGCACTGACCTTCGGCAGGGCCTCGCGGATCGACACGCCGACAAGGTCCATCAGCGGCATGGGCGAGGCCCCGGTGCCGCCCTCGCCGCCATCGAGGGTGATGAAGTCCGGCGCACACTCCGCCCCACGCTCATTGATGAGCTGAAACAGCTCCTTGAAGGTGCCATGGCCGCCATAGACCGTCTTGATGCCCACCGGCAGGCCGGTGATCTCGCGGACCCGGCCGACGAAGTCGAGCAGCTCGTCCCAGCTCCCGATCTCCGCATGGCGGTTCGGGCTGATCCCGTCCTGACCGATGGGCAGGCCGCGAATCTCGGCGATCTCCGGGCTGATCTTCGCGGCCGGCAGGATACCGCCCTTCCCCGGCTTGGCGCCCTGGGCGAGCTTGATCTCGATCATCTTCACCTGGGGCCGGGCCGCCACCGCGCGCAGCTTCTCCTCATCAAGCTTGCCCTCCGCGTCGCGCACCCCGAACTTCGCGGTGCCCATCTGGAAGACCAGATCGCAGCCTCCCTCCAGGTGATAGGGGCTGATCGCGCCCTCGCCGGTATTCATCCAGCAACCGGCCTCGGCGCAGCCCCTGCTCAGCGCCCGTACCGCGGGTTTCGAGATCGCGCCGTAGGACATCCCCGAAAGGTTGAAGATCGAGGTCGCCGTATAGGGCTCCCGCGCATGGGGGCCGATCACCATCGGATCGGTCGACGCGATCTGATCGCCGAGCGGCGGAAAGGCAGCGTTCATGAAGATCGGCGTTCCCGGCACGTTGAGGCTGCGGGTCGAGCCGAAGGCAATCGTGTTCGACCCGCCCTCCCCGG
The DNA here is from genome assembly GCA_028284605.1 of Paracoccaceae bacterium. Lineage (GTDB taxonomy): Bacteria > Pseudomonadota > Alphaproteobacteria > Rhodobacterales > Rhodobacteraceae > JANQRL01. Next base: position 43,147 of record JANQRL010000001.1, on the reverse strand, counting down.
CATGGGAGACCCATTCCCGCTGGGCGCGGTTGAACGGCAGCTCCTCTCGGTCCATGGCGAAGAAGTACTGGCGGAAGAACTCGCCCAATGTGCTGAAGATATGCCGGAACCGCCCGAGGACCGGGTAGTTGCGCCGGATCGCGTCGGCGGTCTGGGTGCGGTCGATGACGAAGAGCACCACGAGAGCCAGCACGACGAGCCCGACGACAAACAGGAAGATAACGCTCAGGTCCAGAAGCCAGGACATGGCGGATTCACTCATCATCATGCTGGGACTCTCCTGGCACGGCTCAACGATACGCCCCGGCATCATTGCCCCAGCGCGGGCGTCCTGTCACGACAGAGCTCCGTGAACAGGCCGAGATGACGGTCTCGAGGCCGCCGGCTCTCGACGCCTCACCGGATCGCGGCCGGAACCGAACCGGCGCGCCGCCCCGGTTTCGTCCCGGGGCTTTTCTTTTCGGCGGCGACCGGCCAACGTCCGTCGCGGGGGAGGACAGGCATGCGCATGATCATCGTCACCGGCGCCGCCCGGGGCATCGGGCTCGCCACCACGAAGCTGTTCCTGGCAGAAGGCGCCCGGGTCGCCATGGTCGACCGCGACGGGCCGGAACTGGCGCGCGCGGCGGCAGGGCTGGAGAATGTCCTGCCGATTGAGCGCGACGTCTCGATCCCGTCCGATGTCGACGCGATGGTGGCGGCGGTGCTGTCCGATGCCGGCCGCATCGACGCACTGATCAACAATGCCGGCGTGGCGGATTTCGGGCCCCTGGCGGCGACCGATTTCGGCCGCTGGCGCACGGTGATGGAGACCAATCTCGACGGCGTCTTCCTGTGCTCGCAGGCGGTGCTGCCGGCGCTGAAGGAGAGCCGGGGCGCCATCGTCAACATCGCCTCGATCTCCGGCCTGCGCGCCTCGACTCTGCGCGTCGCCTACGGCACCTCGAAGGCGGCGGTGATGCACCTGACGCGGCAGCAGGCGGCGGAGCTCGGCGAACACGGTATCCGGGCGAACTGCGTCTGCCCGGGCCCGGTGCGCACCAAGCTCGCCATGGCGGTCCATAGCCAGGACATCATCGACGCCTATCACGACGCCATGCCGCTCGGCCGCTACGGCTCGGAAGAGGAGATCGCCGGCGTCATCGTCTTCCTGTGCTCGGAACAGGCGAGCTACGTCACCGGCCAGATCATCGCCGCCGATGGCGGCTTCGAGGCGACGGGGATCGGATTGCCGGCGCTCAGACGGGGCTGACCGCCGCCCGGGATCGGCCCGCCCAGCCCCTTCATTTGGCCGAAAATACTCCGGGGGGTCCGGGGGGCTGGCCCCCCGGCTATACGGCGATCCGGGGGGCTGGCCCCCCGGTCGGTCGACGCGCGACGCGCGGCGAAACCGGATCAATGCACTACCGCGTCCTCCGGCGGCTGGCGGTTCGACACGCTGACCCGATCGCCGACGATCAGCCCGTCGGGCCCGGCGCTCACATGCACCGTCGCACCGTCCATCACGTCGCCTGAGAGGATCATCTCGGCGAGCCGGTCCTGAAGCGCGCGCTGGATCACCCGCTTGAGCGGCCGCGCGCCGAAGACCGGGTCGTAACCCTCGTCGGCCAGCCACTTGCGCGCGCCATCGTCGAGCTCCAGCGCGATCTTGCGCGCCGCCAGCCGCCGCTCCAGCCGGCCGAGCTGGATGCCCACGATGCCGTCCATGTCGCCCCGGGTCAGCCGGTCGAAGACGATCATGTCGTCGAGCCGGTTGAGGAACTCGGGCCGGAAATGCGCCCGCACCGCATCCATCACGTCGCGCTTGGCCTGGCTCGCATCGGTGCCCTCGGGCAACTGGCTCAGCGCCTGGCTCCCGAGATTCGAGGTCAGCACGATCAGCGTCTGCTTGAAGTCCACCCGGTGGCCCTGACCGTCGGTCAGCACCCCGTCATCGAGCACCTGCAAGAGCACGTTGAAGACCTCCGGATGCGCCTTCTCGACCTCATCGAAGAGAATCACCTGGTAGGGCCGGCGCCGCACCGCCTCGGTCAGCACGCCGCCTTCGTCATAGCCGACATAGCCCGGCGGCGCGCCGATCAGCCGGGCGACGGAGTGCTTCTCCATGAACTCGCTCATATCGATCCGGACCATCGCCTGGTCGTCATCGAAGAGGTATTCCGCGAGGGCCTTGGTCAGCTCGGTCTTGCCGACCCCGGTGGGCCCGAGGAAGAGGAACGAGCCGAGCGGCCGGTTCTCGTCCTGAAGCCCGGCACGGGCCCGGCGCACGGCGTTCGAGACCGCCCGTACCGCCTCGGCCTGGCCGATCACACGCTTGCCGATCTCGTCCTCCATGCGCAGGAGCTTCTCGCGCTCGCCTTCGAGCATCTTGGAGGTCGGAATGCCGGTCCAGCGCTCCACCACGGAGGCGATCTGCTCCGGCCGCACCGCCTCCTCGACGAGGATGTCGTCGTCCCCCGCCGCCTCGGCCTCGGCCAGGTCGCGTTCGAGTTCCGGGATCACGCCGTAGCTCAGCTCCCCGGCCTTGGCGAGATCGCCCCCGCGCTTGGCGATGTCGAGTTCGGCACGGGCGCGGTCGAGCTTTTCCTTCAGCACCCGCGCGCCTTCGAGCTTGTCGCGCTCGGCCTGCCAGCGGGCGGTGAGCTGCGTGGACTGGTCCTCCAGATCGGCCAGTTCCTTCTCCAGCCGTTCGAGACGGTCCTTGGAGGCGGCATCGTCCTCCTTGCGCAGCGCCTCGGCCTCGATCTGCTTTTGCAGGATGTCGCGGTCCAGCGCGTCAAGCTCCTCGGGTTTCGAATCCACTTCCATCCGCAGCCGGCTCGCGGCCTCGTCCACCAGATCGATCGCCTTGTCGGGCAGGAACCGGTCGGTGATGTAGCGATGCGAGAGCGTCGCGGCGGACACAAGCGCCGAGTCGGAGATCCGCACCCCGTGGTGCAACTCGTACTTCTCCTTGATGCCGCGCAGGATCGACACGGTGTCCTCCACCGTCGGCTCCTCCACCATGAGCGGTTGGAACCGGCGGGCGAGCGCGGCGTCCTTCTCCACATATTTGCGGTATTCGTCGAGCGTCGTGGCGCCAACGCAGTGCAACTCGCCGCGGGCCAGAGCCGGCTTGATGAGGTTGGCGGCATCCATCGCGCCATCGGTCTTGCCGGCGCCGACGAGCGTGTGCATCTCGTCGATGAAGAGGATGATCTCGCCGGCAGCCTCGGTCACTTCGGAAAGCACCGCCTTCAGCCGCTCCTCGAACTCGCCGCGATACTTCGCCCCGGCGATGAGCGCGCCCATGTCGAGCGCGAGCAGGCTCTTGTTGCGCAAGCTCTCCGGCACGTCGCCATTGACGATGCGAAGCGCCAAACCCTCGGCAATCGCGGTCTTACCCACGCCCGGCTCGCCGATCAGGACCGGGTTGTTCTTGGTCCGGCGGCTCAGCACCTGCATGGCGCGGCGAATTTCCTCGTCGCGGCCGATGATCGGGTCGATCTTGCCTTCCCGCGCCCGTTCAGTGAGGTCCATCGCGTATTTCTTCAGCGCGTCATAGCCCTCTTCCGCGCTCGCCGTGTCGGCGGTGCGGCCCTTGCGGATGTCGTTGATCGCGGCGTTGAGGCCCTGGGCATTGACCGCGCCGGCCTCCAGCGCCGATTTCGCCTCGGACTTCACCATGGCCAGCGCCATCAGCAGCCGCTCGACCGGCACGAAACTGTCGCCGGCCTTCGAGGCGATCTTCTCGGCCTCGGCCAGCACCTTGCCGGTGGCGCTGTCGAGATAGACCTGACCGGCATCGCCGCTGACCTGCGGCACCTTGGAAACCGCCATGTCCACCGCCTCGCGCACCCGGGCCGCATTGCCGCCGGACCGGTCGATCAGGTTGCCGGCGAGCCCCTGCTCGTCATCCATCAGCGCCTTCAGCAGATGTTCGGGGGCGAGCCTCTGGTGGCTCTCGCGCATCGCGATGGTCTGGGCGGCCTGAATGAAGCCGCGCGACCGCTCGGTGAACTTCTCCAAGTTCATCACGTCTCTCCTTCCATAAGCGCCCGGGATTGGCGGCGCCCGGCAAGCGGCGCGCCCCGGTTCGGGCCTTGTCATCTAGATGGGAGAGCGGCCCGCGCCGTTCAAGTCGGCTCGTCCGGCTCCTCGGGCTCCCCGGCGCGCCGGGTGCGCCAGAGCGGCACGCCAGTCTCGATGGCGGCGCGGCCGATCATATGGCCGGCAATCGGCGCGGTGAGCAGCAGGAACACCATGATGGCCGCCGCACGCACGGTGATCCCGAGGTTCCAGAACGCAAGGATGCAGCCGACCATGACCAGCCCGGTGGAGAGCGTGCCGACCTTGGTCGAGGCATGCATGCGGATCAGCACGTCGGGCAGGCGCAAGATACCCAGGGCGGCGATGACCGCGAGCGCACCGCCAAGCAGCAGCAGGATGCCGGTGATATACTCGATCATGGGCTCTCTTCCTCGGCGGAGCGCTCGATCCCCTCGGCGCGCCATTTCCGCCGCTTGGCGAACCGGGCGAGCGCCACGGTGGCGAGGAATCCGACCAGCCCAAGCACCAGCGCGACATCGAGGAACGCGCTGTCCCGGCTGCGCAGGGCGGCGAGCCCGCAGAAGGCCAGGATCGCCACGGTCATCATGTCGAGCGCCACCACCCGGTCGGCCAGGCTCGGCCCGATGAAGAGCCGGATGAAGGTCATTGCGATGGCAATGACGATCAGCGCGAAGCTGATCTCGATCGACAGGGCCAGAAACTCCGGTCCGCTCATCATTCCACAGCCTCCCGCACCCAGCGTTCCATGCCGTCCTTGAGCTGACGCACGATCTCTTCGGGATGCTTGGCGAACATCGCATGGACGATAAGCGTCTTGCGGTCCGGCGTCACGTCGATGCTGAGCGTCCCGGGCGTCAGCGAAATCAGGTTGGTCACCAGGAGGATGCCGGCATCGGTCTTCACGTCGAGCGGCATCTCGACGATGGCCGGCGTCGCGAGGTGCCGTGGCGTCAGAACATCCCAGATCACCTGGATGCTCGAGACGACGAGTTCATAGTGGAACATCACGACGAGCCGGACCAGGTAATAGACCCGCAGGAAGTAGGCGTTCGGGCCGCCGATCAGCGGCTGCAGCAGCCACAGGATGCCGTAGCCGAGCACGAAACCGAAGGCGACGTTCAGGAGCGCGATGCTCCCGGTCAGCGCGGCCCAGGCCAGTGCCAGGAGGATATTGGCGAGAAAGGTGCTCATTCGGTCACCGGCCCCGGGTCCGGCGCGGCGAGAACCGCTCTGAGATAGTCCGTCGGGTCGAGGAGCTGCGCGGCCGAGGTCTCGGCGAAGGCGATGAAGGGCTGCGGGAAGAGCCCGATGATGATGGTCAGCGTCGCGAGGAACGCGATCGGCAGCATCAGCGCCCGGCGTTGCCCGGCGTCGATCCGGTCAGGTGTGGGGTCGAAGCCGTCCGGGTGCGCCTTCCAGAATGCCTCGGCCCAGATCTTGGTCATCGAGTAGATCGTGAGCAGCCCGACGAGGAGCGCCACGCCCGCGATCACCCAGCTCCCGATGTCGAGCGCCGCCTTGACCAGCACGTACTTCGCCCAGAAGCCCGAGAGCGGCGGGAACCCGGCCAGCGAGAAGGCCGGGATGATGAAGAGCACGGCCAGAAGCGGCGCCGACTTGTAGAGCCCGCCGATCGTGTAGAGCTCCGTCGATCCCGTCAGTCGTTTCGCCACGCCCGCCACCAGAAACAGGTTCGCCTTCACGATGATATGGTGGACGAGATAGAACACCGCCCCCAGCACGGCCAGCGGGGTGAAGAGCGCCAGCCCCATGATCATGTAGCCGATCTGGCTGACGATGTGGAACGACAGGACCTTGCGGAAATCGCTCTGCGCCGCGGCGCCGAGAACGCCGGTCACCATGGTGAAGCCCGCGACCCAAAGGAGGATCGTATGGGTGAAGCCGATATCGTGGTCGAAGACCAGGGTGAACATGCGGATCAGCGCATAGACCCCGACCTTGGTCAAAAGCCCCGCAAAGACCGCCGAGACCGAGAAGGACGGCGTGTGATAGGCCGCCGGCAGCCAGAAGAAGAGCGGAAAGAGCGCCGACTTGATCCCGAAGGCGATCATGAAGAGCATCGCGACGACGGTCAGCAGGCCCTGGTTCTCCACCCGCTCCACGGCGAGCGACAGGTCGGCGAGGTTCAGCGTCCCCGTCATCCCGTAAAGGAGGCCGATGCCGCTGAGGAACATGATCGTGGAGACCAGGTTCAGCGTCACATATTTGATGCCGCCGTCGATCTGCTCTTTCGAGCCGCCGAGGATCAGGAGCCCGAAAGACGAGATCAGCATGACCTCGAACCAGACATAGAGGTTGAAGAGGTCGCCGGTCAGGAAGGCGCCGCAAACCCCGGCCAGAAGCACGTTGTAGAGCGCGTGGAAGCCCAGATATTCCGAACGTTCCTCAATGTCGCCCAGCGCATAGATCGCCACGGCGAAACCGGTGATCGCGGTGATCACCACCATCACCGCGCTCAGGTAATCGGCCACCAGCGTGATCCCGAACGGCGCCGGCCAGGTGCCCATCTGCGCCGCGATCACACCCTCTTGCAGGACGGTGGCCATCAGCACCGCCGACGACAGCAGCAGCACCGCAGTACCGATCACGCTCACCCAGCGCCCGGCGCGCCGGGTCCGGAGCAGGAACGCGATGACCGCGGTCACGAAGGGGATCGCGATGGGCAGGGCGAGGATCCAGCTCACTTGGCGGGACCCTCCTTCGGCTCCGCCACCCGCATCTCGTCGGAGTTGAGCGTGCCAAGCTCGGTATAGGCCCGTACCACGAGGACCAGCGCGAAGGCGAAGAGGCCGAAGCCGATCACGATCGCGGTCAGAACCAGCGCCTGAGGCAGCGCGTTGGCCACCAATCCCGCCGGCGCGTCGGCGCCTTCGGCGATCAGCGGCGGCGCGCCCTCGGTCAGCCGCCCGCCGGCGAAGATCGTCAGGTTCGCCGCGTTCGATATCAGCACCAGCCCGAAGATGAAGCGCAGCACGTTGCGCGCGAGCATCAGGTAGACCGACCCGGCGACCAGAACGCCGATGGTGATGGCGAGGAGCGACTCCATCTAGAGCTCTTCCTCCATCGCGAAGACCAGGGTCAGGATCGATCCGAACACCACCAGATAGACCCCGATATCGAAGACCAGCACGGTCGAGAGCGGGATGCCCTTGTCGTCCTCGGTCTCGTTGATGAAGAGCCATTGCCCGGTGAACAGCGGATCGCCGAAGAACGCCGCGGCCAGCCCCGCCGCCAGGGCAATCCCGAGCCCGACCATGGCCACGGTCTGCGGTTCGATCCGGAGCGCCTCGCGCGCCTCGCTGGTGCCGCAGCCGAGCGCATAGAGAACGAACCCGGTCGCCCCGATCAACCCGCCGATGAAGCCGCCGCCCGGCTCGTTATGGCCGCGCAGCAGCATGTAGATCGAAAACAGGATAAGGAGCCCGACGAGATACTTGGTCCCGGCGCGGAGGATGATCGAGTTCACGGGTCCTTCCTCCCCTTGGTGGTGCGCAGGAGCGCGTAGGAGGCCAGCGCCGCGATCACCACCACGGCGATCTCGCCGAACGTGTCGAGGGCGCGGAAGTCGACGAGGATCACGTTGACGATGTTGCGCCCGAAGGCGGCCGGCCAGCTCGTCGCGTCGAAGTAATCGGTCAGGCGGCGGTCGAAGGGCTCGTTGAGCACCGCCAGCAGGGTCAGCGTCACCACGGTGCCCACGGCGACGGCCAGCATCGCGTCCGCCGGGCGGTGGTCGCTCTCGCCGCGCTTGTCGAGGAACGGCAGGCGCAGCAGCGCGACCGCCACCAGCACGACGACGAGGGTCTCGACGAGGAGCTGGGTGATCGCCACATCCGGCGCGCTGAACAGGATGAAGACGAGCGCGACGCCAATCCCCACCACGCCGAGCCCGGTGATCGCGGCGACCCGGCTGCGGGTGATCATGGTCAAGATCGTGCCGGCGCAGATCAGAAGCAGAATCGCGGTGTTGCGCCAGGTGACGTCATCGAAGGCGGCGGCGAGGTTCACGTTGCCCTTGATCGCCAGGGTCGCGCCGACCCCCACGACGATCACCGCGAAGGTCGTCCACATATATTGCCGGAGCACACCGGTCTGGATCACCCGCGTCTGCCAGGCCGCGAGCCCCTTCAGCCAATCGAGAAACCGGTCCCAGCCACGGTCGAAATTCGGAGCCGCGGCGTCGAGCCGCGCAAGATAGGCCCGGAGCGGCCGGTGGACGGCATAGAGAATAAAGCCGATGGCAAAGGTGGCCAGCGAGAGCATCAGCGGCAGGTTGACCCCGGCCCAGAGCTTCAGCGTCGCCGCACCCTCGGCCGTGCCGAGGAAGCCCGCGACCGTCGGATTGACCAGCGCGGTCTGTACGACACCGGGGAAGAGCCCGAACACCAGGCCGAGCGTGGCGAGGATGACCGGACCGGCCAGCATCGGCCAGGGCGCCTCATGGGGGCTCTTCGGCATCTCGCCGCCGGGCGGTCGCCAGAACGGGCGGAAGGCGACGATCCCGGCCACGGCGAACATGAGCGAGCTGGCCGCCAGAACCGCGCTGACGACGAAGACCGGCGACGAGGCGACCTCGAGCCCGCCCGCATACTGGATTTCCTTGCTGATGAAGCCCAGAAGCGGCGGAACCCCCGCCATCGACAGCGCCGCGAGCGCCGCCGCGATCGCCGTCACCGGCATCGCCCGCCCAAGCCCGCCGAGGATGTCGGCCTCCCGTGTGCCGGTGGCATGGTCGATACAGCCCACGACAAGAAAAAGCGCCGCCTTGTAGAACGAATGGACGATCAGGAAGGCGGCAAAGGCGGTGAGCGCATAGGCGCTGTCCTGCCCGAGAAACAGCGTGAGCGTCCCGAGCGCCATCAGCGTCGTATAAGCGAGGGCCTGTTTCAGGTCGGTCTGGCGCAGGGCCAGAACGCTGGCGAAGACGGCGGTGAACCCGCCGGCGATGGTCAGGGTCCAGACCCAGACCTCCGTCCCCGAGAAGGCCGGATGGATCCGCGCCATCAGGTAGACCCCGGCCTTCACCATAGTGGCGGAATGCAGGAAGGCGCTGACCGGGGTGGGTGCGGCCATCGCGTTCGGGAGCCAGAAATGGAACGGGAACTGGGCGGATTTGGTGAAGGCGCCGGCCAGGATCAGGATCAGGATCGGCAGATAGTATTGATGCGCCCGCACCTCGTCGCCTCGCGCGAGGATCTCCGACATCTCGAACGTGCCCATGCTGAGCCCGAGCAGGATCAGCCCGGCGAGCAGCGCCAGCGCCCCGGCCCCGGTGACGAAGAGCGCCTGAAGCGCCGAGCGCCGCCCCTTCTCCGTCTCATGCCCGAACCCGATCAGCAGGTAGGAGGTGATCGTGGTCAGCTCCCAGAACACGAAGAGCGCGATCAGGTTGTCGGCCAGCACCAGCCCCAGCATCGCCAGCATGAAGGAGAACAGAAACAGCACGAAGCGGGCGAATTGCGGGTGCCCGGCGAGATAGGTGTTGGAATAGAGCAGGACCAGCGTGCCGATCCCCGAGATCAGCAGCGCGAAGGTCAGACTGAGCCCGTCGAAGAGAAACGACAGGCTGATCTGCATCGCGGGCACCCAGTCCCAGACCAGGCGCACCGCCTCTCCGTTCGAGATCGGCTCGAGGAAGGTCCAGAACCAGCCGAACAGAGCCGCGGACAGGACAATCGGAACGACCCCGATCAGCCCGTTGCCCCGGGGGGTGTCCGCCGATTCGTCCTTCATCTTGCCCCTCGTCCCCGCGCGCGGGTCCGGTCCCTGTTGCCCGGCCGTCGCCGGTCGGTCTGAAACACATAGCCGGGTGAACGTCCAGCGACGGCGCCCCCCGTTCGATCCGATTTAGGGCACGAAGCCCGGATCGAAAGCCCCGCCGCCGGGTTTTTGGGCGTTGCGCCCCCCGGACGCCGTTTCGGCGGTCGATGCCGTTCACCGATCCCCCGATACGGACCGCCCGGCAAGAATTGAGGTCCAGGCCACGATCGGCAGCGTCTCAGCCTCTCCGGGCGGACCGGCCCATCCTGCCAAGGCGCGCTTTTTGGACATCGAGATCGGTATGCGTCCCGAACACCCGGATCGAAGGGGCGCGCGAGAGGGACCCTCGGGGAACCTCTTGCGGACAACGAGGATTGTCGCGCCGGCCGGAACGCTCTACCTTGCGCCGGGTGGAGAGGTCTCTCCTCGCGGTCGGTGACGTCCCAAACGAGCCTATGAATGAGCCGCTTAGGCAATTCGGTGTCAGCCGGCCGGGAGACAGAACGATACGCGCAGGATTACGGAGCGGCTCGGGATCATGAAATGTCGGATCGCCGAACTCGGCTGCCGGTCGGACCACCAGGCCGAACCGGCCTGGAAGACTGAACGGGCTGATCGACCGTCTCCGGACGCGGCTCGATCTTGTTGACCTCCGAACGCCGGCGTCCGACAGATACGGAACCGATGACGACGGCCGATCCGAATGCCCGATGCCGAGTTGCAAGGACCAGACTGTGAAACGCCGCCGCCTCCTCCCCGCCCTTCTTGTGCTCGCGGCCTGCGAAACCGCCGGCGACGGAACCTTTCTGCCTCCCGCCGTCGAGGAGATGATCCCGCCCGGGATCACCGCCGACGATCTCTATTCGAGACCCTCGGTGCCGGAGGGGACACGCTGCTATTTCTATCGGCAGTCGGGGATCGAGATTCTGGTCGAATGCGCCCAGGTCGGGCTTCTCTAGCGCGGAGACGGAGCGTCTAGGCGACCTGCCAATCCCCGGCTAACCTTCCGGCACGGCGTCGGGCGGAATCGGCCTTCACGCCACCCAATCTATCGCAATCCGCGCGCGGGTTCCGTCCACCATGCCCGCCCGCGGTCCGGCAGGAGGTTACAGATGCGGCGCAGTCGCCATGTCCTACGTCCATTGCTCGGCAGGCCCGGACCCGCTGCCGGCTTTCCCGATGCGCCGGACCGCACCGGCTGAGGAGACCGAGATGACCCTTCACGACACCGCGCTGACCGACGAGACCGCGCTCCGCATCGACCTCGCCGCCGCGTTCCGTCTCGCCGCCCGCAACGACTGGCACGAGAGCGTCGCCAACCACTTCTCCGCGGCGGTGAGCGCCGATGGCAAGCGGTTCCTGATCAACCCGCGCTGGCGGCATTTCAGCCGCATCCGCGCCTCGGACCTGCTGCTGCTCGACGCCGACGATCCCGCGACGATGGACCGACCCGACGCGCCGGACCCGTCCGCCTGGTCGATCCATTCCGCGATCCACCGCAACCTGCCCCATGCCCGGGTCGCGCTGCACCTGCACCCGCCCTATGCCACGGCACTGGCGGCGCTCGAGGACCCGTTCATCCTGCCGGTCGATCAGGTCACGGCGAAGTTCTGGGGCCGGCTCGGCTATGACCTCAGCTTCGGCGGGCTGGCCAATGACGGGGCGGAGGGCGACCGGATCGCGAGCACCATCGGCAACCACACAGCGGTGATGATGCAGAACCACGGCGTCACCGCCTTCGGCACGACCGTGGCCGAGGCTTACGACACCCTCTATCACCTCGAACGCGCCGCGCGGACCATGGTGCTGGCCTATTCCACGGGACACGAACTGGCCGTGATGGACGACGATCTGGCCGAGAAGACTGCCGCTGAATGGGATGCCTACAAGGGTGTCGAAGAGGCCCATTTCGCCGAGATGAAAGCCATTCTCGATGCCGAGGAGCCGGATTATCGCCAATGAGTGACGCGACACCGGGCAAATCCACGGCATCGACCGGTCCGGCGCGGGGCCGCGTCGTCACGGTGGGGGATTTCCTGCTCGGCACGTTGCGCGGCCGGCTGATCGCATTCATCGTCCTGCTGATTTCCGGCGCGGCGCTCAACTGGCTGATCCCGATCGTCGGCGGCCTGGGGATCGCTTTGGGCCTCGCCCTCGCCAAGGTCTGGCCCCGGCTTTCGCGATGGAGCAACTTTCACCATCGGGTCGCGATCATCGCCGTGATCCTCTTCTTCACCTTCGGGCCTTTGACCTGGTTTCTGGAACGGCTGATGGCGTTTCTGGGGGAGCGCGGCTTCGCCGTCGGTCATCCCAGCCTGGGGATGGCCATGGCCGCGCTGGTGCCGATGACCGCTTACGTGGTAGCAAGCTATGCCTTGCAACGGGACAAGGTGATGCGGGAACGCGCGCAGTTGAACGCCGATGACGGCAATCGGACGGGATATCGACATGCCGGTCGGAGCCTGCCGGCCGGTCAGGACTGAAAGGGATCGGCGCATGACCCTCTTCCACGGCCTCTCCGCCTTCCCGGTCACCCCCGCCGACGAAGCCGGGCGGGTCGATACAGACCGGCTGCAGGCGCTGGTATCGCGGCTGGCCGCGGCCGGGGTGGCCTCCATCGGGGTGCTCGGCTCCACCGGCGGCTACCCCTATTTCTCCTCTCCCGAGCGGGCGCGGGCGCTGACCGCCGCCGTCGCGGCGGCGAACAGCGCCCCGGTGCTCGCGGGGATCGGAGCGCTTCGGGCCTCGGACGTTCTGCGCCATGCGCAGGATGCCGAGGCCGCCGGGGCCGCGGGCCTCCTTCTCGCGCCGGTCTCCTACCTGCCGCTCACCGACGGCGAGGTACTCGGCCTGGCCCGCGATGTCGCCGCCGCCAGCTCCCTGCCGATCCTGATCTACAACAACCCCGGCACCACCCATTTCACCATTTCCGAGGACCTGCTCCTGCGCCTCGCCGAAATCCCCACCGTCCGGGCGGTGAAGAACCCGGCACCCCCGGATGGCGACTTCGCCGCCCAGATCGCCCGGCTCAGGCCGCGCCTGCCCGAGCACTTCTCCTTGGGCTATTCCGGCGACGCCACCATCGTCGGCGCCCTCGCCGCCGGGGCCGACGCCTGGTACTCGGTGATCGCCGGAACCTTCCCCGAGATCTGCCGCGCGTTCTGGGAGGCCCGCGCCGACCCGGGCCGCCTTGCCGCGCTCGACGCCCGGCTTGGGCCGCTCTGGGACCTCTTCACCGCCCATGGCGGCATCCGGGTGATCCACGAAGCGGTGAACCTGATCGGCCTCGGCCCCGTCGCCCTGCCACGCCCGCTGCTTCCCCTGCCCGCGCCGGTCCGTGACGAGATCGCCGCCGCCCTCGCCGCCGCCGGACTGCTGACCGGAGAGGCTGCGTAGCGGCGCAGACCGGGTGCAGGTCCTCACTTGCGGAAGGCCAGCGACTTCCCGAAACTTGCCGCAGCTCAGGGAGGACTCGATGAACCTGGCCCATTGGCTCGCCCGCGCCGCTGCGGCGACCCCGGAGGCCCCCGCGCTCCTGGTCGGGCAGCGTATCATCGCCGACTACGCCACCTTCGAGGCCCGCGCCGCCGCCGTTGCCGGCGCGTTCAGCGCCCGTGACATCGCCCCCGGCGACCGCATCGCGATCTTCGCCAGGAACTGCCCGGAATTTCTGGTCGCGCTCTACGGCGCCTGGATCGCCGGGGCGGCGGTCGTGCCGATCAATGCCAAGCTCCACCCGCGCGAGGCCGGCTTCATCGTCGAGAACTCAGGCACGAGGCTCACCTTCGTGACCGCCGATCTCGACCCGCCGGAGGGCGGCAAGGCCGAGACCATCGATCTGCACTCGGGGACCTTCGCACAGATGTGCGCCCATGCGCCGCGAGACATCGCGCATCGGGAGCCGGGCGACCTCGCCTGGCTGTTCTACACGTCCGGCACCACCGGGCAGCCGAAGGGCGTGCGCATCACCCACGGCATGCTGATGGCCATGAGCCTGGCCTACCTCACGGATGTCGACGACGTGAGCGCCGCCGATGCGGTGCTCTACGCCGCGCCGATGAGCCACGGCGCCGGCATCTACAACATGTTCAACGTGCTCAGGGGCGCGCGCCATGTCTACCCCGCCTCGGGCGGTTTCGACGCCGGCGAAGTGCTCGACCTCTGCACCGCGTTGGGGTCGGTGACGATGTTCATGGCCCCCACGATGGTGCGCCGCTTCACCGATATGGCCATGGCCCGCGGCGACCGGGCCGAGGGGCTGCGCACCATCGTCTATGCCGGCGGGCCGATGTACAGCGCCGACATCATCGAGGCGGTGGACTGGTTCGGGCCGAAATTCGTGCAGGTCTACGGCCAGGGCGAATGCCCGATGTCGATCACCGCGCTCTCCCGCGGCGATGTCGCCGACCGCAGCCACCCGCGCTGGCGCGAGCGGCTCGGCAGCGTCGGGCGCGCGCAATCGGTGGTGGAGGTCGCAATCCATGGGCCGGACGGCCAGCCGCTGCCCGCCGGCGCGCCCGGAGAGATCGTGGTGCGCGGCGCCACCATCATGCCCGGCTATTGGGAGAACCCGGAAGCCACCGCGAAGACGCTGAAGCACGGCTGGCTGCTCACGGGCGATATCGGCAGCCTCGACGACGACGGCTATCTGACGCTCACCGACCGGTCCAGGGACCTGATCATCTCCGGCGGCTCGAACATCTATCCCCGCGAGGTCGAGGAGGTGCTGCTGACCCTCGATGACGTGCGCGAGGTCAGCGTCGTCGGCCAGCCGGATCCGGAATGGGGCGAGATCGTCGTGGCCTTCGTGGTCGGCGGCGCGCCCGCCGAGGCGCTCGACGCCCATTGCAAGGCCAATATCGCCCGCTTCAAGCGGCCGAAACGCTATATCTCCGTCCCGGACCTGCCGAAGAACAATTACGGCAAGGTCTTGAAGACCGAGCTGCGCAAACGCCTCACGGAGGAGTAGGCGCAGCCCCCCCGAGACGCCTGCGACAACGGTAGCGACCGGCACCGGAGGCCCGTCTGAACCGGAACCGGACCGCCCGCGTTCCCAATTGCCGCCCGATCAGGCTCAGCCGAGCCTTTCGCCGCCGATGATCTCCAGCATTTGCAGATCACTGGGCTCCGGACGGGCCCCCGCCGCCGTCAGCATGGCGTGGACCTGCCCGCGATGGTGGGTCTGATGATTGGTCATATGGGCGAGGTTGAACCCGAAATCGGTCTCGACCTGGTCTTCGGCTCTCGTCCACGAAACACCCCTTGCCAGATCGGCCTCGGTCAGCGACTCCGCCCAGGCCACGATGTCATCGTCGAGCGCGGCGCGGGCGGCGACGAAGGCCGACCAGTCGCGCGGCTCCTCCGTGTAGGGATGACGCGCCGCTATCATTGTCTCCGTGTCGCGGTCGCCTCGCAGCCGCGCCAGCCAGATGCGGTCGTCCCAGAGAATGTGATTCAACGTCTGCGCAATCGAGCCGAAGAAGGCCCCGCGATCCCGCCACCTCTCTTCGTCGGACAGGTCGGCGGCGGCGGACAGGAGCGACCGGTTCTGCCAACGGTTGTACCGTGCCATGGTTCGGGCGAATTCAAGGGTGATCAACTGCTGGTCTCCGACCGTCTCCGGGCAGGATACCTGATTGCCCGACGCGCGTCATTCGTACCGCGCGCACCAGCGGTTGCTCCGCTCCCGGGGCGATCCTCGAAGATGCTGCGGAAGCCCCGTGCGGCCGCACCCCTTCCCTCCGCCCGCCCGCGCCACTAAGACGGGCGGGCATCGGAGGGGCCATGAGCTTCAACAGCTACGGACAGATGTTTCGGGTCACCACCTGGGGCGAAAGCCACGGGCCCGCGCTCGGCTGCGTGATCGACGGCTGTCCGCCCGGCGTGCCGCTCAACGCGCCGGCGATCCAGCACTGGCTCGACCGGCGCCGCCCCGGCGCCAGCAAGCACACCACCCAGCGCAAGGAGCCGGACGCGGTCGAGATCCTCTCCGGCACCTTCGAGGATGTCACCACCGGCACGCCGATCAGCCTGATGATCCGCAACATGGATCAGCGCTCGAAGGATTACGGCGAGATCGCCGAGACCTTCCGCCCGGGCCATGCCGACATCACCTACTGGCAGAAATACGGGGTGCGGGATTATCGCGGCGGCGGGCGCTCCTCGGCGCGGGAAACCGCGGCGCGGGTGGCGGCAGGCGGCGTCGCGCGGGCGGCGCTGGCGGAGCTGGCCCCGGGCCTGACGATCACCGGCTACCTGGTGCGGATGGGCGAGAAGGTCATCGACCGCGCCCGCTTCGACTGGGCCGCCATCGAAGCGAACGATTTCTGGTGCCCCGATCCCGTTGCGGCGGAGGAGTGGGCGGGCTATCTCGACTGGCTCCGCAAGGACGACCACAATTCCGTCGGCGCGGTGATCGAGGTGGTGGCGCGCGGCGTGCCGCCGGGCCTCGGCGCTCCGGTCTACGGCAAGCTCGACACCGATCTCGCCGCCGCAGCCATGTCGATCAACGCGGTGAAGGGCGTGGAAATCGGCGAAGGGATGGCCGCGGCCGCGCTGACCGGCCGCGCCAATGCCGACGAGATTTTCATGGGGCCGGACGGGCCGGAGTACAACTCCAACCATTCCGGCGGCATCCTCGGCGGGATCAGCACCGGCCAGGACATCGTCTTGCGCTTCGCCGTGAAGCCCACCAGTTCGATCCTCAGCCCCCGCAAGTCGATCCGCAAGGACGGAAGCCCGACCGAAGTGATCACCAAGGGCCGCCACGACCCCTGTGTCGGCATCCGCGCCGTGCCGGTGGGCGAAGCGATGGTGGCGGCGGTGCTGCTCGACCACTTCCTGCGCGACCGGGGCCAGACCGGCGGGGTGCGGGGGAAGATCGGAGCGGGTTAGGCGCGGACATCCACCGTGCCCGGCGTTTCTCCCGTGAAGGACACCTCTGTCTGAGCTACGCGGCGCGGAACAGAGGCGAAGCCGGCCGCGCATCGACGGGCCGCCCCGACGGACCGGCGATTGGGTGACGTTGGCGCGTCGCTCGGGGGTCGTTCGGATTTGGCCGGGATAAAGCGAACAGAATAGCCGGTGGATCGCCGCTCCGCGGCCCGCCGACGCGCGGCCTCGTCACTGACGCCTACCCCTCCACTGCCGCCGCCAGCGCCGTATCCATCAGCTCCCGGATCGCCATCGTGTTGGTCAGCGCGATGACCCGGCCCAGTTCTTCCTCGCCTTTCAGCACCACGAGCGTCGACCGCCGCGGGATGTTCAGCCAGGTCGCAAGCGCGTCGCGGCCATACTGGTCCCAATCCACCCGCACGAAGGTGATCGCCGCCTCATAGGCCGGGTTCTCGGCCTTCAGCGCCGCCATGGTCCGCTCCTGCGCCCGGCAGGTCGAACACCAATCCGCCGAGAACCCGACGAACACGGTCTCGCCGGCGGCAAGGCGCTCATCGACAAGCCCCGGCGCATAGGGCAGCGGTTCGGCGCTCAGCAGAGCGGGCAAGAGCACGGCGGCCCCGGCAAGGGCGATCATTTGGCGTCGGTTCATCTCGGTATCTCCTCAGAAGCGAATGGACAGGTCCTGAAGCCAGATCGGCATCCGGTCGAGGAGCCAGATCTCGGCGGTTTTGTGCAGACCGAAGGCGAGCGCCAGCCCGGTCAGGATGAAGATCACGCCCATGGCGGGCCGCGCCTTGGCGGCGATGGTGCGCAGCGCGTCGCGTCGCGCCCGGATCGCGCTCTGCGCGCCATAGGCGAGCGCCAGAATGATCGTGGAGAGCCCGAGCGCGAAGGCCCCCATGATCGCCGCAGCCCAGCCCAGGCTCTGCCCGGTCGAGGCCAGCGCGATGGCGCCGCCCAAAGTCGGGCCGACACAGGGCACCCAAACGGCCCCGAGCAGCACCCCGGCCAGGAACTGGCCCCGGAGCCCGGTCCGGTCGACCTCGTCGAGGCGCGCATCGGCGGCCGAGGCCATGCCGCCCGTGGCGAGCGCAAACCCGCTCGCGGCCCGCGGCACCAGGAGGATCACCCCGAAACCCACCATCACCAGCGCCCCGCCGAAGGCCAGCTCGTCGGCGGTCAGCCCGATGGCCCGGCCAAACGCGGTGATCCCGACCCCGAAGGTCACGAAGGAGAGGCAAAGCCCGGCACAGAGCGCCAGAGGCCCGCTCCGGCTCACCTGTAGGGCGCTCGCCAGCACGATGGGCAGCACCGGCAGGATGCACGGGTTGATCAGCGTCAGGACGCCCGCGAGGTATCCGAAGATCAGATCCATCGCGCGGACCCTGCCCCGCCGCCCGGCGCCTTGTCACCCAACAATCCGGGCCCGAGGCTTCAACTCCCCGTGGCCTTTTGTTTCGAGAGCTGCACCGCGAGGATGCCGAAGGCGATCACCGTGACGCCCAGAATATCGAGGGGCCCGAGCGCCTCGCCCAGCAACACCGCCGCCGTCGCGACCCCGAAGAACGGGGTGAGGAAGTGGTAGACGGCGGCCCGCACCGCCCCGATCCGGTTGACCAGCCAGAACCAGACCAGGGTGGCCACGAGCCCCGGCACGATCATGGTGTAAATGAAGGCGGCGATGAGCTGCCAGGTCCAGGTCACCTCGAATGTCTCGAAGGCCAGGGCCGGCACCCAGAGCGCGGCGCTCCCGATCAGCATCTGCAAGCCCACGATCATCAGGAAATTGCCGCCGGAGGAGGCCCCGCGCACCGCCAGCGTGGCCGCGGCCAGCGAGATCACCCCGAGCACGCAGAGCACCACGCCATAGAGATCCGCCCCGCCCTGAAGCCGCGCCCCCATGATCAGCGCCACGCCGACGAACCCCGCCAAGAGCCCCGCGATCCCCAGCACCGACAGCCGGTCGCCCATGGCGGCCCAGGTCGCCACAGCGACGAGAAGCGGCATGGTCGAGGCGATGATCGCCGCGAGCGACGCCTCCACACTCTGCATCGCCACGAAATTGAGCCCCAGATAGAGCCCGTTCTGGCACAGGCCGAAGACAATCGTCGCGATCCACTGGGTCCGGGTCAGGTGCCAGGACTGGCCCAGCGCCCGGGCGATCAGCACGCCGGCGAGCCCGGAGATCAGGAACCGGATCGCCAGCGCGGTCAGCGGCGGCGCATAGGTCACGATGATCCGCGCCGAGGTAAAGGCCGAGGCCCACATCAGCGCAAAGACCACGCCCGCCAGGATCGCCCGAAAATCCAAACCCGCCCCCTTTCCCAGGCTGCCTAACAGGCGCCCCGCAGAGGCGGAAGGCGGTGAAATGAAAAGGGCCGCCCGAAGGCGGCCCCGATCCTTAGGGTGATCCGGCGCTTAGCCGTTCACGCTGTCCTTCAGCGCCTTGGCGATGGTCATCTTGACCACCTTGTCGGCATCCTTATGGATCTGCTCGCCGGTGGCGGGGTTGCGCACCATGCGGGCGGGACGCTCACGGCAATAGATCTTGCCGACGCCGGGCAGGGTCACGGCACCGCCGCCGGACACCTCCTTGGTGATGATCCCGGTGATCGCGTCGAGCGCCGCGCCCGCGGATTTCTTGTCGCTGCCCATTTCGTCGGCCAGAGCGGCCACCAACTGGGTCTTGGTCATGGGTTTGTTGGCCATGTTGTTGTCTCCTCATCTGCCCGATGTCTTGGGCCTCGTAAGGCTGTATTTAACGTCATGTTGTGGTGCCGCACAACGGATAGTGTGCAATTTGACGCGCCAGAACCCCAGTTTTTTGGGCGTTTCGGCCGATTTTCCGCAAATTCGACCCGGTGCCGCTAGACTTCCACCCCCGTGACCCACTCCTCGGAGATGTAGCCCGGACCGATTTCCTCGATCTGATCCAGCCAAAGGGCGAGCGACTCAAAGAGCTGCAGGTAGGTCGCGCCGGCCAGCGGGGCGACGTGCAGGATGCCCTGCGCAAGCCCCCAGAGCACCGCAAGCGGAAGCGCCAGCGCCGCGCCCCGCGCCAGCCCAAGGCCGACCTTCGCGCCGAACTCGACATAGGGGCTCTGGTCCATCCGCTCGATCGCGCCGACCAGCGGGCGCCGCAGGACACCCGGCACCCAACGATAGAGGCTGAACGCGGCGAAGGCCGCATGCAGCAGGGTCGGGATCAGGGTCGAGAACAGCATGAAGTAGAGCCAGCCATAATCGCCCCGAGCGGTCGACCACCACGGCACCCCCTCCGGCACCGGCGCCCGAAGATCGGCGAAGACCGGGCCGAGATCGAAAACGGGACCGCCCGCCAGCGCATTCACGACCGCCACGACACAGACCAGTGTCGCGCCCAGCAGCGTGAAAACGATCAGCGCGAAGCAGAGATCGACAACCCCGAGAACGACCGGCCACGCGCCGCGTAGCCGATATCCGGCCTCCAGGAGCAGGCGCGTCACCCCGTAGGAGAGGAAGTCGAAGAGCCCGTTGATGACCGGGAGTATGCCGACGAAGAGCAGAAACGTCGCGGATTGCTCGGTCAGCCGTTCGGCGCCCAGAGCAACGAGCGTGGTAGCAACAATCCCCAGGGAGAGGAATGTCAACAGCACATAGCCGAGCGCGGGACGGTCCCTTCTGACCAGGAATGCGACTGCGAATGCGACTGCGAATGCGAATGCGACTGCGAATGCGCCTGCGACTGCGAATGCGAATGCGAATGCGACTGCGAATGCGAATGCGAATGCGAATGCGAATGCGAATGCGAATGCGACTGCGAATGCGCCTGCGACTGCGAATGCGAATGCGACTGCGCCTGCGACTGCGACTGCGAATGCGACTGCGACTGCGACTGCGAATGCGAATGCGAATGCGAATGCGACTGCGCCTGGCACCCATGACAACACGCCGGCAAACCTTCGGAAGAATTCTTGCCGGCGTGTTGTCAACCAAGTGTACAATGTCGGCTCAACGAGGAGTGCCACAAGGACGCAAATCGCCGCGACGGGCTCCGTCCAGCTTTGCCAGGCCGGCAGCAGGGTCGCTGTCCCGAGCCGACCTTCCCCATCGGCAATCCACTGCACCAACAATGAGACCACCGGATAGGCGACGGCAAGCCGAAGCGCGAAATCGAGCAGGATCCAGCCGAACGGGTTCCGAGCCGTCCGTCTCGCGGCCGCTTCGCTGGGCGCGGCGGGTTCGGTCAGATCGTCGTTCTCGGCAACAAGCGGCGGTCGGAGCCGTCGCCGCAACGCGACAAGCAGCCGCCCCAGCCGCCGCCGGTAGGGCGCCGCGTTCCCCCGAAACTCCGCGATCACGGCCGGGCGCCGCTTGGGCTTTTCCAGTTCCAGATGGGCGAACGCGGTGCAGAGCACGAGGCCGAGACCCGCGAGATCGAGCCAGACCGGCGTGGCGTCGGTGGTCAGCCCGGCAAAGGCCAGACCGCCGAAGATAACAAGGATGACACTCTCCACCGCGCCAGAGCGCGCAAATCAGCCCGGGCCGTCAAGGGTCTCTGTGCAGAAACTCACAGAAATGCCGTCTCCTCGAAGCTCCTGAGTTTCCGGCTGTGGATGCGTTCGAGCGGCATGTCGCGGAGGCGTTCCATCGCCCTGATCCCGATCATCAGGTGCCGTCCGACCTGGGTCTTGTAGAAGTTCGAGGCCATCCCGGGCAGCTTCAGCTCGCCATGGAGCGGCTTGTCGGAGACGCAAAGGAGCGTCCCGTAAGGCACCCGGAAGCGGAAGCCGTTGGCCGCGATGGTCGCGCTCTCCATGTCGAGCCCGATGGCCCGGCTCTGGCTCAGCCTTTGCACCGGACCGGACTGGTCGCGCAGCTCCCAGTTGCGGTTGTCGATGGTGGCCACTGTGCCGGTCCGCATGATCCGCTTGAGCTCATAGCCCTCCAGTTCGGTGACCTGCGCCACCGCCTGTTCCAGCGCGATCTGAATCTCCGCCAGGGCCGGGATCGGCATCCAGACCGGCAGGTCGTCGTCGAGCACGTGGTCCTCGCGGAGATAGGCATGGGCCAGCACGAAATCCCCGAGCCGCTGGGAGTTCCTGAGCCCCGCACAATGCCCCACCATCAGCCAGGCATGGGGGCGCAGCACCGCGATATGGTCGGTCGCCGTCTTCGCATTCGAGGGCCCGACCCCGATATTGACCAGCGTGATCCCCGCCCCATCGGCGCGTTTCAGGTGGTAGGTCGGCATCTGCGGCAGCTTCGCCGGCGGGCGCATCGGCGCGCCCGGATCGGTGATCTCGTCATTCCCCGGCCCGACAAAGGCGCAATAGCCGCTCTCCGGATCGCCGAGGACCTGACGCGCATAGCCTTCGAACTCCTCGACATAGAACTGGTAGTTCGTGAAGAGGACGTGGTTCTGGAAATGATCGGCCTCGGTCGCCGTATAATGGCTGAGCCGGGCCAGGGAGTAATCGATCCGCTGGGCGGTGAAGGGCGCCAGCGGGTGCGCGCCGTCGGGGTAGGTGAAGCCGTAGCCGTTGACGATATCGTCGTGCGTCGTCGAGAGGTCCGGCACATCGAACACGTCGCGCAGGGTGAACGCCATCGCGCCTTCCTGCGGCACGGTCAGGTCCCGGTCGTTGGCCACAGCGAAATGCACCGGCATCGGCGTCATCGAGGCGCCGATCTCCACCGCCATGTCGTGGTTCTGGATCAGGAGCCCGATCTGCTGGCGCAGGTAATTGGCAAAAAGGTCGGGCCGGGTGATCGTCGTGGCATAGCTGCCGGGTTCGGAGACATGGCCGAAGGAGAGCCGTGTGTCGATGCTGGCAAAACTTGTCGTGCGGATACGCACCTCGGGGTAGAAGGCCCGGTAGCGCGCCGCCGGCTTCGACCCGGTCACGCAGCCGGCGAATTTCTCGCAGAGAAACCGGACCCCGGTCTCGTAGAGCGCGGTCAGCCGCGCAACGGCGGCCTCCGCATCGCGAAACGGCTCATGGCCCGGCACATCGGGGCTGA
The DNA here is from genome assembly GCA_028284605.1 of Paracoccaceae bacterium. GTDB lineage: Bacteria > Pseudomonadota > Alphaproteobacteria > Rhodobacterales > Rhodobacteraceae > JANQRL01. Next base: position 20,416 of record JANQRL010000001.1, on the reverse strand, counting down.
TCACCGATATCTGGGCATCGGCATTCATCCGCGCGGGTCCGGTCTGTCGGGGGGCTGGCTGACCATTGGCTTCAATCGCACGGGTCCGCGACAGGCGCAAGACAACCGCCTTGCCAAGCCGAGGCGGAGGGCGCACCGTCGCCGGCGATGACCGGCACCCTCCTTTCCTTCGGCCATGGCTACAGCGCCCGGGCGCTGACCCACCTGCTGCCCGGCTGGCGCGTGATCGGCACCACGCGCAGCGCGGAAAAGGCCGAGGCCCTGCGCGCCGAGGGCGTGGAGCCGCTGATCTGGCCGGGGGACGATCCCCTCCCGGCCCTCGATGCCGCCACCCACATCCTGACCTCCGTCGCCCCGGGGGCGGAGGGCGATCCGGTGCTGCACGCCTTCGGGGCGGACCTCGCCGCCCGCGCCGGGCAGGTCCAGTGGGCCGGCTACCTCTCCACCACCGGAGTCTACGGCGATCATGGTGGCGGCTGGGTGGACGAGACCACGCCCCTACGCCCCGCCACACGGCGCGGCCAGATGCGCGTCGATGCGGAGGCCGCCTGGCAGGCGCTCGGCCTGCCGCTCCACATCTTCCGCCTCGCCGGCATCTACGGGCCGGGCCGCGGCCCCTTCGCCAAGGTCCGCGCCGGCACCGCCCGGCGGATCGTGAAGCCGGGCCAGGTCTTCTCCCGCACCCATGTCGACGACATCGCCCGGGTGCTGGCCGCCTCCATCGCCCGCCCGAACCCGGGCGCGATCTACAATGTCTGCGATAACGAGCCGGCCCCGCCGCAGGACGTCATCGCCCATGCCGCAGAACTGCTCGGCCTACCCCTGCCGCCGGAAATCCCATTCGAGGAGGCGGAGCTCTCGCCAATGGCGAGGAGTTTCTACGCCGAGAGCAAGAAGGTGCGGAACGACCGCATCAAGGACGAGCTTGGCGTCACGCTCGAGTACCCGGACTACCGCACCGGTCTGGCGGCTCTCCTGACCGCGGAATAGACGCCGCGGCGGCCCGGGCGGCAAAGGCGCGTCGACGCGCCTTGCTGAAGCGCCGCAGGCGGCGCTTTCCAACGCGCTTGCGCAAGCGCGTCAGAACGGCCCGTCGACGGGCCGTCCCCCAACCCCGCCGACTGGTCCCGTGCCTTGGCCGTCGGGGCCACGCGGCACGAAACGAGGCGGCGGGCCCGAAGCGTCCGCGCCGCCACACCGCCCTACCGCACTGTCACCCCGCGCTTGCCGCAGCGCGGCAACAAGACCATATGGGGCGGAACCGGTTCCGGAGACGCCGATGACCCTGCGCGAAAAGACGGCCCGCTTCCTCGAGCGCCCCTCGGTGCAGAACGCCATCGTGGCGGTAATCCTGTTCAACGCCGTGGTCCTGGGCTTCGAGACCTCGGAGAGGGCCATGGCGGCGGCCGGCCCGCTCCTGATCGCGCTCGACCGCCTCTGCCTCGGCATCTTCGTGGTCGAGATCGCGGCGAAGATCTTCGCCCATCGCGGGCGCTTCTTCCGCTCCGGCTGGAACCTCTTCGACTTCGCCATCGTCGCCATCGCCCTGATGCCCACGAGCGAGGGGCTCTCGGTGCTCCGCGCCCTGCGCATCCTCCGCGTGCTGCGCGTCATCTCGGCCGCGCCGCGCCTGCGCCGGGTGGTGGAGGGCTTCGTGACCGCGCTCCCCGGCATGGGCTCGGTCTTCGTCCTGATGGCGCTGATCTTCTATATCGGCGCGGTGATGGCGACGAAGCTCTTCGGCATGTCCTGCCCGGATTGCTCGCCCGCACAGGTGGCGCTGATGCAGGAATGGTTCGGCACCCTCGGCCGCTCGGCCTATTCGCTCTTCCAGATCATGACGCTGGAAAGCTGGTCGATGGGCATCGTCCGCCCGGTGATGGAGATCTGGCCTCAGGCCTGGGCCTTCTTCGTACCGTTCATCATGGTGACCACCTTCGCCGTGGTGAACCTCCTCGTCGGCCTGATCGTGAACTCGATGCAGGACGCCCATGCCGAGGAATCGAACGCCGCCACCGACAGCTACCGCGACGAGGTGCTGCGCCGGCTCGAAGCGATCGAGGAGCGGCTGGAGAGCCGCAAGTAACCCGCGCGCCCCGTCTTACTCCACCACCGCCAGCGGCTGAAACACCGGCCCGTCGGCGGTCTCGGCAAAATGCGCGGTGATGCCGAACACCTCGCGCAGCCGGTCCTCCGTCAGCACCTCCCACGGTGCGCCATCCGCCACCAGCCGCCCGGCGCTCAACAGCAACAGCCGCGTGCAGTGCCGCGCCGCCAGCCCCAGATCGTGGAGCGAGACCAGCGCCGCCTGACCCCGCGCCGCGATCCCCTCGAAAGTCCGCATGGTGGCGATCTGATGGCCGGGATCGAGCGCGGCGATGGGCTCGTCGGCCAGAAGCAGCGGCGTCTCCTGCGCCAAAGCCCGGGCGATCAGCACCCGCGCCTGTTCGCCGCCCGAAAGCCGGGTCGCGGTGCGCGCCCGGAACCCTTCGAGATCCATCGTCGCGAGCGCCCGGTCCACGGCCGCCCGGTCGGCGTCCCGGGGTCGCTGCCCGGCGCCCAGATGCGGGATGCGGCCGAGCGTGACGAGGGTCTCCACATCCACGGGCCAGGCGATCTCACGGGCCTGCGGCAACCAGGCGGCCGCCTGCGCCCGGGCCCGGGCCGGCAGCGCCGCCAGCGAACTCTCCCCCTGAAACAGCACCAGCCCCAGCGCCGCCCGCATCAGCGTCGTCTTGCCCGACCCGTTCGGCCCGATCAGCCCGACAAGCTCCCCGGCGCCGATCTCGAACCCGACCCCATCCACCGCCAGCCGCCCCCGCAACCGCACATTCAGATCGCGGACGTTGAGCAGGCTCATGCCATCTCCCTCCGGGTCCGGTAGATCAGATGCAGGAAGAGCGGCGCGCCGACGAGCGCCGTCAGCACCCCGAGCTTCAGGTCGCGGTCCGGCAGCACCACCCGCACGGCGATATCCGCCGCCAGCACCATCGCCGCCCCGCCGAGCGCCGAGGCCCAGAGCAGCGCTCCCGGCCGGGCGCCCACGAAGCCGCGCAGGATATGCGGCACCACGAGCCCGACGAAGCCCACGACGCCAGCCACCGCCGTCGCCGCCCCCACCACCGCTGCGGTTCCAAAGACCAGCACCAGACGCAGCCGCATCAGGCCGATCCCCATCGCCTCCGCCGCATCCTCGCCCAGGGTCAGCGCATTCAAACCCCGCCCCAGGCTCGCCAGCATCAGCCCGCCCAGCAGCATGAGCGGCAGGGCGAGGGCGACATGGACCATGGACCGGTCGGCGAGCGACCCCATCATCCAGAACACGATCTCGTTTGCCGCGAAGGGGTTGGGCGAGAGGTTCAGCACCAGCGAGGTCAGCGCGCCGGCGAGAGCCGAAATCGCGATCCCGGCAAGGATCAGCGTCAGCGACGAGCCCCGCGGCCCGGCCAGTGTCAACACCAGCCCCACACCGACCAAAGCCCCCGCCAAGGCCATGAACGGCAAGCCCAGAGGCACCGTCGCCGCGATCCCGGTCTGGATCGCCAGCACCGCGCCGAGCGCCGCCGAACCCGACACCCCAATGAGCCCCGGATCGGCCAGCGGATTGCGCAGATAGCCCTGCATCGCGGCCCCGGCGAGGCCGAGGCTCGCCCCGACCATGATCGCCAAGAGCGCACGAGGCAGCCGGATCTCCCGCATCACCAGGCTCAGCGGCCCGGCATCCCCCACGACCAGGGCCCGCAGGCTCTCCCCCGGCCCAATCGGTGCGGGCCCCAGGGTCAGCGCCGCGAGGAACAGCGTCAGCACGACCACAGACAGCCCGATCGCCAGCCGCGCCACCGGTCAATCCGCCGCGATCTCGTCGCGGAGCGGGCCGAGCGCCTCGATGGCCCGCAACACGAAGGGCGTGCCGCAGACCCAGTCGCGGTCGGTGATCGCCCCGTTGGCCCGCTCTTCCCGCAACGCCCGCACCACCGGATGATCGAGGATCTCCTCGGACCGCGAGGCGCCGGGATAGCGCCGCCCGGTGATCAGCGCATCGGGCTCCAGCAGCGCCAGAACCTCCAGCGGCAGGATGCCGCCCGAGGAGATGCCCGCCGCCACCGCCGCATTCTCGAACCCCGCCGCGACGAGGATCTGCCCCGCCAGGGTCCGGTCGCCGGAGGTATAGCCGTTGGCGTAATAGAGCGCCGCGCTCGGGCGATGCCCGGTCTCCGCCTTGAGCGCCTCAAGGCGCCGGTCGTAATCCGCGATCAGCCCCTCCGCGGCCTCCTCCCGGCCCAGAACCGCGCCCATCCGGGCCAGCCGGTCGCGCACCTCGTCGAGGCTATAGGCCGGCTCGAACACCGCGACCGGGATGCCGAGACGCTGGAGCATGGCGACGGTGGCGCGGGTCGAAAAACTACCCGCGATCACCAGGTCCGGCTCCATGAGATAGATCTCCTCCGCCAGCCCGCGATTGATCTCATAGCCCAGCGCCTCCTCGGCCATCGCCGACCCGCGCGGATCGCCGGCGAGGTAGGAGACCGAATGAAGCTGCCCCGGCGCCGCCACCAGCATCGCGAGTTGGTCGGTGCAGAGGTTCATCGACACCACCCGCGCCGGGGGCTCGTCCGCGCCGGCCGGAGCGACCGCGAAAGACAGGCCCAGAACCAGCCCCATGAGGCGCCCGGTCAAGCCCTGTCGCATCACGGACACCACCCGACAGCCTTCCGACGCCGATCCGGCATCGCGCTGCGGACCGTCGCGGCGATCCCGTTCCCGCGCCGATGCGCCGATTGGACGTCCAAACCTCCGCCTCCTCGCCCTAGAACGTCGTGCGCGCCCCGATGAAGATGGAGCGGCCGGGCTGGGTATATCCCCACTGCTCCTCATACTCCGTCTCGAAGGCGTTTTCGATCCGGGCATAGATCTCCGCGCTGTCGGTGATGTCGTAGCTCACCCCGAGATTGACGATGGTGTAATCGTCGAGAGCGACGTCCTGGAACGTCCGCCGGTCCAGACCGGTATTGCCCGCGACGTGGCGGATCGCGGCGGTGATGTCGCCGCGCCCGCCGAAGGTCGTCCAGGTCGCCGCCAGGTCGAGGGTGTTCTCCGGACGGCGGATCGATTTGGTCCCGTCCGGATCCTCCGCGTCGAGATAGGTATAGGCCAGGTCGAATCGCAGATCGGGCGTTGCCTGAAAGGTCCCGGCCAGTTCCACGCCGCGCTGGGTGCTCTCGCCGTCGAGATTGATCGGCCGGGTGACGCCGCCGACGGTCTCCGACCCGATCCGGTCGGTGATCCGCTGGTCGAAATAGGTCAGATCGACCACCGCGCGGCCGCCGAGAAAGCCATGGCTGATGCCGATATCCCAACCGTCCAGCCGCTCCGGCTCGAGATCGGGATTGCCGGCGAACGTGCCGGTGAACCCGAACTGCTCGAAGAAGGTCGGATTGACGATGCCGATACCGGCGGAGGCGCGCAGGCGGGTGTCGGTGCCCGCGAATTGATACGCAATGGCCGCGTTCCAGGTCGTGGCGTCCTCGAACGCCTCGTTATCGTCGCGCCGCAGCCCGGCCTGAAGGCTCAGACCGTTCTCGAATGTCCCGCGATACTCCACGGCCATGGCATCGACCCGCCGGTCGAAGGTGCCGGAACTGTTCTCGAACTCCTCGATCTCGCGCTCCAGCAGACCGATCACCAGATGGTTGGCGGTGTCGACCGGCCCGTCGATGCCGTAGCTCAGCGTGTAGCGGGTCTGATCGCGGCCCGATTCGGACGCGAAATCTCCGAACCCGGTCTCGAACACCTGTTCGGCATCGAGCCGGCTGAACCGCAACTCGTGCCGCAGACGCCCGCCAAGCGTGTCGGCGATCAGGTAGAAGGCCGCATTGGTCTCCTCGTCGACGCGGGTATTGTCGCCGTCGACCACGTAATCCGCCTTGGCGTCGCCCGGCCCGAACGGGAAGGCGAGGTTATCGTATCCTTCGGAGCGTTCCTGGCGCCGCAGGATCGCACCGGCGGTCAGCCAGTCGGTGACCCGGTACTCGCCCCTAAGGCCGATCGCGGTGCTGTCGCGGGCATCCGGCGCCCCGCCATCGTCGACCGAAATGTCATAGCCGTCCGTGCTCCGGCCCGCGAAGTTCAGCGCCACGAAGCCGCGCTCGCCCCGATTGGCCAGGTTGAGCCCGAAGCCCAGCGTCTCGTCCGTGCCGGCCTCCAGCGAGAGCCGGGCGCTCACGCCGGCGGGTCCCTCGGCGCCCTTGGTGATGATCGACAGCACGCCCGAAGAGGCCGAGGAGCCGTAGATCGCCGATTGCGGACCGCGCAGGACCTCGATGCGCTCGATATCCTCGACGGATATGTTGCCAAGCTCGTAGGCTCCGCTCCCGGTCAGCTGCACCTCGATCCCGTCGACCAGGATCAGCGTGTGATTGGCCTCGCTGCCGCGCACCCGAAACTCGCTGAGGCCGCCGACCGACACGTTGAACCCCGGCACCGCGCGCAGGGCGTCGGTGACGGTGCGGTGGCCGCGGCGCTCGATCTCCTCGCTGGTCAGGACGGTATAGGCGCGGCCGTACTGATCCGCCGGGATCGGCGCGAGCCCGCCGGAGACGATGATCTCGTCCAGCTCGATGATCTCCTGGGCCAGGCCCTGGTTCGAAAGAAGCGAAAGTGCGGCGCAGGACGCCAGAAATGCGGTGCGGGTCATTACCCTGTCCCCTCTGTGGCGGAGCGCCGGCCGGCGGCTCCGATGCGGTGCATGGCTGGGGGACAAGGAAGAAGACGCCCTCCGCAGCCGGTCGGTGTCACCACGACGGAAGGGTCCGTTGCCCATGGCGCGCCCCGCGCCCGGACAGGGTGATCACTCCGGCAGGTCTCCTGACTTGCGGGTCGCCGCTTGGCCGGGCCTTCCCACCGTGCCGCGCACGGCAGTGGCATCATCCGGCTTCGCTCACCGCTCACAGTTGCGGGGGCAGTCGCGGAATTGGGCGAAAGCCCGCACCGCGTTCCCTTTTCACCGGACGGCGTGCCGCCCGGACCGAAGCACCTCATTGGCTAAGTCGGACACCGCGAGGTGTAAAGCAAAAAGGGGGCGCAGCGGCGCCGTTCCGGGGTTTTGGGGTTGCGGGCAGAACGGTCATGAAGGGCCCTTGGACGTCCATGGCCGGTTCCGCCGGAACGACGCCGCATGCGGTCTCCGTCACGACCGCTTGCCGCGCCTGTGGTTTTGCAGTTCAAGCAGGCGACGCGAGCGGCGCGCAAACTGGCAGACGGTGCGGACCCGGGGGGCTTCATGTTCAGGCAGCTTGAGGAAATCAACGCAAGACCCGAAGTCTTCGAGATCTATACCGCCGAAGCGCTTTGGGCGGACGACCACCGTGCGGAGCAAATGCTGGCCTTCCACCTTGACGAGACGGTCGATGTCTCGTCCAGAAACATCGAGTTCATCGACCGGTCTTCCGCATGGATCACCGACACGTTCCGGCTTGGCCCGGGCAAACGGGTATGCGATTTCGGTTGCGGGCCCGGCCTCTATGCGTCGCGGCTCGCGAAATCGGGCGCGCAGGTCACGGGTCTGGACTTCTCAAGAAATTCGATCCGCTACGCCCGCGAGGAAGCGGAGCGGGCCGGACAGAAGATCGACTACGTACACGGGAACTATCTCGCGTTCGACCCGACGCAGCGATACGACCTGATCGTGATGATCATGTGCGACTTCTGTGCCCTGAGCCCGGTGCAGCGACAACAGCTCCTCACCATCTTTCAGAACTGCCTCGCGGACGACGGCGCACTCCTTCTCGATGTCTATTCGATGGCCGCCTATTCAGAGCGCGCGGAGACCTCTTTCTACGAAAGGAACCAGCTGAACGGGTTCTGGTGCGAGGAGGACTATTACTGTTTCGTCAATACGTTCAAATACGACAGAGATGCCGTCGTCTTGGACAAGTACAGTATCTTCCCGAAAAGCGGAGCGCCCCAAGCCGTCTACAACTGGTTGCAGTATTTCAGCCCGGAGAGCCTGACGACAGAGCTTTCCGGAGCCGGATTTGCGACGAAACAGATCTACGGCGATGTTTCAGGTCGACCCTTCACGGAACAGAATACCGAGTTCGCAATCGTCGCGACGAAGGCGACTTAGCGCAGCCCCTCCAAGGCCCTCAATAGCACTGAGATGAGTGCCTTCAAAATCCGCGGACTCTGCTCAACTCGGAGCGCGGGCCGTCCGGAGTAGCCCGCAGAACCTCCAATGAAGAGGGTCAGTCACGCCCTCTTCGACAACTGCCCCACGCCCAGCGCCGCCAGCACCTTCGCCTCGATATCCTCGGCATTGAGCCCGGCGACCTCGTACATGTCCTTTGGACTCGCCTGGTCGATGAAGATGTCCGGCAGCACCATGGAGCGGTATTTCAGCCCGTGATCGAACACCCCGCGCTCCGCCAGAAGCTGCGCCACGTGGGACCCGAAGCCCCCCACCGCGCCTTCCTCGACCGTGATCAGCGCCTCGTGATCCTCGGCGAGGCGCAGGATCAGCGCCTCATCGAGCGGCTTGGCGAAGCGCGCATCGGCCACCGTGGGCGCGATCCCCTTCGCCGCCAGAGCCTCCGCCGCCGCCATCACCTCCTGAAGCCGCGCGCCGAAGGAGAGGAGCGCGACCCGCGCCCCCTCCCGCAGGATCCGGCCCTTGCCGATCTCCAGGGGCTCCGGGGTCTCGGGCATCTCCACGCCGACCCCCTCGCCACGGGGAAACCGAAACGCGATGGGGCCGCTGTCATGGGCGGCGGCGGTGGCCACCATCCGCACCAGCTCCGCCTCATCCGCCGCCGCCATCACCGTGAACCCCGGCAGGTTCGCGAGATACGCCACATCGTAGCTCCCGGCATGGGTCGCCCCGTCCGCGCCCACCAGCCCCGCCCGGTCGATGGCGAACCGCACCGGCAGGCGCTGGATCGCCACGTCATGGACCACCTGGTCATAGCCGCGTTGCAGGAAGGTCGAGTAGATCGCGCAGAAGGGCCGGAGGCCCCCCGCCGCCATCCCCGCCGAGAACGTCACCGCGTGCTGCTCGGCGATGCCCACATCGAAGCATCGGCTCGCGAACCGCTCCATGAACTTCTTGAGGCCCGTCCCGTCCGGCATCGCTGCCGTGACGGCGGTGATCCTCGGATCGGTCTCGGCGAGTTTGATCAGCGTCTCGGCGAAGACATTCGTGTAGCTCGGCGCGTTCGACGGCGCCTTCTTCTGCTCGCCGGTCACCATGTCGAATTTCGACACGCCGTGCCCCTTGTCGCGCGCACTCTCGGCGGGGGCATAGCCCTTGCCCTTCTTGGTGATCGCATGGATCAGGATCGGCCCGGTCGCCCGCTCCTTCACGGTCCTGAGCACCGCGAGCAACTGCTCCATGTCATGGCCGTCGATGGGCCCGACATAGGAAAACCCAAGTTCCTCAAAGAGCGTCCCGCCCACGGCCATGTGCTTGAGGAGGTCCTTCGCCCGCCGCGCGCCCTCCCGGAACGGCTCGGGCAAGAGGCTCACCGCCCCCTTGGCGGCCGCCTTCAGCTCCTGAAACGGCGCCCCGGCATAGAGCCGGCTGAGATAGGACGACATCGCCCCCACCGGCGGGGCAATCGACATCTCGTTGTCGTTGAGGATCACGATCAGCCGCCGCCCCTCATGGCCGGCATTGTTCATCGCCTCATAGGCCATGCCGGCGCTCATCGCCCCGTCGCCGATCACCGCGATGGCATCCCCCGGATCGCCACCCAGATCGGCCGCGACCTTGAAGCCCAGCGCGGCGCTGATCGAGGTCGAGGAATGGGCCGCCCCGAACGGGTCATAGGGGCTCTCCGACCGCTTGGTGAAGCCCGAGAGCCCGTCCTTCTGCCTGAGCGTCCGAATGCGGTCCCGCCGCCCGGTCAGGATCTTGTGCGGATAGCACTGGTGGCTCACATCCCAAATGAGCTTGTCCCGCGGCGTGTCGAAGACGGCGTGGAGCGCCACGGTCAGTTCCACCACCCCGAGCCCGGCGCCCAGATGCCCGCCGGTCTGGCTCACCGCCGCGATGGTCTCGGCCCGAAGCTCCGCGGCCAGCCGCTCCAACTCGAAATCGCTCAGCCCCTTGAGATCGGCCGGCAGATGCACGCGGTCCAGAAGCGGGGTCGTCGGTCGGTCGGTCATTTTCCTGCCTTCACTTCCGCCGGGCGATGACGAACTCAGCCGCCGCGCGCAACAGCGCCGCCCGATCACCGTAGCCAGATAGCGCATCGCAGGCTTCCGCCACCAGATCGCGGGCGCGGCTTTTTGCCCCGTCGAGGCCAAGGAGTTCGACGAACGTCGCCTTCCCCGCGCCGGCATCCTTGCCCACGGCCTTGCCGACCTGCGCCGCGTCCCCCTCCACATCGAGCAGGTCGTCGGCGATCTGGAAGGCCAGCCCGAGCCGGTCTCCGTAAGTCTCCAGCGGCCCGGGATCGGCGCCGGCCATGCGCGGCCCGGCCATGGCGGACCAGCGGATGAGCGCCCCGGTCTTCGCCTTCTGGAGCGCGATGATGTCATCGAGCGTCAGCGGCACGGCGGCAGACTCCGCAGCGATATCCGCCGCCTGCCCGCCGACCATGCCGGCGATCCCCGCCGCCTCGGCGAGGCTCTCCGCCAGCCCGGCCCGCGCCGCCAGCAGGAACCCCAGCGAATGCAGCCCGTCGCCCGCCAGCACCGCCGTCGCCTCGTCCCATTTCACATGGATCGTCGGCCGCCCGCGCCGGAGATCGTCGTCATCCATGCAGGGCAGGTCGTCATGGACCAGCGAATAGGCATGGATGCACTCGATCGCCGCCGCCGCGTCCGCCGCGCGGCCCGCCTCGACCTCATGGAGCGCCGCCCCCTCGCGCACCAGAAACGCCCTGAGTGCCTTACCGCCGCTCACCGCATAGAGCATCGCCTCGGCGACAGGCCCCCCGGCCTCCGCCAAAGCCGCCGCGATCCGCGCCTCCGCCTCCGCCCCGGCCCGGGCGAGCGCCGCCGTCAGATCGTCCGTCACTGAACCTTAGCCCGCGTCGAGCGGCTCGGTGCCCGTCGGGTTGCCGTCGCCATCAAGGGTGAGCTTCGCCACCTTCTCTTCGGCCTCCTTGAGCTTCGCCTCGCAGCGCGCCTTCAGCGCCGCCCCGCGCTCATAGAGCGAGATCGACGCATCGAGCGGCACATCCCCCCGCTCGAGCTGGCCCACGACCGCCTCCAGTTCGGCCATCGCCTCCTCGAAGCTCATCTCGTTCACCGGCTTCTCGCTCATCCGCCCCGCTCCCTCAGCACATCCACATGGGCCCGGGCCGACCGGCCCAGCGCCGGCAGATCATAGCCCCCCTCCAGGGCAGAGACCACACGGCCGCCGCAGACCTCGTCCGCCACATCGCAGATCGCGCCGGTGACCCAGGCGAAATCCGCCTCGACCCACATCAGGTTCGCCAGCGGGTCGGCTTCATGGGCGTCGAACCCGGCTGAGATCAGGATCAGGTCGGGGGCAAAGTCGCGCAGATGCGGCAGCACATGGCCCTCATAGGCCGCGCGCAGTTCCGCCCCGCCGCTCCCCGGCCTAAGGGGGATGTTGACCACATTGTCATGCGCCCCCCGCTCCGTCGGCCGCCCGGTCCCGGGCCAGAGCGGCATCTGGTGCGAGGAAAAGAACAGCGCGCGCGGCTCGTCCCAGAGCAGGTCCTGGGTCCCGTTGCCGTGATGGACATCGAAGTCCACCACGGCGACGCGGCTGAGCCCGCGCCGCTCCAGCGCATGTTTCGCGGCAATCGCCACATTGCCGAAGAAGCAAAAGCCCATGGCCCGCTCCCGCTCGGCATGGTGGCCGGGCGGGCGCACGGCGGCGAAGGCATTGGCCACCGCCCCGTCCAGCACCATATCCGTCGCCTTCAGCACCCCGCCCGCCGAAAGATAGGCCGCCCGCACCGTCCCCGGCGCCACCATCGTCTCGGAATCGAAGGCCCGCCAGCCCTCCTCCGGCGCCGCGTCCTTCACCAGGTCGATAAACGCCTGCGGATGGCACAAGAGCAGGTCTGCGTCGGAACATTCCGGCGCCTCCACCCGCTCCAGTTCGAGATCCTCAAGGGCGTCCAGAACCGCCCCCAGCCGCGCCACCTGCTCGGGATGCCCCGGCGGATTGACATGACCTTCCATGTCCCGGTGGGTGACGAGCGCGGTTGCCATGACGGCAGGGAAGCCGAGCCGCCGGCCAAGCACAAGCGCCAAGTGGTGCGGGCGGCGCGCAATTCTCCCGCGGCCACCGGTGCAACGGCAAACCGTAGAGGGCTCACGGGCCAGCCGCCGCCAGGAAACCGGCGACGCCGCAGGCGTCACAATTGGATCAGACCCGGCCCCTCAATCGGGCGCCAGCATATAGCCCGCGCCGCGCACCGTCTGCAGATAGCGCGGCTGTTTCGGATCGGTCTCGATCTTGCGCCGGAGCCGCGTGATCTGCACATCCACCGCCCGCTCCTGGGCCTGCCCGCCGGAGCGGCCCAGCTCATTGACCAGATGGGTCCGGCTCAGCGCCTCGCCGGGTCGACCCGAGAAAATCCGCATGAGCTGGCTCTCGGTCGCCGTGAGCCGCACCATATCCTCGCCCTGCCACATCTCGCCGCGCTCGATATCGTAGCGGACCGGGCCGAGATGCAGCACCTTCGGCAGCACCGCGTGCGGCGCCTCCGCCGGCACCCGGCGCAGGATCGCGTTGATCCTGAGCAGAAGCTCCTTCGGCTCGAACGGCTTGGCGAGGTAATCGTCGGCCCCGGCCTCGAGCCCGCTGATCCGGTCCTCGGTCTCCGCCTTGGCCGTCAGCAGCAGGATCGGCGTCACGATGGTCTGCCGCAGGTCGCGGCAGAGGCTTATCCCGTCCTCCTCCGGCATCATCACATCGAGCACGATCAGATCGAATTCCAGCCCCGACAGAAGCCGCCTGGCATGGGCCGCATCGCGCGCCGCGCTCACCAGAAAGTCCTGCCGCATCAGATATTTCTGAAGCAGCTGCCGAATGCGCTCATCGTCATCGACAATCAGGATATGGGCGTCGTCCGTACTCATCTTCATTCACCGCTTAACCGGCCCGGTCCTTCAGCCTTTCGTAATGCCCCCGCATCTCCGCGTCCATCATTGCCTCCAGAACCTGCCGGAACCCGGCCACTGCGGCCGGTCCCGCGGCGCGATAGGCCGCGCGCATCCGGTCGCGCTGGGCATCCGACAGGGCCCCTTCCAGCGCCCGGCCCTCCTCGGTCAGGAAGAGGTGCCGCTCCCGCTTATCCGCCTCGCCCACGCGCGAGACGACAAGACCGTCGCCGATCAGTGTACGCAAAACACGATTAAGAGATTGTTTCGTGACGCCGAGGATCGACAGGAGATTGTTGACCGTGGTGCCGGGGCTGCGATGGATGAAATGCAGCGCCCGGTGATGGGCCCGGCCATAGCCCTGGTCGGACAGGATGCGGTCGGGATCGGCGGTGAAGCCGCGATAGGCGAAGAACATCGCCTCGATCCCCTTGCGAAGCTGCTCGTCGGTCAGGAACAACAGGCTCTGGCTGCTCTCGAACGCGCCCGCCTCGGCCATCTGTCCCTCCTTCACCGCCTCGCTCCGTCCAGAATACGTCAGCCTTGTTGACATTCCAAGACCCGGCTGGTAGCGAATCGACCGGATTTACGCAACTTTATGTCCGAAGCGGACCGATCTGCGTAACTTATGCAAAGCGGAGGGGTGTCATGGACCGCGCCTATGACGATCGGGACGGGAAGATCTGGCTGGACGGCACGCTCGTCCCCTGGCGGGACGCCAATATCCACATCCTGACCCACGGGCTGCATTATGCGAGTTCCGTCTTCGAGGGGGAGCGCGCCTATGGCGGCACCATCTTCCTCAGCCGGGCGCATTCCGAGCGGCTGCGCTTCTCCGCCAGCGAGCTCGATTTCGAGATCCCCTGGACCGTCGACGAGATCGAAGCCGCCAAGCAGGAGGTGCTGACCGCCAACGGCCTGACCGATGCCTATATCCGCGCCGTGGCCTGGCGCGGCGCCGGCCTCGACATGGCGATCTCGGCGAAACGAAACCCGGTCCGGCTCGCCATCGCGGCCTGGGAATGGGGCGCCTATTATGGCGACGCGAAGTTCAAGGGCGCCAAGCTCGATCTGGCCAAATGGCGCCGCCCGAGCCCCGAAACCGCGCCGAGCCAGGCCAAGGCGGCCGGGCTTTACATGATCTGCACGATGTCCAAGCACGAGGCCGAGGCCAAGGGCTGTTCCGACGCGATGATGCTCGACTATCGCGGCTATGTGGCCGAGGCGACGGGCGCCAACATCTTCTTCGTGCGGGACGGCGAGGTCCACACGCCGGATCCTGACTGCTTCCTCAACGGGCTCACGCGGCAGACCGTGGTGGGGATGCTGAAGGACCGCCAGATCAAGGTCCACGAGCGCCACATCCTGCCCGACGAGCTTGAGAGCTTCGAGCAATGCTGGCTCACCGGCACCGCCGCCGAAGTCACCCCCGTCGGCCAGATCGGCCCCTACAACTTCGACGTCGGCACGCTGGCCCGGGACATGGTGGAGGGTTATGAGAAGCTGGTGCGGATTTAGCTCACTCGGGGCGCTTGTTCCTTAGGCTCGCATAGTAGGCGAAACGGACCCGCTCCAGAGGATCGGCTGCCTGAAACGCGCTCAGAACCGACTGAACAAGCCTGATGTCGGATTCTACACTTGATCTCTTGAATGTAGAAAGCGGATCGTAGTCCGCTTTCTGGCGCTTGTTCTTGAGTGAGATTATCTGCCTGGCGAAGTCTTGGACTGCCTCAGAGAAGTCTTGCTCCCCTATCTCTTTACAGCGCTTCTCGACATAGGAGTGCTCCGGCAGCCGATAGAGGTTGACGTATGTCTCCCGGAACGCGGCACTGTCCGGATTCGACCCGATTGACTCCACCAGCGCTTCGCTGAGCGCATGGAGCAGGGAATAGTAAAGATCGCTTGTCGCGCGACGCAGATCAGCTTCCGACAGACCCGGCCTGACCTCGAGCCGGTGCCGCGCGGTCGCAACGAGTTGCTCACTCAGCCGCGACAACTTCGTCCTGATCCATCTCCGAAACGTAGCTGATCACTGGAAAGGCCAAGCTCCCGGCCTGCCTCTCGCTGCGCCAGATTTGCTCGGTCAGGGCAGCCATACGGTCCACCGAAGGCGGCTCTTCACCACGATAGACAATCTCGATCCAAAGAACCGGCTCGCCATCGGCATTCACGTCGTGGCTGACGACAACATCAACGACGTCATTCGCATCAAGGACAGACCGTGCGATGTCTTCGACCTTGTTCATGGCGCCTCCAGCTAGGGCGATAGTGCCCTAGCTGCCGACTCGTTGGAATCCCCTGTAACAAAGAGTCATTACGCCTCCCGCCCCCGCTCGATCCGCGCATAGGCCGCAGCGCGGGGGCTCGGCGCCATCTGCCGGGCGCGGCGCTGGAGCGTGAGGGTGGCGAGGCTCGGCAGCGCCGCCTTCTTCAGCTTCAGGTAATGGCGGATGCGCGGACCCTGGGCGCGGGCCATCGGCGTGTCGATCACGTGTCGGGTCATGGATCGTCCTCCTCCCTAGGGCGAGTAGAGGCACCCTAGCACATCTCGCCGGCTCACTGAATTCCCTTGGCGTCCACCTTGCGTTCGGCCGTTCTCTGCAACCCGAGCTGACGCTCGCGCAGCACGATGGCGACCCCCGCGGCGATGATCAGTGCCGCCCCGGCGAGCATCTGCAAAGTCGGCACTTCGGCGAACCAGACATAGCCGATCAGGATCGACCACAGGATCGAGACATAGGTGAACGGCGCCAGCGTGCTCGCCTCGGCATGGCGGTAGGAGGAGGTGAGCAGGATCTGGCCGGTGCCGCCGATCAGCCCCGCCCCGACCAGAAACCCCCATTCCGCGGGCGTCGGCCAGACCCAGCCGAACGGGACCGTCAGCAGCGCCAGGGTGGCGGCGGTGGCCGAGAACCAGAACACGATGGCCGCCGTGGTCTCGGTCTCCGACATCGACTTGACGAAAATCTGCGCCAGCGCCGCCATGCAGGCCGAACCCAGCGTCACCAGCACCCCGAACGCCTCCACCGTCCCGAGCCCGGCGCTGAACCGGGGCGCGGTGATCACGACGACGCCGACCAGCCCGACGACCACCGCCGAGATGCGGATGAGACGCAGGCGTTCCCCCAGGATCAGCGCGGCGAGGATCACCAGCACCACCGGCGTCACAAACCGGATCGCGGTCACTTCTGGCAAGGGCAAGAGCTTCAGCCCGGCGAACCCGAGCCCCATCGCCGCCGAGCCGACGATCCCGCGCACCGCGTGGCCGCCCCAGTTCCGGGTCCGGATGCCGCCCTTCAGCCCGCCGGTCCAGGCCAGCCACGCCATCACGACCGGCAGAGCGAGGAGTGACCGAAAGAACATCGTCTGCCCCGCCGGCACGTTCTCCGCCGCCTTCACGAAGGCCGCCATGACGGTGAAGAGGGTGATCGCCGATACCATCAGGGCGATCCCCCGGAGCGGGCGCGGCGCGGTGGACATGGGGTTCCCTTAGCGCGCTGCGCGAGGGGTTGCCAGTGGGGCTCGGATGACGGGTGCGAGCCCAAGGTGTCGAATGCGGCGGCAGCAACCTATGTCAGCTTTCGGATGTCTCGGTTGGCCGTATTGTAAGCCCTTCGAAGGCGCAACGAATACGATGAAAACCTTGTATGAGCCCGTGTTCCTTGGAAACATCCATAGAGACGAGGCGACGCTTGCCAAGTCGCTTGTCAAACATACCCAGTGCACGAACGATCATTTGGTCTGACGTTAGTATCTGCTCCAACGACATATTGAGATATTCAAAAAGAGCGTCGTTGAATTCCCAGAGCGGTATCACGCCTTCTGCGCGTAGTTGGGTTTCAACTTCTTCTTGAGCATCACGATAGCCCTTAATTTGCTCGCGATCCCTGTAGTCCAGACAATCCCGTTCTTCTTGTAGTGCCCTATTTCTTTCATACCACTCAACCAGATGTGTCAACGAGCCCATGCTGTGAACACGCTGCCCGTCAATCGTGATCCAAGCTTCGCCTTCTTGATCGTGAGCCTTCCTATAACGTGTGCTCCAGACTTCGACACGTCCTCTGGCACTGTCGGCGAGACCCTCTTCAATTCGCTGCTTTAGCTTGCTCCATCTCATGGGCAAAGATTTCGATGGTGCGATGGCAAAGTCAACGTCGCCAAACCAAAAACAGCCGTTGAAGCCAAACTGATCAACGGCAGCATTGTCCGCGTACCTGCCTTCGACCCAACACCAGCGCTACCGGGGTAAGACGCTGCACCGAGCCAGCGCCTAACTTTCAGACACCGACACCTACCCCCCCGGCGTGATCCGCACGATCTCTCCGAACGGCGCCGGCGCGTCGATCAGCACCAGCACGGACCCATCCGCCGCGACCTCGACGTCCCGAACCCGGCCGATGCCGTCGACGACGCGCTCTTCGCCGACTACCCGGTCGCCCTCGAATTTCAGCCGCACCAGTGCCTGCCCGGCCAGCCCGCCGATCAGCAAGTCCCCCTGCCAGCCAGGGAACAGACTACCCTCATAGAAATCCATGCCCCCCGGGGCGATCACCGGGTCCCAGTAATAGACCGGCTGCTCCATCCCCTCCTGCACCGCGATCCCCTCACCAATCTCGTCACCGCGATACTCGATCCCGTAGGAAATCACCGGCCAGCCATAGTTCAGCCCCGGCCCCGGCAGGTTTAGCTCATCCCCTCCCCGCGGCCCGTGCTCCACGGTCCAGAGCGCCCCGGTCCCGGGATGGATGTCGGCGCCCTGGGGGTTGCGGTGCCCGTAGGACCAGATCGTGTCGAGCCCCTCGCGCCCCACGAAGGGGTTGCCGGCGGGTGCCGCACCGGTCAGGGCGTCGATCCGCACGACCTTGCCATAGGTCGTCTCGATATCCTGGGCCAGAACCCGCTCCCGCGCCGCGGAATGCTCGCCCAGCGTCACGAAGGCGTTCCCGGTCCCGGGCTCGAACACGATCCGGCTGCCGTAATGCATCGGCGTCGGCGAGGGCGGCTCCTGGAGGAAAATCTCGGTGACATCGGTCAGCGCGCTGCCATCGGCCGAGAGCACCCCATGGGCCACCGTCGTTCCGGTGCCGCCGTCATAACGCTTGGCATAGGTCAGCCAGACCCGCCGGGTCTCGGCGAAATCCCCGGCCACCGCGACATCGAGCAGCCCGCCCTGCCGCCGCGCATCGACCCGCGGCACCCCCTCGATGGCGCGCGACACCTGACCCTCCGCCGACACCAGCCGCAGCGCGCCAGAGCGCTCGCTCACCAGGTAGCTTCCGTCCGGCAGGGCGGCGATCCCCCAGGGCGTGTCGAGCCCGCTGGCAAAGACCTCCGTCGCCACCGGCGTCGCGGGCAGGGCATCGGCCCGGGTCTGCCCGGCAAAGGCCGGCGCAAGATCGGAATTCGGCGCGCCCTGCGGCACCGGATCGGCGCAGGCGGCGGCGGCAAGGCAAACGAGGGCGGCGGTGGGGATCGGTCTCATGGGAGCTCCTTCGGGTCAGGCAAGGGCGGACAGCCGCGCAAGCGCCCAGCGCCCGGCATCGGCCACACTCGGATCGGTATCCCCGGCGAGCCGCCGGGCCACCGGGATCAGGCGGGGCGCATCGGAATTGCCGATGGCATAGGCAACGTTGCGGACGAACCGGTCGCGCCCGATGCGCTTGATCGGGCTGCCGGAGAACTTGGCGCGAAACGCCGCATCGTCCAGTCCCGCAAGCTCCTCCAGAGGCGGCGCGTTCAGGTCGTCGCGCATCGCGTATCGCGTCTCCGACGCGGCCGCGGCGAACTTGTTCCACGGGCACACGGCGAGGCAGTCGTCGCAGCCATAGATCCGGTTGCCGAGCCCTTCGCGCAGCTCCTCCGGCACCGAGCCCTTATGCTCGATGGTCAGGTAGGAAATGCAGCGCCGCGCATCGAGCTGATAGGGCGCCGGAAAGGCCTTGGTCGGGCAGATATCGAGACAGGCAGTGCAACTCCCGCAATGGTCCTCCTCGGGCGCATCGGGGGGCAGCTCCACCGTCGTGAAGATCGCCCCCAGAAACACCCAATTGCCAAGATCGCGGCCCAGCAGGTTCGTATGCTTGCCCTGCCAGCCGAGCCCGGCGGCGGCGGCCAGAGGTTTCTCCATCACCGGGGCGGTATCGACGAAAACCTTGATCTCATGCCCCGGCGCCTGATCGAGCAGCCAGCGCCCGACGCGCTTCAGCCGCTTCTTGACCAGATCGTGATAGTCCCGCTGCCCGGCATAGACCGAAATCGCCGCCCGGTCGGGCCGTTCCAAGACCGCGAGGGGATCGTGCTCGGGCGTATAACTCTCCGCGCACATGATGACCGACCGCGCCTCGGGCCAGAGCGCCGCGGGATCGCCGCGCCAGGCGCTCCGCTCCGCCATCCAGCCCATCTGGCCGTGGCGCCCCTGCTCCAGAAAATCGTCGAGATAGCCCCGCGCCGCCGGGATCGCATCAGGGGAACACACTCCCACCCGCAGAAACCCCGCAGAAACCGCAAATTCGCACAGTTCCTGCTTCAGCGCCTCGGGATCGCGCGGCTCAGAAATCGAGGTTCGCGTAATGGGCCGGCTGCGGGAAGCCGGGGACCTGGTCGGCGAGGATGCTCCGGAAAGCGGGGCGCGACTTGATCTTGGCATACCAGTCCTTCACGACCTCGGATCGGTTCCAGTCCACGTCGGAAATATAGTCCAGACAGCTCAGATGGGCAGCCGCCGCGAAATCCGCCAGCGACATCTCGTTGCCGGCGAGCCAGCGCCGGTCGTCGAGCAGCATCGCCAGATAGTCGAGATGGTCCTTGATCGCCCGCGCGCCCGCCTTGACGTTGGCGCTGTCGGGATAACCGGTGCCCATCACCTTGCGGAACACCCGCTCGCCCATCAGCTTCTCGGTGACCTCCCGGTTGAACTTGTCGTCGAACCAGGCGACGAGCCGGCGCACCTCGTAACGGCTCTCGGCATTGCGCGGCAGAAGCGGCGGCGTGGGATGGCTCTCCTCCAGATATTCGCAGATCGCCGCGCTGTCCGAGAAGGTGCGGTTGCCGAGCTTCAGGATCGGCACCTTACCGGCCGGATTGCGGCGCAGGAAATCCGGATCCTGCTCCCAATAGCGCTCCTCGACCAGCTCCACCTCGATCTTCTTTTCCGCCAGGCTGAGCCGGACTTTCCGGGAAAACGGCGAGAGCGGGTAATGGTAGAGACGGTTCATGGGTCACCGCATAATTTCGGTCGCCCCCCGTGATGCCCCGCCGGGCCCGGGTTTTCAACCGCAGGCGGCGGATGGCAGCGTAGGTGTGCCAAAGGCGGACGGCCCGTCGACGGGCCGTG
>JANQRL010000042.1 GCA_028284605.1 Paracoccaceae bacterium | reverse complement strand
GGCCGCCTGCATCAGCCGGCGGGCGGTGTCGAGGTCCGCCTCCTCCCCCGGCTGCGGGGCCAGAGCGTCCAGTTCACCCACCGCATGGCGCAGGAATTCCTCTTCCGCCCGCTGCGCCTCGGCCTCAGCCTCCGCCTCCGCGAGCGTCTCCCGCGCCTTGCGCAGCGCGGTCCAGGCGGCCCGGCTGCGGTCGGTATAGAGACCGGCGAAGGCATCGAGAAGCAGCCGATGCCCGCGCGGGTTCAGCAGCCCCCGGTCATCATGCTGGCCGTGAAGCTCCACCAGGGTTTCCGAGAGCCGCCGCAGCACATCGCCCGAGGTCCGCACGCCATTGACCCAAGCGGTCTTGCGCCCCTCGGCGCTGTTGATCCGGCGCAGGATCAGCTCGTCCTCCGCGGCGATCCCGGCTTCCGCCAGAACCGCCCGCGCCGGATGCCCGTCAGGCAGATCGAACGCCGCCGTCACCTCGCCCTGCGCCGCCCCGGCGCGGACGAGTTCCGCCCGCCCGCGCCAGCCCAGCACGAAACCCAAAGCGTCGAGCAGGATCGACTTGCCCGCCCCGGTCTCTCCGGTCAGCACGTTGAGGCCGGGCTGAAACTCCAGCTCCAGCCGCTCGATCAGCAGCATGTCGCGGATGTCGAGATGGCGCAGCATCGGCCGGCCGGTCAGCCGCGCGCAGCGGTCACAGCCATTCGCCGCGCACCACCTGCCGGTAGATCGCCGCGAGCCAGTTATTGCCGATCGCGCGCGGCTCCAGCCCCTGCCCGGTCAGGAGCGCGAAGCTGTCCTGATACCACTCGGTGCCCTGGTAATTGTGACCCAGGATCGCGCCAGCGGTCTGCGCCTCGTCGGTCAGACCAAGCGAGAGATAGGCCTCGACCAGCCGGTGCAGCGCCTCGGGCGTGTGGGTCGTCGTCTGGAAATCCTCCACCACGACGCGGAACCGGTTCACTGCCGCCGCGAAGTGATCGCGCTTGAGGTAGTAGCGCCCGATCTCCATCTCCTTGCCCGCCAGATGGTCGAAGGCGAGGTCGAATTTCAGGATCGAGGAGCGGGCATATTCGCTCTCGGGATAGCGCTCGATCACCGTGCGGAGCGCCTGAAGCGCCTGGAAGGTCAGGCCCTGATCGCGGCCGACCTCGTCGATCTGATCGTAATAGCTCAGCGCCAGAAGGTACTGGGCGTAAGCGGCGTCCTCATCCGTCGGGTAGAAGTCGATATAGCGCTGCGCCGAGGCCCGGGAATTGGCGTAGTCGCGGTCCCGGTGATAGGCGAAAGCCTGCATGATCAGCGCGCGTTTGGCGAGGCCCGAATAGGGGTAGAGCCGCTCGATCTCACCGAAGAAGAACGCAGCGTCGTCGGGCCGGTCGCGCTCCAGCTCGAACTCGCCGCGCTCGAAAATCTCCGAGGCGGTGTATTGCTCCAATGGCGGGGTATTTGTGCTCTCCAAGACGCCGCAGGCCGAGAGCGCGGCGACCGCCAGGGCGGCCGTGAGAAGCCGTCCGCGCCGGGCGCTCCGTTCCGATCTGCTCATGCCCGTGCCCCCGGTCCGATCTCGTTTGCACACCTCGACGCTCGGTCTAGCATAGATGACAGAGGGGAAAAACGCCTTTTGCCCGCAGCTCAGGCCACCGCGGCGAGGTCATCGAGACGCAGACCGACCCCCGGCAGACGCGCGGCGGCGGCCGCGCCGCACCGGGTCCGGCGCCAGCTTCCCGGCGTGGAAAAGAGCTTGCGCAGCAATGCGTTGGTGAGCGCGTGGCCGGCCCGGTCGCCGGTATAGAGCCCGAGGATCGGCGCCCCGGCCATGGCCAGATCGCCGAGCGCATCGAGCATCTTGTGGCGCACCGCCTCGTCCGGATAGCGCAGACCGCCGGGGCTCAGCACCCTCTCGCCCTCGACCACCACGGCATTGCGGTAGGTTCCGCCGAGCGCCAGTCCCTCGGCGCGCATCCGGTCGATATCGGCGCGGCGGCAGAAGGTACGGCTGTCGCAAAGCTCGCGCACGAAGGCACCGTTGGCCATGTCGAGGCGGCGGCGCTGCTCGCCGATCGCGGGGTCAGGGAAGTCGATGCGGAAATCGATGGCGAGGCCGGCGGCGGGCGAGAGCGTGGCGCGGCCAAAGCCGTCATCGACGGAGACCTCGCGCAGCACTTCGATGGCGAACAGCGGCACCGAGAGCCGGGCCAGGCCCGCTTCGAGGATGCCCCGCACGAAACCCGCGGCGCTGCCATCGAGGATCGGGACTTCCGGCCCGTCGATCTCGATCAGCGCGTTGTGGATGCCACAGCCGGCCAAGGCCGCCATGATATGCTCGACGGTGGAGATCGCGGTGCCGTCCGCCGCCTCGATCCGGGTGGCCAGAGGCCCCTGGACGACCCGGTTCCAGAGCGCGGGGATGCGGGTGCCGGTATCGATGCGATGAAACACGATGCCATGGCCCGCCGCAGCCGGGCGCAGGACGAGCGTCGCCGGGCGCCCGGTATGCAGCCCGGCGCCATCAAATCTGACCGGTTTTTGCAGCGTCGTTTGCAAGCGTCTGCTCGATGCCAAATCGTTACCGTTTCGTTGAGGCGAAACTAGGGACTGGTCTTGGAGGCCACAATTCACTCTTTGCAACCATCTGAAACATCCAGGACGCGCCCGTAAAACTCTGATGTGAAAAGAAAAAGGCCGCCATTGGCGGCCTCTTCCCGGATCTGACGCAGGGTCGCGTCAGTTGGCCTGACGGCGCAGGAAGGCCGGGATTTCGATCTTTTCCTGATCGGGATCGGCCTCCGGCTCGGCCGGGGTCTCGTGGAGCTGGCGCACCTGCGGCTCCGGGCGCGGCGCCGGTGTCTCGGCCGGTTCCTGGCCATGACCGGCCATGCGGTTGATCAGCGTGTTGATCCCGAACCGGGGCCGGTCCGCTCTTGGCGCCTCCTCTTCGGCGGGCCGGGGGTCCGCCGTCCGGGCCTCGGGCCGCGCCTCCACAGCGGCGCGCAGTCGCGCAAGCGCTTCGGGCGAGGGCGTGCCCGGCGCCGGGGCGCGCGGGGCGACGAAACTCTCCGCCGGCGCCTCGACTTGAGGCTCGGGGCGCGGCTGATAGGCGGGAGGCGGCAGATCGTCCTCCACCGTCGCGGCCGGGGCCACCGGGGGTGCGATCGCGGCCCGCTCGGAGCCGAAGATCGGCAGTTCCGGCGCCGCCTCGGGCTCTTCGATCCGCGCCGCGACGGGCTGCGGGTCTTGCGCCGGGGCCTCGGTCGCCGCCGGCGCCGGTTCCGCGGCAGCGGGTTCGGCGCCCTCCTCGTAGTGTTCGGCGCTGACATGCTGGGTCAGCGGCGCGGCCATCGACCGGCGCGGCACCGGCACCTCCTTCAGGTCGGCGCTGGCATCGATCCCGGTGGCCACGACCGAAACCCGCATCCGCCCGTCCATGCCGGTATCGAGGGTGGAGCCCACGATGATGTTAGCGTCCGGGTCCACCTTCTCGCGGATCTTGTTGGCGGCCTCGTCGACCTCGAAGAGGGTCAGGTCATGGCTGCCGGTGATGTTGATCAGCACGCCCTTGGCGCCTTCGAGGCTGATCTCGTCCAGCAGCGGATTGGCAATCGCCTTCTCGGCGGCCTGCACCGCGCGTTCCTGGCCCTCGGCTTCGCCGGTGCCCATCATCGCCTTGCCCATCTCATCCATCACCGCGCGGACGTCCGCGAAGTCGAGATTGATCAGCCCGGGGCGCACCATCAGGTCGGTCACGCCCTTCACGCCCTGATAGAGTACGTCGTCGGCGAGCGCGAAGGCCTCGGTGAAGGTCGTGTTCTCGTTGGCGAGGCGGAACAGGTTCTGGTTCGGGATGATGATCAGCGTGTCGACGACCTTTTGCAGCGCCTCGACGCCATCCTCGGCCTGCTTCATCCGCTTACCGCCCTCGAACTGGAACGGCTTCGTCACGACACCGACGGTCAGCACGCCCAGCTCCCGCGCGGCCTGGGCGATGATCGGCGCCGCCCCGGTGCCGGTGCCGCCGCCCATCCCGGCAGTGATGAAGCACATATGCGCCCCGGCGAGGTGATCGACGATGGCCTCGATGGATTCCTCGGCCGCAGCCGCACCCACCGTGGCGCGCGCCCCGGCGCCGAGCCCCTCGGTCACCTTCACGCCCATCTGCACCTTGTTTCCGGCGCGGGACTGTTGCAGCGCCTGGGCGTCGGTATTGGCGACGACGAATTCCACGCCGTCGAGCTCCTGCTCGATCATGTTGTTGACCGCGTTGCCCCCGGCGCCGCCGACGCCGAAGACGGTGATGCGCGGCCGGAGGTCCTCGTTACCCGGCATGGAGAGGTGCAATGTCATCTTTACTGTCCGCCTGTTTCTTTGTGCCTGTCTGCGTGCCCGTTTTCGTTCCGCTCCGTCGTCGGTTGATCCCGGACGGTGTGTTATCGTCTTTTGCCCTGCCCCGGGGCGCGTGACTCATCTGGCCGCGATCCTAACGCTGCGTAGCCGGCGCGTCACGTAAAAACACTGGAAACGCCACAAAATCTGCTAAATCTGCCCCGGCATCCCGCCCTATTTCGGTCAATCGGCAAGATCTTGCGTATCACCAGTTATCCTTGAACCATTTCATCGCCCGCCGCAAGCTCCGCGCCGGATAGGTGTCCGCCGGGACCTCGAAATCCCACCATTCGTCCTGGGGATGGGCGGCGAAGAGCGCGAGGCCGACGGAGGCCGAAAAGGCGGGGCCGGTCGCGGCTTGCGGCAGGCCCTGCACGCGCAGGGGCCGGCCCAAACGCACCTGCTGGCCGAGGATGCGGCTGGCGAGCCCGTCAAGGCCGGGGATCTGGCTGGCGCCGCCAGTCAGCACGATCTGCTGCGACGGCAGGTATTCGAACCCCGCCGCGTCGAGCCTCAGCCGGACCTCTTCGAGGGTCTCCTCGACCCGGGGCCGCATGATCCCGATCAGTTCCGCCCGGCTCACCGTGCGGCGGTCGTGCTCCCAATCGCCGGTATCGCCACCGATCTCGATCTGCTCGCGGTCGTCCATGCCGGTGGCGATGACGCCGCCATAGAAGGTCTTGATCCGCTCGGCCGTCGCCATGGGGATCTGCAGCCCCATGGAAATGTCGCCGGTCACGTGATCGCCGCCCATCCGCACGGTCTCGGCATGGATCATGTGTTTCTTGAGGAAGATCGAGAGGCTGGTGGTGCCGCCGCCCATGTCGATACAGGCCGCGCCCAGCTCCTGCTCGTCCTCGACGAGGCTGGAGACGCCGGAGACATAAGCCCCGGAAGCGAGGCCCGCGACATCCAGATCGCAGCGTTTGATGCAGTGGATCAGGTTGCGGACCGCCGCGGCCTCCACCGTCAGGAGATGCATATCCGTGGTGAGCCGGTTGCCGCTCTGCCCCCGCGGATCGGCAAGGCCGGAGCGGTGATCGAGGGCGAAATTGATCGGCTGGGCGTGGAGCACTTCGCGCTCGGCGCCATACTCCGGCACGTCGCAGGCCGCGAGCACCCGCCCGATATCGGCGTCGCTCACCATGGTCTCGGTCAGGTCCACCGCGCCGTCGAGCCCGTAGCTGCGGGGCCGCGCGCCGGAAAGGCAGGCGATGACGTGGTCGACCCGGACATTGGCCATCTTCTGCGCCGCCTGCACCGCGGTGCGGATCGCGCGTTCGGTCTCGGGCATGGCGCTGACCTCGCCGAAGGCCACCCCGCGCGACCGCGTCGTCGCCGCGCCGATCACCCGGAACGAGCTTTGCCCGGCCATGGAGCCCACGCCCTCACTGTCACGGAATCGCTCGGCGCCATCGAAGCGCAGGATCAGGCAGGCGATTTTCGAGGTGCCCACATCGAGGATCGCGATCACCCCGCGCTGCATCGCCGCCTTGCGCATATGCCGCATGGCGCGCTGGCTTTCGTAGAGCTCCTTCATGTCCCTGGCCTCCGGGTCAGAATTCCTGTCATTGGGTTTCGAGCCCCCGCACCTGGCGCAGCCCGTCGGCGGCGCTGTCGGTGAGCCGCAGCACCGGGCGGGCGGCATTGCGCATGTCGACCACGGTCACGTCGCGGGAGAGCATGTCGCGGGCCTGGTCGAGGGCGATGATCCGTTCGAGCGCCTGGCGCGGGCGATCCTCGGGCAGGAGCAGCCGCTGGCCGCTGGCCAGGACGATGTCCCAGCGCCGCTCACCCATCCGGACGAGGCCGCGGATGTCTCCTTGCAGCGGGCCGGCGGCGGCGATCAGGTCGAGCGCCTCGCCGACGACATCGCGGGCGCCGTCCCCGGCCACCAGCGGCAGGTCGGCGCGCTCGGCGCGGGCGGGGAGCGGGGCGACGAAGCGGCCGTCGAGATCGATCAGCTTCAGCCCGTCATGGCCGCGCCACACCGCGACCGGCACCCGGGGCGTCACGTCGACCTGAAGGATGCCGCCGGGCCGGATGCGGATCGTGGCGCTTTCCACGGCATTGAGCGCGGCGACGGTGGCGCGGGCCTCTTCAAGGTCGATATCGAAGGAGGAAAGCGGAAAGTCGTAGGGCAGCACCGCGCGGATTTCCTCGCGGAGGGCGTCCTCTGCGCCGTCGATGGCCATCAGCCGCACAGTGAACTCCGGCCGCTGCTCGATCTGCGCGCGCAGATCGGCCAATCCGTCCGTCAGTCGGCCCCGGTTCTCGGCGCTCGACAGCCAGGCGCCCGCGATGAAGACGATCAGGAAGGCCGGCACACCCACTTTCAGGAAGGCCCGGAAGAGCGGGGTGAGCATCAGCCGGTGGACCCGGTAGCGCCAGCGCGACGGCGCCGGGTCGAGGATCGGGGCGCGGCGGATCAGCGGTCGCATGACGCATCCTCCACCATCCAGGCGCAGAGCTCCGGGAACGAGATGCCGAGATGCGCCGCCTGCTCGGGCGCCAGCGAGGTCGGGGTCATGCCGGGCTGGGTGTTGGTTTCGAGCAAGATTAGGCCGTCAAGGCCCTGGGCCTCGTCCCAGCGGAAATCGGTCCGGGTCAGACCGCGGCAGCCGAGCGCGTCATGGGCGGTCAGAGCATAGGTGAGGCAGGCATCGAAGACCTCGCCCGGGATCTCCGCCGGCAGGACGTGGTGCGAACCGCCCTCCTCATATTTCGCCGCGTAGTCGTACCAGGTGTCAGTGAGGATGTCGGTCACGGTCAGGGGCCGGTCGCCCATCACGGTCGTGGTCAGTTCCCGGCCCGGCACATAAGCCTCGACCATCACCGTCTCGGGCATCTCGGGGCCCAGTTCCGGCGGCCGGTTCGCCCCCTCCTCCACCAAATAGACGCCGACGGAGGAGCCTTCGTTGTTGGGTTTGATGACATAGGGCGGGGTCAGGGAATGGGCGGCCTCCGCCGCGTCCTTCGGAACCAGAAGGCTCTCGACCACCGGCAGGCCATGGGCGCGGTAGGCCGCCTTGGTCCGCTCCTTGTCCATGGTGAGCGCCGAGGCGAGCACGCCGGAATGGGTGTAGGGCACGCGGAGCCATTCGAAGAGGCCCTGGACGCAGCCATCCTCGCCCCAGCGGCCGTGCAGCGCGTTGAAGATCACGTCCGGCTTCTCGGCAACGATCCGGTGCGCGAAATCGGGGCCGGCATCGGTCTCGATCACGGCGTAGCCGGCCTCGCGCAACGCGTTGGCGCATTCCCGCCCGGAGCTGAGCGAGACCTCGCGCTCCGCCGACGGGCCGCCCATCGCGACCATCACCTTGGGGCCTGCCCCGCTCGCCGTTCTCACCCGGTCACCCGCCTCGTGCCCGCGGACCTTTGCGGCCCGTCTCGTACCTTGCCCGGTGCGCCGCGCGGCGCCCTGGCTCTTGATGTCCGGCGCCTGCTCGATGCCGGGTCGGTCTGCCTAATCCGGGGCCGGTTCGCCGACCCTCATGATCTCCCATTCTAGCGTGAGACCGCTTGAATCGTAAACCTTTTTCCGCACCTCTTCGCCCAATCCCTCAAGCTCTGCCGCCGTCGCGCCCCCGGCATTGGTCAGGAAGTTGGGGTGTTTGGGGTTCATCATCGCCCCACCGCGCCGCGCGCCGCGCATCCCGGCGGCGTCGATCAGGCTCCAGGCTTTCAGCTCATGGGTGTCGTCGGCCCGCCCGGTGCTGGAGAACCCGGCCGGGTTGCGGAAGGTGGAGCCGGCGGTGCGGTCCTTGGTGGGCTGGCTCTCGTCGCGCTTGGCGAGCTGATCCGTCATCTTCGCGCCGAGCGCCCAGGGGTCTCCGCCGGGGGCGCGCAGGGTGATTTCGGTGATTACGGTGTCCGGAGCAAGGGCGGAGTGGCGATAGGCGAAGGCCAGGTCCTCGGGCCTGAGCGTCACGATCTCTCCGGCGCGGGTCACGGCCCGGGCGCTCTCGAAGACATCCGCCATATAGCTCCCATAGCATCCGGCGTTCATGCGCACCGCCCCACCGAGCGTGCCGGGAATGGTGCGCAGGAAGGTCAGGTCGCGCCCGGCCTCTGCCGCCTTGCGCGCCACATGGGCGTCGAGCGCCGCGGCCCCCGCGACGACCCGCTCGCCCTCGATCGCAATGCCGTTGAAGCCCCGCCCGAGCCGCACCACGACGCCCCTGATCCCGCCATCCCGGACGATCAGGTTGGAGCCCACACCCATCGGAAAAACCGGCAGGGCGGGGTCGAGGGCAGCAAGGAAGGCGGCGAGATCGGCGGTATCGGCGGGCTGAAAGAACCACTCGGCGGGCCCGCCGACCCGCATCCAGGTCAGCTCGGCCAGGGGCCGGTCAGGGGTCAGGGTCCCTCGGGTCTGCGGCATCTCCGTCATCGCCCGCCTCTTCGCCCGAATTGCCGCGCCGGACAAGGGAGATGCCGGCCCCGATCAGGGTCCCCGCCGCCAGGGGCGCCACCATCAACACCGCGAAGATGCCGTAGCCGATCCCGTCGAACCCGCTCTGCTGCCGCCCTTCGAGGATGGCCCAGCCAAAGGCCACGAGATAGGCCAGCATCGAGAGCCAGAACACCAGCGCGAGTCGGTTCCGGATGAGCAGCAGCCCGTAGATGAGCCCAAGGCAGAGGGCGATGAGAGGGAGGGCGATGGCCATGACCCACCCTCGCCCACTCCGCGCCGGATGGCAAAGCGCCTAGCTCTCGCGCCCCATCACCCGCTTCACCCAGCGGCCGAGATAGACCACCGGCCAGCGCAGGATGCTTGCGCCTGCCGCCAGCGCGATCAGCCCGATCAAGGCGCCGTTCTGGTAGGTCAGGTAACCCAGCAGCGGGACGCCGAGGGCGATCAGGATATAGGCGCGGGTCCAGTGGTTGTCGCGGCTCGGCAGCAGCGCCAGGACGTTGGCGAGGATGAACCACAGGAAGGCAAGCACCATGGAGAGTGTCATTGCGCCCCCGCTCGGCCGCTGACCTTCGCATAGAAATAGCGCAGCGGGTTGCGGAACATCGAGACGAAGGCGGCGAGGCCCAGCACCGCCCAGACCCAGCCATGGACCGCCCCGATCCAGAGGATCAGCCCCGGCGCGGCGATCAGGAGCAGAATGCCCGGCGGGTATTGCAGCCGCATCGGTAGAAGCGCGGTGAGCGTCGCGGCCAGCACCCAGCCGATGCCGAGCGCGAGCGGCAGGCTCATAGCAGCCCCCCGGTGACGAAGCGCCGCGCGGTGCGCGCGAGCGCCAGCCCTCCGCCCAAGGCGGCAAGGCCCGCGGCCCCCTCGCCCGGGTTGGTCTGCATGTGCAGGACAAGGAGCACCGCCACGGCCAGCGCAAAGGCCCAGACCAGCCGGCGCAAGAGCCCCGAGACCGCCAGAGCGGCGGAGAGCACCACGATCCCGGTGACGATCCAGACCCAGCTCATGACCCGAGCCGCCCGGGGAGCGCATTGGCCCAGGCGCTGATCGTGCCGGCGCCGAGGCAGACCACGATATCGCCCGGTTGCGCCTCGGCCCGCACCAGCGCTTCGAGGTCGTCCTCGACACTCAGCGCCACGGCATGGCGGTGCCCGGCGCGGGTCAGCCCGGCCACGAGATCATCGCGGCTCGCCCCCGGAATCGGCTCTTCCCCGGCACCGAAGACCTCGGCGATACCCACCACATCGGCATCGTTGAAGCAGCGGCAGAACTCGTCGAAGAGGCTGGAAAGGCGGGTGTAGCGGTGCGGCTGGTGGACGGCGACGACGCGGCCTTCGCTGGCCTGCCGGGCCGCCCGCAGCACCGCCGCGATCTCCACCGGGTGGTGGCCGTAATCGTCGATGATGGTGACGCCGTTCACCTCGCCCACCTTGGTGAAGCGCCGGTTCACGCCGCCGAACTTCGCCAGTGCCTCGCGGATCTCACCCTTCTTCATGCCGAGATGCCGCGCCACCGCCACCGCGGCAAGCGCGTTCGACACGTTATGGTCGCCGGGCATCGGCAGGGTGCAACCCTCGATCATCGTCCCCTCGGCCTGGAGCGCGATGTCGAACTGCGCCACGCCCTTGACGAAGCGCAGATTGACCGCGCGCACATCGGCCTGGCTGTTGAACCCATAGGTCACCACGCGCCGGTCTGTCAGGCGCGCGACAAGGGCCTGCACCTCCGGATGGTCGGTGCAACAGACCGCCAGACCATAGAAGGGAACATTGCTTACGAAGTCGTAAAACCCGTCGCGGAGCGTGTCGAAGTCGCCCCAGTGCTCCATGTGCTCGGGGTCGATATTGGTGACGATGGCGATGGTGGCGGGGAGGCGGTTGAAGGTGCCGTCACTCTCATCGGCCTCGACCACCATCCATTCGCCGGCCCCCATCCGGGCGTTGGAGCCATAGGCGTGGATGATGCCGCCATTGATGATCGTGGGGTCGAAATCGCCGGCCACCATCAGTTCGGCCATCATGGTCGTGGTGGTGGTCTTGCCGTGGGTGCCGGCCACGGCGATGTTCGATTTGAGCCGCATCAGTTCGGCCAGCATCTCGGCCCGGCGCACGACCGGCAGGCCCCGGCGGCGTGCCTCATCAAGCTCCGGATTGCCCGGCTTGATCGCCGAGGAGATCACCACGACCTCCGCCCCTTCGAGATTCTCCGCCCGCTGCCCCTCGAAGACCAGCGCGCCGTTCCGCTTCAGCCGCTCGGTGATCGGCGTGCTCTTCAGGTCGGAGCCCTGGACGACATAGCCGTGATTGAGCAGCACCTCGGCGATGCCCGACATGCCAATGCCGCCGATGCCCACAAAGTGGATCGGGCCGACATCGAGGGGGAGTTTCGTAGGCGCCTGCATCAGCGGGTTTCCGTCCATTCCTATCGTCCTTTGCGTTCTGCCAGAGCCTCCACCAGAGCCACCAGCCGGTCCGTCGCGTCGGGTGTGCCGTGGGCGCGCGCGGCGGCGGCCATGGCCTCGGCCCGCGCGGCATCGGTCAGAACCGCGGCTATCTGCGCCGAAAGCGGCACGGGCTCAAGCCGGTTTTCGGGGATCAGGATCGCGCCGCCGGCCTCGGCGAGGCCCCGGGCATTGGCGGTCTGGTGGTCGGCGGCGGCGGCGGCATAGGGGATCAGGATCGCCGGGCGGCCGATCACGGTGAGATCGGCGATGGAAGAGGCGCCGGCGCGGGAGACGACCAGATGCGCCGCTGTCATCCGCTCCGGGATGTCGGTGAAGAAGGGCTGCACGTCGGCCGCGATCTCCGCGGCGTCGTAGGCGTCGCGGACCCGGGCCTCATCCTCGCCTCGCGCCTGATGGCTGACGGTGAGGCGCGCGCGCAGGTGGTCGGGCAGATCGGCAAGGGCCTGCGGGACGACGTCCGACAGGATGCGCGCGCCCTGGGAGCCGCCGATCACGAGGATCGAGAGCGGCCCCTCCCCTGGTCCGACATACTCCGCCCCGGCCTTGGCCAGCACCGCCGCGCGGACCGGGTTGCCGGTATGCGCGCCCTTGACCCCTTCGGGCAGGTCCGTGGGCCAGGTGCCACAGGCCACTTCATGGACCCGGGGCGCGAAGAGCTTGTTGACCCGGCCCAGCACGCCGTTCTGTTCGTGGATCATCCGGGGGATGCGCAGCACCCAGGCCGCGACCATCGCCGGGATCGCCGGATAGCCGCCGAAGCCCACCACGACCCGGGGCCGGTCCCGGAGCATCCGCCCCTTCGCCGCCGCGATGCCGGCCATGATCCGGAGCGGCACCGCGATCTTCGCCAGCACCCCTCCCCGCGCGAAGGTGGCCGAGCGGACCTCGGCGATCTCCACCGCCTCGGGAAAGCCGCCCGCATAGCGCGCGCCGCGATCATCGGTCGAAAGCCGCACCCGCCAGCCCTTGCCCAGCATCGCCTCGGCCAGGGCCTGGGCGGGGAACATATGCCCCCCGGTGCCGCCCGCGGCGATGACGAGAAGCGGCCCAGCCATGCCGTCAGCGCCCGCCGCGACCGAGGATGTCGCCGATCTCGCCCTGCGGCCGGGTCCGGGTGAATGCCAGCAGCATCCCCACGGCGATCCCGCCGGCGATCAGCGACGAACCGCCATAGCTCACGAAGGGCAGCGTCATCCCCTTGGCCGGCAGGAGCCGCACAGCGACGCCCATATTGATCATCGCCTGCACCGCGAAGAGGCAGACGAGGCCGGTGCCGGCGAGCCGGATGAACGTGTCGCGCTCCCGCATCAGCCGCACCAGGCTCCGCACCACGATCACCGCATAGAGCGCGATGATCGTCAGGACGAGGACGAGGCCGTATTCCTCCGCCGCCACCGCGATGATGAAATCGGTATGGGCGTCGGGCAGCGACCATTTCACCCGCCCCTCGCCCACGCCGACGCCGAAGAACCCGCCCTCCCGGATCGCATTGGTGGCGTAGCCGAGCTGGGTCGTGGGATCGACCTCCGGGTTCAGGAAGCCGTCGATCCGGCGGGCGAAATGTTCGGAATTGGAATAGGCGACGGAGCCGGCGAAGACCGCCAGCCCGGCGAGGATCATCAGGAGCAGCATCGGCGCCCCCGCCACGAAATAGACCACACCCCAGGCGAAGAGGATCAGCGCCGCCTGACCGAAATCCGGCTGCACGGCCAGCAGCGTCACGATGATCAGCGCCAGCGCGAAGGAGAGCGACTTGCCCGGCGGCCCGCCCACATCCTGGCTCGCCGCCATGAACCACGCGGCGACGACGACGAAGCCGGGCTTGAGGAATTCCGAGGGCTGGATCGAGGCGAAGCCCAGGGAATACCAGCGCACCGCCCCCTTGCCGAAATCGGTGCCCAAGAAAGGCAGCAGCGCCAGGGCCAGGAACGAGATAGCAAAGCCCAGAACCGCCAGGCGGCGCACCAGTTGCGGCGACATCATCGAGGTCAAGAGCAGGCAGAGCAGTGCCAGCCCGCCGAACGCCGCCTGCCGGGTCACGTAGTGGAACGGCGGCAGGCCGTTTTCCGCGGCCAGCGGCGGCGAGGCCGCGAAGCCCAGCAGCAGGCCGATGGCAAACAGCGTCAGGATGCAGGACAGCGTCCAGCGGTCGATGGTCCGCCACCAGCGCGGCAGGACCGGATCACCGGTTTGCGCGGGAACCGCGCCGTAGACCATCTCCGTCATGGGAACACCACTGCCGCACTCTGCCTCAATGCCCGTTTTCCGGGTCTGCGCTTGAGGATAGCGGCAAAGGGAATCACTGGCTAGGGCAAATCCGGGCGTCGCCCCTTATTTGCATATTGACGCATATACGGATTCGTGCATATTGACGGCATGACCGGAAACATCGCCCCGCTCCTCGCCGCCCTCGCCGATCCGACCCGCCGCGCGATCCTTGATCGGCTGGCGGAGGGGGAGGCGACGGTCGGCGATCTGGCCGAGGCGCTCTCGACCCCGCAGCCGGCGATCTCGCGGCACCTGAAGGTGCTGACCGAGGCCGGTCTGACCCATCGCCGGATCGATGCCCAGCGCCGCCCGGCCCGGCTCGCGCCCGAGGGGTTCGCGCCGCTTGACGATTGGACCCGCACCCTGCGGGAGACTTACGAAACCCGCTATGCGCAGCTCGACAGGCTGCTCGCGGATATGCCCGACGAGGAGACTTAGGATGCCCCTGCCCTTCAAGATCGAACAGACCGGCCCGACGACCCTGACTATGACGCGCGGCCTCTCGGCGCCGCCGGCCAAGGTCTGGCGCGCCCATACCGAGCCCGAGCTGGTGATGAAATGGATGGGGATGGGGCCCTATCCGATCGTCAAGGCCGATATCGACCTGAAGGTCGGCGGCGGCTTCCGCTACGAGTGGCAGACACCCGAAGGCGGCATCATGGCGGTGAACGGCGAATATCTCGATCTCTCGGCACCCCACCGCATCGTCCATACCGAGATTTTCGACGAGGACTGGACCGACGGGAAGACCACGGTGACCAGCAGCTTCGAGGCGGTCGAGGCGGGCACCCGCGTGACCCTGGAGATGAAGTACCGCTCCGAAGAGGGCCTCCAGATGGCGCTGCAATCGGGCGCCAGCGAAGGCGTGCAGGCAACCTACGACCAGCTTGCCGATCTGCTCGTCGCGGCG
The DNA here is from genome assembly GCA_028284605.1 of Paracoccaceae bacterium. Lineage (GTDB taxonomy): Bacteria > Pseudomonadota > Alphaproteobacteria > Rhodobacterales > Rhodobacteraceae > JANQRL01. The sequence continues at coordinate 88,127 of JANQRL010000042.1, read as the reverse complement.
TGAGCGCGGCCGGGCACATCGCCTGGCTCGAGGCGGAGGCCGATGCGGCAGCGCGCGCCAAGCTCGCCCGCTACGGCATTCCGCAGGATAACGCGCTCGGCATCGCCATGGGCGCGATCAAGAAACGGGCGGCGCGGGTCGACCACCCCACCGCCCTCGCCTTGTGGGCCGATGGCCGCTACGAGGCGCGGCTGCTGGCGGTGCATCTCGCTGACCCCGCGCAGACGGATTCCGCTTTGATGCAGGTCTGGGTGGAGGCGTTCGACAATTGGGCGATCTGCGATACCGCCTGTTTCCAGCTCTTCGACAAGACCGCCGCGCGGTGGGAGATGGCCGAGCGCTGGTGCGTCGACGAAAGGCTCTATGTCCGCCGCGCCGGGCTCGCGATGGTCTGGGCACTCAGCGTCCACGACAAGGCCGCGCCCGACGCGCAGTTCGAGACGGCCTTGGGCTGGATCGCGGCGGTGGCCGAGGACGGGCGGGATCACGTCGCCAAGGCCGCCGACATGGCCCTGCGCGCGGTCGGCAAACGCAACCGGGCGCTCAATGCGGCGGCTCTGGCCCTCTGCGACCGGCTCGAAACCGGAGGCAAGACAGCGGGCAAACTCGCCGCCAAGGCGCGGCGCGAGCTGCTGTCGGAGAAGGTCCGGGCGAGGCTGTAGGCGGTCCGAACCGCGGTTCCGCCTGGCGACGATGGCCCCGGTGACAGAGCGGGCGCGCCGTGAGACGGTGGCCCAACCGACCCTCCGGAGTCGCCCCCAGATGGACGTCCTCAGCACCGCCGCGCCCTGGAACCTCGTCGCCGAGGGCTATTCCGACGTCACCATGCCCCTCTTTCGGGCCTATGCCGAAGCCGCACTCGATCTCGTTTCGCCGGGGCCCGACGCCCGGATCGCCGATATCGCCTGTGGCCCAGGCACACTCACCCTCGCCGCCGCCGAACGGGTCGCCCATGTCACCGCGCTCGACTTCTCGGAGCGGATGGTCGCGATGCTGGACGGGCATCTGGCGGAGCGGGGGATCGCTAATGTCAAACCGGTCCGGGGCGACGGCCAGGCCCTGCCCTTCGACGACGGCACGTTCGACGCGGCGTTCTCGATGTTCGGGCTGATGTTCTTTCCCGACCGGGCGAAGGGCTATGCCGAACTTCACCGGACCCTGAAACCGGGCGGAGGGGTCTGTGTGTCGAGCTGGGCGCCGGTCTCGGCCTCGCCGATGATGGCGGCATTGGTGGGCGGGCTCCGGACGATCAATCCTGATATCCCCGAGCCCGGCTACGATCCTGCCTCGCTCGAAAACCCCGATGTGCTCGCCGGTGAGTTGCGCGAGGCCGGTTTCCGGGAAGTCGCGGTGCACGAGGTCGAGCGCGGCATGGCCGTCCCGTCCGCCGCCGCGTTCTGGCAGGACATGGCCCGTGGGGCCGTGCCGGTGACGCTGATGAAGGAGGCCATGACCGAGGCCGAATGGCAGGAGAAATCCGCCATCGCCATCGCGCATATAGAGGCCGTCGCGGGGCCGTTTCCGAAGAGGCTGAGCATCACGGCCTGGCTCGGCGCCGGCCGGAGGTAGCGCCCGTCAGACGAACCGGTTCACGTAGTTCTCAAGGCGCTCCTGCCGGCCCGACCGCGGCTCCGGTGCGATCCCCTCGGCCTCGACCCGGGCCGCGATGGTCTCGAGATCGCTTTCCAGGAGATCGGAGCCGTCCCAGCCCGCATAGCGTGCCGCGCGCGCCTCTTCGAGCCCGCCATCCTCCAGCATCGCCGCCGCCGCCTTCAGCCCCGCCGCGCAGACATCCATCCCGCCGATATGAGCCAGGACCAGATCGGCAGGATCGAGGGATTGCCGCCGCAGCTTGGCATCGAAATTGGTCCCGCCGGTGGTGAATCCGCCCGCCTTCAGAACCTCGTAATACGCGAGGGCCACCTCGGGCACCGAATTCGGGAACTGATCGGTATCCCAGCCGGACTGGTAATCGTTCCGGTTCATGTCGATGGAGCCGAAAATGCCCAAAGACCGCGCCAGCGCCAGTTCATGCTCGAAGGAATGCCCGGCGAGGATCGCGTGGCCCTGTTCGATATTCACCTTCACCTCGTCCTCGAGCCCGAAATCCTTCAGGAACCCGTAGACCGTCGCGACGTCGTAATCGTATTGGTGCTTGGTCGGCTCCTGCGGTTTCGGCTCGATCAGGATGGTGCCCTCGAACCCGGTCTTGCGGGCGTATTCGACCGTCATCTGAAGGAACCGCCCGGCCTGCTGCCGCTCGCGGCCCATATCGGTGTTGAGCAGGGTCTCATAACCCTCGCGCCCGCCCCAGAGCACGTAGTTCTGCCCGCCCAGTCTATGCGTCGCGTCGATACAGGATTTCACCGTGGCGGCGGCATAGGCGAAAACCTCCGGGTCCGGGTTCGTCGCCGCGCCGGCCATGAAGCGGCGGTGGGTGAAGAGGTTGGCGGTGCCCCAGAGAAGGCTCACCCCGCTCTCCTCCATCTTGCCGCCGATATAGTCGGTGATCTCGTCGAGCCGGTCGCGGCTCTCGGCGAAGGTCTCCCCCTCGGGCCGGATATCGGCGTCGTGGAAGCAGAAGAAGGGCTGGCCGAGGATGGCGAAGAGTTCGAAGGCCACATCGGCCTTCATCTTGGCCAGGTCCATCGTATCGCCGAACCAGGGCCGCTGAAACGTCTGCCCGCCGAACGGGTCGCCCCCGGGCCAGGCGAAACTGTGCCACCAGGCGACGGCGAAGCGCAGGTGGTCCTGAAGCGGTTTCCCCAGCACCTCCGCCTCCGGGTCGTAGTGCCGGAAGGCGAACTCGTTCGTGCTCTCCGGGCCCTCATAGCGGATCTGGGGGATGTCGGCGAAGAAATCGGTCATGTCAGTCCTTTGAGCGCCGCATAGGCGGCCTTGTAGCGGGCATGGCCTTCGGCGAAGGCATCGGTGAGCGCTGTGTCTGGGGCGATGGTACGTGCAATGGGGGGCGCGGTCGCGATCTCGGGCCCGGCGCCCGTGGCCGCCATCATGGCAAGCCGCGCCGCGCCGAAGGCGCCACCGAAATCCCCGGCTTCGGGCAGGGCGATTTCCCGCCCGAGCGCGGTGGCGATGGCCTCGACCCAGTAGTCGGAGTTCGAGCCGCCGCCGACGGCGATCAACCGTTCGATCCGGGTCCCGGTGGCGCTGAGCGCGTCGAAGCAGTCGCGGATGGCGAAGGTCACGCCCTCCAGCACCGCGCGGGTCAGCGCGTCCCGGTCGGTGCCGTGGTCGAGATGGAGGAACTGGCCCCGGATACGGGCATCGTTATGGGGCGTCCGCTCGCCGCCGAGATAGGGCAGGAAGAGGGTTCGCTCCGGTGCGCGTAGGGACCCGAGCCCGGCGGTGAGGGCCGCCGGGTCCTGCCCGGCGATCCCGGCGAACCAGTTCAGCGCATCGGTCGCGGCGAGGATCACCCCCATCTGGTGCCAGGTGCCCGGCAGGGCGTGGCAGAAGGTGTGGACGGCCGTCTCCGGATCGGGCTGGTAGGCGTCGGACGCCGCGAAGAGCACGCCGGATGTGCCGAGCGAGACGAAGGCGGTGCCGGGCGCGACCACGCCCACCCCCACCGCGCTCGCCGCGTTGTCGCCGCCCCCGCCGGCGACCGGGATGCCCTGGGGCAGGCCCCACTCCGCCGCGCGCTCGGGTCGCAGGGTGCCGGAGACCTCGGACCCCTCGACGAGGCGTGGCATGTGCGACCGGTCGAGCCCGGTGGCGGCGAGGAGATCGCCGGACCAATCCCGCGCGCCGGTGTCGAGCCAGCTCGTCCCGGCGGCGTCGGACATCTCCGCCACATGCTCGCCGGTCAGCCACAGCCGGAGATAATCCTTCGGCAGCAGGACCTTGGCGACCTGCGCCGCAATCTCCGGTTCGTTGCTCGCCACCCAAGCCAGTTTCGGCGCGGTGAAGCCCGGGAAGACGATATTGCCGGTGATCGCCCGGAACCGCGGATCGGCATCGAGCACGGCCGCCTCCGCCGCCGCCCGCGTGTCGTTCCAGAGGATGCAGGGCCGGAGCACTTCGTCGGACGCGTCAAGCAGCGTCGCCCCATGCATCTGCCCCGAGAGCCCGATGCCGCGCACCGCGCCGAGACCGGCCTCGGCGCCCAGCGCCCGCATCACCCGGTCCGCCGCCGTCAGCCATTCCGCCGGGTCCTGCTCGGACCAGCCGTCCCGGGGCCGGCTCACCGAGAGTGGCGCGGTGGCCTCGGCGACGATCCGCTGCGCATCGTCGATCAGAAGGCCCTTCAGCCCGGAGGTCCCGAGATCCAGCCCGATGAACATCCTAGCTGACTCGTGGCAGGCGCGGACCGGGGGCCACGGGGCAAGGCTTTTGCAAAAGCCTCACCAGATCCTTCAAAGGATCTGGCCCCGCCCTCATGCCGCCAGATGCTCCGGCATCTTGCCGAGGATAATCATGGCAAGGAGATCGTCCTCGCTCGCCTCGGCCACGTTCACGGTGCCGACGAGCTTGCCGTTCTTCATCACGCTCGCCCGGTCGCAGAGCGCCTTCACCTGGTGAATATCGTGGTCGATCAGGAAGATGCCGATCCCCTGTTTCTTCAGCTCGTCGATCAGTTCCGCCACCATCCGCGTCTCCTCGACGCCGAGCGCCGCCGTGGGCTCGTCCATGATCAGGATCTTGGCGTTGAAATAGACCGCCCGGCTGATCGCCACCGATTGCCGCTGCCCGCCCGAAAGCCCGGAAACGGGGGTCGAGAAGCGGCGGAAATTCGGCGTCAGCCGGCCCATGATCTCGCGCGTCTCCGCCTCCATCTGCGCGTCGTCGAGAAGCCCCGTCGCGGTGACCAGCTCCCGGCCCAGAAAGAGGTTCGAGGCGGCGTCGAGATTGTCGGCCAGGGCGAGGGTCTGGTAGATCGTCTCAATATTGTAGTCGCGGGCGTCGCGGGGGTTGTTGATCCGCGCCTCCTGGCCATTGACGAGGATCTGCCCCGCATCGCGCTGGATCGCGCCGGAGAGCATCTTCATCAGCACCGATTTGCCGGCGCCGTTATGGCCCAGCACCCCGACCACCTCGCCCGGATGAAGGTCGATGGTGACCCGATCGACGGCCTTGATGCCGCCGAAGGCTTTCTGCATGTCGCGCAGTTCGACGAGCGGTGTGCCGGTCATTTGATCCCTGCCCTCTTGCGGTAGACGATATCGACGAAGACGGCGAGCACCAGGACGATGCCCACGACGATGTTCTGGAACGGCGCGTCGACCCCGACCATGGCCATCCCCGATTGCAGCGACTGCATGATGAGCGCGCCGAGGATCGCGCCGTGGATCGTGCCGAGCCCGCCGGACAGAGCGGTGCCGCCAATCACCGCCGCGGCGATGACGCGCAACTCGTCGAGCGTGCCGATATCGTTGGTGTGGAACGTGAGCCGCGCCGAGGCCACGACGGCGGAAATCGCGCAGAGCGCCCCCATGATCGCGAAGACCTTCACGGTCAGCCAGCGGATATCGACCCCGGCGAGCGACGTGGCCTCCGGGTTGCCGCCGGCAGCGAAGATGTAGCGGCCGAGCCGCGTGCGGGTGGCGATCATCGTCATCACGATGGCCACGGCGACCAGGATCAGCAACGAGAATGGCAGGCCGTAGGCTTCGGTATAGCCCTCGGGCATGACCTCGCCGCGCGCCTCGAAGGCCCGTTCGATCACCCGCTGCGGCTTCTCGTAATTGTTCAGGATCGCGACGAAACCCAGGATCGCGCCCGAAACGATGGCGCCGAGCGTCAACTCCGCCCACATCGGCTTCACCGGAAAGCCGTGGCCGATCTTGCTCCGCCGGGCGGAGAAAATGCCCCAGAGCGCGGCGGCGACGCAGATCGCCCCGAAGATCCAGCTCCCCATCTCCCCCATCGTGCCGCCGATGCCGCCCAGCGCCTGGAAGTTCTCGTCAAGCGGGCCGATGGTCTGGCCGCGGGTCTGGAACCAGGCAACGTTGCGCCAGACGAAGAGCCCGCCCAGGGTCACGATGAAGGCGGGAATGGTCAGGAAGCCCACGAGATAGCCGTGGAACGCGCCGATCAGCACCCCCGCCGCCACGCCGACCACGATACTGATCCAGACGATCGCCGGGTGACCGAAGCCGAGGCCGAAGGTCTCGGGCAGAAGCTCCGTCTGCACCACCGCCATGAGCGCCGAACAGGTGGCAAGGAGCGCGCCGACGCTGAGGTCGATATGCCGGGTGACGATCACGAAGACCATGCCGGTGGCCATGATCGCCACGGAAACGGTCTGGATCGTCAGGTTGAAGATGTTGCGCGGGGTCAGGAACCGGCCATCGGTCCAGAAGTTGAAGAAGAGCGCGATCACAACGAAGGCGCCGATCATGCCGAGAAGGCGGGTATCGATCTCCAGCGTCTGAAAGAGGCTCGGGCGCGCCCGGGCTTGGCTCGGCTCGGAATAGGCGTCGCTCATATTGGGTCTTCCGTCAGGTGAGGCGGGCCGCCCCCGGAGAAGCCCCGGGAGCAGCCCATGTGCGTCAGGCGATCAGTTGCAGGGGGCCGGGCCGCCCTCGACACCCTGGCAGAGCGTGTCGACATCGATCCAGCCGGCATCGCTGACCACCGACAGGTTCTCCTGCGTCACCGGGATCGGGGCGAGGAACATCGCATCGACCTCGACACCGCCGGGGGTGGTGAACTTGGTCTGGCCGACATCCGACAGGCTCGCACCGCCGATCATCGCGACCGCCGCTTCGCCGGCCGCGCGGCCAAGCTCCCGCGCATCCTTCCAGACGCTCACGGTCTGGGTGCCCTTGGCGACCCGATTGAGCGCCGCATGGTCGCCGTCCTGGCCGGAGACCGGGATCCCGTCCATGCCCTGGGCAGTGAGCGCCGCGACGACGCCGCCGGCGGTGCCGTCATTGGAGGCCACCACCGCGTCGACATTGTTGTCGGTGGCGGTCAGGATCTGCTCCATGTTGCGCTGGGCGTTGGCCGGGATCCAGCCATCCGTATAGGCTTCGCCGACGATGGTGATGTCACCCGCGTCGATCGCCGCTTGCAGGATTTCCTGCTGCCCGCCGCGCAGGAAGTCCGCATTGGGGTCCGTCGGCGAGCCCTTGATCATCACATAATTGCCCGAGGGCTGGGCGGCGAAGACCGCGCGGGCCTGCATCCGGCCGACTTCGACATTGTCGAAGGTGATGTAGAGCGCGCGGGCATCCTCAATGAGGCGGTCATAGGCGATGACCGGAATCCCCTCCGCCGCCGCGGCCTCGACGGCCGGAATGATGGCCTGGGTGTCCTGGGCCAGGATGATGAGCGCGTCGACGCCCTGGGCGATGAGGCTCTCCACATCGGAGAGCTGCTTGGCCGCCGAAGACTGCGCATCGGCGGAAATGTACTCGGCGCCGCCGGCTTCGAGCGCGCCGACGATGGCGGCTTCGTCGGTCTTCCAGCGTTCTTCCTGGAAGTTCGACCAACTCACGCCCACGGTCTGGGCGAGAGCGGATGTTGCGAATCCGACCGTCAGGGCGACGGCGGCGATGATTGATGTGCGCATGGCACTTCCCTCCGTTGGTTCTTTGGCGCCGGTCGTTCACCGGTCTTGGCGGGCGGTTTGGCGCCGCTGGGGCGCCTCCCGACACCCTCGGGGGTCACGATGCCAGACGCGGCGGGAGAGTCAAAAGGTATTTGACAAGCAAGTGGCTGATCCCGAAGGATAAATGGCCGCAATCTTCTTTGCGGTCGCAGCATTTTCGCGCCGCGCCGCAGCGCAGACAGCCGGAAAGGGTCCGATGGGCAAGTCTCTGGCAGCGATCGGGCTGGGCCTGATACTGGCGGCGTCGGGGCTCGGCGCCGAGCCCCGTTTCGAGGACCGCAGCGCCGGGCTGCCGCCCCATATCTACGCCGGCGGGTGGGAACATTTCGTGGGCGGCGGCGTGGCGGCGTTCGATTGCAGCGGCGACGGGTTGCCGGAGCTGTTTCTGGCCGGCGGCGAGGCCCCGGCGCAGCTTCTCGGCAATGGCGGCGATTTCGGCTTCACCCCCCTGCCCCTGCCCGGCGCGCCACTGACCGGCGTGACCGGCGCCTACCCGCTCGATCTGACCGGGGACGGGGTGCTCGACCTCTTCGTGTTGCGGGTCGGTCCGAACCTGATCCTCGAAGGCGGACCGGACTGCACCTTCACGCCGCGCCCCGAGGCCCTGCCCGAGGCGGACCGCTGGAGCACCGCCTTCACTGCCTGGTGGGCGCCCGGCGCGGACCGGCCTACCCTCGCCGTCGGCAGCTACGTGGACCGGGCGGACCCGGAGGGGCCGTTCGGGACCTGCGACGTCAACGTGATCCTGACGCCAGACGGGGACGGTTGGCGCGACGCGCCGCTCGTCCCCGCCTTCTGCCCGCTCTCGATGCTCGCCGCGCGCGACGCCAGGGACCGCCCGACGCTCCGGATCAGCAATGACCGGCACTATTACCTGCACGACGGGGCCGAGCAGATGTGGGACATCGCGGAGGCGCGCTTTCTCGGGCCCGAGGACGGCTGGGAGGGCCCGCAGCTCTGGGGCATGGGCATCGCCAGCCGCGACGTCACCGGCGACGGGCTGCCGGAAGTGATGCTGACCTCCATGGGCGACCAGCTCCTCCAGATCGCCAGTGCCGACGGGACCTACAGCGCCGCACCGTTCTCACAAGGAACCTACGCCCAGCGCCCCCATACCGGCGAGGACGGCCGCCCCTCCACCGGCTGGCACGCGGAGTTCGGGGATGTGGACAATGACGGGCGCGCCGACCTCTTCATCGCCAAGGGCAACGTGGACCAGATGCCGGGTCTGGCGATGGAGGACCCCAACAACCTGCTGATGCAGCAGCCGGACGGCACCTTCCTGGAGACGGCGGCGGCGGCCGGGGTGGCGAGCAAGACCCGCTCCCGCGGGGCAACGCTCGCCGATCTCGATGGCGACGGACGGCTCGACCTGGTGGTGGTGAACCGCCGCGCGGCGGCGGAGCTCCACCGGAATGTGACCGAGGGCACCGGACGCTGGCTCGCCGTGGACCTGCGCCAACCCGGCGGCAATGCCTTTGCCGTGGGAGCGCTGGTGACGGTCCGCGCCGACGGCGTTGCGCAGGTCCAGGAGGTCACGGTTGGCGGCGGCCATGCCGGAGGCCGCGCCGGCCCACTGCATTTCGGGCTGGGCGGTGCCGAAACGACGGAGGTCGTCGTGGACTGGCCGGACGGCACCCGGAGCACCCACATACCGGATGCGCTCAACCGGGTGCTGCGGATCACGAAATAGGCGCGCGGTGACGGTCTGGTTTGCCGGGCGTTCGATCCGAGCCGTTGGCGAACCTTCAAGCTATGCGGCGCGGAACAGAGGCGAAGCCGGCCGCGCATCGTCATGCCGGAGGCATGCCTTCGGCATGAGCCGCCCTGACGGACCGGCGATTGGGTGACGTTTGCGCGTCGTTCGAGCTTCGTTCGGATGTGGCGGAGATAAAGCGCGTAGAACGCCGGTGGGGTCGCCGCTCCGCGGCCCGCCGATGCGCGGCCTCCGATTGCAACCTCCGAAGGTCCGCTTCGGCCCGATTAGAAGACGTGCTTCAGTCACCCGGCACCGGCAGACCGCTCGGCACCGTTTCCGGCACGCCGAGGCGGCCGGTCAGGGCGACCGGGTCGCTCAGGCTGTCGAGGAAGGCGACCAGGGCGACGATGTCGTCCTCGCTCAGAGCCACCGGCGCGCGCTCCACCGCCGCTGCGATGGCCGCGACTTCCGCAGTGTCCTCCACAATCCGCCAGTCCGGAAGATCGAGATCGGGCAGCACCGCAGCGTCCCGGCCATAGGCTGCGAGCCCCGCGACCGGGTCGGCATGGTGACGCAGATAGCCGGCCAGATCGGCGAAGGCCCCGGCATGGCCATAGGGCGCGGTCTCGGCCACGTTGCGCAAAGACGGCGTGCGGAAAGCATAAGCATCCTCCGGCGCTCCCGTCACCCGCATCCGGCCGGTATCGCGCGCATGGCTCTCGAAGCGCTCCGCCTTGCCGGGACCGAGCTGCACATCGCCCATGGCATGAAAGCCGTGATCGGTCTGGAACGGGCCGCCATGGCAGTCGGCGCAGCCGGCCCGGCCGTAGAACAGATCGAGACCGGCGATGGCGGCCTCTGGAAGCTCCCCTTCGCCCCGAAGATAGGCGTCGAACGGGCTCTCGTCAGAGCGCCATTCGAACGCCATGAAGGCCGCCACGGCATCGGAGATATGGGTGAAGTGGATGTCCTCCGGCGCCACGCCGTAGACCGCCGCGAACCCGTCCCGATAGGCCGGAACCGCAGCGACCCGGCGCGCGATCAGGTCCCAGGCGCCGCCCGGGCCCGTGATCAGCCCCTGCCGCACCGCCTGGGCGATCTCGTTCTCTGAGTAGTGCCCTGCCATCTCGTCGCCGCTCAGCACCGGGAACATGGTCTGAGCCGATAGCAGCGAGGCGAAGCCGGCCTCCATCTCCGTCCCCATCGGCGTGCGGATGCCGGAGGGGCGTGCCGGGTCCACCTCGATCCGGCCGTCGTGGAAGAGAACGGTGAATTCCCGCGCGCCGAGATTGAAGAGCGCGGGGGCGTTGCGCGGGATGCGCCGTTCGGGGCGGTTCCCGGGGTCCAGCACCCGGTCCGGGCCGAGGCCGATGCCGCCATCGCCGATCCCGAGCGAAAGCCCGTCGGAGGTCGCGAAATCGGGATGGTGGCAGGTGGCGCAGGCGACGGTCCGGTTCCCCGAGAGGATCGGGTCGTAGAACAGGAGCTGGCCCAACTCCGCCTCTTCCAGCCGCACCGGCGCGTAGTCGGCATCGCTCACCGCGCGGGGGAGCTCGGCACCAGCCGCGGTGCCGAGCAGGAGGAGGCAAAGCAAGCTGCGGATCATGGACGGAGCCTGCCGCGCCTTGCCGCGCAACGCAACGGCAAGCCGTTCACACCAGGGCGTCGAACCGCGCCCGCAGAGCCGCGCCGCCCTGGGCGATCAGTGTATGCTCGGAGCCGACGACGAAGAGCGAGGCGCCGGCCTCGGCAAAGGGGGCGAGGTCTTCCGTCGGCGCACAATAGAGGCCGGTGGCCGCACCCGGCACGGCGAGGACCTTGCGGGTCTCTTCGAGCACCTCCGGCGCGAAGAAATCGTTCAGCCCCGAAGACACAGCCAGATCGGCGCGCCCGACGAAGAGCGCATCGACCCCGTCGACCGCCGCGATCGCCGCGGCCCTGGCCGCCCCTTCGGGCTCTTCGATCTGGCAGATCAGGCTGATCTCGGCCTCGGGGCTCGCCAGATGGGCAGCCAGGCCCCGGCCGGCATAGTCCGCCGCCCGCGTCGTCCCGGCAAAGCCGCGCCCGGCCGGCCCGTAGCGCATGGCGCGCACCAGGGCCTCGGCCTCGGCGACGCTGTTCACATGCGGCACCATGATCCCGGCCGCGCCCATATCGAGGACGAAACCGATCCACTCCGCCCCCCGCGCCGGAACCCGCACGATCAGCGGTAGCCCGGCCGCGCGACCGGCGATCATCAGCGTGTCGATGGCTTCGCGCCCGAACGGGCCGTGTTCGGCGTCGATCACCAGGAAATCGAACCCGGCCCGGCCCATGATCTCGATCAGGATCGGCTGCGGCGTCTTGACGAACGCGCCCAGGAGCGGCTCCCGCGCCGCCAGACGGGCCTTGAAACTGGCATTGATGGACATCGGCGCCCCTCCGCTGCAATCCCAGCACCTGAAGCCCGATGCCACCGCGAGGTCAAGCCGCTCTGCCGGAGCGCGATGCCGGACCTGTTTTCCGCGACGCTTTCGGCCACGCCCTTGATCGTGTCGCCGCTGCCGTGCAACGATTTCCTGACAGAAAAGATCGGAAAGGACCTCCCGGTGCCCATCCCCCGCCCCGCGCTGCCCGTGGCGCTGACCGCGTTCGGCGCCATCCTCGTCGCGGCCGCCGTCGGAGCGGCCGACCCGGCCGATACGCCACGGACCATGGAAGCCCTTGGCGAGCGGCTGTTTTCCGACGTCAACATCTCGGCCAACCGGACCCAGTCCTGCGCCTCCTGCCACGATCCGAACTTCGCCTTCTCCGATCCGCGCGGCATGGCCTCGCCCGGCGATGACGGCGTCTCGCTCGGCGACCGCAACGCGCCAACGGCATCCTATGCGGCGCTAACCCCGGCGTTTCATCAGAATGCGGACGGCGCCTGGATCGGCGGACAGTTCCTCGACGGCCGCGCCGCGACCCTGGCCGATCAGGCCGGCGGCCCGCCGCTCAACCCCATCGAGATGGGGATGCCCGACAAGGCGTCCGTGGTCGCCCGGCTGGCCGAGGACCCGGTCTATCTGGAAGCCTTCCCGGCGCTCTTCGGCGCCGGCATTCTCAACGACCCGGAGGCGGGCTATGCCGCGATGACCGAAGCCATCGCCGCCTTCGAGGCCACCGAGTTGTTTGCGCCCTTCGACTCCAAATACGACCGGTTCCTGCGCGGCGAGGTGGAGCTGACGCGGGACGAGGAACTCGGGCGGCTGCTGTTCTTTTCCCAGCAATTCACCAATTGCAATCAGTGCCACCAGCTCTCGCGCAGCCAGATCGACCCGCGCGAGACCTTCACCGACTACGCCTACCACAATATCGGCACACCGGAGAATGTCGCCCTGCGCGAGATGAACGCGGTGCCGCTCGGGACGATCGACGACGGGCTGCTGGCGAACCCGGCCGTTGACGATCCGGCCCAGCGCGGCAAATTCCGCACCCCCACCCTGCGCAACGTGGCGGTGACCGGGCCTTACATGCATAACGGGGTGTTTCAGGACCTGCGCACGGTGGTTCTGTTCTACAACATCTACAACACCCGCTCCGAGGCGCGGCTGATCAATCCCGAGACCGGCACGCCGTTCGGCCCGGCGCCGGTCCCGGAGACGATCTCGATGGAGGAACTGACCCACGGGCCCGCGCTCGAGGATGAACGGATCGACGCGCTGGTGGCGTTCCTGAAGACCCTGACCGACGCCCGCTACGAGTATCTGTTGGAGGAATAGGGCGGCGACAGCCGAGGATCCGCGGGTGCGCTCGATCCGCCGACCCGAAAGCCGGCCACCTCGGAAGGCGAGCGCCTCTCCAGAATGATAAGCCTTACGGATCAGTCTCTTATGGTGCCGGCCGAGGGACTCGAACCCCCGACCCCCTGATTACAAATCAGACGCTCTACCAGCTGAGCTAGGCCGGCCCGGGACCGCATGTACGCCCGCCTCCGGCCTCGCGCAAGCCTGCCGAAACCGGTTTGCCAGCCCGCGCGCCTCCCTCTAGGGTGCCGAAAAAGACGCAGGGCAAGGGCAGAATGCAGATCGTCTTCCATATCGGGGCGAATTGCACCGACGGCGAGCGGCTTCTCAAGTCGCTTCTCAAGAACGCCGAGACCTTCGCCGGGCAGGGCATCAGGGTGCCGGGCCCGGGCCGGTTCCGGCGGCTCCTGCGGGAGACGATCCAGAACCTGGGTGGCGGCGCGCCGGCGCCGGAGACCCGCGACATCCTGCTCGACGCCATCATCGACGACGACGCCGTCACCCGGGTTGTGATGAGCCACGGCGCGTTCCTCGGCGTCCCGAACCAGATCTTCGCCGACGGCCGGTTCTACGCCCTGGCCGAACGCAAGATCGGCGGGCTCGCCGCGCTGTTTCCCGATGACGAACTGGAACTCCACCTCGCCCTGCGCAACATCGCCACCTTCCTGCCGGCGGTCTTCGAGGCGGCGAGGGCAGAGGATTTCGGCATGTTCATGGCCGGCGCCGATCCACGCAGCCTGCGCTGGTCGGACCTGATAGCACGGCTCCAGACGGCGGCGCCGAATGCCCGGCTGACCGTCTGGTGCAACGAGGATACGCCGCTGATCTGGGCGCAGCTCATCCGCGAGCTCTCCGGCGTCGATCCCCTGGCCAAGATCACCGGCGGGTTCGATCTGCTGAGCGAGATCATGACCAAGGACGGCATGAAGCGCTTTCTGACCTATCTGAAGAGCCATCCGCCGCAGACCGAGACCCAGAAGCGCCGGGTCATCGCGGCCTTTCTCGACAAATACGCGATCCCCGAGGAGATCGAGGAGGAGCTCGACCTGCCGGGCTGGGACGCGGCGCTGGTCGCCGAGCTTTCGGAGCGATACGATGAGGACGTCTACCGGATCGAGAAGATGCCGGGCGTCAGCTTCATCGCCCCATGACCGATGCGGTGCGGGCCCAGTACGAGGTCTTTCCCTATCCGGCCCGCGATCCGGCGGACGAGGCGAGGCGGCTGATGACCGGTTCGCCCTCGCTGCCGACAGAGATCGACCATTACCTCTTCGGCGGGCAGCGCGACTGGTCGGAACCGCTGCGGGCCCTGGTGGCCGGCGGCGGCACCGGCGACGGGCTGATCCAGCTCGCCCAGCTTCTGACCAAGGCCGGGGCGCCCTACGAGATCACCTATCTCGACCCCTCGCAGGCGGCCCGGAGGATCGCCGAGGCGCGGGCCGAGGCAAGGGCGCTCACCGGCATCACCTTCCTCACCGAGAGCCTGATGGCGGCGCCCGGGCTCGGCCCGTTCGACTATATCGATTGCTGCGGCGTGCTGCACCATCTCGACGATCCGGTCGCCGGGTTCGCCGCGCTGCGCGCGGCTCTCGCCCCCGGCGGCGGGATCGGCTTCATGGTCTATGCGCCCTATGGACGGTCCGGCGTCTATCCGTTGCAGGAGGCGTATGGGACGCTCCTTGACGGCCTGCCGCCCAAGGAGCGGGTGGCGGCGGCCCGCGACATCCAGGCGCGGTTGCCGGAGGGCCATCCGTTCCGGCGCAATCCCCATCTGGGCGATCATGAGCAGAGCGATGCGGGGTTCTATGACCTGCTGCTGCACAGCCGCGACCGGGCCTTCACCGTTGCGGACCTCTACGACGTTCTGGCGCAGGCCGGACTTTCGGCGGTCTCGCTCCTGCCGCCAGCGCTCTACGATCTGACCCGGTTCACGGCGCAGCCGGAGGGGATGGACGACCTCACCGCCATGGCGCTCGCCGAAAAGCTTGGCGGTACGCTGAAGACCCATGTCGGCTATGCGGTCCCGGCGGCGGAGGCACGCGGCCCCGCGGACCCCCGGGACGGCGCCCTGATCCCGGTGCTGCGCGGCCCGGCCAAGCAGCTTGCGCAGCAAGTCGCCAGGGCCGGCCGCATCCCCTTCACCGGTCAGGGCCAGAAGGCCATCGCGAGTGTCCCGAAATCCGCCGCCCCGCTGGCGGCCGCCATCGACGGGCACCGCGCGCTGTCGGACATTGCCCGGGTGACGAAGACGGATGCGATCGCCTTCGGCACGCTCTGGCCCAAGCTCGCCGCCCCGCTCGCCGCCTGGGGCCTGCTGCACTATTCCTCCCTCGGGCGGCGGCGCTGAGCGGCTACATGCCGAGGGCGGACCTATAGAGGTCGAGCACCGCCTCTTCCTCGGCCACATCGTCGGGCTCGCGTTTGCGGAGCGCAATGACCTTGCGCATGACGCGGGTGTCGTAGCCGCGCCCCTTGGCCTCGGCCATGACCTCCTTCTGCTGCTCGGCGATGTCCTTCTTCTCCGCCTCGAGCCGCTCGAAGCGCTCGATGAACTGGCGCAGTTCGTCGGCGGTGACGCGGTACTGGCTGTCGGGGGCGGCGGTCTCGGACATCGGCATTCCTCACGGATCGAGCAGGTCGGAAGCCCTTCCGTAGCCGCCCGCCGCGCCTCCCGCAAGCGGCCCTTGCGCCGCGCCGCCGCGCGGTCTAGCTGCCGGTCCGGACCATGGGGAGAGAGCGATGGCGGCCCTGATCTGGATCGGCGCGGGGATATCAGCCCTCGGCCTTGTGGGGATCGTCCTGAGCGCGGTCCGCGTGATGCGCGCGCGCCGGGCCGGGCTGAGCGATGCGGAGTTGCGCGAGGCGATCCGCAAGGCGCTGCCGCTCAATCTCGGCGCGTTCCTGTTGTCGGTCCTCGGCCTGATGGCGGTGATCGTGGGGATCGGGTTGAGCTAGAATCGCGTCCCGTTCGGTCAGGTTCGCACGACGCTCAAATCGGCCCACAGCAGATGCTCGCGAGACCTGATTTTCGTCGAAAATCAGAAGGGTACGAGTTTTCGACGAAAACTCGGCCTGACCGAACGCCGCGAACAGAGCCCGCCGCGCTCCCGGATCATCCGGCCCGGGCCACCGGCATCGGCTGAAGCGCCCCGAACCCATCGGCGAACTTGATTGCCTCGTTCATCAGCGGCGGCACCGCCCAGAGCGCGCTGTCGGCCGCCCAGGCCATCATCTCGCGCCGCAACGCCAGAAGCCCGATCTGCTCGGCCGCCTTCATCGGCCCGCCGCGATGGCGCGGAAAGCCGAGGCCGTGAACCGCCAAGGCATCGATATCCGCCGATCTATCGACCCCGCCGGCGGCCATCTGGCGCGCGCCCTCGGCCATCAGCGCGGCCACGATCCGGCGCGGAATCGTCGCATCCGGCGCGGCGGCGGGCGTGGTGCCGCCATAGGGCGTTCTGAGAAATCCGAACGCCACCAGCGCCCCGTCGATCTCTTCGCGACTGTGGCCGGACAGCGCCAGTGCCTCGGCGGCGGCGCCGAAGACGTGGCGCAGGCGCGAGACGACTTCGGTGCCTCCGGGATCGACCAAGATGCGGCGCCCACCCTTGCCCGTCATCAGCCTCGGGTCGATCGCCGCCTCGGCCATGAAGACATGGCGCAAGGCGGCGGATTGCGGCCTGCTCCGGCACTCTTCGGCCGCCGCCGCCTCGAAAGCCAGCCCGGCCTCGAACGGCAGCAGCAGCGCCGCCTCGACGCAATCGACGACCCGGCGCGGGGCCAGCAGGTAGGTTTGCGCCACCGACGCGCGACGCTCCGAGACGGCCTCGAGATAAAGGCTGCCGTCACCGAGCGCGCCGCGCCGGTCGCGGGTCGGTCGCGGTCCGCGGCCGACGATCTTGCGGGCGTGGGCCCAGGTTCCGGTATGCAGATGCCCCGACACCACGTGGTCGACGAGGCCGGCTGCCCGGGCGGCCTCGGCGTTCATTGCGCGGCCCGACAGCATCAAGGTCAGTGCCGGACCGACCCCGACGAGGCGCGGCAGCCGCTGGGTCGCGCCGCCGCCAGGCACGAGACCCAGGGTGACATCGGGAAAGCCGATGCTCGCCGCGGTGGCGGCGACCCGATAGTGGCAGGCGAGCGCCAGCGCCGCGCCGGCGGCGAGTGCCGCGCCGTGGAGCCCGGCCACCACCGGCGCGGGCAGGGCCTCGATGCGGTTGCAGAGATCGACCAGTGTCGGAGCCGTCTCCGGCGCGTCGAGTTCGTGGAGATCGGTGCCGCCCGAGAACACCCGGCCCTCGGCGATGAGAATCACCGCGTCCACATCCCGGTGTTGGGCGATCCGCCCGAAACAGTCCCAGAGCGCCCGACGAACAGGCGCCGCCAGCGCATTTGCCGGCGGCGCGGCGAGCGTCACGATGGCGATCCGGTCGCGGATCCGGAACTTGACGGGGCGTGCCATGAGCCTCCCGGGATACGGGGACCCACCGACCCCGCCTCTGGGGCAGAATTAGGGCCTATGCAGGCCGAAAGCGCAAGACTTGGGGTGACTCAGAGCCGAAAGCGCTCGAACCCTGTGTCCGCGCGGCGCCGGTCCGCGCCCGGGTTCCCGGTCAGCCCGGTCGCCACGGCCCCAGCAACGCCCTCGTCGCACAGAAGCCGCGAGAGCCTGTCGCGCACCCGTTTGAGGCGATCCTCTCCGACCGATGACACCGGAATGGTCCGGTTCGCCGCAGCGCTGTCGGTGAGGTGCTGAGAGTGGTAGGTCATTGGAAAGCCCCCCCTGGCTAGGGGAATACTGAGCCCGCCAGACCTACCGGACCTTGACCCAGATCAAAGGTATACAGGTCAGCCGATCTCCGGGCAGAAAACCTCGTATAGCCGTTCGAGGATGGGCGTGACCCGCGGATCGGCGAGGCGGTAGCGGATCGTGCGCCCGTCCCGCGCCGCGACCACGTATCCCTCGTTGCGGAGCCGGGCGAGTTGCCTCGACACGTAGGACTGGCTGGCGCCCAGGACGTCTTCGAGTTCGCCGACGCTGCGTTCGCCCGGGACCAGCGCGCAAAGCAGACGCAGACGCGCCGGGTTGGCCAGCGCCTTGAGAAGCCCCGCGGCCTCGTCCGCCGCCGAAGCGATGATCTCGTCGGGAATGATCAGGTCGCCATCCATCCGGATACCCTTCGTCACCATTGCGTCGCCGGTCAAATATATTCCATTCTTGAAATGTGTCCAGCCCCGTCCTATTTTCGACCGCGACCGCAAGTTCAGCCCCAGGAGTTCCGCCATGACCCCGATCGTCACCGCCTTCTTCGACCCGGCCACCAACACCATCTCCTATGTCGTGCAGGAGCCCGAGGGGATGGCCGCTTCCATCGTCGATTCGGTCCTCGACTTCGACTATTCGAGCGGCCGTACCGACACCTCCTCGGCCGACGAGATCGTCGCCTTCGTCGAGGCCAAGGGTCTCCGCGTGGAATGGGTGCTCGAAACCCATGTCCATGCCGATCACCTGAGCGCCGCGCCCTATCTGCAAGAGCGGCTCGGCGGCAAGATCGGTATCGGCAAGAACATCACCATCGTGCAGAATACGTTCGGTAAGGTGTTCAACGAAGGCACCGAGTTTCAGCGCGACGGGTCGCAATTCGACGCGCTGCTCGAAGAGGGCGACAGTTTCCATATCGGGCAGCTGCGCGGCGATGTGCTGCACACCCCCGGACATACGCCGGCCTGCATGACCTATGTGATCGGCGATGCGGCCTTCGTGGGCGACACGCTCTTCATGCCGGATTTCGGCACCGCGCGCTGCGACTTCCCGGGCGGCTCGTCGGAGACCCTCTATGAGAGTGTGCAGAAGATCCTCGCGCTGCCCGATGAGACCCGCATCTTCGTCGGCCACGACTACAAGGCGCCGGGGCGCGACGAGTTCGCCTGGGAATCCACAGTCGGCGAGCAGAAGACGAAGAACGTCCATGTCGGCGCGGGCAAGACAAAGGACGAGTTCGTGGCAATGCGCGATGCCCGGGACGCGACGCTGGATATGCCCAAGCTGATCATCCCGTCGCTTCAGGTGAACATGCGCGCCGGTCAGATGCCGCCCGAAGACGAGGAGGGCGACGTCTTCCTCAAGGTCCCGGTGAACAAGCTCTGAGCGGGGAGCGGGAGACGGACACATGCAGGCAGACTGGATCTGGGGCCTCGCCGGCGGCGGGTTGATCGGCATCGCGGCGGCGCTCTACCTCCTGGTTAACGGGCGGATCATGGGCGCCTCGGGAATCATCGGCGGGCTGGCCGATGGATCGGCCAAAGGGAGTGCGGCGACCGAGCGCTGGGCCTTCCTCGCCGGGCTTTTCGGCGTCCCGACAATCATCGCCCTGCTGATGGGCGGATCGGAGACCCATCTGACCGGCAACCTCGCCGTCGTGATCGTCGCGGGGCTGCTGGTGGGCGTCGGCACGCGGATTGCCAATGGCTGCACCTCGGGCCACGGGGTCTGCGGCATCTCGCGGCTGTCCCTCAGGGGCATGGTGGCGACGGTGTTCTATATCGGCGCCGGCGGGCTCACGGTGGTGGTTTTCCGCCACCTGCTGGGGGCGATCTGATGCGCGCGCTCTTTGCCTTTCTGGCAGGCGGCATCTTCGGCGCGGGCCTGCTGATCTCCGGCATGACCGACACCCGCAAGGTCCAGGGCTGGCTCGACATCTTCGGCGATTGGGACCCGACGCTGGCCTTCGTCATGGGCGGAGCGATCCTCCCGATGGCCGTCGCCTGGCGCATCACGCAGAACCGCACCCCGGCCCTCGGCGGGCTCTTCCCGCCGCCGCCGGAGCCGCGGCTGGGGCGCAATCTGGTGATCGGCTCGGTGCTCTTCGGGATGGGATGGGGCCTCTCCGGGCTCTGCCCGGGACCGTCCATCGCCTCGCTCAGTTTCGGCGGGATCGGCGGGGGGGTCTTCGTCCTGGCCATGGTCGCCGGGATGATGGCGGCCCCCGCACTCCGCGCGCGGCTGGACCCGGCGCCGAAGGGCGCTTAGACCGGATGCAGGAAGGATGACACCGATGGACCCTCGCCACCTCACCCCGGATTATGCCGTGAGCCCGCAGATCGCACCCGAGGATGTGGCCGCCATCGCTGCGGCGGGTTTCACCCGGATCGTCTGCAACCGCCCGGACGCGGAGGTTCCGCCGGCCTTGCAGGCCGGGGCGATCCGCGCCGCGGCAGAGGCGGCGGGGCTCGATTTTGTCGACAACCCGTTCTCCCACGCCGCCTTCGGGATCGACCTCGTCGACCGTCAGGACGCCGCCCGGGCGGGGGCGGGCGGCCCGGTCTTCGCCTATTGCGCCTCCGGCAACCGCTGTTCGGTGCTCTGGGCCTTCGGCGCGGTCCGGGCCGGAGAGGTCAGCCCGGAGGATGCGGTGCGGAAGGCCGCCGAGGCCGGCTACGACCTGTCCGGGCTGAGACCGCAACTCGACGCACTGGCGCCATAGACCGGACGCGGACAGCGCCCATCGTCAGCCAAGAGGCGGACAAAACTCTTGGAAGAGTTTTGCGCAGACCCTTCCAAGGGTCTGCTCACCCGGCGAACCGCCCCGATCCGGAACGTCCCCACCCGCGACAAAACCCTTGAAAGGGTTTTGTCAGACCCTTCCAAGGGTCTGGCCCGGACGGTCGCCGCCGCGCCCTACCCCGCCGCGACCAGCATCCCCTCGGCCTTCAGATGCGCGTAAGTCTCATCGAGCGCGACCCGCGCCCGGGCGATCAGCGTGTCGATCTCCGCCTCCGAGATCACCAGCGGCGGGGCGATGATCATGCGGTCGCCGACATGGCGCATGATCAGGTTGTTGGCAAAACAGCGGTCGCGGCAGACCTGCCCCACCGTTCCGGCCTCATGGGCAAAGGCCGCCCGGCTCTCCTTGTGCGGCGTCAGCGCCAGCGAGGCCATCAGCCCGCAGATCACCGCTTCCCCGACCAGCGGATGGTCGGCCAGGCTATCCCAGGCGCGCCTGAGATAGGGCGCGGTGACTTTGCCCGCCCGCTCCACGATCCCCTCTTCGTCGAGGAGGCGCAGGTTTTCGAGCGCCACGGCGCAGGACACCGGATGGCCGGAATAGGTGTAGCCGTGGTTGAACTCCCCACGCCCGATCACCTCCGCCACCTCATCGCTCACGATCGAGGCGGCAATCGGCGCGTAGCCGGAACTCAGCCCCTTCGCGACGGTCATGATATCGGGGCGCAGGCCGAAGGTCTCCGACCCGAACCAGCGCCCGGTACGTCCGAAGCCGCAGATCACCTCATCGGCCACGAGCAGGATGCCATATCGGTCGCAGATCCGCTGGATTTCCGGCCAGTAGCTCTCCGGCGGGATGATCACGCCGCCCGCGCCCTGCACCGGCTCACCGATGAAGGCCGCCACCCGGTCCGGCCCGAGCCGCTCGATGGCCGTCTCCAGCTCCCGCGCCCGGGCCAGGCCGAAATCCTCGGGGCTCATCTCACCGCCCTCGGCCCACCAGTTCGGCTGGCCGATATGGTGGATGCCCGGGATCGGCAGCCCGCCCTGGGCGTGCATCGCGGCCATGCCACCAAGGGATCCGGACCCGACCGAGGAGCCGTGATAGCCATTCCGGCGGCCGATGATGATGTCGCGCTTCGGCTCGTCCCGCATCGCCCAATAGTGCCGGATCAGGCGGATATTGGTGTCGTTCGCCTCCGACCCGGAACTGGCGAAGAAGACCTGGTTGAGGTCCCCCGGCGCCAGCTCCGCCAGCCGCTGCGCCAGCGCAATAGCCGGCACATGGGTGGTCTGGAAGAAGGTGTTGTAATAGGGCAGTTCCTTCATCTGCCGGTAGGCCGCCTCGGCCAGCTCGTCCCGCCCATAGCCGATATTGACGCACCAGAGCCCGGCCATCGCGTCGAGCACCTCTTCCCCCTCGCTATCGGTGAGCCAGACGCCCTGGGCGGATTTTATGACCCGCGCGCCGGTCTCGCCCAAAGCCGCCCCGGCGGTGAACGGGTGCATGTGATGCGCGGCGTCGAGGGCCTGAAGCTCCGCCGTCGGCAGATGATTGGCGATCTTGTTCATGGGGCTCTCCGGCGGCTTGAGGCGCGATCCGGGCACCTTAGGCGGCGCCCTGCCGGTGTCAAACGCGCGTGCCCCGCCGTTTGCCCAGAATTCAGGCAGCGCCGCGCCCGCGCGCACAACCGTGACCACCCCGCCATTGCCCCGCCGCATAAAAATTGCTCAACTTCGCCCAGGCGGGCCCGACGACCCGCGCACAACGGGAGTAACCAATGACAAAATCGCTCGTGACAACAGTCGCGGCCTCGGCGCTCCTCGCCGGCATGGCCCTGGCCGACGAAGTCCGCGTCTACAACTGGTCCGACTATATCGACGAGGGGCTCTTGGAGAAATTCGAGGAGGAGACCGGGATCGACCTGATCTACGATGTCTTCGACTCGAACGAGGTGCTGGAGACCAAGCTCCTCGCCGGCGGTTCCGGCTATGACGTGGTGGTGCCGTCGGGCACCTTCCTGCAACGGCAGATCGCGGCGGGCGCCTTTCAGCCGCTCGACTACGACATGCTGCCCAATGCCGAGAACCTCTGGGACGTGATTCAGGCCCGGACCGAGACCTACGATCCCGGCGGCGCCCATTCGATCAACTACATGTGGGGCACCACCGGCATCGGCGTGAATGTCGAGAAGGTGACCGAAGTCCTCGGCCCCGATGCGCCGATCGACAGCCTCTCGCTGATCTTCGAGCCGGAGAACATGGCGCAACTGGCGGATTGCGGAGTGCACTTCCTCGACGCGCCCGCCGAGATGTTCCCCGCCGCGCTGGCCTATATGGGCGAGGACCCCGACAGCCATGACCCCGATGTGATCGCCCAGACCGAAGAGATGTTCACGGCGATCCGGCCCTACGTGCAGAAGTTCCACTCCTCGGAATACATCAACGCGCTGGCAAACGGCGAAATCTGCGTGGCCTTCGGCTGGTCCGGCGACATCCTGCAGGCGGGCTGGCGCGCGGCGGAAGCCGAGAACGGGGTCGAGATCGCCTATAACGCGCCCAAGGAAGGCGCGCTGATGTGGTTCGACCAGATGGCGATCCCCGCCGATGCGCCGAACCCGGACGCGGCCCATGTGTTCCTGAACTTCATCATGGACCCGGAGAACATCGCCGCGGCCTCGAACTACGTCTACTACGCCAACGGCAACGAGGCGTCGAAGCCGCTCCTGCTCGAGGACGTGATCGGCGATCCGGCGATCTACCCGGATGAGGCGACGCTGGCCAACCTCTACACCACGACGCCCTACCCGTCGCGCACCCAGCGCGCGGTGACGCGGCTCTGGACCAAGATCAAGTCGGGCACCTAAGCGCGCGAGACACGGGACGCCCGGGCTAAGGTCCGGGCGTCCGCCATTCGGGGGACATCATGATGGCGGACAGTGCCGAAGCGCGGCCGATGCCCCATGGCGGCATCTTCGAGCCGTGGAACGATCCTACGGCCAGCCCCCTGATCCGGTTCGAGAATGTTACCAAGCGGTTCGGCGACTTCACCGCCATCGACGACCTGACCATCGACATTTTCGAACGCGAATTCTACGCCCTCCTCGGCCCGTCGGGCTGCGGCAAGACCACGCTGATGCGGATGCTCGCGGGGTTCGAGACGCCGACCGAGGGCACGATCCTGCTGGCCGGGCAGGACATCTCGCCGATCCCACCCAACAAGCGCGCGGTCAACATGATGTTTCAGTCTTACGCGCTCTTCCCGCATTTGAGCGTTTGGGAGAACATCGCCTTCGGACTGAAACGGGAGGGGATGGCGAAGAGCGAGATCGACGCGCGGGTGGACGAGATGCTGCGGCTCACCCGGCTCGAACGCTTCGCCAAACGCAAGCCGCACCAGATTTCCGGCGGTCAGCGCCAGCGCGTGGCCCTGGCCCGCAGCCTCGCGAAGGCCCCGAAGCTGCTCCTGCTCGACGAGCCCCTCGGCGCGCTCGACAAGAAGCTACGCCAGGAGACCCAGTTCGAGCTGATGGATATCCAGGAGAAGACCGGCACCACCTTCGTCATCGTGACCCACGATCAGGAAGAGGCGATGACCGTGGCCTCCCGCGTCGCGGTGATGGACGAAGGCAGGATCATCCAGGTCGCCACGCCGGACGCGATTTATGAAGACCCGTCATCGGTTTACGTGGCGGACTTCATCGGCGACGTGAACCTGATCGAAGGCAGGGCCCGGCCCGAGGGCGACGCGCTCCTGCTCGACTGGGCCGAGGGCGAGCGTCCGCTGCGCTGCAAGACATCGAAGAGCTTTTCGGCCGGCCAGACCTGCCATCTGGCGATCCGGCCCGAGAAGCTGACGATCAGCGCCGAGGAACCCGCCGAGGCCGACAACCGGGCCCGCGGCCGCATCCTCGACATCGCCTATCTCGGCAACATCTCCACCTATCACGTGGAACTGCCCGGGGGCCTCGTGCTCAAGGCCCAGGCCGCGAATACGAGACGCATCGCGCGGCGCAGCTTCACCTGGGAGGATGAGGTCTGGCTGAGCTGGACCGAAACCGCCGGCGTGGCTTTGGAGCGCTGAGAGATGGGCCGCCGCCTCCTCATCGCGGTGCCCTATCTGTGGCTGCTGGCGCTCTTCCTGATCCCGTTCCTGATCGTCCTGAAAATCTCGCTCAGCGACCCGGAACTGGCGATCCCACCCTATACCCCGACCCTCGACTGGCGCGAGGGCTGGGCGGGCTTCACCGAGTTCCTCTCGCAGCTCGATTTCGAGAATTTCGTCTTCCTGACCGAGGACGATCTCTACTGGAAAGCCTATCTCTCCTCGCTCCAGATCGCCGCCCTTTCCACCCTGCTGGCGCTCCTTGTCGGCTATCCGATCGCCTATGCCATGGCCCGCGCCGCGCCGGAATGGCGCCCGACGCTCCTGATGCTCGTCATCCTGCCGTTCTGGACCAGCTTTCTGATCCGGGTCTATTCCTGGATCGGCATCCTCTCCACCGAGGGCTACCTGAACCAGTTTCTGCTCGGCATCGGCGTGATCTCGGAGCCGCTGACGATCCTCAACACCAACGTCGCGGTCTATATCGGCATCGTCTACACCTACCTGCCGTTCATGATCCTGCCGATCTACGCGGCGCTGGAAAAGCTCGACGACAGCCTGCTGGAGGCCGCCGAAGACCTGGGCTGTTCCCGCCTCTCGGCGTTCTGGCTGGTGACGGTACCGCTCTCGAAAGCCGGGATCATCGCAGGCTGTTTCCTGGTCTTCATCCCCGCGTTGGGGGAATTCGTGATCCCGTCGCTCCTGGGCGGGTCGGAGACGCTGATGATCGGCAAGGTGCTCTGGGAGGAGTTCTTCTCGAACCGCGACTGGCCGGTGGCGAGCGCGGTGGCGGTGGTGCTTCTGTTGATCCTGATCGTGCCCATCGTTCTCTTTCAGCGCAACGAACAGCGGCAGCGCGAGGCGGAGGGATGAGGGGGCCGAAGTCTCATCGAGACTTCGTCGACGATTTCTCTTGTGAGAAATCGGCGCCGGCGGAGCGCGCCAAATGAGGCGGTTCTCCTGGTTCAACACGACCGCCCTCACGCTCGGCTTCGCCTTCCTCTACCTGCCGATGATCATCCTGATCGTCTACAGCTTCAACGAAAGCCGCCTCGTCACCGTCTGGGCCGGGTTCTCGACCAAGTGGTACGGTGAGCTCCTGCAGAACGAGCTCTTCCTCGACGCGGCCTGGGTGACGTTGCAGGTCGCGGTCGTCTCCTCGACCTTTGCCACGGTGCTGGGCACGATGGCGGCCTATGTGCTGGTGCGCGCCGGCCGCTTCTCCGGCCGGACGCTCTTCTCCGGCATGATCTACGCGCCGCTTGTGATGCCCGAGGTGATCACCGGCCTCTCGCTCCTGCTCCTCTTCATCGGGATCGGGCTCGACCGCGGGGTGCTGACCATCATCCTCGCCCATACTACCTTCTCGATGTGCTACGTCTCCGTCGTGGTCTCCTCCCGCCTCGTGGCCTTCGACCGGTCGCTGGAAGAGGCCGCGCTCGACCTCGGCTGCACGCCCTGGGAGGCGTTTCGCCTCGTCACCCTGCCGATCATCGCGCCGGCCGTGATCTCCGGCTGGCTCCTGGCCTTCACGCTGTCGCTCGACGACCTTGTCATCGCGTCCTTCACCGCCGGCCCAGCCGCCACGACCCTGCCGATCCGCATCTTCTCGTCCGTTCGGCTCGGGGTCAGTCCGGAGATCAACGCGCTCTCCACCATCATGATCGGGATCGTCACGGTCGGTGTGATCACCGCTTCGCTGATCTCGAAGAACGCGGCCCTCCGGCAGCGGGCCGAGGAACAGGCCGCCGAGCGGGCGGCCTAACCCTCGGCCGGCTCCGCCGCCTCATCTGCGCCGGTCTCGGCCGGCATGTCTGGCAAGGCGGGCGGGGTATCGGGCGCCTCGGGACCGGCCTCCGGCCCCGGGCCTCCGACCGAGACCTCCGTCATCTCGCGCTGCGGCGGGACCTCGATCCGCACGGCGCGCAGGCCCGTCGACTGCCCCAATCGCCCCCGCGCGGCAAGACTGCCATCCACTGCTTCGAGCCGCAGGTCGGAGACGGTCACGCCGGGCAGAGGAAGAACCTGACCGACCTCAAACGCCTCGACCTCCGAGAGCGTCCGATACAGCCGGTGCAGCACCGCCGTCAGCGCAACCGGCGCGTCGAGAAGCGTGGCGCCGAACCTGTCCGGTCGGGTCCCAGCCGGGGCGGCATCCGCAGTGCCTTCGACAACCGGCGGCAGAGCCAGGGCCAGGGCCCCCTGCCGCTCCCCGACCCCGAAATCGACCGTCAGCCGCACCAGGCGATAGGCGCCGTCCGGCAGGGTAAGGGCCGCCTCCGTCGCCCCGCCGAAGCGCCGTCCGACCCGGGCGGAGCCGATCCAGGCGCCAATCCCACCGCCGGCAGAGCCTGCCAGATCAGCGAGGAAGGCCGCGATCAGCGGCACCGAGAGGGCGGCATCGGCGGCGGTCGCCGGGCGCGGCTCCGGGGCGTCGGGGGACAGGCAGCCCATGGTCTGGCGTTCGATCAGCGCGGCGCGCAGTTCGGGATCGATCGCGGCGAGGCCCAGCGCACCGCCCGGTCCGCCCAAGGCCACCAGCATCTCGCCCTCACTGAGCCCGGCCAGCATGTCGTCGAGCGCCATGACCTCATCGGCCACACCGAGCACAGTCAGCGGCAGCCCCGCCGCCTCCATCGCCGCACGGGCGATGGCCAGCCGAAAGGTCCGCGCCGGCGTTTCCGCCGGTTCGGCCTCCGGCGCCGGCCGCGCCATCCGTTCGATCACACTTTGCCCAGCCGCGCCCGTCATAACCCGTCGCCCGATCCCTCCATCGCGCCGCACCCTAGCCTGCCGATGGTTACCGGGAGGCTAAGGGCGCGGGACGATATCCAGCCGATATACCCTGCATCCACGCCCGGATGACCGCGAGGGACGAGCGCCGGGCATCGACAGACCGGGGGCTGGCGATCCGGCGGCTGAGCTCCTGCGATTTATGCCAGCCAAGCACCTCCCCCGCTCTAAGCTCCGCGCTCACGATAACCCAATCGCCAGCCCGCCCGGACGGTCTGTCGATGCCCGGCGCCTTCGGCGCTATTCGGGCTGGGAAACAGAACGGACGTCGTCTAACCGACCGGCGACTCGGGCAAACGGCAACGAAGCCCCAACATCGATGTCCTAGCGGAAGGGCCGCGCCAGCCGTCTACTGCGCGGCCAAAGCCTGGGGCCCCGGCAGGACCACCCGGAACGCCGTCCCGCCCTGCCCGTCGAGATAGTGGATGCCGCCGCCGAGCCGGTCCATGATCTCGCGGCAGATCGCGAGGCCGAGCCCCGCCCCGCCGGCCTTGCCCGGATCGCCCAGCCGAGAGAACTTCTCGAAGATCATCTGCTGGCTCGCCGGCGCGATCCCCGCCCCGTTATCGATGAAATCCACAACCGGGCGGCCCGCCTCCTGGGACACCGCGATGGTAAGCTCCGGCGCCTCGGCCGCGCAGTACTTCCGCGCATTGCTGATCAGGTTGATGAAGACCTGGCTGAGCCGGTCGAGATCGGTGTCGAGCAGGATGCCCTCCTCCCGGGCCCGGTCGCGGCGGATCGTGAGCCCGTCCTCCCCGGCGCCGGAGGCCGACACCGCCCGGTCGATCAGATCCGAGAGCCGCCCTTCGGCCCGGTTCAGCGTCACCTGGCCGTTTTCCAGCACGGAAAGGTCCAGCAGGTCGTCGAGCAGCCGCGTCAGCCGCACCGTTTCGTCATGGACGATCCCGGCAAAGCGGCGCTGCTCGTCGCGATCCATATCGCTCTCGCGCAGAAGCTCCGAGAAGGACCGGATCGAGGTCATTGGGGTGCGGAGTTCGTGGCTGATCTGGCTCAGGAAGGCGTCCTTCTGGATCGAGAGCGCGGTCAGCTTCTCATTGGCCTCGCGGAGCGCCTGGGCGGTGCGTTCCTGCTCGCGGCTCTTCGCTTCGAGCCGCGCCGAGGTCTCCATGATCTGCGCGGTCTCGTCGGCCACCGCGATCAGGTCCTCGACCGAAACATTGGCCCCCTCGGTCATCTGGCCGATCATCGCATGGGCCGTGGCGGCGCCTACGGAACCGGACAGCTCCCGCTCCAGCCGCACGATGAAATCCGCCGTGACATCAGGCACATATCCCTGCTTGCCTTGACGCGCCGCCTCCTGCGCGAAGAGCATCTGCGCCTCGCGCGGACCGATGATGCGCTGGATCATGATCAGCAGGTCCTCGGCGCGCACCGCCGACCGGGCCCAGGTCTGCGGCGCGGCGGAATTCTCGAAGACGTTGACGAACTGTACGCCCTGAAGCCGCTCCAGGGGCTTGGGGAAGCTGAGCGCGGAGCCCAGGAAAACGAGACCGGCATTGAGGATCATCGACCACAGCGCCGCATGGACCACCGGATCGAGCCCGGCAATGCCGAAGAGCGCCTGGGGCCGGAGCCAGCCGATGCCCCAGGGTCCGGCCTCCATCACCGCCACCGGGATCACCGCCCCGGCGCCGAAGGACGGCAGGAAGAGCGACCAGAGCCAGACCGCGAAGCCGACCGCCAGCCCGAGCCCGGCGCCGATCCGAGTCGCCCCGCGCCAGAACATCCCCGCCAGCATCGCCGGCAGGATCTGCGCCACGCCGACAAAGGCGATGATCCCCATCGCTGCTAGTGCCGCGCCGCCGGCGGCGAAGCGGTAATAGACGTAGCCCAGCGCCAGCACACCCAGGATCGAGAGCCGCCGCGCCATCAGGATCACCTGACGCACATCGCCCGAGACCAGCGCCCCCTGCCGTGTCGAACTCAGCCAGATCGGCGCGACGATATGGTTCGAGACCATGGTGGCCAGCGCGATGGTGGCGACGATCACCATCGAGGTGGCCGAGGAGAACCCGCCGAGGAAGGACAGAAGCGCCAGCCCGTCGCGACCCTGCGCCAGGGGCAGAGTCAGCACGAAGAGGTCGGGGTTCGATCCGGCCGGCATCAAATCGAGCCCGACAACGGCGATGGGCACGACGAAGAGGCTCATCAGCAGCAGGAACAGCGGGAAGGCCCAGCTTGCCGTGGCCAGGTGCCGCTCATCGGCATTCTCGACCACCATGACCTGGAACATCCGCGGCAGGCAGAGGATCGCGGCCCCGGCGAGGAAGGTGATCGCGATCCAGCGCCCGCCGGGCTGCTCCCACATGGCGATGTCCGAGGCGTCGATCCGGTCGAGCGTGGCCCCGACGCCGCCGGCGATGCCCCAGACCACGAAGACGCCCACCGCGATCAGCGCCCCGAGCTTCACCACGGCCTCCACAGCCACCGCCATGACGATGCCGTGGTGACGCTCGTTCACGTCGAGATTGCGGGTGCCGAACAGAATCGTAAAGACGGCGAGTCCGGCGGCGGTCCAGAACCCCGCGGCGCGCAGTTCCTCTTCGCCCCAGCCTTCCGCGAAGACCGCGACGGAGAGCGTCACCGAATTGAGCTGGAGCGCGATATAGGGCGTGGTGCCGATCACGGCGAGAAGCGTGACGAGGACGCCGAGCGTGGTGGATTTGCCGAAGCGGGACGAGATCAGGTCGGCGATCGAGGTGATCCGCTGGGCCCGACCGATCCGCACCATCCGGCGCAGGACCCACCACCAGCCAATCATCACCAGAGTGGGCCCGAGATAGATGGTGACGAATTCGAGCCCCGACCGCGCCGCGTAGCCGACCGCGCCGTAGAACGTCCAGGCGGTGCAGTAGATCGAGAGCGAGAGCGTGTAGATCCAGGGCGACCGCAGCCAACCGTCGCGCCCCCGCGCCGCCCGCCGCTCCGCCGCCCAGGCGACCAGGAACAGGAAGGCCACATAGGCCAGCGAGACGGCGATGAGGACGTTGAACCCCATGGGCCTAGCCCTCGCGCTCCGACAGTGGCGGATCGGCGGGGGGCTCGAAGGGCATATCCGTGGTCTCGCCCTCGGGATCGAAGCGCATCAGGCGGGAGATTAGGGCGGCCAGGCAAATGAGCGCGGTCCAGGTCCCGAAAATGTAGATCAGCGCCGCGGAGGTGGTCTGCCCTTCCGGCCCGCCGATGGGCCAGAGCACCGGCAGGATGAAGAGGATCGCGCCCAGGACCGGCAGCACCCGGGCGGCATCCCGGAGCCGCCGCTGCCGGTAAGAGGCGCGGGCGAGAAAGACCGGGCGCGGCGCGGGCGGGCGCATCAGGGGCCCGTCGGGCCGGCCAGCGCCCGGACATGGTCGAGCACCTCGGCATTGGAGAACGGCTTCGTCATGAAATGGCTGACCCCGAGCCGTTCGGCCAGATCGCGGTCCTTGGTCTGGCCGCGGGCGGTCAGCATCATTACCGGCAGCTCCGCCATCTCCGGATCGGCCCTGAGTTCGCGCAGGATATCAAAGCCGCTCTTGCCCGGCAGCATGACGTCGAGGATCACCATATCCGGCAGGCTGGCGCGGACCTTGTCGAGCGCGGTCTCGCCATCCTCGTGGATATGCACGGTCCAGCCGTCGCGGCTCAGGATGAAGCTGATCGCCTCGATGATGTTGGGCTCGTCCTCAATGAGCAGGACCCGTCGTGCCATTCCATCGCCCCTCCCCTGGCCATGGATGCTGTTGCCCCTTATCGCGCCGCGTCGGACGGATTGTCAAAGCTGTGCGGAAACCGGCGGTCAGGAGAGCAGCGAGGGCTCGCGCCGGGCCGCGCATTCCGTGCGCGGGCAGATGTGGCAGCCCGGACCGACCGGCCGGGTCTCGACCATCGCGGCGCCGGACCAGGGCTGGACCAGCATCGTCGCCTCCAGAACCGGCGGCGCCCCGAACCGGGCGGGCGGCGCGACATGGGCGACTGCGTGGCAGAGAAACCGCGCGCCCGGCACGCCCGGAAGCTCCGCCTCCGCGCGGATCGGCTGGCCCGGGCGGCTCAGCGCCTCGAAGAGCGGCCAGAGCGGGCAGGCCCCGGTGGTGAACGGCAGTGTGAAGTCTGCAACGGGTTTCAGGAGCGTCACCGCCCCGGCGCCGTCGCAGATCGCGAGACCGTAGGGGCCGGTGCCCGGCCGTTCCGGCAGGCAGGCGATGCGGCGCAGGACCCGAGGCAGGTCGGCCCCAAGGGCAGTGGCGAGTTCCGCGAGGTCTGAGGGGGCGCTGCCCAACGCGGCCTCAAGGGCCGCAACGGGCAGCGCTGCCGCATCCTCCCGATAGCGCGCGAGCCAGCGGGCGGCGAGTGCCCGCCCGGCCCGGCTGCGCAGGGATTTGGCCCTTTCGATGACCGTTTCCGGCGCCGCCGGCTCGGGCCCTTCCAGCGCCGGAAGGTGCCAGCCCTCAGCGCTCAGAAACGCCGCCAGTTCCTCCTGCGCACTGAGCGGCGCGGCGCGGTCGCTATCGGCGTCCTCGAGATAGCGGACCAGGGCCTGGCTGCTCTCCGCCAAGCGTTCGCTGTCGCCGTGGAGATTGCGGTGAAAGCGCTGGCGCCAGTCGCTGTCGAGCCCCTCGTCGCCGGCGAGGATCGCGGCGGTGGAGCGGATCGCAGTGACCGAAGAGATCACCTCGTGGAGCGAGGCCGCCAGCGCCGGGTCATGGGCCATTCGGTCCGCCAGCGCGGTGAGCCGCGCCTCCAGCGCCCCGATCCGGCGGTCCTGCGCCGCGATGAGCCCGGTCCAGCCGGGGAACCGGCTCGCCACCTCCTCGGCCCGGGCCAACTCCGGCTGCGCCTCGGGCAGCCGCGCGGCGGCGGCGCCCAGCGCATCGACCAGCGCCGATTCCGCACCGTCGGCGAGGCTCTGGGCCTCCACCCCCAGCGCGCGGGCGATATCGTTCAGGAGCTTGCCGCCGATCCGCCGTTTATTGTGCTCGATCAGGTTGAGATAGGAAGGCGAGATGCCGGCCTCCCGCGCCAGATCGGCCTGGCGGAGGCCGCGATCCATCCGGCGCTCGCGAATCCGGCTGCCGATATGCGGCGCCGCGGCACCACCGGGTTCGTGATCGGTTCGGTCCGGGCGCCGGGCGCCCCCGGCGCGGCGGGAAGTGCGTGCCATTTCAGTGTCTTTCTGCGATTGCGCGAAAAGCTGTTTACACATTACGGCAATGCAGCGTGTAGGTCTTTACAAAAATTTCCTTCTGTCTTCGGGACTTGTTGAGTTCTTTTCAGAACCGCGACGATACTTGCGCAGCGCTGTAAAGCGTCTCGGGCCCGTTACAGCATCGGGTCCGGGTGTCATGACAGGGAGGACAAGCATGACCAAAGGCACTCTTTCGCGCCGCGGGCTTCTGAAGGCCGGCGCGGTTACCGGCGCGGGCCTCGCCCTGCCGACGATCTTCACCTCGCCCGCCGCGGCCTTCACCAACGAGCCCACCGGCGACAGCGTCACCCTGGGCTTCAACGTGCCACAATCCGGGCCTTATGCCGATGAAGGCGCCGACCAGCTCCGCGCGCTGGAACTGGTGGCCGAGCATCTCAATGGCGGCGGCGACGGCGGCATGATGCAGACCTTCTCGTCCCAGACGCTCGAGGGCAACGGGATCATGGGCAAGCGGGTGGAATTCGTCACCGGCGACACCGCGACCAATACCGACCGCGCCCGCGCCTCGGCCCGCTCAATGATCGAAAAGGACGGCGCGGTGATGATCACCGGCGGCTCCTCCTCCGGTCCGGCCGTGGCGGTGCAGGCGCTCTGCCAGGATGCCGGGGTCATCTTCATGGCCGGTCTGACGCACGCCAACGACACCACCGGCAAGGACCGCCGCGCCAACGGCTTCCGCCACTTCTTCAACTCCTACATGTCGGGCGCGGCGCTCGCGCCGATCCTCGCCGATCAATACGGCACCGACCGCAAGGCCTATTACCTGACGGCGGACTACAACTGGGGCTACACCACCGAACAGGCGGTGCAGGAAGCCACCGAATCCAAGGG
Organism: Paracoccaceae bacterium; assembly: GCA_028284605.1. Taxonomy (GTDB): domain Bacteria; phylum Pseudomonadota; class Alphaproteobacteria; order Rhodobacterales; family Rhodobacteraceae; genus JANQRL01. Next base: position 54,643 of record JANQRL010000042.1, on the reverse strand, counting down.
CTGGGAGACCGTCGAGAAGGTGCTGACCCCGGTCGGCGCGGGCGATTTCTCGTCCTACATCACCCCGGTCCTGCAATCGGGCGCCGACACTCTGGTCCTGGTCCATTACGGCGGCGACATGGTCAACTCGCTGACCAACGCGGTGCAGTTCGGCCTGCGCGAGGCCCAGGCCAATGGTCGGGATTTCCAGATCGTCGTGCCGCTCTATTCCGAACTGATGGCCCGCGGCGCCGGCCCGAACATCAAGGGGATCATCGGCTCGCAGAACTGGGACTGGAAACTCGAAAACCAGCTCGGCGCGAAATATACCGGGACCAACGCCTTCGTGCGCTCCTTCGGCGAGAAATACGGCTTCCCGCCGTCCCAGGCCGCGCACACGGTCTATTGCCAGGTGATGCTCTACGCCGATGCGGTGAACCGCGCCGGGAGCTTCAACCCCTGCGCCGTGGTCGAGGCCCTGGAAGGGTTCGAATTCGACGGGCTCGGCAACGGCCCGACGCTCTACCGCGCCGACGACCACCAGTGCTTCAAGGATGTCGTGGTGGTGCGCGGCAAGGAGAACCCGGAGAACGAGTTCGATCTCGTGGAGATCATCGAGGTCACGCCGGTCGAACAGGTCACCTACCCGCACGATCACCCGCAATTCGCGGGCGGCGAGCTTGGCGCCTGCAACGCCGGAGCCTGACCTTCGGGCGGGGCGCGATTTTTCGCGAAAAATCGGCCCCCGCCAGGATCCAGCCGTCTCCCGCCAAAGGCGCGGGGGACGGCACGACTGAACAGACCGCGAGGGGGCGGGCGCGACGATGGACGCAATCATCCTTCAGATCCTGAACGGGCTCGACAAGGGCTCGGCCTATGCGCTGATCGCGCTTGGCCTCACGCTGATCTTCGGCACCCTTGGCGTGGTCAATTTCGCCCATGGCGCGCTCTTCATGCTCGGCTCCTTCTGCGCGGTCACGCTGAACCGCATCCTCAATCTCAGCCACGAGGTCGCGGTGCCGGGCGAGACCGATTTCCTCGGCAACCCCCTGATGCGGGAGGTGCCTTACGTCTACGAATGGTTCGGCGAGGCGACGGGGGCCGCGATCATCGACTGGTCGGTGCCGCTTGCCATCCTGCTTGCGATCCCGGTCATGGGGTTCATCGGGCTCGCCATGGAACGCGGGCTCATCAAGCATTTCTACAAGCGCCCCCATGCCGACCAGATTCTGGTGACCTTCGGCCTCGCCATCGTGCTTCAGGAGATCATCAAGTATTTCTACGGCGCCAACCCGATCCCGACCCCGGCGCCGGAGGCGTTCCGCGGCTCGTTCGATTTCGGGCTTCTGCTCGGCTTCGACGCGAATACCATCCTCTACCCCTATTGGCGGCTGGTCTATTTCGGCTTCACCGTCTTCATCGTCGCCGCGGTCTTCGCCTTCCTGCAATTCACCACCTTCGGCATGGTGGTCCGGGCCGGCATGGCGGACCGCGAGACGGTGGGCATCCTCGGCATCAATATCGACCGGCGCTTCACGATCGTCTTCGCCATCGCCGCCATCGTCGCGGGGCTCGCGGGGGTGATGTACACGCCGATCATATCGCCCAACTACAATATGGGGATGAATTTCCTCGTTCTGAGCTTCGTCGTGGTCGTCGTCGGCGGCATGGGAAGCCTGCCGGGCGCGGTGCTCGCGGGCTTCGTCCTCGGCATCCTGGAGAGCTTCGCCTCCATGCCCCAGGTGCTCGACCTTCTGCCGGGGCTCAACCAGATCGTCATCTATCTCGTCGCGATCATCATTCTGCTGACCCGCCCGCGCGGCCTGATGGGCCGCAAGGGCGTGATGGAGGAATAAGCCATGCTGGGTCTCACCCGCAAAGACTTCCAGTTGCTCCTCATCGTGATCGGCCTGACGATGTTCGCGCCGTTCCTTTTGAACCCGTTCCCGGAAACCTCGGCGCTGGCGCAATTCAATGCCGGCTACCCGGACCTGCTGCAGCGCTTCGTGATCTTCTCGATCTTTGCCATCGGGTTCAACATCCTCTTCGGGCTCACCGGCTATCTGAGCTTCGGCCACGCCGCCTTCATCGGCATCGGCTCCTATGCCGGGGTCTGGATGATGAAGCTGCTGACGATGAACATCATTCCGGCAATCCTGGTCTCGATCCTCGTTGCCGCCCTGGTGTCCCTCATCATCGGCTATGTGTCGCTCAGGCGCTCCGGCATCTACTTCTCGATCCTGACGCTCGCCTTCGCGCAGATGTGCTACGCGCTCGCCTATTCCGTCCTGACCCCGATCACCGGCGGGGAGACCGGATTGCAACTGCGCCTCAACGACCCGCGCATCCTCGGCGAGAGCGTGACCGAGGCGGGCAATATCCCGGTGCCGCATCTCTTCGGGCTGGAGACCCGGGACAGTCTCGAACTGGCCCTCGGCAACTGGGTCTTCACGTTCAATGCGGGCTATTACATCGCGGCGGTGGCGATGATCCTGGCCTTCTACCTCGCGATCCGGCTCTTCCGCTCGCCCTTCGGGATCATGCTCCGCGCGGTGAAGTCGAACCAGCAGCGGATGAGCTATACCGGGCTCAACCCGAAGCCCTACACGCTCGCCGCCTTCGTGATCTCGGGCATGTATGCCGGGCTCGCCGGCGGGCTGATGGTAGCGATGGATCCCCTCGCGGGCGCCGAGCGGATGCTCTGGACCGCCTCCGGCGAGGTCGTGCTGATGACCATCCTGGGCGGCGCCGGCACCCTGATCGGGCCGGTGCTCGGGGCCGGCGTCATCAAGTATTTCGAGAGCATCTTTTCGACGATCAACCGGACCGTCCTGGAAGGCTGGTTCGCCTTCCTGCCGGACGGGCTGGAGAATGTGGTGATCTCGATGATCTACCCCTTCGTGGGCAAGGGTTGGCACCTGACGCTCGGGATCATGTTCATGCTCGTGGTGATCTTCCTGCCCGGCGGCCTCGTCGAGGGCGGCCAGCGCCTCGGCCGTCTGTTCCGCCGCCGCGGCAAGCGCGACGCGGCCGAGGGCGACCCCGTGAAACCGGCCGAATAGAGGGACGCAAGATGGGCATTCTCGAAGTCAAAGGCGTGAACAAGCGGTTCGGCGGGCTCCAGGCCCTGGGCGACGTCAATCTCAGCGTCGCCGAGCAGACCTGCCACGCGATCATCGGGCCCAACGGCGCCGGCAAGTCGACGCTGCTCAACTGCCTGGTCGGCAAGCTGATCCCGGATTCGGGTTCGGTGATGTTCGACGGCCAGTCGGTGCTGGGGCGGAAACCCCATGAGATCAACCAGATGGGCATCTCCCGCGTGTTCCAGACGCCGGAGATCTTCGCCGATCTCACAGTGCTGGAGAACGTCCTGATCCCTTGTTTCGCCAAGCGCGACGGGGCGTTCCGAATGCATGCGATCGAGAGCGTCGATCAGGAGCCGGAGATCAAGGCTCAGGCCGAGCACATCCTTGAGGACGTCCGGATGCTGGAGAAGTCCGCCATGCTGGCCTCGGCGCTCTCCCGCGGCGACAAGCGACGGCTCGAGATGGCGATGTGTCTTGTCCAGCAGCCCCGCCTCCTGCTCCTCGACGAGCCCACCGCCGGAATGGCCCGGGCGGATACCAACAACACGATCGATCTTCTGAAGGAAATCCGCGACAAGCGCGGGCTGACCATGTGCATCATCGAACACGATATGCATGTGGTCTTTTCTCTCGCCGAACGGATCACGGTGCTGGCCCAGGGCTCTCCGCTCGTGGAGGACACGCCGGAGAATATCCGCGGCAATCCAAAGGTGCGCGAAGCCTATCTGGGCGAGGCGCAGGTATAGGGCGGGGGCAGAATTTTCGCGAAAATTCTCGACCCGCCCAGAGGCAACGGAGCGCTCCGATGAAAGCCAAGCCCGACTTCAACCCCAATGCCAACCACGCCGCCACCGCGCCGGCCTTCCTCAGCGTCTGGGAGATCGAGGCCTATTACGGCGAGAGCTACATCGTTCAGAATATCTCGTTCAACATCCATGAGGGCGAGATCCTGGCACTTCTGGGCCGCAATGGCGCGGGCAAGACCTCGACGCTCCGCACCATCGCCCGGCTCGACGACCCGGAACTGCGGCACGGCGAAATCTGGCTCGACCATCAGCCGCTCCATGAAAAGAAGAGCTACGAGGCCGCCTCCCTCGGCATCGGTTTCGTGCCCGAGGACCGGCGGATCATTCCGGGCCTCACGGTGGAGGAAAACCTCAAGCTCGCCCAGATCGCCCCGCCCCATGGCTGGTCGCTGCAACGGCTTTACGAGCTCTTTCCGCGGCTCGGCGAACGGCGCACCCAGGACGGGGTGACGCTGTCGGGGGGCGAACAGCAGATGCTCTCCATCGCAAGGGCGTTGGCGCGCGACATCAAGGTCCTGCTCCTCGACGAGCCTTACGAGGGGCTTGCCCCGGTCATCGTTCAGGAGATCGCCAAGACCCTCGAAGTGATCCGCGATCAGGGCATCACCACGATCATCGTCGAGCAGAACGCCATCGCGGCGCTGAAGCTCGCCGACCGGTCGGTGATCCTCGATACCGGCAAGGTGGTCTATGACGGTTCGGCCCAGGATGTGCTCGACGACGAGGAGTTGCGCGAGCAGTATCTGGCGATTTGACGTGGCCTGACATCCGCTTCGATGCACCGGACGCCGCCAAGACGTGGAGGTGGTCCTGGTGCATCGGAAGCCGGGCATCGACAGACCGGGGGATGGCGATCCAGCGGCTGAGCTACCGCGATTAATGCCCGCCAAGCACATCCCCTGCTCAGAACTCTGCGCCCAGCTTCACCATATCGCCAGCCCGCCGGACGGTCTGTCGTCGTCATTGGTCGCTCGGACCGATGGCGCGATCAATGACGACCCCGGCGCCTTCGGCTTGATTCCGGGCGGGAAAGAGCGGAGCTGTCCTCTCATGAAGAAAACCGAGATCAGCGAGACACAGCGACAGGAGCGTTTTTTTGTTGAACCGCGTGCCGCTCTCCTCAACCCGCATTAACCATCCCCGCAGAAACCCGTCGCCGTTAACGGTCCGGTTACCACCGGCCCTTAGATTAACGATCGGTTGGGGGCTCTGAAGACCGGAGCCAGAGATGGACACGATACCGCCCATGGGCCTGTCGCCTGCGCCGCAGATCGTCCCCGATCAGCGGCCCACGGCCGATGCTGTCGCGACCACGCGCGACCCGCGCCCTGACATTCCCCTGCCGATGCCGCCGAGCCTCAGTCAGCAGGCGACGATCTCCGCCGGCATGCTGACGCCGCAGACACGCGCCGAGGCCAAGCCCGAAAGCGCGCCGCTGCCGGAAAGCCAGCGCACGCTGAAACCCTTCGGCGTCGCCATGCTGCCGAGCGAAGAGGGCCGGCCGGCCGCCGAGCCCACGCCGCAAGCGAAACCGGAGCCTGCCCCCGCGCCCGCGCCGGCCGCCGAGGCGCCGGAGGATGCGGTCCGCTGACCGCCGGCGCCGTTTTCGGCCCGAGCCGCTTTTCCCCGCCTGCGGGGTCGCGTATAAGCCCCGAAATCCCCGGGGCGGCGCCGTGCAACTCGCGCCCACCGGCGGCGAGGTGGCAACGGGCCGAGGATTTCGATGAGCGACAAGACGCCCCATGACAGCGACGTGAGCTTCATCCGCGCGCTGGCGGAACTCCTGCGCGAGAACGATCTGACCGAATTGCAGGTCAAACGCGATTATGGCGAGGACAGCAGCCTCAATGTCCGCGTGACCCGCCAGCCGGCCCAGCCGGTGGCCGAAATCCAGGTCCCCACGACCCCCGCCGCCCCTGCCCCGCCGACACAGGCCGCAGCGGCCCCGGCGAACCCGACACCCGCCACCGAGGCCAGCCCCGACCCCGCCGCCCATCCCGGCGCCGTCACCTCGCCCATGGTCGGCACCGTCTATCTCCAGCCTGAACCCGGTGCGCCGAGCTTCGTGAAAGTCGGCTCCGAGGTCGGCGAGGGCGAGACCCTGCTGATCATCGAGGCGATGAAGACGATGAACCAGATTCCGGCGCCCCGCTCCGGTACCGTGCGCCGGGTTCTGGTCGAAGACGGCAGCCCGGTGGAATACGGCGCGCCGCTGATGATCATCGACTGACGATGTTCGACAAGATCCTCATCGCCAATCGCGGGGAGATCGCGCTCCGGGTGGTCCGCGCCTGCCGCGAGATGGGCATCGCCAGCGTCGCCGTGCACTCCACCGCCGATTCCGACGCGATGCATGTCCGCATGGCCGACGAGGCGATCTGCATCGGCCCACCCCCTGCCGCCCAGAGCTATCTCAGCTACCCTGCGATCATCTCCGCCTGCGAAGTCTCGGGCGCCCAAGCGATCCACCCGGGCTACGGTTTCCTCAGCGAGAACGCGCAATTCGTCCAGGTGGTGGAGGATCACGGGCTGACCTTCATCGGCCCCACGGCGGAGCATATCCGCATCATGGGCGACAAGATCACCGCCAAGGACACGATGAAGGCGCTCGGGGTTCCTTGCGTGCCGGGCTCGGACGGCGGCGTGCCCGATCTCGACGCCGCCCGCAGCGTCGCGGGCGAAATCGGCTATCCGGTCATCATCAAGGCCACTGCCGGCGGCGGCGGGCGCGGCATGAAGGTCGCCGAGAGCGCGGAGAAGATCGAGACCGCCTTCCAGACCGCCCGGGCCGAGGCCAAGGCCGCCTTCGGCAACGATGAGGTCTATATCGAGAAATACCTCACCACGCCGCGCCATATCGAGGTGCAGGTCTTCGGCGACGGCAAGGGGCGCGCGGTGCATCTGGGCGAACGGGACTGTTCGCTGCAACGCCGCCACCAGAAGGTCTTCGAGGAGGCGCCCGGCCCGGCCATCGCCGCCGACGAACGGGCCCGGATCGGCAAGATCTGCGCCGATGCCGTCGCCCGGATCAACTATATCGGCGCCGGTACCATCGAATTCCTCTACGAAAACGGCGCCTTCTACTTCATCGAGATGAACACGCGGCTTCAGGTCGAACATCCGGTGACCGAGGCGGTCTATGACCAGGACCTGGTGCGCGAGCAGATCCGCGTCGCCGCCGGAGAGCCGCTCTCCTTCACCCAGGACGACCTGGCGCTCAATGGCCATGCCATCGAGGTCCGCATCAATGCCGAGCGGCTGCCCGATTTCGCCCCCTCGCCCGGCCGGATCACCCAGTTCCACGCTCCCGGGGGCCTCGGCGTGCGGATGGATAGCGGGCTCTATGACGGCTATGCGATCCCACCCTACTACGACAGCCTGATCGGCAAGCTCATCGTCCATGGCCGCGACCGGCCAGAGGCGCTGGCCCGGCTCAACCGCGCGCTCGGCGAGCTGATCGTCGACGGGGTGGAGACGACGATCCCGCTCTTCCGCGACCTCATGCACGAAGAGGCGATCCAGACCGGCGATTACAGCATCCACTGGCTGGAAACCTGGCTGGCCCGCGCCTACGAGAGCTGAGGCCCGGCGATGCGGCCGCAGCGGATGACCCCGGAACTGCTGCTGAATGCCTATGCCGCGGGGATCTTTCCGATGGCCGAGGGACGGGCGGAGGCGGAGATCTTCTGGGTCGATCCGCGCCAGCGCGGGGTGCTGCCGCTCGACGGGTTCCGCATTTCACGGTCACTGGCCCGGCGGATGCGGCGCGGCGGGTTCACCGTGGCGGCGGACCGGGATTTCGCCGGGGTCGTCGCCGCCTGCGCGGATCGCGAAGAGACCTGGATCAACGAGAGGATCGCGGAGCTCTACACCGAGCTGCACCATGCCGGGCACGCCCATTCGATGGAAATCTGGGTCGAGGACCGGCTCGTCGGAGGGGTCTATGGCGTGACGCTCGGCGCGGCCTTCTTCGGCGAGAGTATGTTCTCCCGGATCACGGACGGGTCGAAGCTCGCCCTGGCCTGGCTGGTTGACCGGCTCCGCATCGGGGGGTTCACGCTCTTCGACACGCAGTTCATCACGCCGCATCTGGCAAGCCTCGGCGCGCTGGAGGTGAGCCGCGCCACCTATCACAAAGAACTCGACGCGGCCCTCGCCCGGCGCGCCGATTTCCATGCCCAGGGGCCGATCCCGTCGGCTCAGGCGGTGCTACAGCGGAGGACCCAGACGTCGTAGCGCGGGTGGTCCATCGGATTGAGCGCCGGGGCCGAGGCCACCATCCATCCCCGGAACACCGGGTCGGCGATGCCGCGATAGAACACGGTGAGGAGCGCGAAGGCGTCGCCGGAGGGATTGCCGGTCGGGTAGCGGCATTCCGCCAGGCGGATTTCGAGGAGACCGATCCGGGTCGCGTCACCGGCGGGGATTTCAAGGTCGCGCACATTTCCGGTGATCTTGTCGAGCACCCGGACCACGCCGGCGGAGCCGTTGGTGGCCTCCTGCGCCGCCGCTGGAAGCGCCAAAAGCAACGCGAAGAATGCCGCGCAAAGCCTTGTCATTCAGCACTTTCCCCGCCGCTGACGAACTGGGTCAGAAGACCGATGACGCTCACCGCCCCTTGCGTGTTCAGGATCTGGTCGCCATTCGCATAATACTCGAACGACCCGCCCGGCACGATCTCCACGAAGGTGCCCCCCAAGAGCCCCTCGCTGGCAACCACGACCACGCTGTCATCGGGAACCAGCACGTCCTCGGCGAGGCTGAGCGTCACATCGGCGCGGTAGGTCTCGGTGTTGAGGTCGAGCCCGGTGACGGTGCCGATCTTGACCCCGGCGAGCCGGATATCGGTGCCCACCGTGACCCCTTCGGCGGAGCGGAAGCTGGCCGTGAGCGTCTGGTCCGTCGCAGCGCCCGTCACCCCGGTGGTCTGGGTCGTATAGACCAGAAAGCCCAGGGCGACGGCCAGCACCGCCGCCCCCACCAGCACTTCGGTCAGGTGTTCGCGCATGCGCTTGTCCTCCCGCCTATTCGGGCGTCCAGGCCTCGTAGTCGCGGCGGTCGGCCGGGTCCTGGTGCCGGATCGAGCCGGCCGGTGCGTAGGCTTCTGCCGTGCCGGTCAGGTTCGGCATGTGCTCGCGTTCCCACGGCTGCCTTGGCAACGGCTTCTCACTCGGCGGCTCGTCCCAGGTCCGGTGCAGCCAGCCATGCCAGTCCGGGCTCACCCGGCTCGCCTCTGACTCGCCGTTGAAGATCACCCAACGTCTGCTGTCATCGGCGTTGCGGTAATAGACGTTGCCCTCGTCATCCTCGCCCACCTTTTCGCCCCGGCGCCAAGTAAAAAGCTGGGTGCCGAAGGTCTGGCCGTTCCACCAGGTGAAGATGCGCTTGATGAAGGTGCCTAGGGCCATGTGCCGCTCCGCTTCGCTAGCCCGTCTTGCCAGAGGAGCGGAGTGAGGTCCAGTGGGGCCCACGCGGAAGGCGCGTCGACGCGCCTTGCTGAAGCGCCGTCGACGGCGCTTGGTCACGCCGCGTCGACGCGGCGCCCGACGCGCTTGCGCAAGCGCGTCCCACGGCCCGTCGACGGGCCGTCCCGCACCGGCTGAACCCTCTCGCTCGGTATCGATCTGGTCTGGGATCCAACGATCCAGGAGCTTCCGGGATCAGGGAACCCGCGCGGTGACCTCAATCTCGATCTTCATCTCCGGCGTCTGGAGCCCGGCGGAGAACATCGTGGAGGCGGGGCGGATGTCGCCGAAGACCGCCCGGGTCACCGGCCAGCAGGCGGGCCAGTCCGCCGGGTCGGGGAGAATGTAGGTGACACGGACCACATTCTCGAGACCGCTCCCCGCCTCTTTCAAAGCGTTTTCAATGGTCTGGAGTGCGTTCCTGCACTGATCTTCAACGGAGGCGGGCATCTCCATCGTGGCATAATCGTAGCCCGTCGTCCCGGCAACGAAAACCCAGCCATCGCAGAGAACGGCCCGGGAATAGCCAATGTCGCGCTCGAAGGGAGAGCCAGTGGAGATCAGGCGGCGCATGGGGCCGGCTTACGGCGCGACGGACCCATCCGCAAGGCGCTGGGATCAGCCCGCGCTTACTGCATCCTTCTGGTCTTCGCCGTAGATCATCAGCGGGGCGGCATCGGGGCCCACGGCCTCTTCATTGACCACCACCTCATTGACCGCATCCATGCCCGGCAGGTCGAACATCGTGTCGAGCAGGATGTCCTCCATGATCGAGCGCAGGCCGCGCGCGCCGGTCTTGCGCTCGATAGCGCGCTTGGCGATGGCCTTCAGTGCATCGTCGGTGAAGGTCAGCCGGGTATCCTCCAGCTCGAAGAGCCGCTGGTACTGTTTCACCAGCGCATTCTTCGGCTCGGTCAGGATCGTCACGAGGGCATCCTCGTCGAGGTCCTCCAGCGTCGCGATCACCGGCAGACGGCCAACGAATTCCGGGATCAGGCCGAATTTCAGCAAATCCTCGGGTTCGAGATCGCTGAACACCTCGCCCACCCCGCGCTCATCCACGTCGCGCACATCGGCGCCAAAGCCCATGGCCGAGCCCTTGCCGCGCTGGGAGATGATCTTGTCGAGCCCCGCGAAGGCGCCGCCGCAGATGAAGAGGATGTTCGTGGTGTCCACTTGCAGGAATTCCTGCTGCGGATGTTTCCGCCCGCCCTGGGGCGGTACCGAAGCAACGGTGCCTTCCATGATCTTCAAGAGCGCCTGCTGCACCCCCTCGCCCGAGACATCCCTTGTGATCGAGGGGTTGTCGGACTTGCGGGTGATCTTGTCGACCTCGTCGATATAGACGATGCCGCGCTGGGCCCGTTCGACATTGTATTCGCTGGCCTGAAGCAGCTTGAGGATGATATTCTCGACATCCTCACCGACATAGCCGGCCTCGGTGAGGGTCGTGGCATCGGCCATGGTGAACGGCACATCCAGGATGCGCGCCAGAGTCTGGGCGAGCAGCGTCTTGCCGCAGCCGGTGGGCCCGATCAGCAGGATGTTCGACTTCGCCAGTTCGATATCTGTCTTCGAGGCATGGTTCAGCCGCTTGTAATGGTTGTGGACCGCGACCGAGAGCACCCGCTTCGCGTGCCCCTGCCCGATCACATAATCGTCGAGAACCTCGCAGATTTCCTTCGGCGTCGGCACCCCGTCGGAGGATTTCAGCCCGGCCGACTTCGTCTCCTCGCGGATGATGTCCATGCAGAGCTCGACGCATTCGTCGCAGATGAACACCGTCGGGCCCGCAATGAGCTTGCGCACCTCATGCTGGCTCTTGCCGCAGAAGCTGCAATAGAGGGTGTTCTTGCTGTCGCCGCCTGAATTGCTGGCCATACCTGAACCTCTTGGTGCCCGGCCTGTCGTCGTTCCCCGACCCTTCCCGCTACCCTAGGGCAGGGGCAAACCGGTCACAACGTCAAAAACGCCGCGCCCGGGGCGGGGTCGGAGGGTCAGTTTTCGCTGTCGTCGCCCTTCGGCCGGTTCTCGACGATCTCGTCGATCAGCCCCCATTCCTTGGCCTCTTCGGGCGACATGAAGTTGTCCCGCTCCAGCGCGCCCTCGACCTTCTTGAGCGTCTGGCCGGTATGCTTCACGTAGATTTCATTGAGCCGCCGCTTCAGCTTCAGCGTTTCCTCGGCGTGGATCATGATGTCCGTGGCCTGGCCCTGATAGCCGCCTGAGGGCTGATGGACCATGATCCGGCTGTTCGGCAGCGAGAGGCGCATGCCGGGCTCGCCGGCGGTGAGAAGCAGAGAACCCATGGACGCCGCCTGGCCGATCACAAGGGTCGAGACCTTCGGTTTGATGTACTGCATCGTGTCGTAGATCGAGAGCCCCGACGTCACCACGCCACCCGGCGAGTTGATATACATCGAAATCTCTTTCTTCGGATTGTCTGCCTCCAGATGCAGAAGCTGGGCGACGACGAGCTGGCTCATCCCGTCGTGAACCGGGCCGCTGACGAAGACGATGCGCTCTTTCAGGAGGCGCGAGAAGATGTCGTAGGCCCGCTCCCCCCGGCTGGTCTGTTCGACCACCATGGGGACGAGGTTCATGTAGGTTTCGACGGGATCGCGCATTGCTCGTGCTGCCTCTCGGGATTGTCGGACGGGGACGTCCTTAAGGGTCAAATGCTGACGGAGTCTTAGTGACGGCCTCAAGGGCCTTCAAGGGCGGGCCCGGTCCGCTTGACTCGAATCGTCAGTCATGGCTTACGGTAAGTGATGGCTAACGGAGTTACAATAGCCCCGGCGATCGAGGCGCTGGCCGATCCGACCCGCCGCGCGATCGTCGAGGCACTGCGGGCGGGGCCGTCGCCGGTCGGGGCCCTTGCCGGCCCCCTGCCGGTCAGCCGCCCGGCGGTGTCGCAGCATCTCAGGGTGCTGACCGATGCCGGTCTGGTGGAGGTGACGCCGAAGGGCACGCGGCGCTATTATCGGCTGGCGCCCGGCGGTGTGGACGAATTGCGCCGCTATCTCGATGACCTCTGGGACGACGCGCTCGCCGCCTTTGCCCGCGCGGCCGAGGCAGAGGCGCAGAAGAGAAAGGACTAGGCCCATGGACCCGATCCGAAAGACGCTGACAGTGCCTTTGCCGCCGGAAGAGGCGTTCCGCCTCTTCACCGAACGGATGGGTGAATGGTGGCCGGTGGACACCCATTCCCTCTCCGCCGGCGACGGGGACCTGCCGCGGGAGGTGACCGTGGAGCCGCGCGAGGGCGGACAGATCGTCGAGACCAAACCCGATGGGACCCAGGCCCCATGGGGCCGGATCACCGACTGGGCCCCCGGGGCGCGGTTCGGTGTCGCCTGGCATGTGGGCCGCGACGAGGAGGAGGCGACCGACCTCCTCGTGGTCTTCGCGCCCGAGGGCACCGGCACGAGGGTCGAGCTGACCCATGGCGGCTTCGAGCGGTTGGGTGAGGCGGCGACGGCGCTCCACGGCAATTACCGGACCGGCTGGGACCATGTGCTGGTCACCTGCTACGGGCGGGCCTGTGCGACGGGCCGGGTGACGGCCTGACCCATGGCCCGGCTCGTCATTCTCGGCGGCACCGGGCAGATCGGTTCGGCGGTGGGCCGGGCCTTCGGGGAGGCCGGACACGACGTGACCGTGGTCAGCCGCCGCGCGGAGGGGCCCACCGGGCCCTGGCGGCACGTTTCAGCGGACCGCGAGAACCCGGATGACCTGCGCCGCGTGCTGGGGCCGGGCGCGGACATGGTCCTCGATTGCGTGGCCTTCGATGCCTCCCATGCCGAGCAGCTCCTGGCCTACCAGTCCGGCATCGGCCATCTGGTCGTGGTGTCGAGCGCGAGCGTCTATCGCGATGCCGAGGGCCGAACCCTCGATGAGGCGGTGGAGACCGGCTTTCCGCACTTCCCGGTACCGATCCCCGAGGACCACCCCACCACCGCGCCGGGGCCGGAGACCTATTCGACCCGCAAGGTCGCCCTCGAAGAGCGGCTGCTCGATGGCGCGGATGTCCCCCTGACGATCCTGCGCCCCTGCGCGATCCACGGACCGGAGAGCTCCCATGCCCGCGAATGGTGGATCGTGAAGCGGCTGCTTGACGGGCGGGATCGCATTCCCCTCGCCTTCATGGGAGAGAGCCGGTTCCAGACGACCTCCACCCGGGCCATCGCCGAAGCAGTGGGCCAAGCGCTGGTCCGCAAGGGTCAGGCGATCGAGAACGTGACCGATGCCGACGCCCCGAACGTCGCCGAGATCGCCGGCACGATCATGGCCCATCTCGGCCGCTCCGCCACGCTGGTCGGCCTGCCGCCCGGCCCATGGCCGCCAGAGCAGGGCATGACGCCCTGGTCCACCGAACGCCCCCTGGTCTGCGCCTCCGCCCGCCCCGGCTCCGGTACTTATGCCGAGACCGTGGGCCCGGCCCTCGACTGGCTGGTGCGCGCAACGGAAGGGCGGGACTGGCGCGAGGTCCTCCCGCAGCTCGCTGCCTATCCGCGGGATCATTTTGACTACGACGCGGATGACGAAGCGCTCACGACCCCCGGCGCGGTGGCCCTGCCCGCGTAGACACGCCGTCGCGAGCAGGCCCCCCTCTCCAGAAAAGTCGCAGCCCCACGAATCCGATCCTTCGTCGAGGGATCGAAAGTGCGATTACTCGACGAATAATCGAAGCCCCCCGTGCGCACCACTATGCCGGAATACTCTGGGGCTCTCACGTCCGGACGCCGCCGCTCGGCATTGGTGCCGGCACGGCCCGTCGACGGGCCGTGGCCACGCGCTTGCGCAAGCGCGTCCAACGCCGCGTCGACGCGGCGCCGTCGACGGCGCATAAGAAAGGCGCGTCGACGCGCCTTCCGACGCCTCAAGGCTCCCGCAGCGCCTCCTGTGAGCGGTAGAGCGGTTTCGTCAGATAGCTCAGCACGGTCTTCGCGCCGGTATGGAGTTCCACCGTCGCCTGCATCCCCGGGCGAATCTCGATCCCCGCCTGACGTTCGGTGAGCCCCTCCGAATCCACCTCCACGGTCACGCGATAATGCGGCTCCGTCTGGGCCTGCCGCTCATCCTCGAACGTATCCGCCGAGACCCGCACCACACGCCCCGGCAGGGTGCCGTGGATGGTGAAATCGTAGGCCGAGAGCTTGATCGTCGCCTGCTGGCCCGCCACCACATGGGCGATATCCGCCGGCTTCACCCGCGCCTCGACCTGCAACGCATCATCGAGGGGGATGATCTCGAAAATCTCCTCGCCCGGGCGGATCACGCCGCCGATGGTGCTCACGCCCACCGCATTGACGATGCCCCGCATCGGCGAGGTGATCACCGTGCGTTGGAGCTGGTCGCGGGCCAGCCGCAAATCCTGACGCAGCGTCGCAACCTCCTGCAATGTCTCGGAATAGTCCCGCGCCCGGTCCAGTTCGGCCCCGGTCACGATCTCGCTCAGTCGGCTCTGCGCGTCGGTATGGGCCTTGCGAGCGCCGGTGACCTCGATCAGCGCCACGATGTCCCGGGCGAGCAGGTCTTCGAGCACCGCCAGTTCCCGCTCGGTCTCCGCCGCGACCTGCCGGGCACTGTCGGTCTTGCTCACATAATCGGCCTGGCGGGCATTGAGCAGCGCGCGTTCCGAGGCCGCGATCTCCGGCGCCCGCTCCTCGTAGTCCGGCGGCACGGCAAAATCGAAGAGCCCCTCCATCTCCGCCTCGAGCCGGAGCCGGCGGATATCGGCGGCCACGACCTGAGCCTCCAGATCGGCAGCGCGGGTGGCGAATTGAGTGCCGCGCAGCCGGGCCAGCACATCGCCCGGAGCCACCACCGCCCCCTCCTGCACGGCCAGTTCTGCGAGAATGCCGCCTTCGAGATTCTGCACGATCTGGGGCCGTGACGAGGCCACGACCTCCCCCGGCGCCCGCACGATCTCGTCGATCCAGGCGAAGCGGGCCCAGACGAGAAAGACCAGCACCGTCGCCGCGACGAGCCAGATCACCGCCCGCGCCCGGCCGGCGCTGTCGTCGAGGGTCGCGTCCACCGTGGTCATGACGCGGCCCTTCTCGCTTGCAGATGCGCCAGCACCTCTTCCCGCGGCCCGTCGACGACAAGGCGCCCGGATTGCAGGACCAGCGTCCGCTCGGTCAGCGACAGGATCGGCACCCGGTGGGTCGCGATGATCGCGGTGCGCCCGTCAAGCCAGGTGGCGAGCCGATCTACCATCGCCGCCTCAAGCGTCTGGTCGAGCGCCGCGGTGGGCTCGTCGAGCAGGCACACGGACGGGTCCTGGAGCCAGAGCCGCGCCCAGCCGATGGATTGCCGCTGCCCGATGGAAAGCCCCTCGCCGCCATCGGCGATGGTCAGGTCGAGCCCCTTGGGATGCTTGCGCAC
This sequence comes from Paracoccaceae bacterium, assembly GCA_028284605.1. Classification (GTDB taxonomy): domain Bacteria; phylum Pseudomonadota; class Alphaproteobacteria; order Rhodobacterales; family Rhodobacteraceae; genus JANQRL01. Next base: position 38,914 of record JANQRL010000042.1, on the reverse strand, counting down.
CACCGGCCCGAGCCCGGCGAAGTCGAGCGCGGCGTAGAGCCGGTCCTCGTCGCGCTCGAGCCCGGTCATGTTGAGGTTGTCGCGCAAAGTGCCGGCGAAAAGCCGCACCTCCTGGCTCAGGTAACCGATCGACCGGCGCAGATCGCGCGGCATGATCTGGCCCATGTCGAGCCCGTCGACCAGCACCCGCCCCCTGCCCGGCGCGTAGAGCCCGGTGAGCAGCTTCAGCAGGGTGGATTTGCCTGACCCGTTGGCGCCAAGGACCGCCACCTTCTGGCCGGCCGCAATGCTGAGCGCGGGGATGTCGAGGCTTGGGCCGGCCTCCGGGTCGTAGGCATAGGCGATCTCGCGCAGCTCGAACCCGCCCCTGATGATCTCGCGGCGGAGATAGCTGCGATCCGGCTCCATGTCCTGCGGCGCCTCGGCAACGGTATCGAGGGCCTCCAGCGCCGCTTTGACGTTCGACCAGCGCGCAAGGGTCCCGGCGAGCTGGGTCAGGGGCCCGAGCGTGCGGGAGGTCAGGATGCCCACCGCGATGATCGTGCCGACGGTGAACTCACCCCGGAAGACGAGGAAGGTGCCGGCCACCACCGCGGCCACATAGGTCGCCTGCTGCACGCCCTGGGACCAGAAGGTGAGCGTCGCGGCGAGCTTGCGCTGCTCGGAGGTGGCGATGGAGGAGAGCGCCGTGACCTCCGACCAGATGCGGCGGAACCGGTCTTCGCCGCGCTGGGCCTTGATCGTATCGGCCTCGTAGATGACCTCGTGGAGGAGTTGGTTGGAGCGGGTGGCCGCGCCTTGCGTCTCCTCCGTCAGCCGCATCATCCGGCGTTGCAGGAAGAAGGAGGGGAGGACCATCAGGATCGCGCCGGCGAAGAGCACCCAGACGACATGGCCGCCGATCGAGGCGACCAGCGCGAGGAAGAGGACCACGAAGGGCAGATCGGTGAGCGTGCCGAGCGTCGAGGCGGTGAAGAATTCGCGCACCGAGCCGAATTCGCGCACCGCCGAGAAGACAGACGAGGGCGTGCGCCCCTCCGCCCCGCGCCGCATGCCCAGCACACGGTCCATCAGGAGCGTCTGCACCTTCATCTCGATCTTGCGCCCGGCCCCGTCCATCAGCCGCGCGCGCGCGATCCGGAGCGCGGCTTCGAGGAGGAGCGCGAGCCCGGCGCCGATGGCCAGCACCCAGAGCGTGGCGAGGGATTGGTGCGGAATGACCCGGTCGTAGACCTGAAGCGAGAAGAGCGCGACGGCCACGGCCAGCATGTTGGCGACGAGCGAGCCGAGGGCGATTTCGCCGAAGAGGCTGCGCTGGGTCGCCAATTCACCCCAGAACCAGTGCGGCGGCTTCGCCCTGGTCGCGTGGCGGCGGCTGAGTTCGGCAACGGGAAGGTCGGCCCGCAGGATCGTGCCGGTGAGGCGCTGGCCGAGGTCGCCGAGGGGGAGTTCGGCGAGGTTGTCGGGCCGGTCGGGGTCGTAGACGGTGACGGTCTCGCCGGACTGAGCGAGGATCAGCAGCAGCGTGCCGTCCCGAAGTTCGGCGAGGGCCGGCCAAAGGGTGGACTCAGGGCTTTGGCCGCGCAGCACCTTCGTCACCAAACCCGCGTCGGAGAGGGCGGTGGCCAAGGCGGCGGATGTGCGGGCGTCGTCGGTCGCGAGGGCATCGAGCAGGTCGGCCCTTGCGGTCTCGACCCCCAGAAGGGCGGCGTAGGCGGCCGCCAGGTCGGCCGCCGCACGCGGACCCGCGCCGAACCGCGCTGCGGTCCGAACCGGCGCGGGATCGGCGGCGCCGGCCGCAGGTTCTGCGCCGACCCGCCGCAGCCGCCGGCCTTTCGTGGCGGCGAAATCGAAGGCAATCACCGGCCCGCTCATATCTCCGCCCCATCGACGAGGCTGCCGGTGAGCGCCGCGCGCCGGAGCCGCAGCGCCGCCACCTCATAGGCCGAGGAGACCGCGGAGCGCTCGGTCCGGACCTTGGTCTCGAAGACTGTCACCACCTCGGGCACCGCGCGGCGCCCGGCCTCTTGCTGGGCCGCGAAATGGGCGAAGGTCTCGGCCGCCTCGGCGGCCAGCACCCGGGCCTCCGCCGCCTGCCGCTCCGCCGCGACAAGCTCGGCGTCAAGGGCGGCGAGCGTGCGGCGCGCCTCCTCCACCGCCTGGGCGGTCCGGGCCGAGGCGGCGGCCTCCTCCGCCTCTGTCGCGCGCAGCCGCGCCGGGGTGCCGAGGCCCAGACCGGCACCGCCGACATTGAGCTGCGCCGCACCGCCCTCGGACCCGGTCGAGCCGCTGACCGACACGCCCGGCAGGAGCCCGGCCCGCGCGGCCTGGGCCGCCGCCACCGCACGCTCCGCCTCGGCCCGGGCCTTCATGACAGAGAGCGGCTCGGAGAGCGCGTCGGGCGTCGAGATGTCCGAAATCCCGCGCAGGTTGGCCACCGGCCGCGCCGACATCGCCTGCAATTCGGCCAGGGCCGCTGCCTCGGCCTCACGGTCGGAGGCCAGATCGTTCTGCATCCCGTTCAGCGTCTGGCGGGTGAGTGCGAGGTCGGCGCGGTCGCTGACCCCGGCCGCCACCCGTTCCTCCATGATATAGGCCAGCCGCTCCATCCGGCTGAGCGCGGCGGCGTTCACCGCGGCCCGGGACCGGGCGGCCTCGGCGGCGAGGTAGAGTTCGAGGGCGGTGAGCACGCGGTCGTTTGTGTCTACCGCAAGCGCCGCCGCGGCGACCTCCACATCCGCCCTGGCATAGGCCCGCTGCGCCCGCTTGCCGCCATGGTCGAAGAGCACCGCGTCAAGCACCAGGCGGCTCACCGCATCCCCCATGGAGGTCAGGCTGACCTGAGGCCCGAGCGTGGGCAGCCAGTTCTTCTCCTCGGCCTCGGAGCGCAGCATCGCGGCGCGCAATTCGGCCTCGGCGGCGCGGGAATTGGCGGCGAGCACGGCCCCGGCCACCTCCCGGAGCGGCCCCTCAGCCAGGACCGACCGGCGGGCCAGAAGCGCGTCGATGATCTCCGACCGGCTGCCATCGGTGAGTTCGCCGTCGAGCGCCGGGGCCGGCCCGACATCGGGGAGCGCGCCGGCATCCCGGGTCGCAAACCCGTCACCCGACCCGAAACACCCGGCCAAGGCGAGGCAGGCGACCAGCCCCGCCACGGCCCCCCTGCCCTGTGCCCCATGCGTCAAGAACCTGCCCTGCCCGTTACCCACTCTCGGTCGGTCCGCAGCGCCCGTCGCACGCCGCGGCCCGAATGCTCAGGTGATGCCGATCGGCGAAACGATGATGTCCTCGTTGACCAGCACCGTGCCATCGCCCAGCGTGTAGATGTCGTAGGTCCGGCCGCCGATCGTCGTGCTGCCCGTGGGCGCGCCGGCATCCATGAACAGCCTGTCGTCCGCGCCGCCATGGACCGCCAGCGTCTTGTCTTCGCCGGTCATCGCCACGAGGTCCTCGGCGGTCAGCGTCAATTCGGCATCGGTCGCATAGTCGAGATCGATGGCACCGAGATCGACCTGTGACAGGCCGTCGAGGCTGACCGCCTCGGTCCCGGATTGTTCGAGCGCGAGCAGCGTGGAACTGGCATTGCCCGCGCCATCGGTTTCGGTGACGATCAGGTTGGCGCCGTCCGGGACCGCCGGATCGAACTGGAAGAGCATCTCGCCCCAGGGCAACGTGGCCCCATCGGCGCTATCCTGAAGCGCGGTCAGGGTGCCGTCGCCGTCGATCCGTGAAATCGTCAAATCGTCGGAAACCTCGGTGCCGATATACTCGATCCCGGCCTGGGTCAGAGTGACGCTCTCGATCTCGGGCGCCTCCGGGGAGACGGTATCGACGATGAAGCTGTCGGTCAGCTCGGCGGTATTGCCGGCGGCGTCGGTCGCCGCGATGGTGACGGTCGTCTCATATTCTCCGGGCGGGATTTCGCTCGCCGCGTAGCTCACCGACCAATTGCCGGCGCTATCGACATTGGCCGCGCGGGTTATCCCCTCGAAGGTCACCATGACGGTCGAGCCCGCCTCGACGGTGCCGGTGAGCGTGATGCCGTCCAGGACCTCGCCGGCATTGACCTGATCGTCACCCTCCACCAGCGCGGCGGATGTCAATTCGTTGACAAAGGTGTCGATCTCGACGCTGCCGGAGGTACTGGCCGTATTGCCGGCCGCATCCGTCGCTGTGACGGCGACGGGAACGGAGGTTTCGCCGGTGGGCACTTCTGCGGTGCTGAAGTCCACCGACCAGGTGCCATTGGCATCGGCGGTCGTGAGCCGGGTCAGGCCGCCAAAGGCGACCTCGACTGCGGCGCCTGCCTCTGTCTGACCGGTCAGCGTCAGGCCATCGGCATGTTCGACATGGTTCAGCACCTGATCCGCCCCGGCCGCGGCCGCGGGATCGAGGGTGACGTCAAGCTCGGTGTCGACCTCGAAACTGGTGCTGGCGGTCGCGGTGTTGCCGTAGGCGTCGGTCGCCGTCGCCGAGACGCTGGCGGTATACTCGCCCGAAAGGATCGCGCCGGCGGGAAAGTTCACGCTCCAGGCGCCGCTGTCGTCGGCTGTGGTCGAGATCGTGGTGCCGGCGAAGGTCACCGCGACGCTGGCCCCGGCCTCGGCAGAACCGGTCAGCACGACACCATCGGCGGCCTCGGCGGCGTTGACCACTCCGTCGATCTCCACCGGGGTGCCGGAAAAGGCGACATGGGTCTCCGTATCGATGATGACACTGTCGCTCACCTGCGCCGTGTTGCCATGGGCGTCGATGGAACTGACCGTGACATCAAGGGTGTATTCGCCGTTCTGCAACTGCCCGGCAGGCAGTTCGAGGCTCCAGGTTTCGCCCGTGACGGTGGCCTGATAGGCTTGGCCCTCGATCTCCACGCTAACCGTGGAGCCGGCCTCGACCCAGCCGGTCAACACCACGCCGTCGGCGATCTCGACCGCGTTGACCGCGCCGTCGCCCTCGACTGTGCTGGCGTCGAAGGCCAGCCCGGCTTCGGTGTCGATCACCAGGACATCGCTGACCGAGGCGGTCCGGCCATCGGTATCGGTGATCGTCACCCCGACATCGGTCTGGTATTCGCCGGGCAGAACCTCGCCGGGATCGAAGGTGACTTCCCAGGTCCCATCGTCGCCGACCACGACCTCCTCGGTGGCGCCCTCGACAGTGACGCTGACGGTCGCGCCCGGCGTCCCGGTGCCGCCGATGGTGACGCCGTCGGCGTGATCCTCGGCATTGACGACATGACCCGAGGACTGGGTCCCGCTGGTGATCGCGACGGACGGCCCGGAACTCCCGCCGCCATCGCCATCGCCGCCGCCACCGCCGATCCCTCCGATGATCGCGGCCCCGGCCCCGGCCGCGCCGAGGGCGCCCAGCCCGCCGCCGATCCCGCCGATCCCGCCCAGCAGCGGGTTCACCAGCATGCCGACATCGTCGTCACCGGGCACCGACTCGGCCAGCATGATGTCGGAGCGGCGCAGGAAGACCAGATCGTCTTCCGGCGCCCATTTGCCGTAAGTGTCCGGGACGGTGTAGCTCGCGAAATAGACCCCGTCGCTGCCCTCAGCCAGCGCGACCTCGGCAATCCCGCCATTGGACGAGATATGCAGGGTGTTCTCGGCCCCGCCGCCGGGCGCGAAGAAGCCCTCGATGACGATGACCCGCCCGTCGAGCAGGGTGATCTCCAGCGCCTGGCCCTGGCGCGCGTAGGAAACGATCTGGCTCTGGTCGAGATTGAGCGAGATATCCGCCCCCGACCCAACGATGATGGAAGAAGACGCGCCGTCTCCGGCCACGGACCCGCGCTGAATGTCGCCCGCACCATCGCGGACGACGAACTGAATCGCCGACATAACTACTACTCCGCCTCATGCGCGCACATGCTGGTCGGTGCTGCGCGTTATCATTGAGAGGATCGATAGCGGCTGCGAATCACCGAATCTAGGGGGAAATTCGCGGCGCCGAATGCAAGCCCGGTCCGTCGCCGCATTTCCGCCACATGAGCCTCGCCTATGGGTTGTGCGCCTTGGCGAGCACCGCATTCAGGACCGCGCCGAAGAGCACCAGATAGGCGCTGATGTAGAACCACATCAGCAGCGCGGCGACGGCGCCGATGGAGCCATAGACCTCATTGTAATTGCCGAAATTGGTCAGGTAGATCGAAAAGCCCAGGGATGCGGCGAGCCAGAGCAGGATCGCGGCCACGGCGCCGGGGGTGATCCAGCGCAGCCGCGCGCCGCGCCGGTTCGGACCGAAGCGGTAAAGCAGGCCCAAGGCGAGCACCAGAACGCCAAGCGCCACGATCCAGCGTCCTGCCTGAAGCGCGATCGCGGCAAGCGGCCCGAGCGGGACAAAGGCCAGGACCACCGGCATCACCACGACGATCAGCAACGCTGCGATGCCGAGGCCGATCAGCGAGAGGGTCAACCCGAGGGCGACAAATGTGTGGGCAATCCCGCCGCGTGCCGGCACCTCGAATACGGCGTTGAGCGCCTGCATCAGCGCTCCGACCCCGGCCCGCGCCGCCCAGAGCGCGATCACAAGCGCCAGCACCGAAGCCCAGCCCAGAGTATCGGCCCGGGCCGCCAGAAGTGCGTCGATCTGCTCGGAGATCAGCGTGAACGCCGCATCGGGCACGAAATCCGCCATCAGGTCGAGTTGCGCGGCGACGGCGACCGGGTCGGCCACCAGGCCAAAGACCGCAATCAGCGCCGCAAGTGCCGGAAACAGCGAGAACATCGCATAGAAGGCAACGGCCGCGGAATTCAGCCCGACATGGCGCGCGCCCATTGTGGTCCAGACAAGCCGCGCGACCGTGAGTATCCCGCGCGGTGCCGGCGCTGGCGGGGCAGGAATGTCCGTCGGATCGGTCACATCGGCCTTCGGGCTTGGGTCTGTTCCGATCATAGCAGAGCAAACGGGCCTCGGGCGACCGCGCCGGTCTCCGCGCCGACCGGACCGGCCTGCCGGGTCGTCCCGCGGTCAGGCGACCCGCACCAGCGGGCGCCGCGCCAGCCGGTCGAGGAACGTGTCGGTCCACCAGTAGATGTCGGTCTCCCGCAGGGTCTGCATCATCGACAGATACCGCGCCTGCCGGTCGCCAAGGCTCATCGCCAGACCATCGCGGATCGCCTTGGCCATGCGCTCGGTATCGTAGGGGTTCACCATCACCGCTCCATCGAGCTGTTCTGCCGCGCCGGCGAAATGCGACAGGATCAGCACGCCGGGATCGGCGCCGTCCTGGGCGGCGACATACTCCTTTGCGACGAGGTTCATCCCATCGGCGAGCGGCGTGACCAGGCACAGATCGGCCCGCCGGTAGAGCCCGGCCAGCACATCGCGCGGCAATTGCCGGCGGATATAGCGGATCGGGGTCCAGTCGAGCGCCGCATGCTCTCCATTCACCGAGCCGGCCATGCTTTCGAGCTGGTGCCGGATGTCCTTGTAGGCCTCCACGTCCTCACGGCTGGGCGGGGCGATCTGCAACAGCGTGGTGCGCAGCTCGCCCGGCTCCCGGGCGCCGAGATACTTGCCGAACGCATCGAACCGCTGCGGCAGACCCTTGGAATAGTCGAGCCGGTCGACCCCGAGGGCAAGACGGGTCCCGGGGGCCAGCATCAGCGCACCGGGCTCCGTCGCCTCGGCGGCGTCGCGGATCGCATCGACATCGATGCCGATCGGAAACGCGCCGACCTCGAGCCGGCGGTCGCCGAACCGCAACCGCCCGTTGCTGCCGATCTCCGCGGTCGGCTCCTTGCCGTACAGGTCGATGCAGTTGCGAACGTCCCGGCTGGCCTGGAGCCCGATGAGGTCGTACCCCGCGAGCCATTCCGGCAAGACCCGGCGATCCGGCAGCGCCGGCGCGTCGGAGGGCGCCGGAAACGGGATATGCAGGAAGAAGCCGAGCCGGTTCCCGACCCCGCGCCGGCGCAACGCCTGGCCGAGCGGCAGGAAGTGGTAGTCATGGATCCAGACCATGTCGCCGGGCTCCAGAATACCGGCGATCAGCTCCGCGACCCGGTCGTTGACATCGAGATAGACCTGCCGCTCTGCCTCCTGCACGTCGATCAGATCGGCGCGGCGGTGAAACAGCGGCCACAGAACGGAATTGGCATAGCCGAGATAGAAGCCCTCATGCTCGGCCTCGGTCAGATCGAAGGCAAACCGTTCATAGGCGCCGCTGGCGATTCGGCGCAAAGGCCCCGGTGCCTCGGCCAGCTCCCCGGAGGAGCCGATCCAGACGCCGCCCCGGCCGGTGAGCGCCTGATGCAGGGCAACGACCAGACCGCCCGAGGGCGTCGCTTCGGTCGGAATTCGGTTTGAGACGACGATCAGGCGGCCTTCGGCGGCCATGAATTCACTCCTTTCGCGCCGCCTCTATCAGAGACTTGAGGCTGGCGCGGGCGGCGGCGGGCGTCTCCATGCGGTAGCGCGCGGAGGTGTCGCCGGACCCGACCTTCACCGATATCCCGCCGTCCTGATCGTTGACCCAGGCGAAAGCCGGTTCGTCGGTCACATCGTCGCCGAAAAAGACCGGCCGCGTGCCGCTGAACCCGTCGAGCGCCATGATCCGGGCCATCGAGGCGTCCTTGCTGATGTCCGAAGGGCGCAACTCGTAGGCCATCTTGGAATGGTGCAGCTCGAATCCCTCATGGCTGTCCTCGAGCATCGAGAGGAACTGGTAGGCCGTCGCTTCATGCTCCGGCGCAGTGCGGAAATGCAGCACCGCGCTGGCCGGCTTGCGCTCGCAGATCAGCCCGGGATGAGTGGCGGCGAAGGCTTCGGTCATGTCGCCGAGCCGCTGGACAACCTCGGACCCGATGAGCGGATGCCCGGCAAGCGCGCCGCCGACACGCTCCTCGGCGCCATGGGAGCCGATCACCGGACCTTTGAACCCGCCGAGGAAGTCGCAGACCGCATCAACCGGCCGTCCGGTCACGATCACCACCCGGCCGGCGGTCAGATTGTCGAGATCCGCGAGGATCGCCGGCAGATCGTCGGGGACATCGATGGCGTCGGGCCGCTCGGCGATCTCGACCAAGGTGCCATCGAAATCGATGAAAAAAGTCGCAGTGCGCGGATCGAAGTCCGGCAGGCAATCCTCGCACGGCCCGTCACCTGCGGATTCCTGCACAAAGCCGATCATCTCGTAGTACATGAATCCCCCCTGCTGACCTGTTGCGGTTCGACCATAGCACGAAAATGCGACAGTTCCGACACCACCTCCGGTATACATCATCCCTTAACCCGGCGCGGCGGTGCGACGTCATCAGCAAGCCGGCCGAATGCGTCAGATTTAGGCGATTTCGGTTGGAATTTCGAGAGTTGAAACCCATTTCACATACGTCTACATTTTGTATGACTGGAATCGGAGCCCACAATATGGCTGTCACCCTCGGAGATGTCGCCGCACGCGCGGGCGCCTCGCGGTCCGCGGTCTCCCGGGCCTTCACTCCCGGCGCGCCGATCTCCGCAGAGATGCGGCGCCGGGTCGAGGCCGCCGCAGAGGAACTCGGCTACAGGCCGAACGTCCTCGCCGCGGCGCGTACCACCGGACGGACCCGGCTGATCGGAATCGTCACCGATGCCGGTGCCGACCCGTTCCAGGACCGGGCCCAGCGCATCCTGACCGCCGCGCTGCAGGACGCGAGCCTGCATGCACTGCCGATCCAACTCACCGATGCCGACGGGCCCGGCGCGATACGCGGCCTGCTGAAGAGTTACGGCGCGGACGGGGCCGTGCTGCTGACGACGAGCCGCGACAGCGCCTTTGCCGTTGCCGTGCAGGGCGAGGATATGCCCGTCGTCCAGTGCTTCCAGCCGATGGAACAGGGCCCGCAGATCGACATCATCGGGGTGAGCGACAGGCAGGTCGGGCAGATCGCCGGCCGCTGCCTCGCCGGGCTCGGCTCTCCGGAGATCGGCTTAATCACCGGCCCGCGGGAGAAGGCCCTGCACCATGACCGGATTGCTGCCTTCGCCGCGGTGCTCGACCAGCACGGTATCGGCCTGCGCCATCTTCCCGGTGACGGGGAGAGCTTCGAGGCGGGCTTCTCCGGCATGCAGTCCGAACTCAGGACCAACCCGGCGCGGGCGTATTTCTGCGTCTCCGACATGCTTGCCCTCGGCGCGATGATCGCATTGCTGCGCGCCGGCAAGGACGTGCCGGGCGACATCGCCCTGCTCGGCATGGGCAATCTGGAGATGACGCAATGGCGCGGGCTCAACCTCTCGACGCTCAGGGTGCCGGTCTTGCGGATGATGCGCGCGGCGGTGGAGCGGCTGGAGACACGGATCGCCGACCCGTCGGAACCGCCGCGAAGCTTTGCCTTTCCGGTCAAGCTGATGCCGCGGAGCACCACGCCGCGCGGAGGACGGGGCTGATCCGCCAGAAAACGGGCACCGCGGGATCCGAATCAGTCGCGCGGCGCCTCGGATCGCGTTATGGCGCACTCAACGGCCCCGAAAGAGAGCCCGCGCGAGGCAGTCCGCCAATGATCGACGTCACATCCCAGGTGAACGCGCTGTCGGAGCGGGTGCATGACCTGCGCGAAGGCGCGTCGCGCCGCTTGCTGGTCGCCGTGGCGGGGCCGCCGGGCGCGGGCAAATCGACATTGGCCGACGGTCTGAGCCGGCGGCTGAACCTTCAAAAAGTGCCGACCGTCGTCGTCCCGATGGACGGCTTCCACCTCGACAATGCGGTGCTCGAGGCACGGGGGCTGTTGTCACGCAAGGGCGCGCCGGAGAGCTTCGATGCCGCCGGGTTCGTCTATCTCGCACGGCGGCTGCGCGCCGGGGGCGAGGTGGTCTATCCGGTTTTCGACCGCTCCCGCGACATCGCCGTGGCCGGGGCCGGCGTGGTCCCCGCGGACGCCGCTGTGGTGATCCTCGAAGGCAATTACCTGCTCTTCGACGAGCCGCCCTGGTCCGGTCTGCCGCAGCTTTGGGACCTCTCCGCCCGGATCGACGTGCCGCTCGCCGACCTGCGCGGGCGGCTGATCCAGCGCTGGCTGACGCAAGGTCTGTCGCGCTCCGCCGCCACCGCCCGGGCCGAGCGCAACGATATCCCCAACGCCGCCCGGGTGATCGAGCGCGCTTTGCCTGCCGACTTGCACCTTTAGCCGGGGCTTGGTCTTCTGGGCCAAAGGGAGGCCCGAGGGACCAAGAATGCCAGACCCCGCCCCACCGCTCGGCGTCGAGGAGGCCCGCGCGCTCGCCGAGGCGCGTCATCCCGACCCGTTCGCGGTCCTCGGACCCCGGAAACGCGGCCGCGCGATCTGGGTCACGGCGATCGATCCGGGGGCCGAGGCGCTGGCGGCCGTGGTCGGGTCGAAAGCGCATCCCCTGCCCCGGATCGACGGCCCGGTCTTCTGCGGTAAGGTCCCGGGCGGAAAGACATATTCCCTGCGCGGCACCGGCGCCGACGGCGCTATCTGGGACTATGACGATCCTTATCGCTACGGGCCCGTGATCGGCGATCTCGACGAATATCTCGTCGGCGAGGGCACCCATCTGCGGCTCTGGGAAGCGCTGGGGGCGCATGTGATCACACATGAGGGGAGCCCCGGCACCCATTTCGCCGTCTGGGCGCCGAATGCGGCCCGGGTCTCCGTCGTCGGCGATTTCAATTACTGGGACGGGCGGCGCCATGTGATGCGCCGGCGCGGCGGGACCGGGGTCTGGGAGATCTTTCTGCCCGGCGTGGGCGAGGGCGCGGCCTATAAATACGAGATCGTCGACCGGCACGGCAAAGTGCAGCCTTTGAAGGCCGATCCCGTGGGTTTCGGTGCCCAGCATCCGCCGGAAACCGCCTCCATCGTGCGGGACATTTCCGGCTATGGCTGGGACGACGCCGACTGGATGGCGGCGCGGGAGGCGCGCAACCGCCGCGACGCGCCGATCTCGATCTACGAGGTCCATCTCGGCTCCTGGCGGCGCCGCTTCGACGAGGGCGGGCGGCCGCTCTCCTATCGCGAGGCGGCGGTGGACCTTGTTGAATATGCTTGTGAAATGGGTTTCACGCATCTGGAGTTGCTGCCCGTCTCGGAATTCCCCTTCGACGGCTCCTGGGGCTATCAGCCGGTGGGCCTCTACGCCCCCACCATCCGCTTCGGCCCCCCGCACGAGTTCCGCGATCTGGTGGAGGCGGCGCATAGGGCCGGCCTCGGCCTGATCCTCGACTGGGTGCCCGGACATTTCCCCACCGATCCCCACGGGCTCGGCCGGTTCGACGGCACCGCGCTTTACGAACACGCGGATCCGCGCGAGGGGTTTCACCACGACTGGAACACCCTGATCTACAATTACGGCCGTCGCGAGGTTGCCAATTACCTCATCGCCAACGCCTTGTATTGGCTGGAGGAATACCATGTCGACGGGCTGCGCGTGGATGCCGTCGCCTCGATGCTCTACCGCGACTATTCCCGCCCTGAAGACGCCTGGGTCCCCAACATCCATGGCGGGCGCGAGAACCTCGAAGCGATCGACTTCCTCCAACGCATGAACATCGAGGCTTACGGCCGCCATCCCGGTATCATGACCGTGGCCGAGGAAAGCACCTCCTACCCGCAGGTCTCCGCGCCCGTCGATGCTGGCGGGCTCGGCTTCGGCTATAAGTGGAACATGGGCTGGATGAACGACACCCTCGCCTATATCTCCCGCGACCCGATCCACCGCAAACACCACCATCACGAGCTGACCAACACGCTCTCCTGGGCGTTCTCGGAGAACTTCATCCTGCCGATCAGCCATGACGAGGTGGTGCATGGCAAAGGATCGATGCTGGAGAAGATGCCGGGGGGTGAAGGTTCGAAATTTGCAAATCTGAGGACCTATTACGGCTTCATGTGGGGGCATCCGGGCAAAAAACTGCTCTTCATGGGAACCGAGTTCGGTCAGGGCCATGAATGGCATCACGACACGCAGATCGATTGGGACGCGCTCCAGGGCCCGATGCAGCGCGGTGTCCAGCAACTCATTCGCGACCTCAATCGGCTCTACCGCGAAACACCGGCCCTGCATCTGCGCGATTGCGAGCCCGAAGGCTTCGAGTGGATCGAGGCACAGAATGCCGAGGACTCGCTCATCGCCTTCCTCCGCAAGGGCGCCGAGGCCGACCCTCCCGTCCTGGTGATCTGCAACTTCACCCCTGTTGAACGCCGCATCACTCTCGGCGTGCCACGCCACGGCGACTGGCGCGAAATCCTGAACACCGATGCCGCCGCCTATGGCGGTGGAAACACGGGCAATTTCGGCGCGGTGACGGCGAGCGAGCGCGGCTCCCACGGCCAGCCCGCCTCCATCGACATCACCGTTCCGTCGCTTGCCACACTCATGCTCACACCCACATGACATCCCCGGAGGGAGGCCCATGACCCAAGACACACGACGCCTGACCCAGCGCTCCATGGCCTTCGTCCTCGCCGGGGGACGCGGGTCGCGGCTCAAGGAGTTGACCGACCGGCGCGTGAAGCCGTCGGTCTATTTCGGCGGCAAGCTCCGGATCATTGATTTCGCGCTGTCGAACGCGCTTAACTCCGGCATCCGCAAGATGGCGCTGGCTACGCAATACAAGGCCCATTCCCTGATCCGGCATTGCCAGCGCGGCTGGAACTTCTTTCGTGCGGAGCGCAACGAGTTTCTCGACATCCTGCCCGCCTCGCAGCGCATGGGCGGCCAGGACTGGTATCGCGGCACCGCCGATGCGGTGACCCAGAACATCGACATCATCGACAGCTATGACATTGATTACATTGTCATTCTGGCCGGCGATCACATCTATAAGATGGATTACGAGGTGATGCTGCGGGAACATGTCGACCGCGCGGCCGATGTCACCGTCGGCTGCCTCACCGTCCCGCGGGAGGAGGCCAGTGCCTTCGGCGTCATGGACACCAACGACAAGGGTGTGATCACATCCTTCCTGGAAAAGCCCGCCGATCCGCCCGGGATGCCCGACGACCCGAAAAAGACCCTCGCCTCGATGGGCATCTATGTCTTCTCCTGGCCGTTCCTGCGCGACCTGCTGATGGCGGACAAGGACGACCCGAATTCCGAGCACGACTTCGGCAACGACCTGATCCCGGACCTCGTCGCCAAGGGCAAAGCCATCGCCCACCGCTTCGACGACAGCTGCGTCCGGCATCCCGGCGCCCCGGCCTATTGGCGCGATGTCGGCACGGTGGATGCGTTCTGGCAGGCCAATATCGACCTCACCGATTTCACGCCCGAACTGGACCTCTGGGACGCCACCTGGCCGATCTGGACCTATTCGGAATCGAACCCGCCGGCGAAGTTCATCCATGACGAACGCGATCGGCGCGGGGTCGCAATTTCCTCAATGGTGACAGGGGGTTGCATCGTCTCGGGCACCGAAGTACGGAACTCTCTGCTGTTCACCAATGTGCACACCAATTCCTATTCCGTGCTCGACCATGCCGTGGTGCTGCCGAGTGTCTATATCGCCCGCTCCGCCCGACTCAGGCGGGTGGTGATCGACCGGGGTGTCGAGATCCCTGAGGGCCTCGTCGTCGGTGAGGACCCGGCCGAAGACGCCAAGTGGTTCCGCGTCACCGACAAGGGCGTGACGCTGATCACCCAGCCGATGCTCGACGCCCGCGCCGACGCGCTCTGATGCAGGTCCTGTCGGTCGCCTCGGAATGTGCGCCGCTGGTGAAGACCGGCGGGCTCGCGGACGTGGTCGGCGCCCTGCCCGAGGCGCTGGCGGCGGAGGGGGTCGGCGTGCGGACGCTGCTGCCCGGCTACCCGGATGTGATCACAAAGGCCAAAGGCAAGGTGGTCCACAAATGGCAGGACCTCTTCGGCGGTCCGGCCCGGCTCCGCGAGGCAAAGGTCGCGGGGCTCGACCTCTATCTCCTTGACGCCCCGCATCTTTTTGACCGGGAGGGCGGCCCCTATTCGGCCCCGGGCGGTCTCGATTGGCCCGACAATGCGGAACGCTTCGCGGCCCTCTCCTACGCCGCGGCAATGCTGGGCGACGAACATGCGGCGGGATGGGAGCCCGATCTGATCCATTGCCACGACTGGCAGGCAGCGCTCACCCCCTATTACTTGAAGGTCCTGCGCCACCGCCCGACGCCGGTGCTGATGACGATCCACAACATGGCCTTTCTGGGTCTGGCCCCGCCGGACCGGCTCGACGCGCTCCAGCTTCGTGAAACCGATTTCACCCGCGACGGATTCGAGTTCTGGGGGCAGATTTCGATGCTGAAGGCCGGCCTCGTCTGGGCCGACCACATCTCCACTGTCTCGCCCACCTATGCCGCCGAGCTTCTGCGCGAGGAATTCGGCGCCGGGCTCCATGGTGTGATACAGAGCCGGCGGGCCGACCTGTCGGGCATCCTGAACGGGATTGACGAAGACGTCTGGAACCCGGCGACCGATCCGCATATCCAGGCCTACAAGACCGCGAAGGGCAAGGCGCGCAACCGCGCAAAACTCCGCAAGATCATGGGGTTGCCGGAAGCCGAGGGGCCGCTCTGCGTCGTCGTCAGCCGGCTGTCGCACCAGAAAGGGCTCGACCTCCTGCTCGACGCCCTGCCCGCACTGACATCCCGAGGCGGGCAACTGGCCCTGCTCGGTTCCGGCGACCCGGCGCTGGAGCGGGCCTTTCACGCGGCCGCCGCCGACCTCAATGTCGCGGTGCGGATCGGCTATGACGAGGTGCTCGCCCATCAGCTCATTGCTGGCGGTGACGCGATCCTGATCCCGTCGCGGTTCGAGCCCTGCGGCCTCACCCAGCTCTACGGGCTGCGCTACGGGACGATCCCGGTCGTCGCGCTCACCGGTGGGCTCGCGGATACTGTGATCACAGCCTCCCCCGCCGCCCTCGCCCGCGGCGTCGCCACCGGGCTCCAGTTCCATCCCGTCACCGCGGACGCCCTCGCCCTGGCCCTCGACCGGCTCTGCAACCTGTTTCAATCGCCCGACATATGGGCACAGTTGCAGAAAAACGCCATGGCACAGCCGGTGGGCTGGGGACCCTCGGCGCGGGCCTATGCAGACCTCATGAAACGGCTCATGAACGCGCCATGAGCGGTAACATCCCGGTGGGTCCCGGCCGCCCCTGGCCGATGGGGGCGAGCTTCGATGGGGACGGCGTGAACTTCGCCGTCTTCTCCGAACACGCGACGCAGATGACACTCTGCCTCTTCGATGAGGACGGCCGCGAGGACCTGCTCATCGCCCTGCCCGAACGCGACGGCCATGTCTGGCACGGATATGTGCCGGGCCTGCGCCCGGGACAGGCCTATGGCTACCGCGCCCACGGTCCCTATCGGCCCGATGAAGGCCATCGGTTCAACCCGCACAAGCTCCTCCTCGATCCTTACGCCAAGCAGATCGCCGGCAAGGTGACCTGGCATCCTGCGGTCTACGGCTATGATATCAAAGCGAAACAGGCTGATCTGAGCTTCGACACGCGGGACAGCGCGCCTTACGTCCCGCGCTCGATCGTCGCTGACCCGGCGTTTTCCTGGGGTGACGATCTGCCCCCCGCCACGTCCCTCGACGAGACCATCATCTACGAGGCCCATGTGAAGGGCCTGACCATGGGTCACGGGGGCCTAACCGAGCCCGGCACCTATCTCGCGCTGGCCTCCGACCCGATCCTCGACCACCTCACGAACCTCGGCATCACTGCGATCCAGCTCATGCCGGTCCACACCTTCCTTGACGATCACCACCTGATCGAGCGCGGGCTGGTGAACTACTGGGGCTACCAATCCGTCGGCTTCTTCGCGCCGGAGCCCCGCTACATGGCCACCGGCGATATCGCCGAATTCCAGCACATGGTCGCCCGGTTTCATGCCGCCGGGATCGAGGTCTTTCTTGACGTCGTTTACAACCACACCGGCGAGGGCAACCAGCTCGGGCCGACGCTGAGTTTTCGCGGGCTCGACAATCTCAGCTACTACCGCCTCGCCGAGAACAGGCGGCACTACATCAACGACAGCGGCACCGGGAATTCGCTCAACATCCAGCATCCGATGGTCCTGCGGATGGTCATGGATTCCTTGCGCTATTGGGTCGAGACCTTCCATATCGACGGGTTCCGGTTCGATCTCGGGGCTTCCCTCGGGCGCCTTGAAACGGGTTTCAACCGCCGCGCCCCGTTCTTTCAGGCGATCCGACAGGACCCGGTGTTGTCGCGGGTGAAACTGATTGCAGAGCCTTGGGATGTGGGCCCCGGCGGCTATCAGCTCGGGGCCTTTCCACCGCCCTGGGCCGAGCATAACGACAAGTATCGCGACCAGATCCGCCGTTTTTGGCGCGGCGACCGGGACGTTGTGCGCCGGCTTTCGGCCCGGGTCGCGGGCTCGGCGCTCCGCTTCGATCATGACGGCCGTCCGGCCACCTCCTCGGTCAATTTCGTGACCTGCCATGACGGCTTCACGCTGATGGATGTGGTCAGCTACAACGAGAAACACAACGAGGCCAATGGCGAAGGCAATCGCGACGGCCATGACGCCAATGCCTCCGACAATCTCGGTGTCGAGGGGCCGACCGAGGATTCCAAGATCGCCGCCGCCCGCGCCCAGAGACGGCGCAACATGCTGGCGACGCTGATGTTTTCCCAAGGCACGCCGATGATCCTCGCCGGCGACGAGTTCGGCAACTCGCAGGCGGGGAACAACAACGCCTATTGTCAGGACAATGAGATCGGCTGGGTCGACTGGGCCGGCGCGGACGATCCGTTCCACCGCTTCGTGCAGCAGATCATCGCCTTTCGCCGGGCTCATCCGGTGCTGCGGCAGAAGCGGTTCCTGCACGCTCAGGAGCGGCTGGTCGACGGGGTGCCGGACCTCTTCTGGCGCAACGCCGATGGCGGGCTGATGACCAATGCCGACTGGGCCGACCCGTCCCGCGCCTATCTGATCGCGGAGATGCGCACTGCCTCGGGCACGCCGGAATATGCCCGGCTTGAAACCGCGCTCACTTGCGTCTTCAATCGGGGCCCGGCGTTGACCGTGACCCTGCCCGAGCCCGCCGAGGGCTGGCGCTGGGTCCGGCATCTCGACACCGCCGATCCGGACGCGGCGCCGCTGCCGCTCCTGAAGCCGCTGAAGGTCCATGCCAACGCCGTCGTCGCGCTGGTCCTGGAAACCGCCTGACGGAGGAGACAGGCATGGAACTCATTACCGTCCCGACCCAGCCGATTGAGGGGCAGAAGCCCGGCACCTCCGGTCTGCGCAAGAAGACGCGGGTCTTCATGGGCCCGCATTACCTTGAAAACTATGTACAATCCATCTTCGACGGGATTGGTGGGGTGGTGGGGAAGTCGCTCGTGATCGGTGGTGACGGGCGCTATTTCAACGACCGCGCGATCCAGGTGATCCTGCGCATGGCCGCCGGGAACGGGGCCGCGAAGGCCATTGTCGGGCGCGACGGCATCCTCTCCACGCCCGCCGCCTCGCATCTGATCCGCAGCCGGGGCACCGATGGCGGGCTGATCCTCTCGGCAAGCCACAATCCCGGGGGGCCGGAGGCGGATTTTGGCCTGAAATACAACACGCCCAACGGCGGCCCGGCGCCGGAAAGCGTGACCGACCGGATCTATGCCCGGACGCAGGAGATCGACAGCTATCGCATTCTGGAAAGCCAGGATGTGGACCTGTCGGCAGACGGGATGACGCCGCTCGGGGGGCTGCAAGTCGAGGTCGTGGACCCGGTGGCAAGTTATGCCGAGCTGATGGCGGAGCTGTTCGATTTCGAGGCGATCCGCGCCCTCTTTGCAACGGGTTTCACCATGCGGTTTGACGCGATGCACGCGGTGACCGGGCCTTATGCACTTGAAATCCTTGAGAAGCGCCTCGGCGCTGCGTCCGGCACCGTGATGAATGGCACCCCGCTCCCGGATTTCGGCGGCGGCCATCCGGACCCGAATCCGGTTTGGGCGAAGGACCTTATGGAGCTGATGATGGGCCCCGACGCGCCGGATTTCGGTGCCGCCTCCGATGGCGACGGCGACCGCAACATGATCGTCGGGCGCGGGCTTTATGTCTCCCCCTCGGACAGCCTCGCGCTCATCGCCGCCCAGGCCCATCTCGCACCCGGCTACTCCAAGGGTCTCGCCGGCGTCGCCCGATCGATGCCCACCTCCGGAGCGGTGGACCGGGTGGCGGCGGCGCGGGGGCTCTCCTGTCACGCGACACCGACGGGCTGGAAGTTCTTCGGCACGCTCCTGGACGCCGGCCACGCCACTCTCTGCGGAGAAGAAAGCGCTGGGACGGGAAGCGACCATGTGCGCGAAAAGGACGGTCTCTGGGCCGTGCTCATGTGGCTTAACATCCTGGCGGTAAAGGAGATTTCCGTCGCCGAGCTGATGGAGGCCCATTGGCACGAATTCGGCCGCAACTACTATTCCCGCCATGACTACGAAGACGTCCCGGCCGAACGCGCGGCGGCGCTGATGGACGGGTTGAGGCAAAGACTCACCACGCTGCCCGGCCAGGTGTTCGAGGGGCTGACGGTGAAGCAGGCCGAGCAGTTCGACTACGAAGACCCCGTGGACGGGTCACTCGCAAAGAACCAGGGGCTTGTGATCACATTCGACGGTGGTTCCCGCGCGGTGTTCCGGCTCTCGGGAACCGGGACCGAGGGGGCCACCCTGCGCGTATATCTCGAACGTCTTGAAACCAATTCGGATTCCCTGCTGCTCGACGCCCAGATCGCCCTCGCTCCGGTGATCGGCGCCGCCGACGAAATCGCAGAGATCAGCCGATGGACGGGCCGGAGCGGCCCCGATGTGATCACATAATTCAGCCGACCCGGCGCCCTTCGACCCAGACACCCCGGGGGATCGGCACGTGATCGCCGACCCGGAACCGCACCAGATCGGCCCGGAGCCCCGGCTCCAGCCGCCCGCGATCGGACAGCCCCACCGCCGCCGCCGGCGTGGAGGTCACCGTGGCAATGCCCCGCGCCATGTCGCCCCAGCGCTCCCCCAACATGACCGCGCCGAAGAGCAGCGCCGCCGGTACGTAATCGCTCGACAGGATGTCAAGAAGTCCCTGATCCGCAAGGGTTTCCGCCGCCACATTGCCGGAATGGGAACCGCCGCGCACGAGGTTCGGTGCGCCCATGATCACCGTGATCTCGGCTTCATGGCAGGCCCGGGCCGCCTCGACCGTGGTCGGAAACTCCGCCACCCGGACCCCATAGCCCGCCGAAGTCTCGACATGGGCCAGGGTGGTGTCATCATGGCTCGCCAGCGTCGCGCCGAGCCGGTTGGCCGCTGCCACCGCACCGGCCTCGTGCTCCACCCCCACACGGGCGTAAAGATCTTTCAGATCAGAAACATAGGCATCGAATCCCGCCTGATCGAGCCCGTGTTTGCCGCGAATGTAAGCCTCGAACTTCGACACATCCGCGAATTGCCGCTGACCCGGTGTATGGTCCATCAGGCTCAGCAAGCCGACCCGGTCCTCGGGCCCGAACTCGGCCAGTTCCTCAAGCAATGTCTCGGAACAGGTCTCGGCCCTCAGATGCAGATGGTGACTGATCCGCAGCGCGCCCTTGGCCCGCATTTGCAGAACCTCGGTCGCCAAGGAGCGGGCGTACTTCCGATAGCCCGCGCGCGCATTCGAGTGGATCGAACCCACCCGGATCGCATCGAAAACCGTTGTAATCCCGCAGCTTGCCAACTCCGCATCATGGGCGACGATGGCGGCCTCATGGGGCCAGTCGACCTTCGGGCGCGGCGAGATATGGCGTTCGAGATTGTCGGTGTGAAGCTCGATCAGACCGGGCGCCAGGTAGTTGCCCTCGCAATCGATAGCACTGGACGGCGCCGCACCGGTCCCGATCTCGGCAATCCGGCCCTCGGCGACGATCAGATGCCCCACGACCACCTCTTCCGGAAGCACAAGCCGGGCATTGGCAAAGGCGAGGGGCTCTGTCACAGAGGCGTCACGGCGATGCGGCATCAGGGCGGTCATGGCGGATTTCGTCCGTTTTGCAATCTATTACCTGCCGAGCGGCGCTCTGGCGGAGCGTGGCGCGGCTTGGCTCGGCTGGAATCTCGACCGCGGGGCACCTGTTGCCCATGCCGGACCGGAGAGTGTGAGCCGGGATGTGATCACAGCCGTCACGGATCGCCCCCGTCGCTATGGTTTCCACGCCACCCTGAAGCCGCCATTCCGGCTCGCGCAAGGCCATGCTCTGGCCGATCTCGACGCGGCCTGCAGAGCGCTTGCCGCCGTGCTGCCGGTCGCGACGGCGTCGGGACTGGAGGTCACACGCTTGGGTCGGTTCCTGGCCCTCACACCAGCGGGCACTGGCGCGGAAATCGGCGACGTGGCAGCCCGGATCGTCTCGGACCTCGACGCCTTCCGCGCGCCGCCGACTGAGGCGGAGCTGGACCGCAGACGTGCCGCCGGCCTCTCGCCGCGGCAGGAGGCGGTGCTGGCGCGCTGGGGTTATCCTTATGTTTCTGAAGAGTTTCGCTTTCATATGACCCTCACCGGACCGCTTGAGCCGGCCGAGATCGACGACCTCCATCCGCGCCTCTCTGCCCATTTCGAGCCGGTCCTGCCGCGCCCGTTCCAACTCGACGAGATCGCGCTTCTGGGCGAGCAGGAGGGCGGCGGGTTTCGCTGCCTGCATCGCTACGCCGTCACCGGGTAGAGCATCGCGCGGAGCCGTTCCACCGTCTCCTCGAGCGGCCCGTCATTGGCGACTTCGATCAGAGTCACACCCTTCGGCGGTGGCGGCGCAGGCCGAGCCAACCGGCGCGCGATGACGTCGGTACTCTCCCGCCCACGAACCGCCAGTCGTTGCGCTAGGGTCTCCGGCCGAGCCGTGAGCGAGATGACGAGAAATGGATCGAACCGGTCCCTAGCCTCTTCGAGAACGCTACGCGAGAGGTTGACGAGGAGGTTGCGGCCATTCGCCAGATCGCTCTCGATACCCGATGGGATTCCATAAAAGAGATCGTGTGCCCCCCAAGACAAGGAAAATTCGCCCTCCTCCTTGCGCTTTTCGAACATCACAACGGAAACCGCCTCGAAATCCTCACCGCCAAGCTCCGGCGCCCGCGTGATCACCCGCCGCACTAGGCCAAGCTCCGGGCAGCGGGCGGCAAGCGCCGTCATCACGCTGTCCTTGCCGACACCGGACGGGCCGACGACGCCGATGAGCCGGCCGCGCGTCATGCCGAAACCGGGGCGAAGGCGCTGACATCCACCTCGCGGCCGCAGACACGTGCGCGCGCCGCGGCGTCGTGGAAAATGCCGACGATCGCCGCGCCCCGCGCCTTGGCCGCCTCGATCAGGTCCAGCACGACCTCCCGGTTCACCGGATCGAGGGAGGCGGTGGGCTCGTCGAGGAGCAGCGCCGGATAGGGGTGGACGAAACCGCGCGCGATGTTGACCCGTTGCTGCTCGCCGCCGGAGAAGGTGGTCGGCGACAGGGACCAGAGCGGAGCCGGGAGGTTGAGCCGTGCGAGGAGCGCTTCGGCGCGAGACAATGCCTTTGCCTCGGGCATTCCGAGAACGAGAAGCGGCTCCGCCACGACCTCCCGCGTCGGCACCCGGGGCACGACGCGCAGGAACTGGCTGACATAGCCCAGGGTCTCGCGGCGGAGCGCGATGATTTCCCTCGGGCTGGCCCGGGCGACATCGACCCCGCCGACCCGGATCGCCCCGCCCCCGGCAAGGTAATTGCCATAGATCAGCCGCATCAGGGTGGACTTGCCGGCCCCCGACGCTCCGGTCAACGCGACGCATTCGCCGGGCCCGACTGAGAGATCGGCACCGCGCATCACCTCGATCCGTGCGGCGCCCTGATTGTGCATGAGGAACGACTTGGAAAGCTTTGTTATTTCTATCATATCATACCTGAAGCACCGAACTGACCAATAGCTGGGTATAGCCGTGCTGCGGGTCGTCGAGCACCTGGTCGGTGAGCCCCGCCTCCACCACGAAACCGCCCTTCATCACCATCAGCCGGTCGGCCAGGAGCCGCACCACGGCGAGGTCATGGGTGACGATCACCGCGCTCAGCCCCATCTGCCGGACCAACCCGCGCAGAAGGTCGAGGAGCCGCGCCTGCACGCTGACATCGAGCCCGCCGGTAGGCTCGTCCATGAACACGAGCCGAGGCCCGGTCACCAGGTTCCGCGCGATCTGGAGCCGCTGCTGCATGCCGCCGGAGAACGTCGCCGGGCGGTCGTCGATGCGGCGCGGGTCGATCTCCACCCGGCCGAGCCAGTCCTCCGCCGCCGCTCGGATATCGCCGTAATGCCGCGCGCCCGTGGCCATCAGCCGCTCGCCGACATTGCCGCCGGCACTGACCGCCATGCGCAGCCCGTCCCGCGGGTTCTGATGCACGAAGGCCCAATCGGTGCGGCCGAGCATGCGCCGCTCCGGCTCGCTCATCGTGATCACATCCCTTGGCCCTTCGGCGCGGGTGTCGTAAATCACCGCGCCGCTGTCCGGCACCAGATGCCCGGCGAGGCAGGAGAGCAGGGTGGACTTGCCCGAGCCGCTCTCGCCGACGATGCCCATCACCTCTCCAGGAAAGAGGTCGAAACTGACGTCCGCACAGCCGATTTGCGCGCCATAGTGTTTGGAGAGACCGGAGACGGACAGAAGCGGGGTCATGCGGCGTCCTCCTCTGCGACCGGCCCCCTATGGCCCGCCGCGCGGCGCCTCTCGCAATGGTCGGTATCGGAGCAGACGAACATCCGCCCGCCGGCATCGTCGGTGATCACCTCGTCGAGATAGGCATCCACCGCGCCGCAGAGCGCGCAGGGCACGTCCGGCTTGCTGGCCTCGAAAGGGTGATCGTCGAAGTCGAGGCTGACCACTTTCGTATGGGGCGGCAGGGCGTAGATGCGCTGCTCGCGGCCGGCGCCGAAGAGCTGGATCGCCGCCATCTCCATCTTTGGATTATCGAATTTCGGGATCGGCGACGGGTCCATGACATAGCGCCCCTCGATCCGCACCGGATAGGCGTAAGAGGTCGCGATATGGCCGTGGCGGGCGATATCCTCATAGAGCCGCACATGCATCAGCCCGTATTCCTCCAGCGCGTGCATCTTGCGGGTCTCGGTCTCGCGCGGTTCGAGAAAGCGCAGGGGTTCCGGGATCGGCACCTGGTAGACGAGGATCTGGCCCTCGGTGAGCGGGGTTTCGGGGATGCGGTGCCGGGTCTGAATGACGCTGGCCTCGGCGGTCTGGGTGGTGGTCGCGACCCCGGCGGTCTTCTCGAAGAACTGGCGGATCGAGACGGCGTTGGTGGTGTCGTCGGCGCCCTGATCGATCACCTTCATGCGGTCCTCGGGGGTCAGCACCGCGGCGGAGACCTGCACCCCGCCGGTACCCCAGCCATAGGGCATCGGCATCTCGCGGCTGGCGAAGGGGACCTGATAGCCGGGGACCGCGAGCGCCTTCAGGATGGCGCGGCGGATCATCCGCTTGGTCTGCTCGTCAAGATAGGCGAAGTTGTAGTCGGTCACGTTGCAAGCCCCGGAAGGAATGGACGCGTATGGATCAGTGGATGTTCGTCACCGGCCTCATCGCCACTATACTGGGGGCTTTCGCGGCACTTGTTCTCATGCGCTATCGACAGGGACCGCAGAGTGGCGGCGGCCGTCGGTCGCCGATGGTT
This sequence comes from Paracoccaceae bacterium, assembly GCA_028284605.1. Lineage (GTDB taxonomy): Bacteria > Pseudomonadota > Alphaproteobacteria > Rhodobacterales > Rhodobacteraceae > JANQRL01. The sequence continues at coordinate 14,290 of JANQRL010000042.1, read as the reverse complement.
CGCGATGAAGGCCGCCATGTCGGCGATCTGCGTGGAGACGCCGCCGGTCGCATGTCGGGTCCGGACAGCGGGGACGGCGGCTCCGACGCAGGTGGTGGCGAATAGGGTCATTCCGCCGCCTCCCGGGTAACGCCCGCGCGAAGTTTGCGCACAAGTTCAAGTTCGGCCTGGAAGTCCACGTAATGCGGGAGTTTTATGTGCTCAAGAAATCCCGTCGCTTGGATGTTATCGGCATGGGCGAGGACGAATTCCGTGTCCTGGGCCGGGGCACCGGAGAGGTCTTCGCCCAGCTCCTCGGCCCTCAGCGCCCGGTCGACCAGGGCCATAGAGATCGCCTTGCGCTCCGCCCGCCCGAAGACGAGGCCATAGCCGCGGGTGAATTGCGGCGGTTCGGTCTTCGAGCCGGTGAACTGGTTGACGGTCTCGCATTCGGTCAGCTCCACCTCGCCGATCTCGATGGCGAAGCCAAGCTCGGGGATATCCATCTCCACCGCACAGGTGCCGAGCCGCAATTCGCCGACAAAGGCGTGGTTGCGGCCATAGCCGCGCTGGGTCGAATAGGCGAGGCCGAGGAGGAACCCCTCGTCGCCCCGGGCCAGGGCCTGAAGCCGGAGCGGGCGGTCGGCGGGCAGTTCGAGAGGTTCGCGGGTCAGGTCCGGCGGGGCGGCATCGGACGAGGCTTCCGTCTCGATCAGGCCCTCCTGATTGAGAAAGCCCATCACATGGGGGACGGCCTCCGGCGCCGGTTCGGCCCTTGGGGCCGGCTCGGCGCCGCCTTCGGCCGCCAGTTTGAAATCGAGGAGCCGGTGCGTGTAGTCGAAGGTCGGCCCTAGGACCTGCCCGCCGGGGAGGTCCTTGAAGGTGGCCGAGATGCGGCGGTCGCAGGCCATGTCCCCGGTCTCGACCGGCCGCGAGGCGCCGAACCGGGGCAGCGTCGTGCGGTAGGCGCGCATCAGGAAGATCGCCTCGATCAGATCGCCCCGCGCCTGTTTGATCGCCAGCGCCGCGAGATCCGGATCGTAGAGCGAGCCCTCGGCCATCACCCGGGCCACGGCGAGGGACATCTGCTCGCGGATCTGCGCGACAGAGAGCTCCTGCACCTCGACATCACCGCGCCGCTCCTCCGCGAGCCAGGCATGGGCGGCCTCGATCGCCCGTTCGCCCCCCTTCACCGCGACATACATCAGCCGACCTCCGTGGAGCGTGGCAGCGCCGCGACCCGGTTGCCGCTTGTGAAGAGAACGTCGAACCCGAGCGGGAAAAGCCGCCGGTTGGCCTGAAACGCCTCAATCTCCGGCAGGTTAAGGGCCGCCGTGTCGGCGATCCCGGGGCCGCGCAGGACCGCACCTTCGGCAAGCAGCTCGGGCATCTCGACGATCAGGGTGGCGGAGCGGTCGGGATAGTCCGGCGTGCCGATGGCGAAGCGTGAAACGGGTTGCAGTGCCGCCCAGTCGCCAAGGGCGAAGGCCGCCGCCTCCGCCGCCACAAGCGGCGCGCCGCAATGAAACGTGACCCAGTCGCGCACGGGGCTGCAATCGGTTTCACCCGCCAGATGGAGCGGTGTTTCAGGGTCGCAGAGGGTCAGCAGAACCGCGCCGGCGGCGGGCGAGAGCGGCGCCGGGGGCACGGCACCGGCCACCATTTCGATCCGGCCGGGCCGCGCCATGGCCTCCATGATCCCGCGAAAGGCCCGGGCCGCCTCGACCGGCGCGTCGGTGAACCCTCCGGCAAGCGCCGACATCACGCCTCTCCCCGCACGAGGGTGAAGAAATCGACCTTCGTGGCCGCTGCCTTCTCGGCCCGGTCCCGGACGCGTGCCGCGGCCTCCGCTGCAAGAGGTTTCAAGACCTCCGCCTCAAGTTGACTGGACACCGCGGTCTGCATCATCCCATCCACCAGAGCCGCCCGCAGCGCCGCCTCCTTCGACCGCCCCTGCACATAGCCATGGCCCACCGGCCCCTCGGCCAAGCGAACCGAGCACCGTGTCACCGTCATTTCACCCAGATTGAACGCCGCCCCGGTGCCTCCGGCGCGACCGCGCACCATCACCGCCCCGATCTCGGGCGCGCGCAGCACCTCGTGCGGCGCCGAAAGCCCCTCGGTCAATGCCAGCAGCCGCGCATGGGGCGTCTTGGCGAGGATCGCGAGCCAGCGCTTGCGGGCGGAATTCTCTTCCTTGGTGTCGGGTGCAGAGGTCATCTAGACAGCTTCGCCAGATACTATACAACTAGACAAATACTAACCGAGTCGCCCTGAGGCTGCAATGCCGGGCGACGTGAAGATTTGGTGACACATGCCCCGCACCCCGGTCTGGCGCGCCATCGCGACCACGCTGATCGATGAGATCGGCCAGGGCCGGTACGCGCCTGGCGACAAGCTGCCGACGGAGGCAGAGCTGTCCCGCCGCTTCGGGGTGAACCGGCATACCGTGCGCCGGGCGCTGGGGCATCTCGGGGAGGAGGAGCTGGTCCATGCCCGCCGCGGCGCCGGGGTCTTCGTCGCCGGGCGGCCGACCGATTACCCGATGGGCAAGCGGGTGCGGTTCCACCAGAACCTCGCCGCCGCCGGGCGGATGCCGGCGAAGGACATCCTGTCGCTCGAAACCCGCGCCGCCGATCCCGCGGAGATGGACGCCCTCGCCCTCGAACCCGGCGCTCAGGTCCATGCCTATGAGGGGCTGTCGCTCGCCGATACCCAGCCCATCGCGCTGTTCCGCAGCGTCTTTCCCGCCGCGCGCTTCCCCGATTTGCTGCCGGCGCTGGAGGAGGACCGGTCGGTCACCAAATCCCTTGCCCGGTTCGGCGTGGCGGATTACACCCGCGCCTCGACCCGCATCACCGCCAAGCTCGCCACGGCCACCCAGGCGCTCCAGCTCCGCGTCGCGGAGGGCGCGCCCTTGCTTCGAACGGTGGGCATCAACCAGGACCCGGAGGGCCGCCCGATCGAATACGGCACGACCTGGTTCGCCGGCGACCGGGTCACGCTCACGATGTCCGATGCGTGAGCGCCGCTGTCATACGCCTGAGATATCCACAGGGTATCTCCTTGCCACTTTTCCCTTTCTCAGCCTCAGGCCCCGCACCCGATGATCCCTCACCTGCCTCCGCTCCGGCTGACCGGCGCCACGGTGCTCCGCGATGGCGCGATGCAGGACCGGACCGTCGCGATCGCCGATGGCCGGATCGGCGCCGGGCCGTTTCCGGCGGTGGATCTTTCAGGCTACTACATCCTGCCGGGGATCATCGACCTCCATGGCGACGCCTTCGAGCGGCACATGGCGCCGCGCCCCCGCGCGCCCTTCCCGATGGAAACCGGCCTCGCCGCCACGGACCGGGATGCGGCGGCGAACGGGATCACCACCGCCTGGCTCGCCCAGAGCTGGTCCTGGGAGGGCGGCGTGCGCAGCCCCGACTATGCCGAGGCGCTCTTGCAGGCTTTCGCGCTCTACCGGCCCCAGGCGCTCACCGATCTGCGCATCCAGATCCGCTACGAGACCCACGAGCATGACAGCGCCGACCGGCTGCTGATGGCGGTGGAGCGCTACGGCCTCGACTACGTGATCTTTAACAACCATCTCGACGAGGCGATGGAGATGCGGACCATCGCGCCGCATGATTTCGCCGGCTGGGCCGCGAAGCACGGACGCAGCGCGGAGGAGCATTGGCAGATCGTCCGCGAGGCGCAGAACCGGGCCCGCGAGGTGCCGCGCCGGCTCTGCAAACTGGCCGAGGCCTTCGACAGCCACGGCGTCGCCTACGGCTCCCATGACGATCCCGATGGCGAAACCCGCGAGATGTTCTCGATGCTGGGCGCGAAGATCTGCGAATTCCCGACCTCGTTCCAGGCCGCCTCGGTGGCCAAGGCGGTGGGCGATCCGGTGCTGCTCGGCGCGCCGAACGTGGTCCGCGGAGGCTCCCAGGCCGGGAACATCTCGGCTATGTCGCTGATCCGGGCCGGCAAGTGCGATGCGCTGGTCTCCGACTATTACTACCCGGCGCTCAGCCACGCGGCCTTTGCGCTCGTGGATCAGGGCGTGCTGGACCTGCCGGCGGCCTGGGCGATGATCTCGGAGAAGCCGGCGGAGATTCTGCGGCTACCCGACCGGGGCCGGATCGCGCCGGGCAAGCGCGCGGACCTGACGATCATCGACAAGGCAACCCGCCGGGTCGAAGGCACGATCTCGGCCGGGCGGCTGACCTTCTTGGCGGGCAGTGCGGCGCATCGCTTCGTCACCGGCGAGGCGCAAATCCGGCTCGCGGCGGAGTAATCCGGTGGATCGGGGGCAGCGCGCGGTCGAAGACTCCGCCGAGTTTTCGCGAAAACTAGGACCTGATTTTCGCGAAAATCAGACTCCGCAGGACATCAATTCCGGGACCGTGGTCAGCTTTCGTATTTCTCGAGGAACGCCTCCGCGTCGAGGCTGCGAAAGTCCTCCAGCGCCGCCCGCAGCGCCATGTGATCCCAATCCCACCAGCCCAGCGCCATGAGCCGTTCCGCGATCTCCGGCGGCTGGCGCCGGCGGATCGGCTTCGCCGGCATTCCGGTAACGATGGTGTAGGGTTCGACATCCTTGGTCACCACTGCGCCGGCCCCCACCACGGCGCCATGTCCAACCGTCACGTCCGGTTTGATCTGTGCATTGTGGCCAAGCCAGGTGTCATGACCGACCACAGCCCGCCGCGCACGACGCTTCTCGAACCACGCGGCATCCGTCTCCGTATCGTCCCAATAGAGCGGCGAGCGATAGAGGAAATGGTGCAGCGAGGCGGTATGGAGCGGGTGGTCCGTGGCCCCGATCCGCACGCCGGAGGCGATATTGACGAACTTGCCGATGCTCGCATTGGCAAAATCGCAGCGCCGCGAGCAATAGGAGTAGTCCCCGATCTCGCAATTCACGATGTCGGAGAAGGCGCCGATCTCCACGAACCGGCCGAGCTCCGTGTTCTCGATCCGGCAGCCGTCGTGGATCAGGGGCGTATCCTCGGAGAGCGGAGCCATGGTGCGATTTCAGCCCAGAGCAAGGCGAAGTCAATCACTCCCCGCCCTCGCCGCCCTTGATCAGGCGCCGCCGGAGCCAGCCGGAGAACCAGTCCATCGCGATGACCATGACGATGACGAGAATGATGTAGTAGCTGACCTCCTCCCAATCCTTCTGGGTGATGATGGCCTGGGTCAGCAGGAGGCCGATGCCGCCGCCGGTGATGGCGCCGATGATCGTGGCGGAGCGGGTGTTCGATTCGAGGAAGTAGAGCACCTGGGAGAGCAGGATCGGGGTGAGCTGCGGGATCACCCCGAAGCGGTAGCGCTGGATCGGGCGGGCGCCGGTGGACTGGACGCCTTCGATCTGCTTTTCGTCCACGTTTTCCAGGGCTTCCGAGAAGATCTTGCCGAAGGTGCCCGAGTCGGTGATCAGGATCGCCAGCGCCCCGGTCAGCGGCCCCGGCCCGAAGGCGCGGGAGAGCACGATGGTCCAGATCAGGGCGTCGACCCCGCGCACGAAATCGAGGAGCCGCCGGACGGCCCCGCGCAGAATGGCAAAGGGGGTGAAGTTCCGCGCCGCCAGGAAGGCGATGGGCAGCGCCACCATCGCCGCCCCCATCGTGCCGAGGAACGCCATCAGGATCGTCTCGCCCAGCGCCCAGGCCACGACGCCGTGGTTCCACATATTGTTGTTCCAGAACCCGTCCCACATGCCGGCGACATTCGACCGCTCCGGCACGAGGCGCGGCCCGGTCAGGAGTTCGACGACCCCCTTGCCGTGATAGGGGCTGTCGAGGGTGAACCAGAAGAGCTCCCAGCCCGCGAAATAGCGGAAGACGGCGGTGCGGTTGCGGGTGACGGTGAGGCGCCCGGCCTCGGTGGTGATCGCGATCCGGTTCTCGCTGGCATTGATCCAGTCCGGCACCTCCTCGGGCAGGTTCGAGCGGATGCCCTCGGTCCGCGTCGGCAGCGCCTCGAAGAAGCCCCAGCCGGGAATGTCGTAGGTGACCCCGCCATCGGGCAGGTAGGTGATGATATGGCCATCGCCGAGATCGATGGTCGTGGTCCCCGCCTCGACCGCGACCCAATCGGGATAGGTGCCCTCGGGCCAGGCGCCCTTGCGCTCGCCCTCCACCGCGGCCTCGACGGTCCCGTCGCGGTTGTCGCGCTCGATATGGACCTTGTGGGTGACGGTGTCTGAAACCAGGATCACCGCATTGTCCCAGCGCGCGCGCTCGGCGAGGCCGGGGATGTCGAAGGCGAAGAAGATATAGGTCAGGTAGGCCAGGATCAGCGCCGGGGCCGAGAAAGCGATCAGGCGCTTGCGGGCGAAAAGCCTGTCCGCCGCTTCCTTGCGCGGGTCGAGGGCGAGGGCCTTGGTGCTCATGTCATCGCCCCCCGGACCAGGCGGTTGCGATAGCGGCTGGAGATCTGGTCGAAGACCACGATGGTGGCGAAGAGCAGCAGAAAGATCGCCGCCGCCTGGTCGAACCGCCCCTGCCCCCAGGTCATGGAATTGCGCAGCTCATAGCCGATGCCGCCAGCGCCGACGAAGCCGAGGATGGCGGAGGCGCGCACATTGATCTCGAACCTGAGCAGCCCGTAGCTCAGGTAATTCGGCGCCACCTGCGGCACCACGCCGAGCCACATCCGCTGCATCCACGAGGCGCCCACGGAGTGCAGCCCCTCCACCGGCTTCAGCGACGCGTTCTCGTTGACTTCCGAATAGAGCTTGCCGATGGCGCCCGCGGTATGGAGCGCGATGGCGATCACCGCCGGGACCGGCCCGCCGCCGAGGACGAAGATCAGCACCAGCGCGATCACGATCTCCGGGATCGCGCGCAGGATATCCATGATCCGGCGGAAGACCGGGATCATCCGCGGCCAGAGCGCCATGCCCCGGGTCGAGAGCAGCGACAGGATCGTGCCCGCGATGACCCCCAGAAGCGTGGAAACCGCCGCGATATTGATCGTCTCGATCAGCGCGGGCAGGTAACGCAAAAGGTAGCCAGGCAGTTCAGCACGCTTGACCCAGGCTTCGCGGACAACCTCGGCGGGGAAATCGAAAATGTTCGGCAGGCCGGTCAGAAAGCCGCCCGCGTTGCGGTCATTGGCGACCAGAAAGCCGGACACCATGAGCAGGACGAAGACCGCCAGCAGAACGCCGCTATAGAGGCGCTTGCGCTGGATGAGCGCGAGATACTCGTCGCGCACCTTGGGCGTGCCGCCCACGCTGTCGGCTGAAATGTCCGCCATCTGCCCCGCCGCATTCAAATGACCCCGGCGCGATCACTCACGCCGGGGTCGGTTGGTCCAGAAAATCAGCCGCCGACGGCCTGACGCACGGCGATGATGGTCTCGTAGGCGTCGTGGCCGATGGGCTCGAACCCGGCGGTCTCACCGGCGGCCACGCCGTAGAGGCAGTCCTGATCGGCGCCGAGGGTCTCGGTCATGAGCGAGATCATCGTGGCCTTCACGTCCTCGGGCAGGTCCTGGCGGAGCACGATGGGACCTTCCGGGATCGGCTTCGAGAGCCAGATCTGGGTCAGTTCGTTCATGTCGACGAGGCCGGCATCCACGGCGCGGCGGAGGGCGCCGGAATTGTAGCCGTCTTCCCAGTCGCCGAGGCCGTCGGCCCAGGTCACACCGGCATCGATATCGCCGTTATAGACCGCGACGATGGTCTGTTCATGGCCGCCGGTGAAGACGACCTCACCGAAATAGTCACCCGATTCCATGGTGGAACCGGTGGCATCGGGGATCTCGATGGAGGGGATGAGGTAGCCGGAGGTGGAGTTCGGGTCGCCGAAACCGAAGACCTTGCCCTGCATGTCCTCAAGCGAGGTGATGCCGCTATCGGCGCGGGCGAAACCGACCGAGTGGTAGGAGAAGGAACCGTCGAGATTGGTCTTGACCAGCACCGGCTCCACCGCGTCGGCGTCCTGGAGGTAGGTCGCGGCATAGGAGGAGGCGCCGAGCCAGGCCATGTCGAGGGAGCCGCCGAGAAGCCCCTGGATCACGCCGTTATAGTCGGCAGGGGCGAAGAGCTTGGCTTCGACGCCGAGCGCTTCTTCGGTATAGGCGCGCAGGCATTCGTTGTTGTTCAGGCGGTCCTGGGCGTTCTCGCCGCCGAGGAGGCCGATGCGGAACTCGGTGATCTCGGTTTCCTGGGCGAGCGCGGCGCCGGCCAGGATGGTGGTGGTCATCGCAAGGGCGATCAGCTTCTTCATCGTCTTGGTCTCCATGTTGGAACCGCCCTTCAGATCGGCGGCAGGGGTGATGAAACGGGTTTCAGAAGGTCAGACCGCCGCCTGGGCATTCTCCTGGGCGGCGGTCTGTGCGTGGTCTCGGATTTCGGTGGAGGTGGCGCTTTCGGAGAAGTCGGCCCCGGCGCCGTAGATGTCCCGGGCAACGCCGGTGGTGAGCTGGTCCGGCGTGCCGTCGAAGACAATGCGACCGTCGCGCATCCCGATCACCCGGTCGCAATAGCGCCGCGCGGTGTCGAGGGTGTGGAGGTTCGCGATCACCATGCGACCGTCCTCGTCATGGATGCGGCGCAAATCCTCCATGACGATCTGGGCGTTGAGCGGATCGAGCGAGGCGATGGGCTCGTCGGCGAGGATGATCTGCGGGTCCTGCATCAGCGCCCTGGCGATGGCGACCCGCTGCTGCTGCCCGCCGGAAAGCGCCTCGGCCCGTTTCGGCGCGTGCTCCGCGATGCCGAGCCGGTCGAGGATGTCGATGGCCTTATGGATGTCCTCTTGAGGGAAGAGGTTGAAGAAGGTGGTCAGCGTGGAGCGCTTGTTGAGCGTCCCGTGCAACACGTTTGAAACCACGTCCAGCCGCGGCACGAGGTTGAACTGCTGGAAGATCATCGCGCAGTTCGATTGCCAGGCGCGTTTCTCGGCGCCCCTCAATGCGAGAATATCGCGGCCCTCGAAGACCATCTCGCCCGAGGTCGCGTCGGTCAGGCGGTTCATCATCCGCAGGAGCGTGGACTTGCCGGCGCCGGAACGGCCGATGATGCCGATCATGCCGGGCCGGTCGACATGGATGGTCACGGCGTCCACCGCGATATTCTGGCCAAACGCCTTGGTCAGCGACGTGATGTCGAGCATTGCGTCCCCCGCCTGCACTGGCCCCGGCTACGGGTCGCCAGTTGCGGCGGTGTGACAGTCCGGCAAAGGAGACGTGACACTCCGGCAAAAGAATTGTGACAGGCCGGGGCTCGTGCGCCGTGTCTTACGACCCCGCGGAGGCTACGATTTGACGTCCGACGCAAAGCGTGCGGCATTCTCCTTTAGGAACGCGGAGTCGTCGGCATCGCCCCAGAACGCGGGCTGCGCCTTCGGGATCGTCAGCGCTTTCTGGACTGCCGGTCGGGCATCCAGACGCGCGAACCAGGCTTGCAGATTGTCGAGCCCCTCGACCGAGACCCTCGCCCAGACATAGGCCCGCGCCCATGGATAGGTCGCCATGTCGGCGATGGTGTACTGGTCCGCGGCGAGCCACTCGCGGCCCGAGAGGCGGGTGTCGAGCACCTCGAGCAGGCGGCGGCTTTCGTCCACGTAGCGCGTGATGGAGAACGGTTCCTCATGGCCATTCGGCGCGGCGATACGCTGAAAATACATCGCCTGCCCCATCATCGGCCCGATCCCGGCCATCTGGAACATCAGCCATTGCAGGGTCTCGGACCGGTCCTTGGGATCGGTGGGCAGGAACCGGCCGTATTTCTTGGCGAGATACCAGAGGATCGCCCCGCTCTCGAAGACCGCGAAATCGCCGTTCGACCGGTCCACGATGGTGGGGATGCGGCCATTGGGGTTGAGCGCCACGTAGTCGGGGGCCTTCTGCTCTTTCCTGGCGAAGTCGACGAAGGTCAGCTCATAGGGCACGCCCGCCTCTTCGAGGAAGATGACCGGCTTGTAGCCGTTCATCGTGGCCGCGGTGTAGAGGTGGATATCCGGCTGGGGCATGGGTTTCTCGCAATCGCAGGTCTCTGGACCGTCAATTGCGACCGGTGGTAGAGAAAAGCAACCAGTATACTTTTTGTAACCTTGGGGCGAGATCATGCGGGCACGGGTTGTGCAGGATCGGACGGGCCGGCGCGCGGTAAGTGAGCCCTGCCTGGAGCCCTGTGCCATCGAGCGCGGCATGCGGGTGCTCGGCGGCAAATGGACCGGGTCGATCCTGTGGCATCTGAAGGACGACCCGGTGCGGTTCAACGATCTTTCCCGGATGATCGGCGGCGCCAGCAAGAAGATGATCGCCGCCCGGCTGCGCCATCTGGAGGCCCATGGCCTGATCGCCCGCGACGTGATGCCGACAGCGCCGGTCACGGTGCAGTATCGCGTGACAAATGAGGGGCGCGCCGCCCTTGCGACGCTCGATGCATTGCGGCTTTGGGCCGAAGACAACACGCCGTCGGACCGACGCTAGCCCGAGGGAAGAGCGCTGACGACAGGTTTTTCCACAGGCCCGCGGAAGACCGGGACTCGGACCGGGCCGTGCGGTAATCTGGCGCGGGGAGAATCACTGGGACAGGGGATGTATCCGATGGAAAGTCTCAACGGAGTAGAGACCAATCCGATTGCGGTGGTTTCCGCACTGCAACCGGAAGATGTGCCGCGCTTCTTGCGCAAGTCGATCCAGGAAAAGAAGCTCACATCGATCGTTCAGTCGCTGAACAAGGAGGTCTTGTCGCAGGATCCCCGTCGCCGCGTTGCGGCGCAGGACGCGCTGCGTCGCATCGGCTTCATCTGACACTCGCGGCCCGGTTGTCGCGACTACGGCGCCCGGGCGAGCCCGTCAGATCCATTCGTCCGCCTCGGAGTTCCGAGGTATGTGCTCTGTTGTCCCCCAGAACCTCCGCCGCCCGGGCAAAGAGACCGCTGCCGTCGAGCCAGGGTTCGTCCATCTCCGCAATCCAGTTCTCCACAATCGGCCAGCTCGCCGCCTTCCGCTCCGCGACCTCGTCGGGGCCGAGAATGATGATCGTGTTGCCCGCGCCGTAGCGACCGCGCGCGCCGGGCCGTCGTCGATCTGCATCCGCCGGCCGGCAATGCCGGAGAACTCGATGACGGAATAGGCGTCGATCACCGCGGGCAGGGTCCCGCGCAGCGCCTCATCGCGGTCCCGATTCATCGCGAAGAGGAAGGCGGTGGCGTCGCGCGCGACATCGCCGAATTCCGTGTGGTTTTCCATCAGGTCCGGCACCCGCAGCGCGCCGGTCACCTCCCAGGGGATCACCGCGCCATCGGTCACTCCGCGCGACAGATCTATTGGCACCGCCGGCACCGGCATCCCCACCGGGGTCGCGCCGAGACAACCGAAGAGCATGTTCGCAGTCCGGTCGGCGCGCGCAGCGTCTCCCCGTTCCGATCGGCGATCTCGCGCATGGGCTCGGCGGTGTGGATGATGCCCGGGCCGCGGGGGCCGCGAGCGCAAGGGCGGCCGGCGGCGCCGAGGAGCGATCCGCGGGTGCTAACCGTCTCTATCTTCCCTCGACTGCCGGGCAAGGTGGGCTGTGGGTCGGGGACGGTCCATTGGGGTCGGAGGTCACAGGATGCCGCGCGCCGAAGGCAACGAGCATCGCGCTCCAGCGGCGCAAGCGCAGCGGCAAGACCGCGGAACCGAGCGATCCCGTTCGGCCCGCTTGAACGACCGTTCTCCCGACGACAACTCTCCGAAGGTCAGCCGGATTCTGGTAGCGAAAGCGAACCATCCTCCTGAAGCGGCCAGAACGGATTATGGGCGACCTCCCATACATGGCCATCCGGATCGGAGTAGTACCCGGAATATCCGCCCCAGAAGACCTCCTGCGGTTCCTTGAGAGATGTCGCGCCGGCATCGATGGCGTCGCGAAACGCGCGCTCGACACTCTGACGGTCCGGCATGTTGACGGCGAGCGTCATCGCACCTGTTCCAAGCTCGCGCACCGGCCGGTTCTGGTCGTCAGCCAGTGCGTCGCGCCCGAAAAGGCCAAGGACGAAGCCGTGCATCTGGTAGAAGACGATCCCCTCGTCCTCGGTCGGTACGGGGACCCAACCGAGATCCCCATAGAATGTCGCGGAGCGGTCGAGGTCGACGACGCCCAACGTGATCAGAGTGACGCGCTGGCGAGGTAACAGCTCTCTGTCCTTTCGTCCGTTCGCCTCGGTATAGCGTGGTTTGGCGACGGTGCGCCATGCCGGCTTTGGCGCTCAAGACCCGGGATCGCCGGTCCGAAAGAACGTCGCCGGGCAGGCTGCGCAGTCGACGGCGGCCGGTGAGCGGCTGCTGCAAAGGGCCCGCCGGGGCGCCTGGCGAACCGCCGCCCGTGACCATCCGGCGCTCAGCCGTTCATGTCGCGGACGATGTTTTGATGCCGGGCCACCTCCTCAAGGATCGCGCCGAAGGTTGCGACGCCGCGGCCCTGGAGGATCGGCAGGAGCCGGGTCAGCACCTCGGCCGTCGCCACCGCATCGCCGAGCGCGGTATGGCGCAGCTCCGCCGGGATATCGACCGTGAGCCGCTCGGACAGGGCATCGAGGGTATGGGTCTCGGACGCGCCGAAGACCGCCGCCGACAGAAGCACGGTGTCGAGCACGGGATGGTCGAAACCGAGCCCGCCGCCGGCCCCGGCGCGGCGCAGGAAAGCCAGATCGAACGGCGCGTTATGTGCGACCAGCACCGCGCCTTCGGCAAAGCGCGCGAAGGCCGCCGCCGCCTCTGCCGGGCCCGGCGCGCCGGCCACCATCGCGTCCGTCACGCCGTGGACCTTTGTCGAAGCGGGCGGGATCGGGCGCCCCGGGTTTACCAGTGTCTCGAAGACCTCGCCCGGGACGACCCGCCCGTTCACCACCCTCACCGCGCCGAGCTGCACGATCTCGTCGCGCTCGGCGTCCAGACCGGTGGTCTCGCTGTCGAAGACGACATAAGTCAGGGCCTTGAGATCGGTCTCGCGCACGCTGGCCGCGACCTCGTGGTCGAGCAGCTCGAAATCGTAGGTCAGCGGCCGTTCCGCCTCTGGATCGAGGGGCTCCAGCATCAGCATATAGCCCGCGCCCTCGCCCATCAGCCGGATGTGCCCGGTGAGCACGGTGCCGGATCGGGTCTTCACCGCAATCGCCTGCCGCGCGGCGTCCCGCCGGTCGAGTTCGGTCAGGGCAGAGGTGATGGCGCCGGGCGCGAAATAGTCGAAGAGCGGCGCATTGAGCCGCGCCGGCGCCTCTGCCTCCAGGATGTCGGCGGATTGCCCGTCATAGAGGATGAGCTGATGCGCTTCGCTGACGATCATCACCGCCACCGGCACGCCGGTCAGGATCGCCTCGAGCCGATCCTTCTCCACCGAGAGCGCGGCGGTCTGCTGGGCGATGAGCGCGGCGGTGTCGAACGTCGAGTCGCTGAGCTTCGCGGTCACGGCGGCAGCGGCCGGCGCCAGGTCGCCGAGATACTTGGCATAATCGAGGTCGATCTCGGCCCCGTGCCCGCCATGGGCGCGGGCGCGCATCTGCGCCGCAAGCCGTTCGAGCGGCTTGGCCACGTTTTCATCGAAGAGGAGCCAGATACCGGCGGTCAGCGCCAGAAACCCAAATGCGGTGACGACAAAGGCGGTGACGAAGGCCGAGACCTCGCCCCCCGCCTGCCGGTAGCCCATCCCCAGTCCGCCCGCCGCAATGACCAGCCCACCGCAGGCCAGGAGCGCGAAGAAGAGCAGGATGCGCAGGCGGAGCGAGAGCTTGGTCATGCGGCGGGGTCCGCCGCGCAGGCGGTGGCGAGGAGCGGGTCCTCGGCGGTGACCTGTGCCCAGCCGGTGCCGGCGATGGTGCCGTCCTCGTTGAAGGTCACCCCTTCGACCAGCGGCGCCCGGCGCTGCCCCTCGCAATCGAAGAGCACCGAGACCCGGTTCAACGGCGACCAGCGGCCGTAGAAATAGACCTCGGCGATGCGCTGGCCAGGGACCGCCGGATGGGTCTGAAAGTTCGCGGTGTCGATGGCGTTGAACCGGGTCACGAAGGGGAAGAGATAGGTCCAGGGCCGATAGATCGCCGGGCTTTCGATGGTCTCGGCCACGACGAACCCCTCGGGCAGGTTCGCCGTGGTGCGCGCGAACCAGCCGTATTCGAGGGAGATCGTGGCGCCGATCATCGCCAGGCCGGCGGCCACGGGCATCAGCCAGCGCGGCCAGCGCCCGCCGAAGAGGTGCGACAGCGCGAAGATGAAGATCGCGGCGGCGATGCCGGCGACAACGACGGCGATCAGCTCCAGAAACACAGCGCCCCTCCTCTACTCTCGGGTCAACAAATCGCTTCGAAGCGATTTGCGAGGC
>JANQRL010000037.1 GCA_028284605.1 Paracoccaceae bacterium | reverse complement strand
CACCGATGGCGACGATCTGATCGACGTGGGCTACACCGGCGATCCCGAAGGCGACATGATCGACAATTCGGACGCCGCCGATGGCAGCCAGGACGATGTCGTCGAGGCGGGCGCTGGCGACGATACGGTTCTCGCGGGTCTCGGCGATGACGTGATCGATGGCGGCACAGGCGACGATACTGTCGAAGGCGGCGTGGGGGCCGACACCCTGATCGCCAGCGAAGGCAACGACACGTTCGACGGCGGCACCGGCACCGATACCTATGTCGCGGAAGACGCGAGCGCCGGCGGCGGGCTGGCCTTTGCCGGCTATGTCATCCACGGGGCCGACCCGAATGACTGGTCCGGCTTCGATGTGTCCCCGGCGGGCGATGTCGATGGCGACGGGCTGGACGATGTGTTCATCGGGGCCCACCGCGCCGATGGCAATGGCAATGGTGGCTTGGCGGGCGACGCTTATCTCCTGACCGCCGCTGATCTGGCCGCGGCGGATGCGGCCGATGGCAGCACCGACGGGGTGATCGACCTCAGCAATGTCAATCAGCAGGCTACATCCTACCTGTTCGTTGGAGAGTTTACCGGCGACCAAGCGGGGACCTCCCTCTCCTCCGCCGGTGACGTGGATGGCGACGGGCTGGACGACCTCTTCATCGGCGGCCATGGCTCGGACGATGCGGCGGCCGATGCTGGCGAGAGCTATCTGATCACGGCGGCCGATCTGGCCGCGGCGGACGCCGCCGATGGCAACACCGACGGCATCATCGAGCTTGACCTGATCAATGGGATCGGCGGTTCCTACCAGTTCCTCGGGACCGAGGCGCTGGACCGCGCCGGGACGGCCGTCTCCTCGGCAGGCGATGTCGATGGGGATGGGTTGGACGATCTCATCATCGGGGCGCCGGAAGCGGATGGCGGCGGCTTCACCTCGGGCGAAAGCTATCTGATCACGGCGGCGGACTTTGCCGCGGCGGATGCGGCCGATGGCACTGTCGACGGGATCATCGACCTCGACAATGTCAATGAGCAGAGCACGTCGTATCAGTTCATCGGCGGTCAAGCGAATGAGGAAGCGGGCAATGTCGTTGCCTCCGCCGGCGATGTCGATGGCGACGGGTTGGACGATCTGCTGATCGGCGCCTTCCTCGCCGATGGGGGCATATTCAACGGTGGGGAGACCTATCTGATCACCGGGGCCGATCTGGCCGCCGCGGATGCCGCCGATGGCAGCACCGACGGGATCATCGATCTCGACAATGTCAATGAGCAGAGCACGTCTTATCAGTTCAACGGAGCGGATGCGGGCGACGAATCCGGCTTCTCTGTCTCGTCGGCGGGCGATGTCGACGGCGATGGGCGCGACGATCTGATCATTGGGGCGCCCGATGCCGGTGGTGGCGGGCCTGATTCCGGCGAGGCCTATCTGATCACCGCCGCCGATCTGGTTGCGGCGGATGCCGCCGATGGCAACACCGACGGGATCATCGAGCTCGACAATGTGAATGAACAAGGCGGCTCCTACCAGTTCATCGGGACCGAGCAGCTTGACCTTTCGGGTTCCTCCGTCTCCTCGGCGGGCGATGTCGATGGCGACGGGTTGGCCGATCTGATCATCGGGGCGCCTCGGGCCGACGATGGCGGAGCCGTTTCCGGTGAGGCTTATCTGATCTCCGGCGCGGATCTGGCCGCGGCGGATGCGGCCGATGGCAATGCCGACGGGGTCATCGATCTCGACAATGTCAATGAGCAGGGCAGCTCCTATCAGTTCCTCGGTGCCGATCCCGGTGATTGGGCGGGCAGTTCCGTCTCCTCGGCGGGCGATGTCGATGGCGACGGGCTGGACGATCTGCTGATCGGGGCGATCTTCGCCAATGGCGGGGGCAATCTTTCCGGTGAGACCTATCTGCTCACCGGGGCGGAGCTCGCCTCCGCGGACCTCGCCGATGGCAGCGCCGATGGGATCATCGATCTCAGCTTTGCCAACACGCCGCCCGCCGTGAACACGATCACCGTCAATGTCGACGAAAACGGCGACGGCACCGTGACGGGCACGCTGACCGGCACCGATACTGTCACGTCGACCGAGAACTATATCGCCGGCGAGGGGTCCGGAACCGACGCGATCACCATCACCGATACCAGCGGGAATGGCTTCTCAGCGGCCGACATCTCCGGGCTCGACGACAACGCGACCGGGACGCTGACGCTGGCGACGACCGGCGCGGTGATCCCGTTCGGGCCGCTGGAGGTGCAGCAGCTGTCCGACATCCTGGCGGCTGGCCAGCAAGGCACGATCCAGATCACCGGCGGCGATGAATCCGGGACCATCGGAGGGATCAGCTTCGAGAATTTCGAAGAGATCACCTTCGATGTGGTCTGCTTCGCCCGGGGGACGTTGATCGCAACCAGGACCGGCAAGAAGAGGATCGAAAATCTCAAGGCCGGCGACGACGTGTTCACCATGGATAGCGGCTACCAGCCGATCCGGTGGATCGGCCGGCGCCGATTGGATGCAGAAGCCCTCAAGGCCGCGCCTCGGTTGAAACCGATCCGCATCCGTGCCGGGGCCCTTGGGCCCGGTCTGCCGGCGCGGGACCTTCGCGTGTCGCCGCAGCATCGGATGCTGGTCAAATCGGCCATCGCGGAGCGCATGTTCGGGGTGCCTGAGGTGCTTGTGGCAGCCAAGAAGTTGCTCGCGGTGGACGGGATCGAGATCGACGAGACAGCAACCGAGGTGGAGTACTTCCACATGCTGTTCGATGACCACCAGGTCGTCTTCGCCAATGGCGCGCCGAGCGAGAGCCTCTTCACCGGTCCGCAAGCGTTGAAGACGCTTCCGAAGGAGGCCATCGACGAGGTGTTCGCAATCCTGCCCGAACTGGCCGATATCGACCATGAACCGGTCCCGGCCCGGCTGTTCCCGGACACAGGCAAGCGGGCCGCCAAGCTTGCGGAGCGTCATCAGAAGAACGGGCGGCCGCTGCTGTCCGGCGACACCTCCGAGACAGGTATCGGCGCGGCTCGTTTTGAGGCATGGCAACGGGCCGATTGCGTCGGCCTCTGAGACAAATCGGCCGTTTCGGACGCGCTGCCGGCGCTGTCAGAGGACCTCCGGGTGAGGCCGGGCGCCGGCCAGCGCCCGTGCATGTCCAAACCGACCCGCTTGGAATCCTCCAAGACGGGTCCCGAACCCATATGCCCGACGGCGATCCCGGCCAGTCGCATGATCACCCCCGTGCCGTAGAGTGCGGGCAACTGCCCGATGGCCGCCCCGTGACAGTCGATGAAAGCCCCGCCAGGGCCCTGGCGGACGGCACCGCCGCCGGCGCTCTCCCGGATCACGTGATTTTTGGGGTGCCGGTCGCGCGGGGCCGTTGAACCCGAACCGCTCCGGTCGCGTCCCGGCCGCCCCGCCCGGCAGGTTCGACGACCGCGCCGGACCGTCCGGCCGTGCCGCCGGCGATCACGCCGCGACCACCTCCTCCGGTGGCTCCTTCGCGCCCGTCATGAAGGCCACCGCATCGGACATCGTGTAATCCTTCGGGTCGATGACGCAGAGCCGTCTGCCCAGCCGGTGCACATGGATCCGGTCCGCGACTTCGAAGACATGCGGCATGTTGTGGCTGATCAGGATGATCGGGATGCCGCGCGACTTCACATCGAGGATCAGTTCGAGGACCCGACGGCTCTCCTTGACGCCCAGCGCGGCGGTTGGTTCGTCGAGGATGATGACCTTGGAGCCGAAAGCCGCCGCCCGCGCCACCGCGACACCCTGCCGCTGCCCGCCCGAGAGCGTCTCGACGGTCTGGTTGATGTTCTGGATCGTCATCAGCCCGAGTTCGGTCAGCTTGTCGCGGGCAAACTTCTCCATGGCCGGGCGGTCGAGCATCCGAAGCCATGTGCCCAGCGGGCCCTTGCGCCGGATTTCCCGGCCCATGAACATATTGTCGGCGATCGACAGGGCCGGCGACATGGCAAGCGTCTGGTAGACCGTCTCGATACCCGCTTCCCGCGCTGCGATGGGCGAGTTGAAGTGGTACTCTTCCCCGTCCAGAAACATCTCGCCGCTGTCGACCTGGATCGCGCCGGACAGTGATTTGATCATCACCGATTTTCCTGCGCCATTGTCGCCGATGACGGCCAGGATTTCTCCGGGCATCAGGTCGAAGTCACAACTGTCGAGCGCTGTGACCTTGCCGAACCGCTTGACCAGTCCGCGCGCTTTCAGGGCCGGTTCGGTCATGTCGATATCCTCCGGATCCACTGGTCGACGGCGACGGCTGCGATGATCAATATGCCGATGAGCAGGAACGTCCATTGCGCGTCGGCACCTAAGAGGCGCAAACCCAGCGTGAAGACGCCGACGATCAACGCCCCGAACAGCGCGCCGAGGATCGATCCGCGCCCGCCGAAGAGTGAGATGCCGCCGATCACCACGGCGGTGATGCTCTCGATATTGGCGAGCTGCCCGGAGGTCGGCGAGACCGAACCGATCCGCCCGATCAAGGCCCATCCGGCGAAGGCGCAGATCAGGCCCGAGAGCATGTAGACGGACATCAGCGTGCGGTGAACATTGACGCCGGACAGCTCCGCCGCCTCCGGGTCGTCCCCTACCGCATAGACATGGCGCCCCCATGCCGTGTGCCTGAGCGCATAGGCCAGCCCGAAGATCAGCACCAGCATGAAGACCACCCCGACGGTGAAGACCGCGCCGCCGATGCTGAAGGTCGTGCCGAAGAGCTGGAGAACCGGCGCCTCCGCCTCGATCTGCTGGGAGCGGATGGTCTCGTTGCGGGAATAAAGGAAGTTCGCCGCCAGCACGATCTGCCAGATGCCCAGGGTGGCGATGAAGGGCGGCAGTTTCACCCGGCTGACGAGGAAGCCGTTTATCGCGCCGATCCCGGTGCCGACCGCGAGGCCGCAGAGCACCGCGATCTCCGGCGGCAGCCCGTAGCGGAAGGTGAATTGCCCCATCACCACCGAGGACAGCACCATGATGGCGCCGACGCTCAGATCGATCCCCGCGGTCAGGATCACCAGGCTCTGGGCGGCCGCGACGATCCCGACGATCTGAACCTGTTGCAGGATCAGCGTCAGCGCGAAGGGCGAGAAGAAGCGCTGCCCGAGCAGCATCCCGAAAATGATGATCGCGGCGACCAGTACGATGAGCGGGACCAGAGAGGGGTTGAGGTGCAGGAAATGCTGGGCGGTTCCGACAAAGCCGCGCCTGGTGTCGGCGAACTCGGCGACGACTTCCGGACTCGCCTTCGCGGCGGCCTCGAAGTCGTCCTTGTGTTCCGTAGGATCGGTCATGCTGAGTCCCCCGGTTCGCGATCCGCGTCTCGCGGACCGACGGTATCAGGTTTCACTGGTCGAGTGATGCGATTTTGTGGGAGGCGGGGGGACCGCCTCCCGTTTCTGCGGAGATCAGCCCCAGCAGAGCTCCATGCCTTCGGCGACCGAGATCGACTCGACGTCATCCGCCGCCTGATCGGTCACCAGCGCGACGCCGGTATCGAAGAAGTCCTTGCCCGGCGTGTTCTCGGGCTTGACGCCTTCGTCGGCCCAGCGCGCCACCGCTTCGACGCCGAGCGAGGCCATCAGCAGCGGGTATTGCTGCGACGTGGCGCCGATGACGCCGTCGGCGACATTCTGGACGCCGGGGCAGCCGCCATCGACCGACACGATCAGCACATCGTTCTCGCGGCCGATCGCGCGGAGCGCCTCGTAAGCGCCGGCGGCGGCCGGCTCGTTGATGGTGTGAACCACGTTGATCATCGGGTCCCGGGCGAGCAGGTTCTCCATCGCGCGCCGGCCGCCTTCTTCGTTGCCCTGGGTGACATCGCTGCCGACCAGGCGCGGATCGTCCTCGTCGCCGATCACGTTCGGATCCGCCAGATCGATCCCGAAGCCCTGAAGGAAGCCCTGATTGCGCAGCACGTCCACGGTCGGCTGGCTGACCGCGAGGTCGAGCGTCGCGATCCTGGCATCGGCCGCGGCATCGCCGAGCGAAGCGCGCGCCCATTGCCCGATCAGCAGACCCGCCAGGAAGTTGTCCGTGGCGAAGGTTGCGTCGGCGGCGTCGGTCGGCTCCAGCGGCGTGTCGAGGGCGATCACCAGAATCCCTGCATCGCGCGCCTGGCGCACCGCGGGCACGATCGACGAGGTATCCGAGGCGGTCAGGAGAATGCCGCTCGCACCGTCGAGAATACAGGTTTCGATGGCCTGGACCTGGGTTTCGTGGTCGCCGTCGACCCGGCCCGCGAAGGCCCGCAGCGTCATGCCGAGTTCTTCGGCCTTGGCCTCCGCGCCCTCCCGCATCTTGACGAAGAACGGGTTGGTATCGGTCTTGGTGATCAGGCACACGGTCGCGCCCTCGCTTTGGGCCAGCGCCCCGCCGGCCATCGCCGTCAGGGCGAGTGCCGAGGCCCCCAGCAGATTGACAAGTCTCATTTCGGTTCCTCCCAAATGTGCGGATTGCCAGTGCTTGCAATCCCGTGCGGAGGCCGCATCAAACCGCCCGCCGCAGGACGAAATCTCACCGGATTCGCATGGTCTGTCAATAAATAAATCACTCTTATTTATTATTGACAGGCAACGAACCGCCCCGCATCTTTCGAGCCGAGGAGACAAACTCTTGATCGACGACGCGACACCGGATGCCGAGGTGACTGGGCTGGACCCGCAGGTCCGCGGCACCAACCAGAGCGGGATGCGCGCCCGCAACGAGCGCGTGGTGCTGTCGCTGGTCCGCCGCCATCAGGCCCTTGCCAAGGCCGAGATCGCGCGGATGACCGGGCTTTCGGCGCAGACCGTGTCGGTGATCATGCGGCAGCTCGAGAAGGATGGGCTGCTGTCTCGCGGTGAACCGGTGCGGGGCAGGGTGGGGCAACCCTCGGTGCCGATGCGGCTGAACCCCGACGGCGCCTACTTCTTCGGCCTGAAAGTGGGGCGGCGCAGCGCCGAGATGGTGCTGACGGACCTTCTCGGGGATGTGCGCGACCGGACGCGGGTGACTTATGCCTATCCGACACCGGACGAAACACTCCGCTTCGCAAATGTCAGCTTTCGCGATCTGGTCGGCCGGCTATCGAACGGGCAGCGTTCGAAGATCGCCGGCATGGGAATTGCCATGCCGTTCTTCCTCTGGGACTGGGCTCAGACACTGCAGGTGCCACAAGAGAAGATGGACCCGTGGCGCGACGCCGATTTGCAGGCAAGCCTGTCGAAGATGCATGACCTGCCGATCCTGATGCAGAACGACGCGACTTCGGCCTGCGGGGCGGAGCTTGTCTTCGGCCCGCCCGATGGCCCGCGCGATTTCCTTTACTTCTATGTCGGCTACTTCATTGGCGGCGGGATCGTTCTCAACGGCAGCATCTTCTCCGGGCGCGGCAATTCCGGCGCGCTCGGTCCGCTGCCGGTGCAGGATCGCAACGGAAGAGTTCAGCCTCTGATCGATGTCGCCAGCCTCTACATCCTGGAGCGCGCGGTCGTTTCCGCGGGCCGGGATGCGGCTCCGATGTGGGAGGACGCCAATGCGTGGGACGTTCCGCAGGACCTGCTCGGGCCCTGGGTCGCCGAGGCGGCGAACGGGATCGCCCATGCCATCGTTTCGTCGTGCAGTCTGATCGATTTCGATTGCGTCAAGATCGATGGCTGGATGCCGGCGACGGTGCGCGAGAGGCTGGTCGCCGAAACCGATGCCCGGCTGTCCTCCTTCAACATGACCGGGCTGGAGCGCCCGCGGATCATGGGCGGCACCATCGGACCCGACGCGCGTGCGCTCGGCGCGGCCAGCCTACCGCTGTCGAGCAAGTACCTCATCGAAGGATAGCTCCCAGAGCGTTTGCACCGCCGCGCCGGTCAGACACCGGCCTGCCCGGCTTCGGGCTGGGCCCGATGCCTACTCGGCCGCCATCAACAGCGGTTTGCGGTTGGCCAGGTGGCGCGCGGCCAGCTTCCGTGCCAGCCGTCCGGATTCCGGGATCGGACGGGACGGAGCAGGCTTGAAATCGACTTCCGACAGTTCCGGAAACAGCGTCAGAATCTCCTCGCGCGCCTCCGGTGCGACGGATTTGAGCGCTTCGGGACCGGTGAACAGGCTTTCGGTCGGGGCGCCGTTCGAGAACACGATCTCATGCTCGTCGAAGAGCATGTGAAAGTACTCCACGTCGGCGGCGTCGGTATCGATCTCGAACCCGTCGAGTTCCAGCAATTGCTTGGCGGCCACCAGAACCTCGGTCGCCCCGAACATCCGCTCGGCGATCCGGGATCGGACCAGAACGCGATGCTGTGGCGAGACGCGCAGGTCCCGCTCGGGCAGATTGTTGCCGAGCGCGCCGGCGCGAATCCGAATGGCTCTGAGCTTGGGGTTCGCCGCCAGGTCTGTGGTGTCGAGCACGCGCGAACCGATCCAGCGGATCGGGCGGTAACCGTGATCCATCGTGGTGACCGCGTCGTCGATCTGTAGGTCCTCGACCGCGACGAGCCCCTTGCGGGTGGCGATCATGGTGCCGCGGGCGAAACAGGTCACCGCGAAGTTGATCGTCTCGAAATTCTCGAACGAGATATTGCCGACCTGGCCGCTTTCGTCTCCGCCGGTGATCTGGAACGTCCCCCCGGCCCAGATGGCGTTGCCGTCGATGCCCTGAATGACATCGCTCAGCAGGGTTCCGGTGCTCGGCCCGAAGCTCACCGTCGGGTCGCCATTGCCCGGGACATAGGTGCCTTCGGCGTTGTCATCGAGACCGGAGATATCGAGCGTCGTGAAGCCGGGTCCGGTATCGGCGATGGTGATCGTGTCGGCCTCGTCGGGGTTTTCGCCGGCGACGAAGGTCTCGACCGAGGTCACGCTGTCGGTGCCGGTCACATATGTACCGGTGACGGTGCCCGCGCCATCGTCGTTCACGTCGACGGTGACGGTGTCGTCGATGATCCCGACCAGGCCGAGGTCGATCACACCATCCGGCGTGCCATCGAGCGCGTCGAGCGCGGCCAGATCGCCGCCTGAGATCAGGTAGCTTTCGCCTGACCCGTCGCCACCCCCGTCAGCGGTGCTTGCGCCGACCAGCAGATCGGCCAGGCCGTCGCCATCGACGTCCCCGGCAGACGAAACCGAGCGCCCTGCGCTGTCCCCGCCATCGGCGCCGATGAACTGGTAGGAGCCGGCCTGCTCGTTCACATTGTCAAGATCGACGATGCCGTCCACCGTGCCGTCCGCCGCATCGGCAGCGGCGAGATCGGCGCCTGAGATCAGATAGCTTTCGCCCGACCCGTCTCCGCCGTCATCGGCAGTTCTTGCCCCGATGATCAGATCGTCCAGCCCGTCGCCGTCCACATCTCCGGCGGAACTGACGGATTGCCCCGAAGAATCGCCGGCCTCGGTCCCGTTGAACTGGTAGGACCCGCCCTGACCGGCCACGTTCGCCAGTTCGACGACACCGTCCACGGTGCCGTCGGCCGCGTCGAGATCGGCCAGATCGGCGGCGGTAATCAGGTAGCTTTCGCCGGCATTGTCGCCGCCACCGTTGGCACCGGATGCTCCGATGATCAAATCGCCGAGCCCGTCGCCATCGACATCGCCGGCGGAGGACACCGATATCCCGGAAAGATCGCCGTTTTCGGTGCCGTCGAACCGGTAAGAGCCCGTTTGCGTCGCGACGTTGCCGAGATCGATCACGCCATCGGCACTGCCATCGGCGGCATCCGCGTCGGCCAGATCGGCAGCGGTGACAAGATAGCTGCTTCCAAGATCGCTGATCCCGCCGCGGCCGACTTCAGGCGCGCCGATAATCAGATCGTCCAAACCATCTCCGTCCACGTCGCCGATGGAGGACACCGAAAACCCGGCCTGATCAAAGACCTCTTCTCCCCGGAACTCGTAGGATCCGCCTTGCGCGGCGATATTCTCGGCCTCGATGACGCCATCGGCGCTGCCATCGGCGGCATCCGCGGCGGCCAGATCGGCGGCGGTTACAACATAGGTGGCGCCGGTGCCCTCCCTGTCCTCGGGACCAAAGCTGCGGGCGCCGATGATCAGGTCGCCGCGTCCGTCACCGTCGATGTCCCCGGCCGACGAGACGGAGAAGCCAAGCTCGTCGTTTTGGTCGACGCCGTTGAATTGATAGGACCCGTGCTGCGCCGCGACATTGCCCAGATCGATGACCCCATCGGCGCTGCCATCGGCGGCGTCCGCAGCGGCCAGATCGGCAGCCGTGACCAGATAGGTTTCGCCGCTGCGGGCATCCGGACTGGCCGCAACGGACGCGCCGAGGATCAGATCGTCCAGGCCGTCGCCATCCACATCTCCGGCCGAGGATGCGGTCGAAGCCAGGTCCCCGGCTTCGGCCCCGATGAACTGATAAGACCCGGCCTGCTCGTTGACGTTGTCGAGATCGATCACCCCGTCAACATTTCCGTCGGCCGCATCGGCCGCCGCCAGACCGGCCCCCGAAATCAGATAGCTTTCTCCCGATGCGCTGCCGCCGCCATCCGCCGAGATCGCTCCGATCATAAGATCGTCAAGGCCATCGCCGTCGACATCCCCGGCATCGGAGACGCTGATGCCCGCAAGGTCGCCCGCTTCGGTGCCGACAAACGTATAGCTGGTGCCCAGATCCGCGCTTTGATACGTGTCGCGATCCGCGCCGCCGTCGATATCATCATCGCCCGCGCTGGCCAGGATCGTGTCGTCGCCACCGCCGGCTTGGATCACGTCGTCATTGGTGCCTGCCGGGTTGTCGTTGTTGTCCACCTGGTCCAGTTCGGGATCGCCCAGAAAGAACCGATCGATCAGATCATCGCCGCCGGTGCCTTCGACCACGCTGTCATAGAACAGATTGCCCAGGTCGATGATCCCGTCCTGGCCGGTGCCATCGTCATCGGCGGATGCCAGGTCCTGGGCGGTGAGCAAATAGGCCCCGCCGGTGCTGCTGCCGGGCGCACCGATCAGAAGATCGCCCAGCCCATCCCCATCTACATCACCGGCGGATGAAACCGCATTGCCCGCATTGTCGAGACCCGAACCGGCGATCAACTCGTAAGAGTTATCCAGCAGACTGACATTGCCGAGGTCGATAACGCCATCCACGGCCCCGTCCGCGGTGTCCGCGGCCTCTAGATCGGCTGCCGCAACCAGATAGGTGACGTCTGAGCCGAGGGAGCCAATCAGCAAATCCTGCTGCCCATCCCCGTCGATATCGCCCGCCGATGAGACCGAGAACCCGATGAGCTGCCCCGGCGCGGGGGCATTGAACTGGTAGGAGTTCGGCTGCTGCGCCACCAGAGCCATGTCGACGACACCGTCAACCGCTCCATCCGCAGCGTCCGCCGCCGCGAAATCGGCTGTCGAGACAAGATAGGCAGCCGTGGATACGCCTGGATTGCTTACCACTGTGCCGATCAGCAGATCATTGAGGCCATCGCCGTCCTGATCCCCCACATTGGCGATGGCTACGCCCGAGTTCTCAGCGGAAGTGGTCCCGAGGAACTTGTAAGACGCATTTTGCGCAGCGATACTGGCGAGACTAACCTGACCGTCCACCGTGCCGTCCGCGGCATCGGCTGCGGCCAGATCGCTCGACCCGATCACATAGGTGGCACCGCCCCGCGTGGCACTATCATCCACATGGGGCGATCCGATCGCAAAATCGTCCAGCCCATCCCCGTCGATGTCACCCAGTGAGGTGATCGACGCGCCTGCCTCATAGTTCAAATCTTCGCCGGAAAAGCTGTAGGAACCGGGCTGCGCCGCCACATTGGCCAGGTCGATGACACCATCGATCGACCCGTCTGCGGCATCCGCGGCGGCCAGGTCATCGGCCGCCATCAGATGAACCACGCCCTCGCGCAAGTTGATGCTTACGCCCAAGCCCAGGCTTCCATCGGGCGCACCGATCAGGAGGTCATCCTGCCCGTCGCCATCGACATCACCGGCTGAGGCGACCGCCGCCCCCGCATTCTCGCCAGCAAGAGTGCCGGTGAAGCGGTAGGACCCGGCCTGCGCGGCGACATTGGTGAGACTGATCCACCCATCCGCATTGCCATCGGCAGCATCGGCCCCCGCCAGATCTGCCGCGGTCAGCAGATAGGCTTCGCCGGAGTTGCCGGTGCCCCCGGCAGCGTTCGCATCTCCGATCAGAAGGTCGTCGAGACCGTCGCCGTCGACATCGCCTGCCGACGAGACGGTCAAACCTCCGGGGCCCGCGAAACCGATCCCGGTGAAGAAGTAGGAGCTGCCTTGCTCGTCGACATTGTCCAGGTCGATGACGCCGTCGGCCGTACCGTCGGCGGCATCGGCGGCGGCAAGGTCGGCGGCGGTCAGCAGGTAGGCCAGGCTGGTATTGGTGCCGCCATTGTCGGCATTCGGCGCGCCGATCAGGATGTCATCGAAGCCGTCCCCGTCCACATCGCCGGCGGATGCGACGGAATTGCCGGCGACATCGCCGTTTGCGCCGCCGATGAACGTATAGGAACGGATCGTCATGTCTCAGCCCTCGGCTTCAGCCGCCGCGAGCGGCGCGGGGTCGAAGGGAAAGTGCAGGCGGGCGGTTTTGCCGTCCTCGCCCTGTCTGGCGAAGATGGTGGCGCCATTGGCCCGCAACTGACCGAGTTGGACGTAGGAAGTGATCGCATCGGCGACCAAATCCTGAACGTCGCCAACGGTGCGGAATGCAACCTGGGATCGCAGTCCGGCAAGGACGTCGTTGGAGAGAACGATCGTGACGTCTTGGTGACGCTGTTCGGTGTCGCAGGGATTTGTCTTGGTCGTGGTGGTCATGTCCTGTCCTTTCGCCGGACGCGCCGCGTCCTTCTGGATTCGATCTTGACCGACCGGTTGCCGGTGCCGCTGTCACATGCGGCACCGGCTCCCGGCGTGATGCGGCACCCGGCGCTTGGGTCCGGTGGAGTGACCCAAGCCCGGCTGCCGGCATCCGGCGGCCCGTTTCGACGCGCCCCCCAGAGTTCGCCCGGGCTTCTGGGTCCCGCGCTGGATTGCGCTCCGATGGCGCAGAAGGACCCCGCGTCAATTCCGGGAGATTGAATATCGGATGCGATGGACGCGATCTTTGGACGGGGGTCTCGGAGAATCTTCGGGTCGCGGCTTTTTCGGGGCGAATCCTCTCGCCGGCCAATCGATTGTCCCAAGTGCGGCGACAACGCCTTGTATTTGCCTAAAAATGTCCGCTCTTGGAAACGACGACCCTCGCGGGTTGCGGCTGGATTCGCACGGATCGGATGCGCAACTCACCCGATTCCATCTGGCGATGGAATCGGGCGCCCGCGCGTCCCGGTTTCGATGCTGATGGCCGAACCCGATTGCTTCGTGCTCGGGAGGCCGCCCAGACAGGCAGCAGCGCCGCAATCAGCGCGAGAGGTTGATCTCTGGCGTTATCGTTCCGGGACACATCACCTCTTCTTGATCGCGTGGATTTGGATCGGCGTCTCAAACACCCTTGTTCCGTGCGTCCTGCCCTATTTTCGGCCGAGATGCATCGGATCAATAGGTTTCCAGACGTTGCCGGGAAAAATGCAGCAAAGGTCCGGCGGCCTCTGGTATTGTGGGGGCGGCGCGCAAGAAGACCAAGCGAGCCATCCGAAGTTGTTTGTGTGTGTGCGTGGGTGCCCCCGGGAAACAACTTGTGGATTTGGTCAATGACTCTGGCAGGACGGAAGGTCGCGAGCAGCTCCGACGACGGGCACTTGAAACGGCGGGACGGCGAAAATGCGCTGCACCCTTATCGGGTCACCGATTGCGGTTATCGTATACCGACGGCGTCTCTCGATCTCACATCGGTCGCGCCGCGGCGTCGGATGGATATGTGGCGAGCCTATAACGCCGGCCTGTTTGAATTGAAGCCGCTGATCTCGCCACGCCAGGAGTTCGATGCGTCGGCGATGTCGTATCGCTTCGGAAATTGCATCATCGGTGAGTTCTCGACGACCGGGAATATCGTTCGGCGGAACCTGAGGAGTCTCTCGATCGACGGCGAGGGTCTGTTGGTGCTGCGAATGCACCGCGCCGGATATACACGCGGCGTGATGAACGACCTCAATTTCGAGATGCGGTCCGATCGCCTGACATTGTTCGACTTCCATCAGTCGCTGCACGCAAAGACCGAGGGCGTCGATTATGTCAGTTTCACATGCCCCCATCAGGCCGTCGGTTACGATCCCTCGATCCATCCGCGGTTCATGCAGATCAAGCTGAATACCCCGGCCGGCCGGATCCTGAAGAGCAATCTCGAACTGATGCTCGAGCTTCTGCCAAACGCGAAGACCGCGGAGGCTATATCCCTGTCCGAAGGCCTGTGCGGTATGCTTCGAGGCCTGATCACCAGAGACCTGCGCGATGAAACGGCGCAAGCCCGCTTTGCCCGGTCCCGGGAGGTCGCGGTCAGGCGGTTCCTGTCGGCGAACCTCAAGGATCCCGGTCTCGACGCCGATGCGATCTGCGAAGCGGTCGGCATCTCGCGGGCGGTGCTCTACCGCCTGTTCGACAGGGAGGGCGGCGTCCGCAAGGCCATTCTGGTCAAACGGTTGGAGCATGCGCTTGACGAACTGGCCCAATCCGAACCGCGGCGCGGCGTCGTCGCGAAGGTGGCGCAGCACTGGGCGTTCCACGATCAGGCGCATTTCTCCCGGCTGTTCCGGGAAACCTTCGGTCTTCGGCCCAGCGATGTCGTGGGCACCGCCTTGGTCGAGGCGTCTTCGCCCTCCGACGAATGGTCCCTGAAGGTCGGGCCATCGCGGGGGCTGATCAAGCCGCTGACCGACCTTTATGGCCCGCGCCGCGAGGACCTGGCCGGTCAGAATGTCGAGTCGGCCTGCGGTTGAGACCGGCGCCTGGCCGCCCCCGAGAGGTGCGGGCGATCCTTGCCGCCTCCGGTTTCGACCTCGAAGGGACAACGTCCGAAGGGGCGGCGAGCGCGGCAGTTTCCGGTCCGGTGACGTCCTGTTGCAGGTCTTGGCTTGGCGCGGGCCCGATCCGTGCCTTTCCGATGGCTGCTCCATGGGCCGGGATCCGGGGGCGGCTCGTCTGATCCGCCGACAATCGGGTGGCCCGGGGCGTGTTTGCCGGGCGTATGGCAGCGACACGCTCAGGCAAAGTCGGTCCGCTGGGCATTGGCGCCATTTCAGGTCTGGAATTGTCCGGGCGGCGTATCCGGCGCCGTCAGCAGCGCTCCAGGCAGAGGGCCACCCCCTGGCCGCCGCCGATGCAAAGCGAGGCGAGCCCGCGCCGCGCGCCCTCCCTCTGCATCCGGTGGATCAGCGTCACCACGATCCGGGCGCCCGAACCGGCGAGCGGGTGGCCGAGCGCGATGGCGCCGCCATTCCCATTGATGCGCGCCGGATCCCAGCCCATCTCGCGGTTGACCGCGATCGATTGCGCCGCGAACGCCTCGTTGATCTCCAGCACATCGAGGTCATCGGCCGACCATCCGGCGATGGCCAGCGCCTTGCGCGAGGCCAGGGCGGGGCCGAGGCCCATATCCATCGGGTCGAGCGCGGCCGAGGCATAGGCCGCGATCCGCACCATCGGCGTCAGGCCATGATCGGTCAGCCGCGGCAGGGAGCCGACCAGAACCGCGGCCGCGCCGTCATTGAGGCCCGACGCATTGCCGGCGGTGATCGTGCCGTCCGGACCGAAGGCCGGGCGCATGGCGTTCAGATCGTCCAGCGTAGTCGCGGGCCGGGGATGCTCGTCCTTGTCGAAGACGACATCGCCTTCCGGCGAGGACACGTTGACCGGGACGATTTCGTCGTCGAACAGGTGCCGGTCGATGGCCGCGCCCGCCCTTCGCTGGCTGTCCAGGGCAAACCGGTCCTGCTCGTCCCGGGTGATCTGGTAGCGCCGGGCCAGATGTTCGACGGTATCACCCATATGGATGTCGGCGAAGGCGTCCCACAACCCGTCGACGACCATCGAGTCCCGCGCGATGCTGTCGCCCATCCGGTCGGCCTGCCGGGCGCGGATGACATGCGGCGCCGAGGTCATCGAATCCTGTCCGCCGGTCAGGATCAGCCCGGCATCGCCGGCCTTGATGGCCTGGGCCGCCAGATGGATCGAGCGTTGCCCCGCGCCGCAGACCATGTTCAGCGTCATCGCCGGGACATGGTTCGGGATGCCGGCGCCGATCGCGGTCTGCCGGGCCGGGTTCTGTCCGGCGCCGCCCTGCAACACCTGTCCGATCAGCACGTCGTCGAGGGCGCCGGGATCGAGCCCGGTCTCCGCGAGGATCCCGGCCGCGACCTGGGCGCCGATCTCCGCCGCCGACAGGCCGGCCATGGCGCCGCCGAGTTTGCCTATGGGGGAGCGTTTGGCGGCCGCGATGTAGGCGTCGTTCATTTCCTGGGTCCTCCCGGCGCGCCGGTGGCGTCCGCAACGCCGATCACGGCGCGCGCAGCGGCCAGCTCTCCATGGCCTGCAATGTGGCGTCGAACGAGGCCAGTCGGCCCTGACTGCCGAGCCCGAGGGCGACATGGGCGGCGACCGTGTTGGCGAAGCGGCAGACCTTGCGGATATCCCAGCCCCGCGCCAGGCCGACGATCACGCCGGCGGTGAAACTGTCGCCGCAGCCGGTGGTGTCGACAACGTCGATCCGGTGCGAGGGCAGGTGGAATGGCGCGCCGTCCGCCGGATCGACATAGACGCCATCGCCCTCGAGCGTCAGGATCGCCGTCCCGACGCCGCGTTCCTTGAACCAACGGGCGACATCGGCGGGCGCGGAGGTGCCGGCCATGGCGGCGGCCTCGTGGATCGACGGTACGACATAGTCGATATGTTCGAGCAGCGGCAGCACCTTCGGCACGGTTTCCGGATTGGCCAGGATCAGATCGAAGACCGTGGTCCGGCCGAGCGCCTTGGCGCGGCGCAGCAAGGCTTCGGACGCGGCGCCGTCGAAGGCGTCGAGCAGGCCGGTGCCGCCGAGATGCACGATCCGCGCATCCAGGATGCGCCGGATCTCCGCCTCGGTCGGTAGAAAGCGCGCGCTGGTCCCGGGCACGAAGAAAGCGGCCCGCGACCCGTCGGGCCGGATCGGCAGCAGGGAGGTCGAGGTCTGAACCTCGTCGTCGACCTGGATCAGACCGGTCTCGACCCCGTATCGCTGCAACTGGGCGATCAGGAACTCGCCCATCACGTCCCGGCCGACCCGCGCGGCGATCTGGGTCTTGAGCCCCAGGATCGCGCAATCCACCGCCGTGGCGCCGGCGGTGCCGGCCACCGTCATCGTCGCCTCGTCGACAAAGGTGGCCCCGCCCGGCGGCGGCAGCGTCTCGGCATAGCGGCAGAGCACATCGATCACCAGGAAGCCGACGGCACTGACGTCGTGGGTGGGATCGCCGGTCATTCGCGCTCCCCGGTCAGGCCGTAGCCGGCGATTTTATCGATGACCTCGCCGATCTGCTCATCGGACAGGACCGGCGGATCGCCCAGCGCCAGCGCGCCATGGTATTGCCGCGCCAGGGTCTCCAGTTCCTCGGCCAGCCAATAGGCTTCGGCGATCGACCCGCCCACGGCGATCATGCCGTGATGCGCGAGAAGGCAGGCCTTTCGACCCTCCAGCGCCCGCACCGCATGGTCCGACAGCGCCTGACTACCATAGGTGGCATAGGGCGCCACGCGGATATCGGAGCCGCCGAAGACCGCGATCATGTAGTGGACCGCCGGGATCGGGCGGCTGTGGATCGCCAGGGCCGTGCAATAGGTCGGATGGGCATGGACCACCGCCTGCACATCGTCCCGCGCGGCCAGGATATCGCGGTGAAAGCGCCACTCGCTCGATGGCGGCCAGCGGCCCCGATGGCTGCCATCGGCCAAGCTGACCCGCACGATGTCGTCCGGTTCGAGCCCGTCATAGGGCCGGCTGGTGGGCGAGATCAGCATCGCATCGCCGTGGCGGATCGAGATATTGCCCGACGTCCCCTGGTTCAGACCGGAGGCATTCATCCGCCGGCAATGGTCGATGATCGCCTGGCGCTTGGCCCGCTCGTCGGCTGTTGCTGTGCCCATCTCAGACCTCCCGCCCGGTTTCGGAACCGGCTTTCGCGAAGCAGGGCAGGATGCGGCCGCCGATATCGGTCGGCGCAAAGGTCAGCGCATCGCCGATGGCCACCGCGTTGCCCGCCGCCAGGATATGCGACATCAGCACCGGGCCCTCGGTCAGTTCGACCAGCCCGACAAGATAGGGCGTGGCCGGACTCCAGCCCGGATGGCCCGGCTTGAAGATTTCCGAGTAGCTCTTCAACCGTCCGGTCCCGCGCGCCTCGACCCAGCGCAGTGCGTCGCTCCAGCATCGCGGGCAGATCGGCCGCGGGTAGAAGACAGAGGCGCCGCAGGCGCCGCAACGCTGGATGCGCAGGACGCCGGCCTCGACCCCCTCCCAGAACGGCGCGTTCAGGGGCTCATGGATCGGGCCCGGAACCTGGAGAGCGGCCAGATCGGTCATGGCGTGCCGCCGAGGACCAGGGCCACCGCCTCGCTCATGGTGGCCCCGTTGCCGGTGACCAGGGCGGTGTCGCAGCCCTCGATCTGACGGCCCTCGGTGCCGCCCCGGATCTGGCGCACCGCTTCGACGACATGGGTCATGCCGCCGGCAAGATCGGGCTGGCCGAAGCCGAGCTGTCCGCCATGGGTGTTGATCGGCTGGCGCGCGCCGGGGCCCATGCCGCCATTGTCGCGCAGCCAGGCGGCGAACCCGCCCGGCGCGCAAAGGCCGGCATCTTCGATCGTGGTCGCCACCATGATCGTGTAGCAGTCATAGAAGCTCAGAAAGTCGATGTCGGCGGCGGCGATCCCGGCCTGAGACAGGGCCCGCGCCATCGCCGGCCGGAGCGGCCCGGAGGTGAGATCGGGGGCCTGGCTCACCGCCCGATGGGTGATCTTCTCCCCGGCGCCAAGCAGGTAGACCGGTTTGTGCGGCGCCCGGGCCGCCCGTTCCATTGTCGTGACGATGACCGCATCGGCCCCGGCCACCGGCATCACGATCTCCAGCAGATGCAGCGGCGAGGCGACCATCGGCGAGGCCAGGATCTCCTCGACACCCGCCGGCTGTCCGAAAAAGATCGCCATCGGGTTCAATTGGGCATTGGCCCGCGATCCGGCGGCGATCTGCGCATAATCCTCCGCCGTGCAGCCATGGGCAGCCATATGGGCCTGCATCAGGAGCGCGTAAGAGGTGTTGGCGCCGGAGGCCCCGAACGGTGTGTCGAACTCCCGGGCCGGGTTGCGGTTCGGGCTGCGCGGCGGGGTCGGGTTGCGGTGGTTGCCGATCACGCAGAGCACGGTCTCGCATTGTCCGGCGGCGATCGCGGCGGCGGCACGCCAGATCATCCCGGGCCCCGAGGCCCCGCCGAGGTCGACCAGGTTCGACATCTCCGGTTGCATCCCGAAATACTCGGCCACCGTGGCCGGCACATGCTGGGGCGTTTCGCCGACCTGGGGCGCGACGAGAAGGCCGTCCACCTCCTCCGGTCCGATTTCGGCATCGGCCATCGCCTCGGCCGATACCCGCATCAGGAGATCCATCGTCGCCACGCCGTCGGTGCGGCGCTGCGGCTTCAGCTCGCCGATGCCGGAGATCGCGGCGCGCGGGGAGAGATGTCTCACAACGCCTCCTCGCGACGCAGACCGGCATATTCGGCCAGGCAATCGGGGTTGGCCAGGGCGCTGAGATTCTTCACCGGATCGCCGTTGACGGTCGCGCGCGCCGCGCCCTCCACCCGTTTACCATTGATCGTGTAGGGCACATCCGAGACCAGATGCACCCGCGCCGGCACATGGCGCGGCGAGGCTTCGGTGCGGATCAGGGTCCGGATCGTCGTCACGAAATCGCCGGTGATCCAGATGCCGCCCGCCGGTTTGATCGCCAGCACCACCTCCTCGTCACCGTCATGGGTGGCGCCGAACACAAGGCAATCCTCAATCTCCGGAAAGCGGTCGCAGATCGCGTAGATCTCCGAGGTCCCGATCCGCACGCCGCCCGGTTTCAGCGTGCTGTCGGAGCGCCCATGCACATACCCGCCGCCGGTACCGGTCAGTTCCGCGACATCGCCATGGGTCCAGATCTCCGGCCGGTCCCCGAAATAGGTGTCGTGATAGCGCTGGGTGCCGCCCGGCCCCCAGAAGGTCAGCGGCATCGATGGGAACGGCTCGGTGCAGACAAGCTCGCCGCGCCGGCCGATCACCGGTGCGCCGCGCTCGTCCAGAACCGCCACCGCATGTCCGAGAGCCGGGACTGTCAGCTCGCCGCGCCGTACCGGGTGGATCGGGGAGCCGATCAGAAAGCAGCCGAGTATCTCGGTGCCGCCCGAGATCGAGGCGAACATCATGTCGGATTTCACCGCCTCGTAGACCCAGTCGAACTGGTGCGGCAGGCACGGGGCGCCGCAGACCATCAGCGCGCGCAGGGCGCCGAGGTCGTGGCGCTCACCGGGCGCGTACCGCTCCGCCTCCAGTGTGGCGAGGTATTTCGGGCTGACCCCCAGATGCGTCACACCGGCCCGTTCCGCCAGGTGCCAGAGCGGGGAGGGATCGAGACCCCGGTCGGTCTTCAGGACCGGCGCGCCGTCATAGAGCACGATGGCCGCGCCGGCCGCCAGGGCGGAGACCATCCAAGGATACATCATCCAGGCGGTGTTGGTGTACCAGATCAGCCGGTCGCCCGGACGCACGTCGCCGTGCAGAACGTGTTCCTTGAGGTGCTGAAGCAGAACGCCGCCGGTGCGATGCACGATCGCCTTCGGCGCGCCGGTGGTGCCGGAGGTGTAGAGGATCAGCGCCAGGTGGTCGAAGGGGACACGCCGGTAGGCCGGGCTCTTGTCGGAGCCAAAGTTCTCCTGCCTCTGGCCGCTGCCGTCCGGCATCGCGCCGGGGCCGGAGATCACCAGTGTCTCGACCGATGGCGTGGCGTCGAGCACCTCCCGGATGCGCCGGCCGATGTCGTGGTCGCGTCCCGCATAGCGATAGGCGGGTGCGGCGAACAGCACCTTCGGTTCCACCTGACCGATCCGGTCGATGATCGCCTGGGCGCCGAAATCGGGCGAACAGCCGGTCCAGACGGCGCCGATAGCCAGTGTGGCGAGCATCGCGACAAGCGCCTCGGGCCGGTTCGGCAGGACGCCGGCCACCCGGTCGCCCGGGACCACGCCGGCCTCGGTCAGACCGGATGCGACCCGGGCGACATCGGCGGCGAGCACGGCCCGGCTCAAGCTCTCCGAGGCGCCTGTCTCGTCGGCGGCGAAGACAGCCAGTGCGTCGTCCTCGCCGCGCAGCAGGTTCTCAGCCAGGTTCAGCCGGGCCTCCGGGAAGAACCGCGCCCCGGTCATCCAGGCGGCGTCGTTTGCGACGAAGGCGACAGCACCCTTGTCG
Source organism: Paracoccaceae bacterium (assembly GCA_028284605.1). Classification (GTDB taxonomy): domain Bacteria; phylum Pseudomonadota; class Alphaproteobacteria; order Rhodobacterales; family Rhodobacteraceae; genus JANQRL01. Next base: position 6,830 of record JANQRL010000037.1, on the reverse strand, counting down.
CCGATCACCCCGCAGAAGTCCCAAAGCGCCGACCAGAAGCCGCCGAGATCGCTCACCGACCACGCGTGCAGCGCCGCGTACTCCCCTGCGTCGAAGCCGTTGGCGCGGGCGAACCGGGCCAGCGCGCTCTCGCTCAGCGCCTGCTCCGATGGGGTCCAGAGGATGGTCATGACGGCTCCTTCCCGCGCGCCGGCGGACGATCCTAGAGCGTGCGCGCCAGCATATGCCCTTCGAGGATGGCGTCGTAGGGCTCTTGTGGCCAGATGCAGTCGCCGATCGTGTGCCATTCGATGTCGTCGCGGCCCTCGAGCCCCACCGACAGCGCATCGACCACAGAACGGTCCATGGTCCGCTCGATGGCGAAGACGACCTGATCGATCTCGTCGATGGTGCTGAGTTCGCCTCCGGATTGCAGCGTCAGCACGCCGCCCTCGGCGATACGCTCGACATTGGTCGAGAGCCGCAGCTCGATCTGGTTCGACTTCGCCAGCCGGGCATTCAGCGCTTGCTGGGCCATGTATTCGAGGTCCTGGGCGATGGCGTCGGTCTGTTCGATGACCGTGACTTCGGCGCCGGCCTCGGCGACGAATTCGGCCACCGCCATTCCGAGCATCTGACCGCCCAGAACGGCGACGCGGCTGCCGACCTCGGTCTCGCCCGAGATCAGACTGTCATAATCGGTGACGAAGGGCAGGTCCCAGCCGGGGATGTACTTCGGCACGAACGGCCGGCTCCCCGAGGAGATGATTACCACATCGGGGGTTTCATCCTCGACCGCTTCCAGCGTCGGTTCGGTCTGCATCTTGAATTCGACGCCGGCGCGCTTGGCGATCCTGACCCGGTCCTCGACCGCGCGGCACCAGTTCTGCCGGAACTTCGGCGCGCCGATCACGTTGAGATACCCGCCCAGCCGGTCGCTGGGTTCGAGAAGCGTCACGCCATGGCCACGTCGCGCCGCGGTGGCGGCCGCTTCGAGCGCGGCGATGTCGCCGCCGGCGACAACCACCTTGCGCTTATGGGATGCCGGACGCAGCGCCATTTCGCGTTCGCGCCCGGCGGCGGGATTGACGGTGCAGACCGAGGGTTTGTTGACGAACAGCTCCATGCAGCACTTGTTGCAGGCGATGCAGCTGACGATCTCGTCCTGCCGCCCGTCCAGGCTCTTCGACAGTATCTCAGGATCGGCATGGAAGGCGCGGCCCATATGCACGAAGTCGCAATCGCCCGCGGCGAGGATCGTCTCCGCCGCCGTCATGTTGTTGACCCGGCCGGCCGAGACCACCGGGATCGATACCGCGTCCTTGAACTGCCGGGCGAGCGGCATCAGGCATCCGGGCCGGAAATCCATCGGTTGGATCAGGGTCTCGATCGACTCGTAGAGCCCGGTGGAGACATCGACGAAGTCGAGCCCGAGGGATTCGAGATGCTGCACCAGACGCAGAGTGTAGCCGACATCGTAGCCGCCGTCGATTTCCTCCTGCGCGGAGAGCCGGACCCCGATCGGCATGTCGCGGCCGACCTCGTCGCGCATGGCCTGGTAGATCTCGATCAGAAAGCGCCAGCGGTTCTCGTCGCTGCCGCCATATGCGTCGGTGCGCTGGTTGTGGACGAAGGACAGGAAATTGGTGATCAGGTAGCCATGGGCGCCGTGGATCGTGATCATGTCATAGCCGGCCTCGGCCGCGCGGCGGGCGCCGTCGCGATACCGGTCCACGATCTCGCCGATCTCCTCGACGGTCAGCGCGTGCAGTTCGTGGCCACCAACCATCGGGAAGGGTAGGTTCGAGGGACCGACCGATTGCAGCCCGGTGCGGTGCATGTTCGTGTTGCGCCCGCCATGGTTCAGCTCCGCGGTGGTGCGGCAGCCATGGGCCTGCACGGCCTCGTTGAGACGTTTGTGGGCGGGAATGTTGTCGTCGCACCAGAGCCCGAGCTGGAACAGATTGCCGCGCCCGCGCGGGTCGATATAGGTCGCCTCGAAGTTCATCGAGCCGACGCCATGGCTGGCGCGCAGGGCATAATAGTCGATGTAGTTCTGGCCCGGATTGCCGAGCCTGTCGCACCAGTTCTTCTCCATGGGCGACAGCGAGATGCGGTTCTTGATTTCCAGCCCGCCGAGATGTCCTGGCTGTGCGATGTGGTCAAAGGCCATAGCTGTCATCCTTCGTTGCGGCCGGCGCGAAACCGGCTCATGAGAAATCCTCGCGCCGCAGATGCGGCCGGTCGGGCACCAGGCCAAGCGGGTCCATCCCCGCCCATCCGGCGAATTCCATCAGCATGTCGGTGTGCCGACCGGGCAGGGCGACGAAGTGATGCTCGAGCCCATGGGCCATCACCGTCGCGACGACATCGGTCAGCGTCGCGGCCTCGCCCGCGATGTCGAAGCTTTCCATCCAGCCGCGGCAGCCGTCGAAGCCCGAGGGATCCTGCGCTGCGACCTCCGCCTGCATCGCGAAGAACGTCGTGGCGCTGCGGGCGATGCGAAAGATCGTGTGGGGGCCGGGGCGGAAGGTGAAGTCGGCGATCGTCCCGATCGGCGGCGCGTCGGGCACCTCCCGACCGATCATCGGATGCGAAATCCACGCAGCACCGGCATCGTCGGCCATGTAGAGCGGCCCGCCGCCACCATGCCACATCAGAAGCCGGCCGGTCTCAAGGTCCGGGTCGGTCATGTCCAGCAGGCAGCCGACCCGGCCCGAGACCGCGCGGGCCAGAAGCTGCGTCGCCGCGCCCATCACGTCCCCCTCCGAGGCGCAGGCCAGCCCGTCGGTCTCTTCCAGCCAGGAGAACGCCGCGCCGGGATGCATCCCCGGGTCGGCCTGGAGCGCCGGCCAGTCGGAGACCGCGAGCGCATCGTAGCCGCCGGCTTCGGCGAGGTCCCGGAGCGCCAGGGCGCAGCTAGCGGTCAGATCCATCTGCGCGCCAGGCACGTCCCGGACGGCCGCCGCGGTCTCGATCCGGCCGCGTTCGGCGGCGATCCGTCCAGGATCGAGCGCAGCCATCCGTCCGGTCAGCTCGGCCATCTCGTGAGCGGCGACTTCAATGCCAAGCCGGGCCCGCAGATCGGCCTCGGACACCGCCATGTTGTAGAAGGTCGGCGCCAGCCCCCCGACCAGACCGATGCTGGCGCCCGCCAGCCTGTCGAGCGCGGCGATCGCCCGCAGCGTCGTTTCCAGCCGTCTCAGCAGCTCGGCGCTGTCGGGCGCGCCGTGATACCATCGGATCGGGGCCCTGCGCAGGTCCCGGACGGTGCGCGCAATCGAGAGCGTCATGTTCAGCGACACGAAGTTGTTCAGTTGAACGTCCCCGGTCCGCACCGGTTCGGGGACCGACCAGACGCCCATCGGCAGGCCGGCCGCCGCGATCTCCCGCGCCACGTCGCCCATGGTGAAGCCGCCATGAACCAGCAGCACGAAGCGCGCATCGGCGGCACGGGCCCGGTCGAGCGCGAGACGGGCGGTTCGGGCATCCTCCGCGATGCCGTCGGCGACATGCAAGCGCAGGCCGAGCCGGTCGCACAGATCGCCCAGCGCGCCCTCGACCGCGCCCCAGACGCCGTGGCGCTCCGGAAAGTAGCGCCCGGTCAGATTGGCCCGGATCAGCGATATGGTCGGCGCGGCGGGCATGTGCTCAGAGCCCTTCGAGCGGCATCGTGTAGGTGGTGGCGACGCCCTCGACACAGACGTCGCCGGAACTGTCATTGACCGACACTTTGAGTTTGCAGATCGGCTTGTCCGGGCGCACGCTTTCCACCTCGACCCGGCCGGTAATCGTTTCGCCGACCCCCACGGCTTTCTTGAAGTCGAGATTGGTATTGAGAAACACCGTGCCCGGCCCGGGAAGATCCTCCGCGACGACGGCGTTCAGAATACCGGTCGTGACACCGCCCTGAACGATCAGCTTGCGAAAGGCGGTTCGCTTCGCCAGAGCCTCGTCGTAATGGACCGGATTGCGGTCGCCGGTCATGTCTGTGAAGGCGTGGATGTCCTCTATCTTCGTGGTGCGGCTCCGTGTCGCCACCGCGCCGGCCTCCGGGCGGCCTTTGGTAACACCGTGCCAGCCGTCCTTTACGTCAGCCATGATTGCCTCCCTGTGGGTTCGCTCTGGGATCTGGGACATGCCCCGTGGCGGAGCATTCGCCGACCTCGCCGGACCGTGTCGGACCCGGTGCCGGCATGAAGAGGTTGGAAGTTTCGACCGATCGGTCTATAGCACGTGCCACCGTTGCCACTCGCCAACAGGGACAAGACGCCATGTCTGAAAACCGGGCCGTTGCCAAAGCCGACAGGGCCGCGTCGCCGGCGATGCGCACGATCATGTCGACGGCGGCGGGCCTTTTCGCCGACCGCGGCTATGGCAGCGTCGGGATCAGCGAGGTCGGGTCCGCCTCCGGCTTCGGCAAGGGATCGCTCTATTACCATATCCGGTCCAAGGAGGACCTGCTGTTCGCGATCATGACGAATTACATGATCGAGCTGAATTCGGCGGCGACCGAGATTGTCGAGGCCGAGGCCGCGTTGGAGCCGCGGGTGCGCCAATTGACCGCCTCTTTCGTGCGCACCATGTTCGACAATCGCGCCGAAATGACCGTCTGTTTCCGCGAGGTTCATTCGCTTGGCGACGAATTGCAGGGCGATGTGCTGAAATTGCACGGGGACTACCAGCAGATTTGGGAGCGGACCTTTCTGGAGGCCGCGGAGGCCGGCGAGGGGCGGGCGGTCTCCAAGGTGGAGACCAAGGCGATCTTGGGAATGTTCTTCTATTCCTTCCTCTGGGTGCGCACCGACGGTCCCGCCGGCCCCGACGAAATCGCGGCGGATTTCGCCCGTATCGTGCTCGACACCGTGTCGCTGGCCCGCTCCGGCAACTAGCCGCCTATTCCCCCTCCGCACGGCCCGATGGAAAGAGAGCGTCGCCATCACGGCAGGGCCCTTCCGGTTTCGTCGCGGCCCAGCTTTTTGGCGAAGTCGCGCTTCAGCGGGATGTCCGCATAGGTCCAGAACAGCGATTTGATCCACTCGGCCGCGCCGGGATCGGCATCGGGCCCGGAAATCCGGAAGGTCTCGCCCATGATCGGCGATTTCGGCAGGATCAGCGCCAGTTCCGCGTCGTCGCCGGTCTCCGGCATGGTGCCGGCGAGGCGGGCGAAGCGGACCGCCATCTCGTGCTGCTCCCGGTAACCGTCATGGTGGCCCTCCGACCGGCACGCCGCGACGCCGGCGCGCAATCCCTCCTCGCTCGGCATCGTGCCGCGCCCGGCCCAGCTATAGGCGATCCAGCGCGCCTGCTGTTCCAGCACGACCGGGTAGGGCCCGAGCTGCGCCCAGAGCCCCATAAAGGCCAGCTTCGGGAGGTCAGGGTGGAAGGTGAATTCGCACAGATCGAGGCTCTTTCTGGTCAGGTTGATCGTGCTCTCGATCTCGTCCGACAGAAACGGCAGGTGCAGGTCGAACCCGGTCCCGATCACGATCGCGTCCGCCTGCACCGTGCTGCCGTCCTCGAACGTCACCCGGTCGCCCTCGACCCTGCTGACCCAGGGCCGGACATCGATGCGGTCCTCGGCGACCAGATTGAGATAGTGCTGGCTCCCCGTGACCCCGGCCTTCGCCATGTCGGAATGCGGGGCCGGGGCCCCATAACGCGCCGGGTTGCCGCCCTGCAATTCGAGGAACTCCTTGGCGCCGGCGAGCAGTTCCTCTTCCGTCGCGGTTTCGGCCGCCAGCACGCCTTCGAGCGTGAAGGCATAGTATTCCAGCGGCACGCCGGCCATCATCTTGGGCATCACGTAGCGCTGGCGCCGCTGAGACATGTAGACCCGGCCCATACCCATCATCGACTGGTCCGACGCGACCTCCATCGAGGAGATCGAACCGCCGAGCACGACGATGTTCATGTCGCGTAGGGCAAAGGGATCCTTGTAGCGATGCGAATGCAGGACGCCGCCCTTGCCGGTGAAGCCGTCGAGCCCGGGCACGTCGGGGATCTCCGGCAGGATGAACCGGCCGGTGGCGACAATGGCCCGGTCGAAGCGCTCCTCTTGGGCGCCCTCGGCATCCGTCCAGCGGACCGAGTAGCCATCTGCCTCGCGAGCCAGTTCGGTGACCTCGGTGCCGAAGCGAAAGCAATCCTCGAGGCGGTTCCGGGCGACCATGGCGCGCATCATGTCGAGCACTTCGCCGTTGCGGGGAAAGATCGACACGTCGTCTGGGTACTTCACGTCCGACAGCTTGGTGCAGAAACTCGCGGTGTTGGTGCGCATCGTCGGCCAGACGCCGGAATGCGGGTTGTCGCGGTTCCATTGCCCGCCGAGATCGGCATGGCTCTCGAAGACAACCGGCTCAAAGCCCTCGCTCTTGAGATACCGTGCGGCGGCAATGCCGGCCATGCCGGCGCCGATGATTGCGACACGTTCCTTGCTCACGCGCCCCTCCTTGCTTGCTGTGTCTCGTCCGGGGCATCGCTGCGCGGCACCCGTGCAACCATATCGACCAGGTGCGCGGCGATCTTCGCGGCGAAGTCCGGATCATTGATATTCTCGGGATGGGTCTCGATCCGCAGGGCGGGATCGGCGGTCTCCGCGAGGCCGGCGCGAAACGCCGCAACCGCGTCGGGGTCGTGGAACGGCTCTCCCGGCCGGTCCAGCATGGAGGTGCCGCCAAGCGGGATCAGGATCGCGGTCTCCGCCAGCGGCCGGCCCAGCCGCGCGCCGAGCGTTCGGCCGATGGCATGGCATTCCGCCGGGTTGGTCCGCACCAGCGTGACCAGATCGTTATGGACATGCATGAGATGGCCGGCGAACCGCTCGGGTACCGTCGGGCGGGGGCCGAAGG
>JANQRL010000004.1 GCA_028284605.1 Paracoccaceae bacterium | reverse complement strand
GGAGGCCCGCCGCGCGCGGCCCTGGGAGGTGCGGGCGAAAGCCCTGGCCGAAGCCCATTTGCCGGAGGCGGCGGCCCTGGCCTGGGCCGACCTGATCGGCGCCGACGGGATCGGTCCGACCCTGGCGCTGTCGCTCTCCGACGCCTTCGCCAACCCCGACGAACGCGGCGCCATCGACCGCCTCGTGGCGGAGCTGCGCGAGATCGAACCGCCCGAGGCGCGGGGCGACGACAGCCCGGTGGCGGGCAAGACACTGGTCTTCACCGGGACCCTCGAAAAGATGACCCGGGCCGAGGCCAAGGCGCGGGCCGAGGCGCTGGGCGCCAAGGTGGCGGGCTCGGTCAGTGCCAAGACCGACCTGGTGATTGCCGGGCCCGGCGCGGGCTCGAAGGCGAAGAAGGCGGCGGATCTGGGCGTCGAGACCATCGACGAGGATGCCTGGCTCGCCCTGATCGGGGCGGAATGAGCGGCCGGCCGGAGGTCCTCTGGCCGCTCTTCGGCGCGCTCACCGTGCTCGACGGGATCGGTCCGAAACTGGAAGGCGTGCTGGCGAAATCGGGCATCGAGAAACCTCGGGACCTGCTCTTCACGCTGCCCCATTCCGGGGTCGACCGGCGCCGCCGCCGCTCGATCCGCGAGGTGACGGCCCCGGCCATGGCCACGGTGGAGGTGTCGGTCGGCAGCCATCAGCCGCCCACGGCCCGCGGCCGGCCCTACAAGGTCTTCGTCCACGACGCGGAAACCGAATTCCAGCTGGTCTTCTTCCACGCCCAGCCCGATTTCCTGCGCCGCCAGCTTCCCACCGGTCAGCGCCGGGTCGTGTCGGGCAAGGTGGAGCTTTTCGACGGCATGGCGCAGATGGTTCATCCCGACCACATGCTGCCGCCGGAGGAGGCCGCCGAAATCCCGGACTTCGAGCCGGTCTACCCGCTGCCCGGCGGGATCGCGGCAAAGACCATGGCCCGGGCGGCGCGTTCGGCCTTGGGGCTCGCGCCGGAGCTGACCGAGTGGATCGATCCGGGGCTGCTCGCCCGGGAAGGCTGGCCCGGCTGGCACGCGGCGCTGGCGGAGGGGCACGGGCCGGACGGCGCGGAGGCCCTCTCGCCCCATGCGCCTGGGCGGCAGCGGCTCGCCTATGACGAGCTCTTCGCGCATCAGATCACCCTTGCGCTCGCCCGCGCGAAGGTGCGCCGGGGCAAGGGGCGGGAGAGCCACGGGACCGGCGCGCTTCAGGCTAAGGTGCTGGGATCGCTGCCCTATGCCCCGACCGGCGCGCAGACCCGGGCGATTGCCGAGATCGCAGAGGATATGGGCAAGCCGTTCCGGATGAGCCGGCTGCTCCAGGGCGATGTCGGCGCGGGCAAGACTCTCGTGGCCTTCATGGCGCTGCTGATCGCAGTCGAGGCGGGCGGGCAGGGGGTGCTGATGGCGCCCACGGAAATCCTCGCCCGCCAGCATCTCGCCGGCTTGCAGCCCCTCGCGGAAGCGGCAGGTGTGCGGCTCGACATCCTGACCGGTCGCGACAAGGGGGCGGAGCGGGCGGAGAAGCTGAAGGCCCTCATGGACGGCGAGATCGCCATTCTCGTCGGCACCCATGCGGTGTTCCAGAAGGACGTCGCCTTCGCCGATCTGCGTCTCGCGGTGGTCGACGAACAGCACCGGTTCGGCGTGGCGCAACGGATGGAACTGGCCTCGAAGGGGCAGGGGGCGGATGTGCTGGTGATGACCGCGACGCCGATCCCGCGGTCGCTGGCGCTCGCGCAATATGGCGACATGGACGTCTCGGTGCTCGACGAGAAACCGCCGGGGCGGAAGCCGGTTTCCACCGCCCTGGTCTCGGCCGGGCGGATGGCCGAGGTGGTGGAGCACCTGCGCAAGGCTGTGGCCGAGGGGCACCAGGCCTATTGGGTCTGCCCGCTGGTGGAGGAATCCGAGGTCAGCGAGCTGACCGCCGCCGAGGACCGCTTCCAGAAGCTGCGCGCCGAGCTGGGCGAGGGGGTCGTGGGCCTCGTCCACGGGCAGTTGCCGCCGACGGAGAAGGACGCGGCGATGGCGGCTTTCGTGGCCGGCGAGACCAAGGTGCTGGTGGCCACGACGGTGATCGAGGTCGGCGTGGACGTGCCCAACGCCTCGATCATGGTGATCGAACGGGCGGAGAGTTTCGGGCTGGCGCAGCTTCACCAGTTGCGCGGCCGGGTCGGGCGGGGGGCGGCGCAATCGACCTGTCTGCTGATGTACCAGCCACCGCTGACCGAGAGCGGGCAGAGGCGGCTGGAAATCCTGCGCGAGACCGAGGACGGGTTCCGGATTTCCGAGGAGGATCTGGCGATGCGCGGCGCCGGAGACGTGATCGGCACCGCGCAATCCGGCCTGCCCCGGTTCCGCATCGCCGATCTGGAGCGTCAGGCGGGGCTGATGGGGATGGCCCAAAGCGACGCCCGCAAACTGCTCCTCAACGATCCCGATCTGGTCTCGGACCGGGGCCGGGCGGCCCGCGTCCTCCTCTGGCTCATGGAGCAGGACCGGGCGATCCGCCTGATTTCAATGGGTTAGCCAAGGCGCCCAGGTCAAGAAACAAAATGTTCGCGTTTGTTCTACAAAAGTTCTTTACACTTCGGTAGGGATATGGAACAAACCATAAACAGACAGCAGCGCGAAGGAGACGCCCCATGGCACAGGAGATCAAGTCGGCGATCGCACGGTCCCGCAGCACGCTTCTGAGCGACATCGGGGGCGTGGCCTCTCTCGTGGTGCTTCTGTTTGCGAGCTTGTCCCTGCCCGGACTGCTCTGACATCTGCCTGCACTCTCGTGCCGGGCGCGCCGGCCATGGGGTCTCCCCCGTCTGTCCCGACGGTCCCATGGATCAGGGGTCTGCCTCCCCCACCGGCCATGCCCCGGGTCCCTCACGAGGATGCGTTTCCTGCCGCCGCCCTCCCTGCCCGGAGGTGCGGCGGTTTTTTTATGTCTGATAGGCTGTTAGGCTTCGGCGCGCAGGGCCGCGAAGGCGGCAAGAGTGGCGTCCCAGCCGAGCAGGATCGAGGCGTGGCGGTTGGCGAAGTCCCGCGCCGGGAGCAGCGCTTCGAGATCGTCGAAAGGCGGGCCCGGGGGCGGGCCGGCCTCGGTGAGCATGGCGGCGAGGGTGTCGCGGGCGGCGCGGATGTCCACCTCGCTGCGGCCCACCGCATGGGCGGCCAGGACCGACGCGCTGGCCTGGCCCAGGGCGCAGGCTTTCACGTCATGGCCGAATTCCGCGATCCGCCCGTCGCGTACCACCACATCGACCACCACCGAGGAGCCGCAGAGCGGCGAGCGTTTGCGCGCCGTTGCATCCGGGCGGTCCAGACGCACGCTGCCCGGCAGGCTGGCGGCGAGGCCGAGGATGCGGGTCGAGTAGAGCTTGAAGAGATCGGTATCGGCGGACATCGCGGTTTGTTCTTTGCGGGGCTGGGGCTTAGATAGCGGCGACGCGGCGCGAAGCAAAGGGGTGCGGCAATGACGTTCGATCCGGCGAGCCTGAGCTATGACGAGAAGGGCCTGATCCCCTGCATCGCGCAGTCGGAGGAGGACGGCGATGTGCTGATGATGGCCTGGATGAACGCCGAGGCCGTGGCGCGGACGCTCAAGACCGGCCGGGTGACCTATTGGTCGCGGTCGCGGCAGGCGTTCTGGGTGAAGGGGGAGACGAGCGGCAACGTGCAGGAACTGGTCGAGCTTCGGGTGGATTGCGATCGCGACTGCCTGCTTGCGGTGGTGCGCCAGACCGGCCCGGCCTGCCATACCGGGCGGCGGAGTTGCTTCTTCACCGCTTTGCGGGATGGCGAGGAGGTGGAGATCCTGTCGCCGCTGGAGTGAGCCGATTCTTGGCGAAGGATCGCCGCCCCGGGCCCGCGGGACGCTCAGAGCCCGACCATCCGGCGGATGTCCGCCGGGGAGGCGCCGGCCTCGCGATAGGTGCGGATCGCCCGGGCGTCGTCGCGTTTGGCCAGCCGCTTGCCCTGATCGTCGCGGATCAGCCGGTGGTGGTGGTAGATCGGCACCGGCAGGCCGAGAAGACGTTGCAGGACCACATGGATCTTCGTCGCCTCGAAGAGATCCTGACCGCGCACCACATGGGTGGCGCCCTGCGCCGCATCGTCGACGACGACCGACAGGTGGTAGGAGGTTCCCATGTCTCGTCGGGCGAGGACGACGTCGCCGATGCCTTCGATCATCTGCACGTCGCTCGTTCCGATTGCGCCGGTCTCTCCGTTCGGTCCCGATCCGGTCTCGCGGAACAGCGTTGGAAGACCCTGCTGTAACCGGTCCTCGACCGCCACCTCGAACTGACCCGCTGAGACCACGGTCTGCCGAAGCGCCTCGGCCATATCCAGCCGGAGCGCCGCGCCCGTGCGGTCGCGGTTCTTCCCCCGACAGGTCCCCGGATAGACAACGCCATCGGGACCATAGGCGGGCTCCCCGTCCTGTGGGGCGCGGGCGGCCTCGGCGATATCGCGGCGGTTGCAGGTGCAGGCGTAGAGCAGCCCGGCCTGGTCCAGCGCAGCGAGCGCCGCCGCATAGGCCGCCATCCGCTCGGATTGCCGCATCACCGGCACCTCCCAGGAGAGGCCGAGCCAGGCCAGGTCCTCGTAGATCAGTTCTTCCCATTCGGGCCGGGACCGGCCTTGGTCGATGTCTTCGATCCGCAAGAGGAAGGTGCCGCCCTCGGCCCGGGCCATGTCATGGGCGAGGATCGCGGAATAGGCGTGGCCCAGATGCAGCAGCCCGGTGGGCGAGGGCGCGAAGCGGGTGATCACGTGCGGCGCAGGACCATCACGTCGGACCCCATCTCGGACCCCCGGCCCATCTCGCCAAGATGGGGACCATGGGCCCGGTCGAGCACCGTGACGGCGCCGTCGGCCACCCTGGCCTCGAGATGAGCATCGTAGCTGCCATCGGCGAGGGTCGGGTCGTTGAACGAAAGCGCGATGAGCCCGCCGGGTGCGAGGGCCTCGATCAGCAGGTCCAGCGTTTCGGGCGGGGCGGCGCCGAGGCTGATGACGCCGGCGGCGGCGATAGCGCGGTACTTCCCCGGATTGGCCGGAACGGCGCCTGGCTCGCCGACCCAGAGCTTTCGGTAGATCCCCTTGGTCCGCGCGATCTCGACCATGCGGTCGGTGATGTCGGTCCCGTCGATCGGGGCGAACTCCATCAGCGCGAGCTCCGCGCCCGAAATCCCGGTGCCGCAGCCGAAATCGAGCACCGGCCCGCCGGGCGGCAGGTAACGGCCCAGCATCGCCGCGATGCGCCGGGGCGTGTGGTAGCCGCGGCCGGCGAGATCGTCGTCATAGGTCGCGGCCCAGTCGCGGTAGACCTCTACGGTCTCCTCCACCGGGCGCGGGGTCCAGAGCTGCGGTTTCATCGGGCTGTCGGCCATGGGGAGAGGCTATTCCGCCGCCTGTCGCCCGTCCACCGCCGAGGCGAGCCAGCCCTGCCAGTCCGCCTTGGCGCGGTCGGTATAGGCCTTGTAGCGGTCGCGCCGGCCCTTGCGCCCGCCCTTCAGCCCCTCAACCGGGGGGAAGAGGCCGAAATTGACGTTCATCGGCTGAAAGGTCTTGGATTCCGCGCCGCCGGTGATGTGGGTGACCAGCGCACCGGTTGCGGTGGTGGCGGGGACCGGGGGCAGGGCGCGGCCTTGGAGCTCCGCCGCGGCGAGGCGTCCGGCGAGCATCCCCATGGCGGCGCTTTCGACATAGCCCTCGACACCGGTGATTTGGCCGGCGAAGCGGATATGGGGCTTGGACCGGAGCCGCATCTGGGCGTCGAGCAGGGTCGGGGAATTCAGGAACGTGTTGCGGTGAATGCCGCCCAGGCGCGCGAAGCGAGCCTCTCGAAGGCCGGGAATCATCCGGAAAACATCCGCTTGCGCGCCATACTTCATCTTGGTCTGGAAGCCGACGATGTTGTAGAGCGTGCCGAGCGCGTTGTCGCGGCGAAGCTGCACGACCGCATGGGGCTTCACGTCCGGCGCATGGGGATTGGTCAGGCCCACCGGTTTCATCGGCCCGTGGCGCAGCGTCTCACGGCCCCGTTCGGCCATGACCTCGATGGGCAGGCAGCCGTCGAAATAGGGGGTGGGATCGGGGGAGGATCCTGCCTCGCCCGGCTTGAACGCGGTCTTCTCGGCCGCCAGCAGAGCGTCGATGAACGCCTCATACTGATCCCGATCCATCGGGCAGTTGATATAGGCCCTGCGCTCTTCGTCGGTCTCGCCCTTGTCGTAGCGCGACTGACGCCAGGCCCGGCCCATATCGATGCTCTCGGCATAGACGATGGGGGCGATGGCGTCGAAGAAGGCTAGGGCGTCCTGTCCGGTCTCGGCGGCGATGGCTCCCGCGAGGGCGCCGGAGGTCAGCGGGCCGGTGGCGATGATCCAGTGGCCGTCCTCGGGCAGGTGGTCGATCTCGCCCGGCTGGACGGTGATCCGAGGGTGGGCCAGCAGCGCGTCGGTCACGGCCTCGGCGAAGGGGTCGCGGTCCACGGCGAGCGCACCGCCCGCGGGCAGGCGGTGCCGGTCGGCCATTTCCATGATCAGACCTCCGGCGGCGCGCATCTCCCAATGCAGGAGGCCCACGGCGTTCTGCTCGTCATCGTCGGAGCGGAAGGAGTTGGAGCAGACCATCTCGGCGAAATGCCCGGTGCGGTGGGCGAAGGTGCCGATCTCGGGCCGCATCTCGTGCAGAACGACATCGACCCCGGCCTCCGCCGCCTGCCAGGCCGCCTCGGACCCGGCCATGCCGCCGCCGATGATGTGCAGAGGTTCGGTCATGGGCGGCATCTAGCGCCCATAACCCCGCAATGCAAAGAGGATCAGAAGACCAAATCGCGGCGCCACAGGCTGTCGAGGGGGCGAGCCGGGCGGAAGGGCCGGTCGCGGAGGCCGCGCCGGGCGCCATTGTCGCCGCCAATTTGCCAGCCGACCGTGAGGAACGCGCCGGTCTCGTCCGGGGCGCCGTCGCGGCCGGTCAGTCTGTCGTGGCGCAGGCCGGCCGTCAGCACGGCACCGGATCCCGGCACGGCGTAGCGCGCGGCGAGGGTCAGACCGGCGCTCCGCGCGGCGAAGGCCGTCTCCTCGTAATCGGCGACCGTGAGATGCCCGGAGACGGAGACCGCATCGCTCAGGGCATAGTCGAGCCCGATCCCGGCGAAGATGTAGTCCAGGCCCGACGGATCGACGCGCCCCAGACCGGCCCGCGCGTCCAGAACTGCGTGGTCGCCGAGGGAAAACAGCCCTTCGATGCCGATCTGCGCCGAGGTCACTGCCTCGTCATCGACATCCTCGACCAGGGCGAAGAGACCGTATTTCTGGCCCTCCGTGGGAACCATGTAGAGGTGACCGCCGATATAGCCGACGGTGCCCGAGTCGTAGTCGGCGAGACCGACATCGCCCTGGAGGCCGTGATGGCCGGTGATCGCGATATCGAGACGGACCATGGCCTCTCGCGCCGGCCGGTCGTCGTCGGACGCGGTGGCATCGAGATGCAGGGTGTTGAAGCCAAGGTTGCTCTGAGCATGGGCGGCGCCGGTGGCCAAGGCGATTGAAAGAGAACTGGCGGCGAGCGCGGCGATGCAATGGTTAACCATATCGTCCTCGTGATCAGGTGGGAGTCGCGATTTGCCCCTCCCGGCCGCGCCCCCCGGATCACCGTATAGGCGGGTTCTCGAAGGCTAATAAAGTTCTAATCAAACAAGTGGTTAATGCGCCTGATTGACCTTCGATGCCGGCCGCGGCGCGAGGTCTGCGCGTCCCGTCGCTTCCGGTCGGCCGGTACCGAGGTCAGCCGCGGTTTTCCAGAGCGTCGGCAATCCGCTCCTTCGCAGCGATCTGCCGCTCCTGGATCTCGGCGAGGCGGCGCTGATTGGCGTCGATCTGCTCATCGGTCTTCTGCATGCTGCGACCGCGCGGGATGCCGACCAGGAGCATCACCGCGAAAAGACCTATCATGATCGCGAACCCGACCATCGCGAAGACGTCCGGATCAGGCATCGGCCTCGTCCTCTTCGCCCTGATCGGCGATCCAGGCGACGCTGACCACCTCCTCGCCCTCGCCGGTATCGAAGACCTTCACCCCGCCCGCGCTGCGCGAGCGGAACGAGATGCCGTCCACCGGCACCCGGATCGACTGACCCTGATTGGTCACCAGCATGATCTGGTCGTCGGTCTCCACCGGGAAGGCACTGACGATGGGCCCGCCGCGCATCGCCTTGTCCATCGCCGCGACGCCGAGGCCCCCGCGGCCCCGCACCGGGTAGTCATGGGACGACGAGAGTTTGCCGGAGCCCTGGGCGGTGATCGTCAGGATCAGGTTCTCGGCCGCCGACATCTCGGCATAGCGTTCCGGCGTGATGTCGCCGGGCGCGGCCTCCTCGTCCTCGACCTCGGCATCGTCGGTCAGTCCGGCGACCGCGCGGCGCATCTTCAGATAGGCGGCGCGCTCCTCGGCGGAGGCGTCGAAATGCCGGATCACCGCCATCGAGACCACCGTGTCGCCGTTCTTGAGCTGGATGCCCCGCACGCCCACCGAGGAGCGGCCTGAGAACACGCGGACATCGGTGGTCGGGAACCGGATCGCGCGGCCGGAATCCGTGACCAGCATCACGTCATCCTCCTCGGAGCAGATCCGCGCGTTGATCAGCCGCGTTTCGGCATGCTCATCCTCGAACTTCATCGCGATCTTGCCGTTGCGCATGACATTGGTGAAGTCCGACAGGCGGTTGCGCCGCACCGTGCCGGCGGAGGTGGCGAAGACGATCTGGAGGTCGTCCCATTCCGCCTCGTCCCGATCCACCGGCATGATCGCGGCGATGGAGGTGCCGGGGTCGATCGGCAGGATGTTGACGATCGCCTTGCCCTTCGAGGTGCGCGAGCCGAGCGGCAGGCGCCAGGTCTTCAGCTTGTAGACCATCCCGTCGGTGGTGAAGATCAGAAGCTGGGTATGGGTGTTGGCGACGAAGAGTGTGGTGACCACGTCCTCGTCCTTGGTCGCCATGCCCGAGAGCCCCTTGCCGCCGCGCCGTTGCGCCCGGAAGTCGGCGAGTGCCGTGCGCTTGAGGTAGCCTCCTTGCGTGACGGTCACCACCATGTCCTCACGCTCGATAAGGTCCTCGTCCTCCATATCGCCGGACCAGTCGACGATTTCGGTGCGGCGCGGGACGGCGAATTGCTCCTTCACCTCGCGAAGCTCAGTACGAATGATCTCCATGATCCGCTCGCGGGAGGCGAGGATGGCGAGGAGGTCCTTGATCTTGCCCGCAAGCTCCCGGAGTTCGTCAGTGACCTCCTTGACGCCGATCTGGGTCAGGCGCTGGAGGCGCAGGTCGAGGATGTCGCGGGCCTGGGCCTCGGAGAGGTTATAGGTGCCGTCTTCGTTGATCGTGTGCGTCGGGTCGTCGATCAGGCGGATGTAATCGGCGATCTCCGCCGCGGGCCAGCGCCGGGACATGAGTTTCTCGCGGGCCTCGGCGGCATCGGCGGAGGCGCGGATCGTGGCGACCACCTCGTCCACATTGGAGACCGCAACGGCCCGGCCGCAGAGCAGATGGGCGCGTTCCCGGGCGCGGCGCAGTTCATAGGCGGTGCGACGGGCCACCACCTCTTCGCGGAAATCGAGGAAGGCGGTGAGGAAGCCGCGCAAGGTCAGCGTCTCGGGCCGGCCGCCGTTGAGCGCCAGCATGTTGCCGCCAAAGGAAACCTGCATCGGCGTGAATCGGTAAAGTTGGTTCAGCACCACCTCGGCGGTCGCGTCGCGCTTCAGTTCAACAACGACACGGACTCCATGGCGATCGCTCTCGTCCTGGACATGGGCGATACCCTCGATCCGCTTCTCCCGCGCGGCCTCGGCGATGCGCTCGATCATCGTGGCCTTGTTCACCTGATAGGGGATCTCGTCGACGACGATGGCGTAGCGGTCCTTGCGCAGCTCCTCCACGCGGGTCCTGGCGCGGATCACGATGGAGCCGCGCCCCTCCAGATACGCCTTTCGGATGCCCGCGCGGCCCAGGATCGTCCCGCCGGTGGGGAAATCGGGGCCGGGGATGTGCTCCATCAGTTCTTCGGTCGAGAGGTCGGGCTGGTCGGTCAGCGCGAGCGTGGCGTCGATCACTTCGCCCAGATTGTGTGGCGGAATGCGGGTCGCCATGCCGACGGCGATGCCCTCGGCGCCGTTGACCAGGATGTTCGGATAGCGGGCGGGCAGGACCGTCGGCTCCCGCTCCTTGCCGTCATAATTGTCCTGAAAATCAACGGTATCCTTGTCGATATCGTCGAGGAGCGCCCGGGCGACCTTTTGCAGGCGGGATTCGGTGTAGCGCATGGCGGCGGGGCTGTCCCCGTCCATGGAGCCGAAATTGCCCTGGCCCTCGATCAGGGGCACCGACATGGAGAAGCTCTGGGCCATCCGCACCAGCGCGTCATAGATCGCGCCGTCGCCATGGGGGTGGTAGTTCGCCATGACCTCGCCCACCGGTTTGGCGGACTTCCGGAACGTCTTGTCATGCGTGTAGCCGGAATCGTCCATGTGGTAGAGGATGCGGCGGTGCACCGGTTTCAGCCCGTCGCGGAGGTCCGGGATCGCCCGGCTGACGATGACCGACATCGCGTAGTCGAGATAGGAGGCGCGCATCTCATCGGAGATGTCGATCGAGGGCCCGTCATAGGCGGGGCGCTCAGGGGGCATTTCCCCTTCGTCTTCAGGGGTTTCCGGGTCGTCGTTCACGTGGTTCGCCTGCGTGGGAGGGATGCTCTAGATTTTGTTGTCCCGACTATATCAGACACGAGCTTTGGGGTGCAATGGCGCAGCGCCGTCCGGCTGGCAGCCACCGGGGGCGATTGCTAGCAGACTGTTTTCATTGACACTTAGGGAAATCGTGCTGGAATTCGCCGGAGGCAGCGCAGGCAGAGGAGTCACGGCAAGATGACGGAGACCGAAATGCTCTTGAAGGGCTACGGGCTGACCACGGCGGAGATGTTCTACCGGATGCCCGACCACAGGCATGTCCTGAACACGTTCATCTGGCAGGATTACGATCAGGCGCCGGATCATGAACGGCTCTTCGGCTTCATCGAGTTCTGGCAGGCGGAGATCGAGGGGCCGCTGCATTCCGTGCGCTTCACCCACCGCAGGCTGGTCGCCCCGGGGGATTGGCGCAACGTGGTGGGCGAGTTCCGGGTGCACTGAACCGGGAAAGCGGGCGCCGGACGGCCCGTCGACGGGCCGTGTCGACGCGCTTTCGAAAGCGCGTCCCGATGCGCCGTCGACGGCGCATGAGTAAGGCGCGTCGACGCGCCTTCCCCGGCCCAGAGGGCGGTTCGTGTGGACCCCTAGCGCTGCCAGTCCGGATCGCGCTTTTCGAGGAAGGCGGAGATCCCCTCGTCCGTGTCGCGCAGCAGCATGTTCTCGACCATGACATCGCCGGTATAGGCATAGGCCTGGTCAAGCGGCATCTGGGCCTGGTCGTAGAAGGCCCGTTTGCCGATCCGCACCGCGGCGCCGAGTTTGCCCGCAACGGTTTCGGCCAGTTCCGCCGATTCGGCGGCCAGATCGGCCTCCGGCACCGCCCGGTTGATCAGGCCGAGGCGGAGCGCCTCCTCGGTGCCGACGAAACGGCCCGTCGTCAGCATCTCGAAAGCGGCCTTGCGGGGGATGTTGCGGGTGAGCGCGACCATGGGCGTGGAACAAAAGAGTCCGATATTGACGCCATTCACGCCGAACCGCGTGCCCTCGGCGGCCACGGCCATGTCGGCGGAGGCGACAAGCTGGCAGCCCGCGGCGGTGGCGATGCCGTGGACCTGGGCGATGACCGGCTGCGGCAGGGTCTGGAGTCCCCGCATGACGCGGGCGCAGCGGTCGAAAAGGTCCTTGAAATAGGCCGCGCCGCCATCCTCGGCCTGGCGACCCGCCTGCATCTCCTTCAGGTCGTGCCCGGCGCAGAAGGCGCGGCCCTCGCCGGAGAGGATCACGACCCGGGTTGTGTCATCGTCCATGAGCCGGTCGATCTGGTCCTGGAGCGCCGCCAGCATCGCGTCGGACAGCGCGTTCAGCCGCTCCGGCGCCGTCATCCTGAGACGGGCGATGCCGTCTGCGTCGGTACGCTCCAGAATGCCCATCTTGTCCTCCCCTGCGATCTCGGGCCAAGTCTAGGCGGCGGGCCGGGCGGCGGAAACCGATTTTCGCGAAGATCGGCCGCCCTGCCGGAGATGCCGGGAGAACGCACATGGCACTGGGACGGCGCAGAACCTCGGCTGCTCGGCGCGGCAGCCCCCGATTTTCGACGAAAATCGGTCTCCCCGCCCGAACCTGCGGGAGCCCGGTATGCCGCTGATGGACATCGCCGATCTCGAAGCCTTCCTCGCGCGGGAGTTTCCCCAGGTCGACGGCGATTTCGTCATCGAACGGGTGGCCGACCATGAAGTCACCGTGCGGCTCAAGGTCGACGAGCGCCATCTCCGCCCCGGCGGCACCGTCTCGGGCCCGAACATGTTCGCCCTGGCCGATGTCTCGATCTATCTCGCCGTGCTGGCGATGATCGGGCCAAAGGCCCTCGCCGTCACCACCAGTTGCGCCATCGACTTCATGCGCAAGCCGGGGCCCGGCGCCGACCTGATCTGCGAAGCCAAGCTCCTGAAGCTCGGCCGCCAGCTCGCCGTCGGCGAGGCGCATCTCTATAGTGAGGGGATGGCGGCACCGGTGGCGCGGGCCTCGCTGACCTATTCGATCCCGCCCAAGGGCTGATCCGGCATACAGACGCATTCCGAGTTTGACATATATCAAGGACGGAATGTGACGATCCCTCCAATGGTCCGCCCGAAGGACAGGAGGATTGCATGTCACATGATCGCACGGATGATCGCACGGGTGCCCTCGGACGCCGCGATGTCTTGGGTCTTTTCGGCGGTGCCACGGCGCTGACTCTGCTTGCCCCGGGCGAAGCCCCGGCCCAGCCCATCCGCAGCTCGGCCCGGATCGTCATTCTCGGCGCCGGTGCGGCGGGGACGGCGCTCGCCAACCGGCTCTCCGAGCGGCTCGACGGCGCGCAGATTACCATCGTCGATCCCCGGGTCCGGCACTATTACCAGCCCGGTTTCACCCTGATCGGGGCCGGGCTCAAGCCCGCGAACTACTCCGTCTCCGCGACCTCCGACTGGCTGCCCCGCGGCATCGCCTGGATCGAAGAAGGCGCGGCGGAGATCGATGCGACCGCCAAGACCGTCACCACGACCGGCGGCCAGAGCCTCGACTACGATTACCTCGTCGTCGCCACCGGCCTGAAGCTCGATTTCGACGCCATCGAGGGCTTCTCCATGGACCTCGTCGGCACCAACGGGATCGGGGCGGTCTATGCCGGGCCGGAACAGGCCGCGGCGAGCTGGGCCGAGATGGACCGGTTCACCAGCGAGGGCGGGCAGGCGCTGTTCTACCGCCCGGCCACGGGGATGAAATGCGCCGGCGCGCCGCTGAAATACACCCTGCTGACCGACGATACCGCCCGCCGCAAGGGCACCCGCGACAACGTCCGGATCACCTATGCCGCCCATTCCGGCAGCCTCTTTGGTGTACCGATCGTCAACGAAAAAGTACGTATGGTCTTCGAGCGGCAGGAGATCGATGTGGTTCATAACCACGTGCTGCGCGCCATCGATCCCGGCGCGAAGACCGCGACCTTCGACACGCCCGAGGGGCAGGAGACCTACGACTTCGACTTCACCAATGTCATCCCGCCGATGCGGGCGCCCGATGTGGTGCGGTTCAACTCGGACCTGAGCTGGCAGGACGGCCCCCTTGCCGCCGATGGCTGGGCCGAGGTGGACAAGCACACGCTGCGCCATGGCCGCTATCCGGAGGTCTTCGCCGTGGGCGACATCGCCGGGGTGCCGAAGGGCAAGACCGCGGCCAGCGTCAAATGGCAGGTGCCGGTGGTGGAGGACCAGATCGTCTCGCTCATCGCCGGGACCGAGCCGACGGAGCGTTACGACGGCTACACGTCCTGTCCGCTGATCACCCGGGTCGGGCGGGCGATGCTGATCGAGTTCGACTACAACAACAATCTCGTGCCGAGCTTCCCGGGCGTCATCGCGCCGCTGGAGGAGCTTTGGATCAGCTGGCTGATGAAGGAGGTGGCGCTGAAGGCCACCTACAATGCCATGCTGCGCGGCAAGGCCTGAGGAGGCGACAATGCAGGAACTCACGTTCGAGACCATGTTTGCGGTGTTTCAGGAGATGTTTGGTGCCGGTCTCTTCTGGGCCATGGTCATCGCCGCTCTGGTGGTGACCATGGCCTACCTTTACGTCCTGATCCGCGACCGGGCGGTGAGCTGGCGCAAGTTCCTCTGGGCACAGCTTTCCATGCCGGTGGGGGCCGTCGTCGCGGTGATCTTCGTGCAGCGCATCACCCATTCGCAGTTCCGCGATCTCGGCGGGCCGATCGACTGGCTGGTGCTTCTGGGCGTCGCGGCGCTTGGCGCGGTGGGGGCAGCGATCCTGGTCTATACGGTGGAATCCCTGATCTGGCGGCGCTCGCATGATGAGGTATCATGATACCTTATTTCTAGATCTCTGATTTGGAAAGGGTTTTCGTGCCTGACGGGCCTTGACTGACACGGCCCAGCCTATAGAACACCGCAATCGGAATGACCCGGGGCCGGCGCTGCCGGCCCTTTGCTATCGAAGAGACCCGAAAAGAGACCTGAGATGAAAACCTACACCGCGACCCCGGCGGAGATCGAGAAGAAGTGGGTGCTGATCGATGCCGAGGGCGTCGTGCTCGGCCGCCTCGCCTCGATCATCGCCATGCGGCTGCGTGGCAAGCACAAGGCCACCTACACCCCGCATATGGACATGGGCGACAATGTCATCGTCATCAACGCCGAGAAGGTGCAGGTGACCGGCAACAAGCGCGACAAGCCGAATTACTGGCACACCGGCTATCCGGGCGGAATCAAGAGCCGGACCACCGGCGAGATCCTCGAAGGCGATCACCCCGAGCGGGTGGTGATGCAGGCGGTCAAGCGGATGCTCCCGGGCAACCGGCTTTCCCGCCGGCAGATGACCCATCTGCGGGTCTTCGCCGGGCCAGAGCACGGGATGGAGGCGCAGCAACCCGAGATGCTCGACGTCAAGTCGATGAACGCCAAGAATACGAGGACCGCGTGATGGCCGATCAGATCAACTCCCTCGAAGAGCTGGGCCAGGTCGCCGAAGGTGTGGTGGCCGAGGACGCCGTCATGGCCGCCCCGGAAACCCCGCGCGAGCCGGTCCGCGACGAGCTTGGCCGTTCTTACGCTACCGGCAAGCGCAAGGACGCGGTGGCCCGGGTCTGGATCAAGCCGGGTTCCGGCAAGGTCAGCGTCAATGGCCGCGAGATGGACGCCTATTTCGCGCGCCCCGTGCTGCAGATGATCCTGCGCCAGCCGTTCCAGGTCGCCGGCGTGGTCGACCAGTTCGACGTGATGGCGACGGTGAAGGGCGGCGGGCTCTCGGGTCAGGCCGGCGCGGTCAAGCACGGCATCTCCAAGGCGCTCCAGCTTTACGATCCGTCGCTCCGCGGCGCGCTGAAGGCCGCCGGTTTCCTGACCCGCGACAGCCGGGTGGTGGAGCGCAAGAAATACGGCAAGGCCAAGGCGCGGAAGAGCTTCCAGTTCTCCAAGCGCTGACCGCCCGGCACGTTTTCGAGAAGGGGCCGTGCCGTGGGGCGCGGCCCTTTTTGTCTGTTGGACGGGATGGTCTTGGCGAGTTCGAGCCGGGCGGTGATCCGTCGGCAAGCTCGGCTCGACGGGCGCTGGGTGGCCGGGGGCGGCCCGTCGACGGGCCGCAAAGACGCGCTTGCGCAAGCGCGTCCTCATGCGCCACAGGCGGCGCATGAGAAAGGCGCGTCGACGCGCCTTGCCCGTCAGCCTTGCTTGCGCAATCGGACGCCACCGCATCCGATAGGGGTCATTTCAGCCGTCCGGCGCCACGAGCCCCAGCCCGCGCAGATAGACCCCGATCCCGGTTTCGAGCAGGTCCTCGGGCGGGAAGGGCGATTTGGTGCCCGGCGAGCCGCGGGCGAAAAGCTCCACCACGCCGTGGCTCATCGCCCAGATATGGGCCGAGAACATCTGCGGCGGCGGGCGCTTTTCCGGCGGGATGTGCTGGCTGAGATCCGCCGCGGCCTGTTCCAGCACGCCCATGGCCCGGGTCGCGGCGGCGTGAAGCTCCGGCGTGCGCTGGATCGAGATACCGCTCTCGAACATCGCCACGTAATGGCCCGGATGCTTACGCGCGAAGGCCAGATAGGCCCGCCCCGTCGCCTCGAAGGAGGCCAGGGCCGAGGGCTGGCCCTTCTCATAGGCGTATTCCATCAGATCGCCGAAGATCTGGTAGCCCTGAAGCGCCGCCTCGGCGATCAGGTCGTCGCGGCCCGCGAAATGGCGGTAGACGGCGGCGGGGGTGACGCCCGCGTGCTTCGCGGCCTCCGAGAGCGCGAAACCGGTCGGCCCCTTCTCCTCGATCAGCTTCAGGCTCGCCTCAACCAGGGCCTGCCGCAGATTCCCGTGGTGGTAGCCGCGTTTAGGCATTCCAGAGATGCGGTTCGCCTGCGATCAGCGGGTCGATCTCGCCAACGGCCTTCTTCGATTTCCGGTCGTAGTCGACTAGGCTCAGCACATGCCGGATCGCGTTGACCCGAGCGCGCCGCTTGTCATCCCCGCGCACCACGGTCCAGGGCGAATGGATGCGGTGAGTGCGTTGCAGGGTCTGGTTGATGGCGTCGGTATAGGCGTCCCATTTCTTCAGCCCCTCGACATCGATCCAGCTCAGCTTCCACTGTTTCAGCGGATCGCGCTCGCGCCGGATGAAGCGCTGAAGCTGCGCGGCCTGGTTCACGCTCAGCCAGAACTTCACCAGGATGATGCCCTCATTGACCAGCATCTCCTCGAAGGGCGCGACCTGCCGGAACCAGTGCTCGCGTTCCTCGTCGCTACAGAAGCCGAAGACCTTTTCGACGACGCCGCGATTGTACCAGGAGCGGTCGAAGAACACCATTTCGCCCGCGGAGGGCAGGTGTTCGACATAGCGCTGGAAGTACCACTGGCCGGCCTCGACCTCGGAGGGTTTGGAGAGCGCCACGACACGCGCGCCGCGTGGATTAAGAAACTCCCGGAACCGTTTGATCGTGCCGCCTTTTCCCGCCGCGTCCCGCCCCTCGAAGACGACCGCCATGCGACCGCCGGTCTCTTTCAGCCAGCGTTGCAGCTTGACCAGTTCGATCTGCGTGGCGTGGAGCGAGTCCTCGTATTCATCGCGGTCCCAGCGCGTGTCATAGGGGAAATCGGTGGACAGGATCTCGTCCTTCTTGGCGTCCTCGATCTCGGCCCGGACCGCTTGCGGCGCGTCCTCCCGGTAATAGCGCGTGATCTCTCCGTCGAAGGGAAGGTCTTTCATCTCAGGGCCTTTCGCGTTCGCCATACTATGGGCGGCGACGCCCGTTAGCGCAATCCGGCGCGGGTCGCGGCGCGGTCGATGGCCGCGACGGTCTCGATCGGATCGGCATGGTGCGGCATGTGGCCGACCCCGGGCAGGATCACCAGATGGGCGGTCGGCAGGACCTTCACAAGGGGTTCCGAGTGGATATGGAGCGGCACGATGACGTCCTCATCGCCATGGACGATCTCGACCGGGACCTTGAGCGCGGGATAGTGCCTGGCCATTTCGGTGACATGGGGTTTGAGCGAATTGACCTGTCTTGCATTGGCGCGCAGCACATCGGTGCGCACCGTGAGGCCCGGGCCGACGTATTCGGCGTAATCCCGCGGCGCGATCTGCGGGGTGAAGATCGCCTCGATCACGCTGTCGATATAGTCGTCGGTGGCAAACGCGGTGATGACCGGGGGCAGGATCGCGCCGCCGAGCGTCGAGCCGTTGATCCGGTAGAGCGGGCCCAGCGGCCCCTCCCAGGGCATCGTCGCGCCGCAGAGATTGACCACGGCCGAAGCACCCTCGTTCAGGGCCCAGGCCATGGCCACCGAGGCGCCGTAGGAATGGCCGAGCACGATAGGCGCATCGGCGCCGAGCTGACGCGCCGCGGCGGCCATCATCGCGGCCTGTTCGGCGGGGCTCTCGGCGCGGTTGTTGAAGGCGCCGCCGAATTCCGACCCGGCGCGGTCGGAATAACCCATGCCGGGGCGGTCCATGGCGATCACCCGGTAGCGGTCGCGGAGCTGTCCCGCCAGCGCCCAGGTGAAGTCGCGCAGGTTCCCGCTGGCGCCGTGGATCAGAACGATATCGGGCCCGTGCCCCTCGACATAGGCGTGGATGCGGCGGCCCGCGACCTCGACGAACTGCCCGAGCGGCGGCCATTCCGCGAGCGCCGTTGCCTCGCGCCGCCGGGTCCGGCGTTTGACCATGGCCGCGCCTCCGGCAAGCGCGGCGACCGACAGAAAGGCGAGGGCGTTAGTGACCAATGGCGTTGAGATCGAAGGGCGTGGACTGATAGATCGCGTTGATCCAATTGCCATATAGAAGATGCGCGTGGCTCCGCCAGCGGTTCAGCGGGGATGCCGTAGGGTCATCCGCCGGGAAATAGTTGCGCGGCACCTCGATCGGGCTGCCGGATGCGACATCGCGGTCGAACTCCTCCTTGAGCGTCCCGCTGTCGTATTCGAGATGGTTGAAGATATAGAGCGCCCGGTGCGCGGGGTCCTCGACCAGGCAGGGCCCGACCTCCTCGGACTGGATCAGGGTGCGCAGGCCCGGCGCGGCGGCGATCTCCGCCTGGCGCATCTCGGTCCAGCGGCTCACCGGAATGGCGCAATCGTCGGAAAATCCCCTCAGATAAACGCTCTCCGGGGCGAGGTTCATGTGCCGGTAGCAGCCGAACGCCTTCTCCGTCAGCATGTGTTTCTTCACGCCGTGGAAATGGTGGATCATCGCCATCCCGCCCCAGCAGACCCCGAAGGTGGAATGGACATGGGTCTGGGTCCAGCCGAAGACCTCCGTGAGCTCGTCCCAATAGGTCACCTCCTCGAAGGGCAGATGCTCGATGGGCGCGCCGGTGATGATGAGACCGTCGAATTTCTCCTCCCGGACCTCGGCGAAGGGGCGGTAGAACGCCTCCATATGCTCGGCGGCCGTGGTCTTGGTCTGGTGCGAGGTCATGCGGATCAGGCTGAGTTCGATCTGGAGCGGCGTGGCGCCGATCAGCCGGGCGAACTGGGTCTCGGTCTGGATCTTCTTCGGCATCAGGTTGAGGAGCCCGATATGGAGCGGCCGGATGTCCTGCCGGAGCGCGGTGTCCTCGGACATCATCATCACCCCCTCGCGGGCGAGGATGTCATAGGCGGGGAGCGTCGCGGGCAGCTTGATGGGCATCGCCGGGGTCCTTCAGGGGAAGCGCCGAGATAGGGTGAAGAGGGCCGGGTCTCAACCCCCGCGCGCGGTCAGGGCGTCGGCGATGAGCGCGTCGAAGGCTGCCGGGGTGGAGACCTGCGCCGCGGCATCGGCGGTCACGCTGACCCCCCAGCGGGCCATCGCGGCATAGAGCGGCTGCCGGTGGGCGAGCGCGCGGGCATAGGTCCAGCGGATGAAGGCGTCCGGGTCGACCTGGGTCTCGCTCTGGCCGGTCTCGCCCAGATAGCTCTCCCAGGCGGCGGTGAGGAAATCGGGCTGGTAATACATCGGCTTCGGTGCCGCATCGAACCTTTCGATAAGGTCGGCCTTGTGGACCTCCGTCTCCTCGATCCGAACCAGCAGGAGCCGGTCGGCGAGATGGGTGAGGACCGGATCGTCGGGGTCGGACGGGTCCACCACTTCGCAGATCGACCCGCCGCTGTCGCAAACGAAATGCGGATAGCCGTAGAGCGTCTGGGCGCGGTCGATGAAATGGCCGGTATCGAGAAGGGCGCCGATCTCCGCCTCGCGGTGCTGGGCCTGGCGGAGGCGGTATTCGTCAATCGGCAGGCCACCCTTGGCCGGGTCGCCGGGCTTGCCGAGATAGGTGGAGAGGGGGGCGAGGTTCTCGAAGGTGATGTTGGAGCCGATATAGATCGAGTCCGACATCAGGAGTTCGCGCAGGAGCGGCACCGCCATGGCGTGGCGCTTGGCATTGTCGGCGATCAGCTCGCCCATATAGCGGGTGCCGATACGGTAATCGATGGAATAGTGGAACCAGCCCCCGGCGGCGCGGAGCATGTTCGCGAGCCAGGTCTTGCCGAGCCCGGACATGCCGAAAAGCAGCACGCGCTTCTCGGGGGCGTCGAGCCAGTCCTGGGCGTCGCGGTAGATCATGGGGCAGAGCCGTAGCGTGGGCCGGGGCGGGGCGCCAGAGAGGTTGCGGACCGGAGACGCGAAAGCCCCGCCGATGTGGCGGGGCTTCCTCAGGTTCGTTCTGTGCGGGTCAGTAGGTGTAGGCGACCTGGAAGCCGACCGCGACCACGTTGTTGTCGGTGAACTCTGCCCGGGCGGTGTCCGGCGTGCCGGTCTCGGGGTCCGCATCGCCGACCCAGACATAGCGAACACCGCCGGAAACCTCCCAGTTGTCGAAGCTGTAGGCACCGCCGACGCCGATGGAGAAGTTCCCGTTGGTCGGCGAGAGCGGCGAGACGAGCGAATCCTCGCCCTCGGGCTCGTAGCCGATGCTGATCTGGCCGGCAAAGCTGTCGCTGAAGCGCCGCCCGACCCCGACCGTGTAGCCAAAGCCGGTCTCGATGTCGGTCAGGGATGCGCCACCGGTCGCCGCGGCGAAGCCCGCCGGCGAGAGGATGACCTTCTCGTAATCCGCCCAGCGGATCTGGCCGAAGAGAAGCGTGTCCGGCGCGATACCGGTCTGGAAGTCGAGATTGACGGCTTGCGGCGCGGTCACGTCGGTGTCGAGCGAGGGGGCGCCGTTTTCCGTCGTGGTAAAGCTGTAGTCGACCTCCGAGAAGTAAGTCAGGGCGACACGCAGAGCGATATCGGGAATCTCGTAGGCGGCGCCGATCAGGTAGCCGACTTCGGTGCTGTCATCGAGGACCACATTGTAGCCGGCGAGCGGGCCATAGGCCGCGCCGTCCAGCGTGATCTCGGCCGAAACGCTCTGGATCCGGGCACCGCCGTGGATGCTGAACCCGTTGCCGAACTCATAACGGCCGATGAGCGAAATCGCGGAGCTGTCGAGCATCGCTTGCGTCCCGCCGAGGGCGACGGATTCACCGGTGGGGTAGCTGATGTCGGCGCCATAGGGCTCGTCGAAGATCAGCGCGAGGGAGACGTTCTCGTTCACCTGATGCTTGAACCCGAGGGCGAACTGAGAGTAATCCCCGGCGGCATTGCCGGTCGCGCCGCCGCCAAAGGCCGCGACGTCGTTCCCGTCGACGGAGGGCATGACGTAGCCGTAGCTTAGCTGCGCGTAGGTCCCCTCTTCGAAGATCACGCCAATGTCCTGACCGGAGCGGTCCAGGCCGATGGCATATGCGCCGCTGGCTGCAAAAGTCAGCGCAATCGCGCTGGTCAAAGTCCGTTTCATGTCCTCGTCCCTCAGTGTGCATGTGCAACTGTCCGCTGGCACTAAACGTCCGCTGACCCGTTTGGGTCAACGAATAACGCCACGTCAGAACACGGTCCGCGACGGGGCGTCACAAAAATGCAAATGTCAGCCTGAACCGCTTGGTTTGCTGCGTGTAATGTTGACGTAGTTCGCCGCGAAGATCAGCACGCCGCCGACCAGGACCAGGGGGTCGAGGGGTTCGGTATAGAGCGCCATGCCGACAACGGCGATGATCGGCAGGCGGGCGAAGTCGATCGGCATCACAACCGCAGCGGGTGCGAGGCTGAGCGCCTTGGTCAGGCAGAAATGCGCCACCAGCCCGGCGATCCCGATCAGGATCAGCCAGGGCACGCTCGGCGCGCTCGGCCATGCGATATCGCCGTCGAACCCCGCCATGATCACCCCGAACGCGGCCTGCATCACGGTGAGATAGAACAGGATGCAGGTGATGCTCTCGGTCCGGGTGAGTCGCCGGGTCAACACCGCGGTGACCCCGAAGGCGACCGCGCAGAGCGCGGCGGCGATCAGCCCGGGGCTCAGGCTCTCCGCCGTGGGCCGCGCCACGATCAGGATGCCGATGAAGCCCACGATGGCGCTCAGCACGCCGACCCGGGTCAGTCGCTCGCCGAGGATCACGGTCGCCAGCAGCATGGCCCAGATCGGCGTGGTGAATTCGAGGGCGAAGACCTGGGCCAGGGGGATCGTGGCGATGGCGAAGAACCAGAGATTCTGGCCAGTGAAATGGGCGATGTTGCGGGCCAGATGCAGGCCGGCGTGCCGGGTGCGGAGTTGCGTGGCGGCGCCCGTGGCCCAGACGATGCCGACCATGATGACGATGCCCGTGAGCGAGCGGTAGAGCATGATCTCGAAGGTATCGAGTTCGAAACTGACCTCGCGCCCCGCGACGGCCATGGCCGTGAAGGCGGCGATGGTGCCGCCCATCCAGGCGGCGGCACGCAGGGTCTGGGGGGGGCTCATCGTCTGGGTCGGCGGCGGTCGACGGGCCGTCGGTCGCCACGGTTCGCCCTGGTTGGGCGCGGTCTTGTGGCCGGCTGCGGCGGGCCAGTTCCTTCGAAGGAAATGGGCAAAACACTTC
>JANQRL010000024.1 GCA_028284605.1 Paracoccaceae bacterium | reverse complement strand
CCGGTCGGCGCCGCCGGCTCCGTCTGTTCGTCCTCGGCGGCGGCATCCGGGGCGGTGACGTCGGGTGCGGCGCTGCCGTCCGGCGCGGCCGCCTCCGCCCCGCTGCGCCGCGATGCGAAACCGACCGGGTGCTGCGTCGGCGCCGCGACGTCCGCACCGACCCCGGCCGCATCCACCATGGCGTCGGACCCGGTGTCCGGTGCCGCCACTTCGCCGCCGCTTGGGGTGTCTTCGCGGTCAGCCGCAACGGTCGCCTCCTGGCTGTCCTGGACGGTGCGGCGCGAGGAAAAGCCGGGCTCCGCGGTCGCCGTCGCGGCCATCGTCGCGGGTTCGGGGCTGATCGCGATCCGGCCGGCGGGCGGGCTCGTCTCGGGGGCTGGCGCGTGGTCGCTCTGATTGGACAGTCCGTCCACCGGCGCCGTCACCCGGCTCCCGCCGAACCGGCTGACGAAGCCTGGGCCCGACAAAGCGCGATCGGCCGCAGCGCTGTCGCCCGCGATTGACGCGGCGGACCGCAACGGAATGACCGGCTCCGGGGGCTCGGCATCCGGCATATGCGACGCGGCCTCCGCCGCCGCCGACGGGACCGGAGGCTCGACCTCCGGCTCGAGCCAGCCGGTCACCACGAGCGCCTCGGCATCGCGTGCCACCTCAAACCCTTCGCGCCGGGCCAGTTCGGTGGCGCCGAAGAAGGCTTCGCCCATGAAGGTGAAGGGTTCCGGTACTGCGGCGAAACTGGCCGGCGAGAGATTGTGCGTGATCGCAAAGGCTTCGGCTTCGGCCAGGGTCTCGCGCGCGACGATGGCGATATAGGTGCGCCCGCCGCCGACCGACACGTCCCAGGCGACGTCGCCGAGTGCATAGGGCGTCGCCTCGGCCACCGCCGCCAGGATGGCGTCGTCGCCGGCCCGCGTCGTGTCGAGCGCGATGTAGCGGATCTGGGCGTTCGGCAGGAGGATTTTGGTCAGGAACGGTCGCCCGTCCGCGACCGCCTCGGCCCGCGCGCGCAGGGCAGCGAGACGGCTGTCCATGCCCGGCGTCTCGAGCGGCACCTCGCCGACGATCTTCCAGCCATCCGCCGCCGCGCGGGCCAGAAGCTGGAGCCCTTCGGGGGCGAGGGTGAGGGCGAAATCCGGTCGCATCGCTCCTCCTCTAACATCTTGCCGACGGCGGATGAAGCGCCGCCGGCACCGGATCGGGGACTTGCGGCGGAGCGCCGCGCGGGGCAAGTCTCTCGCGACGAGACGACGGAGGTTCCGATGGGTCGAATCGGCGGATTAGCGATATGTGTTCTGACGGCTTTCCTGCTGATCGCGCCGCGCCCGGGCCATGCCGAGCCCCGCACGATCACCGTGTCGGGGCAGGGCGAGGTGAGTCTGGCGCCGGACATGGCCCGGATCACCATCGGCGTGCTGGAAGAGGCCGGGGAGGCCGAAGCGGCGCTCGCCGCGATGACCGCCTCGATGGCGGCGGTGCTCGACAGGCTACGCGCGGCGGGGCTCTCGGAGAGCGACATCCAGACCGGCAGTTTTTCGCTCAATCCGCGCTACCGGCGCTCCGACTCGATCGGTCCGGGCGAGGCGCGGATCGACGGGTTCGTGGCGTCCTCGAACGTGCATGTGGAGATCGCCGATCTCGACCTGCTCGGCCCGGTGATCGACGCGGCGGTGGCCGATGGGGCCAACACCCTCGGCGGGATCGGCTTCGACGTGGCGGATCGCAGCGCAACGCTCGACGCGGCGCGGCGGCTGGCGGTGGCCGATGCCGCGGCGCGGGCGGCGCTTTACGCCGAAGCGGCGGGGGTGGATTTGGGCGAGGTACTGTCGGTGAGCGAGGCCGGCGCCGCACCCTTCGATCCGATGCCGCGCATGGCGATGGCGGAAAGCGCCGATGCCATCGCGCCGGGGGAGCTTACGATTTCGGCTCGGGTGACCCTGGTCTACGGCATCGCGGACGCATCGGAGTAGCGGCCGGGCCGGCCGGGATCCGAGACCGGCGCCGAACCGGCGGACCGACCGGCCGCCGACCCAGCCCGGTCCGCCCGCGCGACCGGATGTTGCTCTCCACGGCCATCAGGCAGGGCAGCCTTGGGCAGGTCCGGTGCCTCCGCGGGCCCGGCGGCCGAGGCAGTCCGTGCCTTTCAGCCCGAGGCCTTCTTCAGCGCCCTGTCGAGATCGGCGATCAGGTCGTCGGCGTCCTCGATCCCGATGGAGAGCCGCACCACGTTCGGCGCCGCCCCCGCCGCCTCCTGCTGCTCGGGCGTGAGCTGGCGGTGCGTGGTGGAGGCGGAATGGATCACCAGGCTTCGCGTGTCGCCGAGATTGGCGACATGGCTGAAAATCTCCAGCGCATCGACGAACTTCATGCAAGCCTCGTAGCCGCCCTTGAGCGCCAGTGTGAAGAGTGCCCCGGCGCCCTTCGGACAGACCACCGCCATGCGGTCGTAATAGGGCGAACTCTTGAGCCCGGCATAGGTGACCGCCTCGACCGCGTCGTGCCCCTCCAGCCAGGTGGCGATCTTCTCGGCATTTTCGACATGGCGCTCCATCCGCAACGAGAGCGTCTCCATCCCCATCAGCGTGTAATGCGCCGCCTGGGGATTGAGCGTCATGCCGAGATCGCGCAGGCCGACCGCGATGCCGTGGAAGGTGAAGGCGAGCGGGCCGAAGGTCTCGGCAAATTTCAGCCCGTGATAGGCGGGCTCCGGCTCCGAAAGGGAGGGAAACTTGTCCGAGGCGGTCCAGTCGAAACTGCCGCTGTCGACCACGACGCCGCCGGTGACCGTGCCGTTACCGGTTAGGTATTTGGTCAGGGAATGGACGACGAGCGTCGCCCCAAGCTCGATGGGCCGGCAGAGATACGGCGTGGCCGACGTGTTGTCGACGATCAGAGGGACGCCGGCCTCGTCCGCGATGCCCGCGATGGCGGGGATGTCGGTGATATAGCCGCCGGGATTGGCGATGGACTCGCAGAAGAGTGCCCGGGTGTTGTCGTCGATCGCCGCCTTCACCGCGTCCGTATCGTCGAAATCCACGAAGGTCGCGGACCAGCCGAAGCGTTTGATTGTCTGGGAGAACTGCGTGACCGTGCCGCCATAGAGCCGGGTCGAGACCACCACGTTCTTGCCCGGCCCCATCAGCGGGAAGAGCGCCATGATCTGCGCCGCGTGGCCCGAGGAGCAGCAGACCGCGCCGACCCCGCCTTCGAGCGTCGCCACCCGTTCCTGTAGCACCGCGACGGTCGGGTTCGTCAGCCGCGAATAGATGAACCCCACTTCCTGAAGGTTGAAGAGCGCCGCGGCGTGGTCGGCATCGCGAAACACATAGGCCGTGGTCTGGTAGATCGGCGTCTGCCGGGCGCCGGTGGCCGGGTCCGGCTGGCTGCCGGCATGAATCTGCAACGTGTCGAAGCCATAGGTCGTCTCGGTGGACATCGGGCTCTCCCTGGGGTTCAGTTTCGCCCGACGCTACGCGCTGGGCGCGGGCTTGCCAACATGGGGGAGAGGCTGTGGTGCGGAGCAGCGATCCGGGCCGGTTCTGGGACCGCTGGGCGGAGCGCTACGCCGCCGCGCCGGTCTCCGATCCCGAGAGCTACGAGACCAAGCTCGCGATGACGCGGGAGCATCTGACGCCGCAATCGCAGGTCTTCGAGTTCGGCTGCGGCACCGGGTCCACCGCCATCTCCCACGCGCCTTATGCGGGCCGCATCCTCGGCCTCGACGCCTCCGCGAAGATGGTGGAGATCGCGCGCGGCAAGGCCCAGGCGGCCGGTGTGCGCAATGTGAGCTTCGAGCAGGGCGACATCCTCGGCCGGCCGGTGGAGGCGGCGAGCTGGGACATGGTGATGGGCCATTCGATCCTGCACCTCTTGGACGACCGGCAGGAGGTGATCGCGCGGGTCTTCCGGATGCTGAAACCGGGCGGGCTCTTCGTCTCCTCGACGATCTGCATGGGCGATATGGCGCGGGTCATCGGCTGGATCGTGCGGGCCGGGCGCGGGGTGGGGCTGCTGCCGAGCCTCAACGTGTTCTCGCGCGCGACGCTGGAGGTGGAGATGCGGGGTGCCGGGTTCGAGCTGGACGAGGTGTGGCAGCCGCAGGGGCGGGCCAAGGCGGTCTTCATCATCGCGCGGAAGCCCTGACCGCGTTAGCCCGACACCTCCTGATGGACCATGACATCGGCACGTTTCGCGCTCTTGAGAATTGACGGAATCCTGCGATGGCTTTGACAAACGACATAACTCGGCATACTTAGTCATACCTCCTCGGAGTCCGCGCAACATGACCGTCAAGACGACCATCAGCCTGACCGAGCGCCATCACCGATACGCCCAAGGCCGCGCCAAAGATGGGCGGAACGGGTCCGTGAGCAGCGTCGTGGCGGCGGGGCTGGAGCTGCTGATGCAGGATGAGGCGGATCGCGACGTGGCACTGGACGCCATGTCGGACGCGATCAAAGCCCGTCTGAACGCACCCCGGGAAGATTGGGTCGAAGACGTCGATGATCTGTTTGCGGAGGCGCGCCATCGGCTCGACGCCCGCTAGGCGTGCCTGACTACAGGATCCTGCGCCATCCTGCGGTTCGGCGCGACCTCTTCGATATCGTCGATCT
Source organism: Paracoccaceae bacterium (assembly GCA_028284605.1). GTDB lineage: Bacteria > Pseudomonadota > Alphaproteobacteria > Rhodobacterales > Rhodobacteraceae > JANQRL01. Next base: position 13,089 of record JANQRL010000024.1, on the reverse strand, counting down.
GGTCGCGGACTACGCTGGCGTCGAAACCGCACAGAGCAAGCTCGCGGAGATTGAGGCGGCCATCGCCCTGCTGGCGCAGACACCTCATATCGGGTCGATACGCGGTGAGATCGCCCCCGGCCTGCGGGCGATACCGGCTGGGCGCAAGGGCGTGGTCTGTTTCGTTGTCGACGACGACGCGCGAGAGGTGCGGATCGTCGCCATCGGCTATGCGGGTCGGGAGTGGGACCTGCGGGCCAGAGATCGCTCGGGCTGAACCGGCAATTCACCCGAGAGTATGCACAACATCAAGACGTTCCGAGGCATAGCTCATGTGGACACGCTCCGGGTTCTTCGGTGACCGGTTCTCCTCCGGTCCAAGCGCGCGGCCCCTTCAGGCCGGCGCGCTCAGCGCATCCAGAACCCTTCCTTCTTCAACCGGTTGCGGATCTGGGCCTCCTTGCGGGGCAGGTCGGCCCGGTCGAAGAGCGCCCGCGCCTTGCGGCCGCGGCCCTGATAGATCATCCGCTTCAACGGGTCGTGGCGTTTCAGCACCTTCTTGATCCGGTTCGGCGCCGCCACCTCCTCCAGCACCTCGACGACAAGATCGCTCTCACGGGCGTAAAGCAGCGGCAGGAGCCGGTAATGGCAAGTCAGATCGCCGTCGAGCCCATCGAGTTCCGGCCCCGGCCGCCCGCCGCCGAAGGCGTGGATCACCAGCGGCAAAGCGACCTGATCGAGCCAGGGGTCGAGCGGCTGGATCACCATCTCCGGCGTCGGTTCGTCGCGGATCGCCGTGGCATAGTCGAGAAACCGCGCCCCGAACGCCGCCGGGTCGGCCCCGAAGAACCAGCCGGCATTGAAGTAGAGATAGCGCTGCCAGTATTCGTTGGGCTGATCGGGGTCGAGCGAGCTTTCGAAATCGAGCCCGAACCGGTCGTAAAGCGATCTCCAGATCGCCGTGTAGCCGGGCCAGTAGAGCTCCTCCACCGGCCAGGTCCCCTCGCGCCGCATCGAGGCCGAGGGCCGGTCGAAATCGAACCGCACGGTGGAGATGTCGCCGGTCACCAGCGTATCGCTGTCGAAGAAGACGAAAGGCTCCCCCTCCGGCAGGACCGACAGCCCCTCGATCTTGTTGCCGTGGGGGTAGGTGGCACCAAACGCCGAGCTGTCGAACCCCACCACCTCCGCCTCGAGCGCCTCCAGCGCCTCGCGGACGTCATCGGGCATCCGGGGATCGCCGGGCCAGAGCGGCCCGGGCTGCGGCTCCGCCACGAAGAGACCTCCGGCAAAGCCCGGCGCGCGCGCCCTGAGGGAGGCGGCAAAGAGCAGCGCCTCAAAGCCCAACCGGCCCGCCTGGCCGACGATCAGGATGTTGAAAGGCTGGCTCGCAGCCTTCTTTGCCGTCATAGTTCTGCCCGCGGCCCCTCGAGGTTTTTGCCAGTATAGGCGAGCGGTTGCGACGGCAAAAGCCGTGCCACGCCGAGAGGATCTAATCATGCTGGAATTGATATTGCCTTACCTGATTGCCACCGCCATCGGGATCGAGCCCGGGGAGAGCGGCATTGCGCAGGCGCCGCCCGTCGCCACCGCGGAGCCGGACGCCGAGATCACCCGTCTCATCGAGCCGCAGGTGCCCACCGGCAAGTTCACCACCGCCGTCGAGGTCAGACCGATCCTCGACATGACAAGGGCCAACTGGATCGCCGTGCGCAGCTATGAGGGCCAGGACCTCCTCTACTTCACCCATCTGTCGAGCTGGCGTTGCGGCCTCTGGGAGATCCGCTACGGGATCAACGGGGCGCCGGCGACCGAGGTCTTCGCCCTGGAGCCCTGCTACGAGGATAGCGCGAGCCCGAACGCGATGACCGACGTGGCGAACTTCCTGCCCTTCGTGACACTGCCGGACGGATCGGTGGAAACCGTCACTGTCGAGATCGACTATGACGACGGGACAACGGATATCGCCCAGTTCGACCGGGCCCAGGTGGAAATCCCCTGACCGAGCCCGTCAGCGGGGCAGGCCGAACATCGCCGCCCAGTTCGCCGCCGTCATGCCGCTCCGGTAATCCGCTTGCATCCCGGGATCGAGGACTTCGACCAGAAGCCGGTTCTCAAGCCAGATCTCCACGCATTCAAACGGCCCGCGATTGCAGAGGCGCGCGGTCCAGCCTTGCGCCGCGCCCATCTCAAGAAGCCTCGCACGGTCATGCGGCGACGCAATGGCCGCGTGGACGAAGCTCGGACCGGAATCCCGGTCCCGGACCTCGCAGGCGATCTGCTCCGGCCCGGCCGTCAGCACATGGGTTGTGGGATAGACCTCGATAGCGGTCCCGTCATCGCGCTCCGTAAAGGCGATCCAGCAATCCGGGAAGGGCGGAAACGGCAGGCTCTCCCCGCCCATCACCTCGGCCAGAAACCTCGCCACCTCCTCCGGCCGGTCCGCGCTGATCGATAGGTGTAGAAGTGCCATCGGGCGCTCCCCCGTCTTCGGCTTGGGTCGACCTCACCGTATCAAGCCGCAATGCTATCGCCAGCGGCGCCATTTGTGCAAAGCAGTCCGGTGAAGTGGTGGGCGACGCTACACTCCGGATCTACGCATTTGGCCTCTATTCTCTCGAGCCAAGTGTACTGCAGATGCTGACAGCAGAGCGCCGGCGGAGTCTTGGTACTCGCTGCGCGGTCGGCGGAGGTCCGCTGGGCGGACGGATCGGACATGCCGGAGCGGCGCGCGTGCGGCCGGACCGACCTCGGGAGGGCCCGTGACCCTTGCCCGACCGGTCGCACTCCAGAGCATCAGCGACACACGCACTTCGGGTCGATCGACATCGGCCCTCCCGGGGGGGAGGTCGGGCCGGGCGCAGGCGCGCCGCGTTGCGTGGGACGGAGGAGGTCCCGCGTCGAATGGGCCGGATGGGAACGTCCGCAATAGGCTCGAAGCTGCCGTTTGGCGTTGGGGGGACTCCAATGCGTTCTCAGGCAGCAGAGGCGCTCGGGCCTGATCAGTCAGCCAGGTGTATTGATTTTACTATGTTTTCTGGATTTTGGTGGGCGACCCTGGAATCGAACCAGGCATGGGTCTCCCCGGCGGAGTTACAGTCCGCTGCCGCACCTTGCAGCACGTCGCCCTTGAGGCTCGCGGGATAGACCCGCCGCCCCAGCCCGTCAACCGGCTTTCGCCATGCCGATGATCTTCACCTCATTGCCATCCGGATCGGTCATTTCAAGCGACCGCGAGCCGTCGTCATTGTCGTGGATCGCGGCGTCCGCGGCGCGCGGCGCGATGCGGGCGAGGCAGGCGTCGAGATCCTCATGGGTGAGCTGAAAGTCGAGCGAGCCCCCGGGTGCCCGGCTGCCGCCGCCCTTGCCGGGGACATAGAGCGCCAGCGTCAGCGCCTCGGCCTCGAAATGGCACCAGCCGAATTCCGGCGCCTCCACCGTGGGCTCCATATCGAGGAGTGCCCCGTAGAACTCCGCCGCCGCCGCGATATCGGTTACCGGCACCTTGATCAGCGCAACATGGAACATCCCGTCCCCCCAGGCTTGTGGTGGGCCCATGCTTGCGCTTCCCGGCGCTCAAGCGCAAGACGGGGCGGCAAAGGGGGCCCCCGTGGCGAAGAAACCGGATTGGGTGGTGGCGAAGGAACGGGCGCGGCGGCAGGAGACCGGGCGCACGCTCTGGCTCTTCGGGCTCCACGCGGTGCGCGATGCGCTGATGAACCCGGCGCGGGAGAGGCTGCGGCTGGTGGTGACGCGCAATGCCCTCGACCGGCTGGGCGAGGCGGCGGGGCAGGGGCCGGAGCCGGAGATCGCCGATCCGCGCAAGTTCCCCGTCCCCCTCGACCCCGGCTCGGTCCATCAGGGCGCGGCGCTGGAGGTCCGGCCGCTCGATTGGGGGCCGCTGAAGGAGGTCTGCGCGCCAGGGCAGGGGGCGCCGCCCCGCGTCGTGCTGCTCGACCGGGTCACCGACCCGCATAATGTCGGCGCGGTGCTGCGTTCGGCGGAGGTGTTCGGGGCAAGGGCCGTCATCGCGGTCGCGCGCCATTCCGCGCCGGAAACCGGGGCGCTGGCCAAGGCCGCCAGCGGTGCGCTCGAGCGCCAGCCCTATCTGCGGGTGGCCAATCTCGCCCGGGCCATCGGGGATTTGCAGGCGATGGGCTACGCCGTGCTGGGCCTCGCCGGGGAGGCGGAAGCGACCCTGGCCGAGGCGGTGGCGGCCCGCGTGGACCAGCCGATCGCCCTGGTTCTGGGCGCCGAGGGGCCGGGGCTCCGCGAAAAGACCCGGGAAAGCTGCGACGCCCTGGTACGGATCGAGGCGGCGGGGGCTTTCGGCTCGCTCAACGTCTCAAATGCCGCCGCGATCGCCCTATATGCATCGAGACAGAGCTGAAAGGACCGCCCATGCCCGCGACCAAGGTCGCCACCTGCTCCTATTGCGGCACCCGCGCCGCGCTGGTCCTCAGGGGCCGGGAGCGCCACGAACTCACCTGTTCGAGCTGCGGCGCGCCGCTCCACGACATGAAGCGGCTGAAGACCGGCAAGGGCGATGCGGCCCCCGCCCGCCAGGCCCGGCCGGCGCACTATGGCAGCCATGACATGAAAGAGATGCCGAAGCGGCGGAAGCGGCGCAGGAAGGGCCTTGGCCGCCGGGTCTTCGAGGAGCTCTGGGATGTGGTCGAGGACATCATCGACTGAGCCAGGGGGTCTCTGAAACAAACCGCACAAGCTCTCACGAGACGGCGAGGCCGGTTGCGAAAGGGGCGGGCGGGCGCCCATTCTCGGCCCAGACCAGTAACCTTTGACCTCGTGGAGACCCCGATGCCCAACCGCCGTTCCGTCCTCGGCCTTGCCGCTGCCCTGCCCATATTCCTTGCCGCCCGTCCGGCGCTGGCCCGCGAACCGGAAGTGTTTTCCGAGGGCGGCGTCGCCATCGGCGGCACTGACCCGGTTGCCTATTTCACCGATGGCGGCCCGGTGCTCGGCTCCGCCGCCCACGGGTTGAACTGGCGCGGGGCCCAGTGGCTCTTCGCCTCCGCCGAGAACCGCGCCCTCTTCGAGGCCGATCCGGAACGCTACGCGCCGGCCTATGGCGGCTACTGTGCCTGGGCGATGAGCGAGGGGTATCTGGCGCCCACCATCCCCGAGGCGTGGACCATCTACGAGGAGCGGCTCTACCTTAACGCCAACCTGCGCATCCGCCGCCGCTGGGAGCGCGATATCCCCGGCCATATCGCCCGGGCGGATGCGAACTGGCCCGGTGTGCTCGGCTGAGCGCGCCGGTGAGGAGCGTTAACACTCTGTTCACAACTCTATTACATGCTCTTTGCGGGCACTCACGAGCGCCTACCTGAAGAGCAGAAGCGCATCATCGGAACATGAGCGTTTCATTCACTGTCCCTCGTTCCACACTGCGCCCGGGGTTCGTCCTTGGGCGCTTTTTTCTGGCCGGACAGCGGGATAGGCTCCGGCCATGACCTATTCCGACGAGCTTCTGCGGACGATACTCAGGCGCACCCGGACCATTGCCGTGGTCGGCGTGTCGGCAAATCCGGTGCGGCCCTCCTATTATGTGGCGCGCTATCTGGGGCTGAAGGGGTTTCGGGTGATCCCGGTCAATCCGGGGCTGGCGGGGCAGGAGTTGTTGGGCGAAACGGTGCGCGGGAGCCTCACGGAGGTGCCGGAGGACGCGGTGGACATGGTCGATATCTTCCGCCGCTCCGAGGCGGTGCCGGGCATCGTCGACGAGGCGCTCGCGCGCTGGCCCGACCTCCGGACGATCTGGATGCAGATCGGCGTGCAACATGCTGATGCCGCGGCAAAAGCCGAGGCGCGGGGCGTCACGGTGATCCAGAACCACTGCCCGAAGATCGAGTATCAGCGGCTTTTCGGCGAGTTACGGATGGGCGGGTTTGCGACGGGCCGGATTTCGTCGCGTCTGCCGGATTGAGCGGTCTAACTAGGTCGGTTGAGATCAGGCTGGTCTCCCATTCGATGACATGACGCTGCGAGCCTCGTTTTGCCGCCGGCAGTCCTTTGCCCGCCCGAATGGCGCCGAAGGCGCCGGGGTCGTCATGGTTGCGCCATTGGTCCGAGCGACCAATGACGACGACAGACCGTCCGTCGCACCGAAGGTGCGCCGCTTTGAGTCGGCACGCCTCCGGCGTGACGGGCTGGCGATTGGGTTGCCGGGGGCTCGGAGCTTGGAGCGAGGAGGTACTTGGCTGCCATAAAGCACCTTAGCTCACAGGGAGGATCGCCAGCCCCCGGTCTGTCGATGCCCGGCTTCCGTTGCGCCCGGCGCCAGGCCGCAGGAGGCTTCTAGTCCGGGCCGAAAGGTGCCCCGGCCTAACTCTCGATATCGGCGGCGTAGCGCATCTCGCGCAGGGGGCGGACCTTGGCGATGCAGGCGGCATAGGTCGGATGCGCCTTGTAGCGCGCGAGGGCCTCGGCATCGGCGAACTCGACATAGACGACGATATCGATCTCCCGGTCGGTCAGCCGGTCGGTGTGGAGTGCCCGGCGCACCTCGAAATGTCTGTGCTCGGGGATTTCGGCGAGCATGTGCAGCCCCGCCTCGATGCGATCGATGTCCGCGGGGTCCCTGGCCGTGAAGAAGACGATATGACGGATCACGGGCGCGCGGCCTTCTCTGCGATCCCGCTCCGGCCGGAGCGCCGCGCCAGTTCGGCCTCGATCTCGCTGAGCGTCACCCCCCGTGCGGCGCACATGACGAGGAGATGGTAGAGCGCGTCCGCCGCCTCCGCGGTCAGCCGCTCCCGGTCGCCCTTCACCGCCTCCACGACGGCCTCCACTGCCTCCTCACCAAACTTCTGCGCGGCCTTCTCCGGGTCGGCCAGAAGGCGCGCGGTCCAGCTCTCCTCCGGATCGGCGCTGGCGCGGGCGGCGATGGTCGCGGCGAGGTCATTGAGTGTCATGAGAGCCTCACGGGGACGCCGGCGCCCGACATATGCGCCTTGGCCTCGGCGATGGTGTAGGTGCCGAAATGGAAGATCGAGGCGGCGAGCACAGCGGAGGCGCCGCCCTCGGTCACGCCCTCGACAAGGTGGTCGAGGGTGCCGGCGCCGCCGGAGGCGATGACGGGGATGTCCACCGCCTCGGTCACCGCGCGGGTGAGCGCGAGGTCGAACCCGTCCTTGGTCCCGTCCCGGTCCATGGAGGTGAGGAGGATTTCCCCGGCGCCCTTCTCGGCGGCTGTGCGGGCGAAGGCGAGGGCGTCGATCCCCGTGGGCCGCCGCCCGCCATGGGTGAAGATTTCCCAGCGGTCCGGCGCCACCGATTTCGCGTCGATGGCGCAGACGATGCATTGCGAGCCGAAGCGCAAAGCCGCCTCGGTCAGCACGTCCGGATCGGCCACGGCGGCCGAGTTGAAGCTCACCTTGTCGGCCCCGGCCAGCAGCAGGGCGCGCACATCCTCCGGCGTCCGCACCCCGCCGCCGATGGTCAGCGGCATGAAGCAGTGCTCGGCCGTCCGTGTCGCCAGATCGTACATCGTGCCCCGGTTCTCATGCGTCGCGCGGATATCGAGGAAGCAGAGTTCATCGGCCCCCGCCGCGTCATAGGCCTGGGCCGAAGCGACCGGGTCGCCGGCATCGATCAGATCGACGAAATTCACACCCTTCACCACGCGGCCCTCGGCCACGTCGAGACAGGGGATGATGCGGGTCTTGAGCATGAACTCACCGGGTGGCGGAGGCCGCGGCGACGCGGGCCAGCGCATCGCGCGCGATACTTATGTGAAACGGCATGATCGCCGCAAGATAGGCCCGGCCGGCAAGGTTATGAGGTCGCACCCAGGTGGCCAGATAGACCCGACCCGGCTCGGTCAAGACCGATACGGCGAAGTTCAGGTGCCGGTCGTCGAAGCCGGCGAGGATTTCCGTCTCGGTCTCGGCGATCACCGGAAACGGGCCAATCTTGTCGACAGCGGTGCGGACCTCGTTCTTCAGCCCGAACGGGGCGGTCACGAGCCAGCGCAGGAGGAGGAGCAGCCGCGCCCAGCCGGGGAAGTCGGTGATGATTTCACCGGCCCGGCGCGGGGCCATCTCGGCGCCGACGCTGTAGCAATCGAGGAAGTCGCCCGGACCCCGATATCCGTGGAGCCTGCTCTGCTCCGGCAGGTCGCAGGCGCGGACGGCGCTCACGGGCGGCCGGGGTCGAGCGCGGCGAGCGCCTCGGCCAGATCGAGCGCCCCGTCATAGAGCGCCCGGCCCGAGATCGCCCCCGCGATCACGCCGGTGTCGCGGAGTGCGATGAGATCGGCGAGCGACGCCACCCCGCCCGAGGCGATCACCGGGATCGCGGTGGCCCGGGCCAGGGCGGCGGTGGCGGCAACATTCGGCCCCTGCATCGCCCCGTCCCGGTCGATATCGGTATAGATGATCGCGGCCACCCCGGCATCCTCGAAGGCGCGGGCGAGGTCCGTGGCCTCGACCTCGGTCTCCTCCGCCCAACCCTTGGTGGCCACCCGGCCCTTGCGGGCATCGATCCCGACGGCCACCTGACCCGGAAAGGCGCGCGCGGCCGCCCGCACCAGATCGGGGTCCTCCACTGCGACGGTGCCGAGGATCACACGGGCAATCCCCTTCCCGAGCCACATCTCGATGGTGGACATGTCCCGGATGCCGCCGCCGAGCTGGGCAGGGGTGTCGGGGCAGGCGGCCAGGATCGCCGCCACCGCGCCGGCATTGATCGGGTGCCCGGCGAAGGCGCCGTTGAGGTCCACCAGATGGAGCCAGTCACAGCCCGCCTCGACGAAGGCCCGGGCCTGGGCCGCCGGATCGTCGTTGAACACCGTGGCCGCCGCCATCTCCCCGCGCAGGAGCCGCACGGCCTGACCGTCCTTGAGATCGATGGCGGGGTAGAGGATCATGGGGCGTCCTCTGGCATGGGGAGAAAGGGGATGCAACGCGACCCGCCGCGACCCAACGTCAGGCTTGATCGGATAAGGGGCGCTGGCGCACCCTGCGGGCCACCAATTCGGGAGGAGACAGGTGATGAGACGATTTCTGACCGCCGCGGCAGCGCTGGTGGCGATGACCGGGGCGGCGCTCGCCGACGACCTGATGGGCGACTGGCGCACCGCGCCGGACGACAACGGCAACACCGGGATCATCCGGATCGCGCAATGCGGCACGTCGCTCTGCGGCACGCTCATGCAGGCTTTCGACGGGTCGGGCGCATCGATCCAGACCGACAATATCGGGCGCCAGATCATCTGGGACACCAATCCGACGACCACTGCCGGCGAATATGTCGGGCGTCTCTACGCCCCCGACCGCGACCGGGAATACCGCTCGAGGCTGGAGCTGTCGGGCAATACGCTGACCGTGTCGGGTTGCGTCATGGGCGGCGCGATCTGCCGCGAGGGCGGGCGCTGGCAGCGGGTGAACTGAGCCGGGGCGGCCCGTCGACGGGCCGCGTTAACGCGCTTGCGCAAGCGCGTCCCGCGCCGCGTCGACGCGGCGCTTCCTCAAGGCCCGTCGACGGGCCTTCTCCCGGTGGCACCCGGATCGCTCAGGGCCGCCATCTCAGGAAGTTCGCGATCAGCCGGAGCCCGGCGCGCTGGCTCTTCTCCGGGTGGAACTGCGTGCCGATCACGTTGTCGCGCGCCACGATGGCCGTGACCGCGCCGCCGTAGTCGCAATGGGCCAGAAGATGCGCCGGGTCGGCCACCCGCATCTGCCAGGAATGGACGAAATAGGCGTGATCGCCGGTCCCGATCCCGTCCAGCACCGGATGCGCACCCGTCACGACGAGATCGTTCCAGCCCATATGGGGCACCGGCAGGTTGGGGTCAGAGGGCGCGATGCGGCGGATGTCTCCGGGCACCCAGCCAAACCCGGGCGTCTCCTCGTACTCATAGCCTGTCGTCGCCAGAAGCTGCATCCCCACGCAGATGCCCAGAAACGGCACGCCGCGCCGCGCCACCGCGTCGGCCAGCGCCTCGGCCATCCCGTCGATCCCGAAAAGCTGCGCCCGGCAATGGGGAAAGGCGCCATCGCCGGGCAGCACGATCCGGTCCGCCCTGGCCACCACATCCGGCTCCGACGTCACCACGATGGTGCCGCCGCCCCCCTCCGCCGCCATACGCTCGAACGCCTTCTGGGCCGAATGCAGGTTGCCGCTGTCGTAATCGACCAGCGCCGTCAGGCTCACAGCGCACCTTTGGTCGACGGGATCGCGTCGCCCTTGCGTTGATCGGCCTCCACCGCCTGCCGCAGCGCCCGCGCCACCGCCTTGAACGCGGCTTCCGCGATATGGTGACTGTTGATCCCGTGCAGCAGATCGACATGGAGCGTGATCCCGCCATGGGTCGAAAACGCCTGAAAGAACTCGCGCACCAATTCGGTGTCGAAGCTGCCGATCTTCGCGGTCGGAAAACCCACGTTCCAGACCAGATAGGGCCGCCCGGAGAGGTCCAGCGCCGCCCGAACCTGGGCGTCATCCATCGGCAGGTGGCAGGACCCGTAACGGTGGATCCCGCGCTTGTCGCCGAGCGCCTGGGTCAGCGCCTGGCCGAGGGCGATGCCCACATCCTCGACCGTGTGGTGATCGTCGATATGCAGATCGCCCTTCGCCGAGACGCTCATGTCGATCAGCGAATGCCGGGAGAGCTGGTCGAGCATATGGTCGAAGAACCCCACACCGGTGCTATTATCATAGGTCCCGGTCCCGTCGAGATCGATCTCGACGGTAATTTCGGTCTCGGACGTGGCGCGGTCGATCTTGGCGCGGCGCATCGGCACTCTCCCGGGTCGTCTGCGGTGGCTTCAATAGGGCGAAGCGCCGGCCCCGCCAAGCAAAGAACGGGCCCAGGACCGGCGCTGTGCCCTTTCCGCACGTCGCCGCCTTGGGTCCGCCGGCGGCAGCGGCTATTCAGACCGGAATCGCAGATGCGCGCCGGAGCGACCGATGAAAGAACAGACCCTGACGAATGTTCCGGCCGGCTCCATCGCGGCGGTCGTCACCCATCTGGAGATGACCGAGCGCCCCGCGCCGCGGCCCGCACGAGAGGTTCCGGTGCGGCTGCGCGAGGTCGCCGCGCCCGATCCCGGCTGGTATCGGGCGCTGTTTCTGGAAGTCGGCGCCGGTTGGCTCTGGTTCTCTCGGGTCGCGATGTCCGACGCCGAGCTGAGAACGGCGATCCGTGCCCCGGGCCTGCGGGTCTTCGCCGTCGAGGTGGAGGGGGCCGACGAGGGCCTGCTGGAGCTCGATTTCGGGCGTGAGGGCGAGTGCCACGTGGCGTTTCTGGGCCTGTCGGGGCGTCTCACCGGGCGCGGAGTCGGGAGCTGGCTGATGGATCAGGCGATGGCGCTGGCCTGGGCCGCGCCGATCCGGCGGGTGACACTCCATACCTGCACCCTCGATAGTCCGGCCGCGCTGCCCTTCTATCTGCGCAGTGGCTTTCGCCCGGTGCGTCGGGAGGTCGAGATCGTCCCCGACCCGCGCCTTACCGGCGTGTTGCCGGAGGACGCCGCCCCGCAGATCCCCCTGATCCGGCCCTGAATCGCGGCAACGCTACAGGCGGGCGGGTGTCGTGCCGGGGCGCGTCAGCAATTCGGCACGTTCACCGCGAGCCCGCCGAGCGCGGTCTCCTTGTAGCGTTCGCTCATATCGGCGCCGGTCTGGCGCATGGTCTCGATGGCGGCGTCGAGCGGCACGAAATGGGTGCCGTCGCCGCGCAGCGACAGCGACGCCGCGGAGACCGCCTTGATCGCGCCGAGGCCGTTGCGCTCGATGCAGGGCACCTGGACGAGGCCGCGCACCGGATCGCAGGTCATGCCGAGATGATGTTCGAGGGCGATCTCGGCGGCGTTTTCGACCTGCTCGGGCGTACCGCCCATCACCGCGCAGAGCCCCGCCGCCGCCATCGCGGAGGCCGATCCGACCTCCGCCTGACAGCCGCATTCGGCGCCCGAGATCGAAGCGTTGAACTTGATCAGCCCGCCGATCGCCGCCGCCGTCAGCAGGAAATCGGGCACGCGCGAGGGCGCCGCATCGGGCACATGATCGAGCCAGTAGCGCAAAGTCGCCGGCACCACCCCCGCCGCGCCGTTGGTCGGTGCCGTCACCACCTGCCCGCCCGCCGCATTCTCCTCATTCACCGCCATGGCGTAGGTCGAAATCCAGTCGTTGACCGTATGGGGCGCGGTCAGGTTCATGCCGCGTTCAGCCTGGAGCGCCTCGTGGATGCCGCGCGCGCGCCGTTTCACCCCGAGCCCGCCGGGCAGAATTCCCTCCGACGCCAGCCCCCGGTCGATACAGGCCGCCATGACCTCCCAGATCCGGTTGAGCCCCCTGTCGAGCCGGCCCGTCTCCATCCGGCTCAGCTCGTTGGCCCGCTTCATCGCCGCAATCGAAAGACCGGATTCCGCGGCCATATCCAGCATTTGCTGCGCGCTCTTGAACGGGAACGGCACCGGGGCGCCCGCGTCGCCGTCCTGTCCGGCCGCCAGTTCCGCCTCGGTCAGCACGAAGCCGCCGCCTACGGAATAGTAGGTGACCTGCACCACCTCGTCGCCCTGAGCATCGGTCGCCCGCAGGATCAGCCCGTTGGCATGGCCCGAAAGCGGCGGGCCGTAGTCGAAGCTCAGATCGCTCTCGGGGTCGAAACGGAGCGGCCCGAGGCCCTCGGGCGACACCGTCTTCTCCTGCCGGATGCGGGTCAGCGCGGCCTCGGCCGCCTCGGCGTCGTAGCTCTCGGGCGCGAACCCCGCGACGCCGAGGATCACGGCCCGGTCGGTGGCGTGGCCGACCCCGGTAAAGGCCAGGGAGCCGTGCAGCGACGCCCGCAGCCCCGCCACCGAGAAGGGCTGCGCGCGCAGATGGTCCAGAAACCGCGCCGCGGCCACCATCGGCCCCATCGTGTGGGACGAGGACGGCCCGATCCCGACCTTGAACATATCGAAGACGCTCAGGAACATGGGCAGGGTTCTGTCACGAGCCCTGCCGCGATCCGTGTCAGAAAGCGACCCATCGCGACCGACTTGCGTTCCCTGCCGGCATTAGGGCCGCATTAACCCTCTTTGCGCCAAGGTGAATCGAAAGAGGAGATGTCGCTATGCGCGCGATCTGTTTTGTCCTGTCCCT
>JANQRL010000023.1 GCA_028284605.1 Paracoccaceae bacterium | reverse complement strand
TCCGGGCTGCGCCCCGCGGTGGACGGCGAGCAATCCGCCGGAGACGGAGCCACCGAACCCGTGTCGCTCGAAGCCCCGTCGGCCGCCATCGTCGCGATGGTGGCCGATTGGGAGCGGCCGCCGGAAACAACCGCGGCGGTCGAGATCGCTCTGCCTACCCCTGTCCCTCCGCCGCCACCCGTCACCGCGCAGCCGCCCACCGACAGCGCCCCCGCAACCGCGCCGCCGGAGCCGTTCAGCCGGCCCGCCATCGACGCCGCGCCCGACGATGTGACCGCCAAGAGCCAGGCCGCCCTGTCGGCGCCGAATGTCGCGGCGGCGGTGAGCCTGCCGGGCCTCGCCCCGCCGGAACCGAGCGTGCCGCCGCGGGGCATCGCGGCCCGGCCCTCGCCTCCCGACGGCGCCGCTCCGCTGCCGTCAAGCCTCGCGTCACCGCCGCCGCCACCACCACCGCCGCCGAGCCCGAGCGCGGTGGCGGACACGACCCCGCCGCCGATCCCGCTCCTCGACGAGAACGGCAACGTGCAAAGATCCATGCGCCCGATGGCGAAGCCGACCCATGAGGCCGCGCGCGCAGCGGCCGCGGCGGTCGCAATGCGCAGCGAGGCCGCCCGGGCCGCCTCGCGCGCCAGCCCGGCGCAGCGCCCCGCCGGGAGCGGCGGGGGGGGGAGCGCCGGCGCCGCCGCCAGATCGGAGGTCGCGACCGCGAGCCAGGCCAGTTCCGCCACCTTGAAACGGCAATGGGGCGCTCGGATCAGGGCCCGGGTCGAGGGGTTCAAGCGCTATCCGGCAAGTGCCCGCGGGGCTTCGGGCCGGGTCGTGGTTCACATCACCGTCTCCACCGGCGGCGGGTTGGTCGGCGTCCGGCTTGCCGCGAGTTCCGGCAACCGGGCCATCGACCGCGCCGCCCTTGCCGCGGTCCGCAACGCCCGCAGCTTCCCGCCCGCGCCTTCGGGGGTGGCCGCGGGCAATCATGTCTTCCAATTGCCGATCGGGTTCCAGGGCTGAGCGTGTTCCGTCCGCAATCTTCCGGCGATCTCATCTTGATATCCTGGAGACTGGCGGACGCGCGTCGACTGTCTGTTGCGAACGGCTGCGACAATGCGGTCCGAGCCGGCCACCGGAGGCGATGCGTGCCGGTGTCGCGGTGGTGAACCGATCCGAGTTGGGGACCTTCCCGCGCCGGGCTCCAACGACCCCGTGGTCAGGGCGGCCGCCGGTGCGGTTCCGGGGCGACGACGGCTCAGACCCGCCAGTCGAGGACCCGCCCTTCGATCTGTCCGATCAGAAAGCTGACCGTTGCGCCCAACACCGACAGAATCGCGACCCCGGCGAAGAGCCGTTCGAGATCGTAGAGCGAGCCGGCCTGCAGGATGTACGCCCCGACACCGTGGGTCGCACCCAGCATTTCCGCGGCGACCAGCAGGATGATCCCGATGGCAAGGCTGATCCGCAGACCTGACAGAATGCCCGGCATTGCTCCCGACAGGACGATCTTGCGCACGATGGACAGCCAGGACAGGCCAAAGCTCTGACCCATGCGGATCAGGGTGCGGTCCACGTTCTCCACCGCGCCGTAGGTCGCCACCACTGTCGGCGTAAACGTCCCGAGCGCGATCAGAGCATATTTCAAACCTTCGTCGATGCCGAACCAGGTCACGAAAAGCGGCAGCAGCGCGATCTCGGGGATTGGAAAGATCGCCGCAACGAGCGGCACCAGGCCGGCCCGGATCAGTGAGAAGAGCCCGATCAGGAGGCCAAGCCCGATCCCCGCCGAGACCCCGATTGCCGATCCCACCAGCAGCCGCGAGAGCGAAATCGACAGATGATCCCAGAGCGCTCCGGTGCGGTAGAGTTCTCCGAATGTCGCCAGGACGTCCGAGGGGCGCGGCAGCGTCAGGGTCGAGATCCAGCCGGTCCGGGTGCCCCATTCGATCAATCCGATGAGCACGATGAAGACAGCAAGATCGACAAAGCGGATCGGGCGCGGCCGGAAGCCGCCGCCGCGAAACGGCACCGGCCGTCTGGGCATGTCGGTTCGACTGTCAGCCATGGATCAGTTCCTCGTCCGCCGCGCGCGCTTCACCGCGGATCGCATCCCAAAGCTGCTTCTGGCGCCGGTCCAGTTCCGCATCGCCGAGCGCCCGGTCGTCCAGCGGGCGGTCGATCCGCATGACCTCGCGGACCTCACCGGGGCGCCGCGACAGGACGACGATCTTGTGGCCAAGCCGGACCGCTTCGGACAGGTTATGGGTCACGTAGAGGGCGGTGAACGGCTCGCGCGCCCAGAGCGATACGAGATCGTCGATCAGGAGTTCCCGTGTCTGGGCGTCGAGCGCCGACAGCGGCTCGTCCATCAGCATGACGGCCGGCTTCACGTCAATCAGGGCCCAGGGGGCGCGTGGCGTGGTCGCGAGGGTCTGCGGGCTGCCCTCCTCGACAATCCGGCCGTCGCGCATCATCACGACCCGGTCTGCCAGCGCGAAGGCGACGTCGAGATCATGCGTGACGATCAGCATCGTCATCCCGTCGCGGTAACGGGCGGCTGACAGGGTCTCGACAACCTGGCTGCGCAGGCGGGCGTCGCGGCCCTTCGTGGGCTCGTCGGCGATCAGGAGCTTCGGCCGTCCGGCAATCCCAAGCGCCGCCAGCGCGCGCTGTGATCACCTCGACGATGACCGACCCGCCGAGAATCGCGTCGAAGTAACCGCCGGTGACGGTGATTGGCGGGGACGCCGCGCGCTTGAGCGCGTGGATCAGGACGAGGCGCGCCTCGGCCAGCGCCCGTGCGCGGGCGGCGGTGACATGCGCCTCGGCCAGCGCCTCGAGCATCACCGCGTGCGACAGGCGCATCAGCAGCGCTGCCATGCCGGTCGACAGGACCAGCGCGGGCAGGACCATGTGCGGTCAGCCCGCCAGGCCGGAGGTCGGCAGCCAGCGCAGGGTTTCGGCGAAGACGAGGATCAGCATCAGCGCCGGCCAGAAGCCCGGCCAGCGCATCCTTCCGCTGGGCTCGGATTTGGGTCGTCGGAGACCTTCGGGCCCCAAAGGTCGTCAACGTGCCAGCAAGGCGGCGGCCATGAGCCAGCCCAGCACGTCCGAGGTAAGCTGCACCGCCCCAAGCACATCTCCGGTCTGTCCGCCGAGGCGCCTGTGCGCCAGGCGGGCCATGACGAGGGTCGCCAAGGCGATACCCGGCAGAACGAGCCAAAGGGATAGACCGCCAAAGAGCCCAATGCCCGTGACGGCTACGAGGCCGGGCCACCACGCTCCAACGCGTCTTCGAGAGGCGAGATGACCCAGGCCGTTACTCCGCACCGGAGGCATGAGGTCGAGGGTCGCGAGCATCGCCAGACGGCTCCCGACGCCGAGCATCAGGAACAGCGCAAGCGGCGCCCCGCCGGCGAATGCCGCCAGCGCGCTGCCGCCCAGAGCGACCGCGAAGAGAAGCGCGAGGACGCCGTAGCTGCCGATCCGGCTGTCGCGCATGATTTCAAGGCAGTGGTCCCGGTCGCGCCCCCCGCCCACACCATCGGCGAAATCCGCCAGACCGTCATGGTGCAGACCTCCTGTCACCAGCGCCATGGCGGCCAGGGCAACGAAAGCCGAGGCGAGCGCACCGAGCCCGAGCGCGAGGCTTCCGTGTTGCGCAGCCCATCCGATCCCGCCGACCACCAGGCCGACGAGCGGATAGGCCCACCGCGCCTCGGCCAGTGACGGCACCGGGTCGGCGATCCGTCCAGCCGGCAGCCGCGTCAGGAAGGTCAGGGCCAGACGCGCCTCATCGATCCGGCGGCTCAGAGCCGGTTTCATCCGATGCCTGCCTCGGCAAAGGTCGCCATGCCGTTATGGCAGGCGACGGCGCCCCTGAGCACATTAAGGGCAAGTGCGGCGCCGGTGCCTTCGCCAAGCGCCATCCCGAGGTCGAGGATCGGTGTCTTGCCCATCATTTCGCATAGTTTTGCGTGCCCTGGTTCCGCGCTTCTATGCGCCACCAGGCAGTGGTCGAGAAGCGCGGGCCTTGCCGTTGCGAGCGGCGCGACGGCCGCCGTACAGATATAGCCGTCGAGCAGGACCGGGATCCCGGCAAGGCGCGCGGCGGTCACCGCACCGCAGAGCGCCGCCTGTTCCCGCCCGCCGAGCGCGGCGAGTTGGGCCAGCGGATCCAGGCCCACGTGACGGGCAACCCCCTCGGCCACGACGCGGCGCTTCCGCGCCAGTCCCGCGTCATCGCTTCCGGTGCCGCGGCCCACCCAGTCAGCCGCCTCACCGCCAAAGGCCGCATGGGCCAGCGCGGCCGAGACGGTTGAGTTGCCGATCCCCATCTCGCCGAGGATCACGATGTCGGCCTCGGGATCGACGGAGGCGGCGCCGCGCCGGAACGCATTCAGACATTCCGCCGCGCTCATCGCCGGGGCTTGGGTGAAATCGGCCGTCGGGCGATCGAGGTCGAGGGCCACGACCCTCAGGTCCGCACCCGCCACCCGGCAAAGCTGGTTGATCGCCGCGCCGCCCGCCTCGAAATTGGCGACCATGAGCGCGGTGACGGCTTGCGGAAACGGGTTCACGCCCTGCACGCACACGCCGTGATTTCCGGCAAAGACGAGCGCCTGGGCCGTGTCGATGCCGGGCCGTTCGGTGCCGCGCCACCCGGCCAGGAAGACGGCCAGCTCTTCCAGACGGCCCAGTGATCCCGGCGGCTTGGTGAGTTCCGCCTGTCTCCGACGCGCCGCCTTCGTCGCGCCGGTGTCGGGCTTCGGCAGGTCGACCTCAAGGATCTCGTCGAGCGATGACAGGTCGGGCAGTCGGGTCATTGCGGTTTCACTTTCAGGGGATGGCCCGCAACGCAGAGCCAGAGTTCATCGCAGGCGTCGGCGACCCGCTGGTTCATCAGTCCGGAGGCGTCACGAAACTCCCGCGCCAGGGCGTTCCCGGGGACGATGCCGGCCCCAACCTCATTGGTGACGAAGACCACCGGTGCGGTAAGCTTGGGCAGGAGGGCGCAGAGCGCGTCGGTCTCCTCGTCCCAATCCCGCTCGGCATGTATCAGATTCGACAGCCACAGCGTCAGGCAATCGATCAGCCGCGGACCCGCGCCGTCGCTGCGCTCAAGCGCCTCGCGAAGCGCCAGTGGCGCGGCCACCGTCTTCCACTCCGCGCCCCGGCGGGCCTGATGACGTGCGATGCGCTCTTGCATCTCATCGTCATGCGCCTCGGCCGTTGCGATATAGGTCGCAGGCTGACCGAGCGCCAAGACCGTCCGCTCCGCAAACGCGCTCTTTCCCGAGCGCGCCCCGCCCGTTATCAGGATCGACTTTCCCATGGCGACGTGAAAGAGCAGGTTCGCTTGGGATTGGAAAGATGGCATGACATCGGGCGCCACATCGGAACTGATCCTGATCCGGCACGCTCCGGCGATAACGGACGGACGGCTCGCGGGGCGGCGCGATGTGCCGGCGGAACTTGGCGACGGACCCGCTGTCAAGCGGCTCAGGGCCGCATTCGATAGCATCGATCACGTCGTCACCAGCCCGGCGCTGCGGTGCCGGCAGACCGCCGCGGCGCTCTTTCCCGATCGCGCGCTCTCGGAAGACACCCGTCTCTGGGAACAGGATTTCGGTCGACAAGAAGGGTGCAAGTTCGAGGACCTTCCGGACCTCGGCGAGCTGAGCCGGACGGAGCTTGCCGAGGTGGCCCCGCCGGACGGCGAGAGCTTCGCCATGATGGTCGCGCGCGTCGCCCCCGCGCTGCAGGAACTGACGGGCAGGGCGATGGACGACGGCCCGATTGCCGTCGTCGCTCATGCGGGGACCGTGCGCGCCGGCCTGGCGTTGGCGCTTGGCGACGTGTCCGCCGCCCTTGCCTTCGAGATCGAGCCGCTGTCCGTCACGCGGCTGAGAAGCCTGCCGGGCGCGCTTTCCGTGATGTCCGTCAATGTGCTTCCCTGAGCCATGGCATTCGTCGCGGGGCATTTCGGCGAGTGGATGCAGGGCACGGTCGGGCCGCAGGCCACCCTGGCGCTCGTCACCCTGACCTGCCCGGTTTCCGGGGTGCGGGCCGAGACTCTGGATGCGGACACGCTTGCGCTCGACCAGACCCGACCGGTGCTCGATGTCGAGAGGTGCCGCAGGTTCCTTGCGTCGCTCGGTCGTCCATCGGACGCTCTCGTCAAACTCCATGTCGATCTGCCGCCGGGCGGAGGGGCGGGAATGTCGACGGCAGCCCTCGTCGCGCTCGCCCGCGCGCTGGGGGCGAATGAGGCGC
The DNA here is from genome assembly GCA_028284605.1 of Paracoccaceae bacterium. GTDB lineage: Bacteria > Pseudomonadota > Alphaproteobacteria > Rhodobacterales > Rhodobacteraceae > JANQRL01. The sequence goes on along the minus strand of JANQRL010000023.1, from coordinate 7,340 downwards.
GGATCGCCGCGGCCTGCCTCGCCGTCGAAGGCGCGACCGATCCCCTGATGCTCAACCGCCCCGATGCCGTTCTCTGGGCGCCGCGCGAGGCGCGGGCGCTTCGCCCCCTACGGCCCCCGCCTGCCGCCGAGATCGTCGGCGGCCTGTGGGGGGCGCCCTGCCGGACCGATCCCGACGACCTCGTCTTCGCGCCCATCGACGACCTGGTGGCGGCCTGGGCGGCCGGGCCCGATCTGGCCGGGGCCGCACGCCTCGCCACGCATTCGGCGGAACGGACGACAGCGATGCGCGGGCCGGGGGACGACCCGACGGCGGAGATCGCCCGCGGGCTTGGCGCGCTCGGCATCGCCCGGGCCCATACCGGTCCCGCACGGGCACTGATCTTCGCGCCGGGGAGCGCGCCGGCAGAGGCCGGGACGGTCCTGCGGGAGGCGGGCTATACCGACATCCGCCGCTTCCGGACCGGGGGGCGATGATGGGCTTCGCGGCCATAATGGTCCTGGCGCTGGTTCTCGATGCCGCCCTCGGGTGGCCGGACAGGCTCTATCGCATGATCGGGCATCCGGTCACCTGGATCGGGGGCCTGATCGCGGCTCTTGAGACCCGCTGGAACAGGGGAGAAGCCGCGCGGCGACGGACGATGGGTCGGTTCTGTGTTGCGGTCGTTCTCGCGGCAACCGCGCTGCCTGCGCTGATCCTCCAGTTGGCTCTTCCCGGTGGCGTCGCCGGCATCCTCGCCGGTGCAATCCTGGCCTGGCCATGGGTGGCTGGGCGATCCTTGTATGATCACGTCACCGCCGTCGCCACTCCCTTGTCGGCGGGTGACCTTCTGGCGGCCCGCGCGGCGGTCGCGATGATCGTCGGGCGCGATCCGGCGGCTCTCGACGGGGCAGGTGTCGCCAGGGCCGCGACCGAGAGCCTTGCCGAGAACGCCTCGGACGGGGTCGTCGCGCCGCTCTTCTGGGGCGTGGTCGCGGGTCTGCCGGGGCTCGTCGCCTACAAGGCCGTCAACACGCTCGACTCGATGATCGGGCACCGCACGGACCGCTACGAGGATTTCGGCAAGGCCGCCGCCCGCCTCGACGATCTGCTGAACCTGATCCCGGCGCGGCTGACCGGGCTTCTGTTCACTCTGGTCTCCGGCCGCCCCGCAACCGCGCTGCGGGTCATGATGCGGGATGCCGGCCACCACCGCTCCCCCAATGCCGGCTGGCCCGAGGCGGCGATGGCCGGCGCGCTCGGCATCCGCCTCTCGGGGCCGCGCCTCTATGGCGACCGGATGGCGGAGGAACCCTGGGTGAATGCGGGCGCGCCCGATCCCGACGCGCGCGCGATGAGTCGCGCCCTTGCGCTCTATGTTCGGGCCATGATCCTCTTCGGCGCGGGCCTTCTTGCGCTCGCGCTGATCTGAGTTGGCGATGCGCGATCACGGCGGCGATCTCGACCGGGCAAGGGCCGCGTTCGGCGGGGCCGACTGGATCGATCTGTCGACCGGCATCAACCCTTTGGCCTATCCGGTGCCCGAGATGCCGCCCCGCGCCTATACGGCCCTACCTACGGCGGAGGACATCGCTGCGCTCGAAGAGGCGGCGGCCCGGGCCTACGAGACTTCGGCTTCGGTGATTGCCCTTGCGGGAGCACAGGCGGCGATCCAGCTTGTGCCGAGGCTGATGCCGCCGGGACAGGCGGCGGTCCTCGCCCCGACCTATAACGAACACGGGGCCGCGCTTCACGATCAGGGCTGGAGGGTCAGGGAGGCGCCGGGCATTGCGGACCTCGCCGGTGCCGATATCGCGGTCGTGGTGAACCCGAACAATCCCGACGGGCGGCGCTGGACCCCGGATATTCTGGCGGATCTCGGCGCACGGGTCCGCCTTCTGGTCGTGGACGAGAGTTTTGCCGACCCGCATCCGGACCTGTCCCTCGCACCCTCTCTCGCGAGCCTCGGCGAGCGGGTTCTCGTGCTGCGTTCCTTCGGGAAGTTCTACGGGCTCGCCGGCCTCAGGCTCGGCTTCGCGCTCGGCGGGCCGGAGACCATCGCCCGGCTGCGCGCGCTTGCCGGACCCTGGGCGGTGAACGGCCCGGCGATCGCCGTCGGCCGCGCCGCCTTGGCCGACAGCGCGTGGCGGACCGTGACGCTCCAGCGGCTGGAACGGGATGCGGCCCGGCTCGATGCGCTGGCGGCGGCAGCGGGCTGGGGACTCGTCGGCGGCACAGCTCTCTTCCGGACCTACGAGACGGAGAACGCCGTCGCGGCCCAGGCCCGTCTCGCGCGTGCCCGGCTCTGGACCCGGGTCTTCCCCCATTCCGGGCGCTGGCTCCGCACCGGCCTGCCCGGGACCGACGCCGCCTGGGCGCGGCTGGAAGCCGCCCTATCGGGCGGTGGCGAGTAGACCGTCGATATCGAGATGCGCCTCAAGATGCGCAGCCAAGGCGTCGAGCGTGGCCTCGACCGTCGCGTCATACGTGGTCCCCGTTGCCGCGGCACCAAGCCCCCTGAGGAACCTGGCGCGGAAGCGGTCATCGCGGAACATGCCGTGCAGATAGCTCCCCGCGATCCGCCCATCGGCGCTCATCGCGCCCTCGGGTGCGCCGCCGACATGGGCGAAGGGGCGCACGCGGTCGGGGCCATCCGTCTCGCCAATGTGGATCTCATAGCCCCGAAACGCCGTGCCCGAGGGCGCGTGGATCGCCTCCACCTCGGTCAACCGCTTCTCCGGCGTCATGCGGGTCGCGATTTCGAGCAGCCCCAGACCCGGGTCGGTGCCCGCATGGCCTTCGACGCCCTCAGGGTCCGCCACCTCTCTCCCAAGCATCTGGTAGCCGCCGCAGATCCCCAGCACATGACCGCCGCGCCGGACGTGTGCGGCGAGGTCCACGTCCCATCCCTGCGCGCGCAGGAAGGCCAGATCGCCCCGGGTGGACTTCGTGCCCGGCAGGATGACCAGATCGGCGTTGCCCGGAATGGCCCGGCCGGGGCCGAGCATGGTCAGCCGCACACCCGGTTCATGCGCCAGGGGATCGAGATCATCGAAATTGGCGATCCGGCTGAACGCGAGGCACACAACGTGCAGCCCCTCGGCACGCTTGGGTGCGTCGAGGTCGAGCGCATCCTCTGCGGGAAGTTTCCAGGCATCCGGAAACCACGGGCAGACCCCGAACCCGCGCCAGCCCGTGCGGGCCTCGATCATCGCATAGCCATCATCGAAGAGCGACGGGTCGCCCCGGAACCGGTTGATCAGGAACCCGGCGATCATTGACGCATCTTCCGGGTCGATCACCGCCTGGGTTCCCACGATCTGGGCGATGACACCGCCCCGGTCGATATCGCCCGCAAGGATCACCGGCACATCGGCCGCCCGCGCGAAGCCCATATTGGCGATGTCGCCCGCGCGCAGGTTGACTTCCGCCGGGCTCCCGGCGCCCTCGACCAGTACAAGGTCATGGGCGGTTTTCAGGCGCCCGAAACTCTCTATCACCCGGGTCAGAAGCTGCGGCTTCAGCGCCTGGTACGCCCGCGCCTGCGCCGTCGTCAGCCGCTGACCTTGGACGACGACCTGCGCCCCCACATCGGTCTCGGGTTTCAGCAGCACCGGGTTCATGTCGGTGTGAAGCGGCAGGCCCGCCGCGAGCGCCTGCACCGCCTGCGCCCGCCCGATCTCGCCGCCATCGCTCGTCACGGCGGCATTGTTCGACATGTTCTGCGGCTTGAAGGGTGCGACCGAGAGGCCCCGCCGCCGCGCCGCGCGGCAGAGCCCGGCGACCAGAAGCGACTTGCCGACATTACTGCCGGTGCCCTGGATCATCAGCGCGCGGGACAACGGCGCTCTAGCGCGGATAGAACAGCGCCGACAGAACATAGCCCTCTGGCAGGGGCACCGTGGGCGGCGTGTCGAAGCCCTGGGCGATGTGGCCGGGGAGGAGGTGCGTGTGCGGCCCCTCGGGCGAGGCGCCGCCGGGCGGCGGGATCACCGCGTCGACCTCTGCGCGGAGGCAGGGCGCCTCGACCACGCGGACCGGGCTTTCCCGCAGCACGCCCGCGCCGATCAGGCCCAGGCACCCGGGCCATGGCGTCCCGGCGTGCGGGGCGATCTCCGCCGCCAGGGCCTCGGAGCAGCGCATGGTGAATCGCGACGCGCTGCGGCCCAGCCCGACATCGAAGCGCCGCCCGCCGGCATCGCGCGGCAGGAGCGCGGCCTCATCCGGCCCCAGATCGGTGAGCGCGGAGGGACCTGCCGCCGGGGCCCGCCCGCCGGGCACCGCCAGTGCGATCAGGGGCGGGCGTTCGGCCCGGCCGATCTCGATCGCGGTCAGGTAGGGCGCCGCCTCGATGCGGATCGCCGACCGGCCGGTCGCCAGGGTGAGCGCCGTGCCCTCGCGCCGCGCCTCGTAGGGCTCGTCCGGGTCGCGCATCACTTCGCCGACCGCGCCGTAGACCCCCACCACGAAGGTCCCGGCGGCCTCGGCGAAGCGCCGTTCCATCTCTTCAAGCAGCTTGGCTTCGCGCCAGTCGAGGCGCCTCGCCGTGAGCCCCATCGCCGCGGCCCGCGCCGGCAGGTCGGCCCAGATCGCCTCCCTGAAATCGTCAGAGGCGCTGCCCCAGACGGCGATCTCGTCCACGGTGCGGGCGCAGCCGGTGCAGAGCGCGCGCGCCTCGTCGATCACGCAGACGCCCACGCAGGGGCTGGCGGGCGGGCGCCGGGTCGCGGTGACGGTCATCAGAATTCCACTCCCTTCTGGGCCTTCACCCCGTCCTTGAACGGGTGTTTCGTCAGCGTCATCTCGGTCACCAGATCGGCGGCTTCGATCAGCTCGGGCTTTGCGTTGCGACCGGTCAGGCAGACATGTGTCATGGCCGGTTTCTGGGTCAACAGAAACTCCACCACGTCGTCGATGTCGAGGTAGTCATAACGCAGCGCGATGTTGATCTCGTCGAGCAGCACGAACCGGATCTCGGGGTCAAGAATCTGCTCCTTGGCGATCCGCCAGCCGTTTTCCGCCGCCGCGATATCCCGTTCGCGGTCCTGGGTCTCCCAGGTGAACCCTTCGCCCGAGACGAAGAACCGGCATTCCTCCGCGAACCGCCCGCGCAGGAAGGTCTTCTCACCGGTCTGCCAGTTGCCCTTGATGAACTGGACCACGGCGCAGGGCATCCCGTGCGCGATGCAGCGCATGATCATCCCGAAGCCCGAGGAGGATTTGCCCTTGCCCGGACCGGTATGAACGATGATCAGACCCTTCTCCTCGGTCTTGGTTTTCATCATCTCGTCGCGCGCGGCCTTGATGCGCTTCATCTTCGCGTTATGGCGCAGCGTCACGTCATCCATCGGCGGGGCTCCTCGAAACTTGACAGGGGCGGGCGGGCCTGAGCAATTGGGCGTGCTGGTGCCTGTGCTAACAGGTGAAAAGGGAATGCGCGAGGCCCGAGAAAGAGGGTCGAACCGCAGCCGCCCCCGCGACCGTGACCGGAGAGGGCGCCCGATGGCCACTGACCGCATGATGCGGATCGGGAAGGCCGGGCGACCGACAGGGAGACCCCCTGACATCCGCAAGCCGGGAGACCTGCCAGCGCGACGGTTGAAACCGGGCGGGGTGCCCCGGTGTCGGACAGGCGGCCCCGGATGGCCCCTCCGCACCCATACCCCGCCCTTGAGAGGAAGATTGCATGGCGCGAGCGTCCGAACGGGTGGAATTGCTTGTCTGCATCAAGTGCCGGCACGGCGAGGACGTGTCCGAGGACGCTGCCCGCCCGGGTGCGGTCCTGTATGAGCGCCTCGCCGGGCAGGGCATCGAGAACGTCACCGTCACTCCGGTTGAATGCCTGTCGAACTGCACCCAGGGCTGCACTATCGCCCTGCGCGGGCCGGGCCGCTGGACATATGTCTATGGCCGCTTCGACCCCGAAACCGGCGCAGAAGTCGTCCGCGAAGGGGCTGCGAAGTACACCGCGACACCCGACGGGCTCGTGCCCTGGCGCGAGCGCCCCGAACATTTCCGCAAGAACTGCATCGCGCGCATCCCGCCGCTCGATCCCCCTGTCCCCAGCCTTGGAGAGACCTGATATGGCCAGCCTTGAGAAAACCCCCGTCACCGTCATCACTGGCTTTCTGGGCTCGGGCAAGACGACGCTGATCTCGCAGCTGATGCAGAACCCAGGAGGGAAGCGGCTCGCCGTGGTGGTCAATGAGTTCGGCGATGTCGGCGTCGACGGCGACATCCTGAAGAGCTGCGCGATCCCCGATTGCCCGGCGGAGAACATCATGGAACTGGCCAATGGCTGCATCTGCTGCACCGTGGCCGACGATTTCATCCCGACGATCGAGGCTCTGATGGCGCTTGATCCGAAACCCGACCATATCGTCATCGAGACCAGCGGTCTGGCGCTCCCCAAGCCTCTCCTGAAGGCCTTCGACTGGCCCGACATCCGGTCGAAGATCACTGTGGACGGCGTGATCGCGCTGGCCGATGCCGAGGCCGTGGCCGCGGGCCGCTTTGCCGCCAACGTTGCCGCAGTCGATGCGCAGCGTCTGGCCGATGAGAGCCTCGACCACGAGACCCCGCTGTCTGAGCTGTTCGAGGACCAGATTTCTTGCGCCGACATCGTGCTTCTGACCAAGCCCGACCTCGCCGGGCCGGAGGGCGTGGCCAAGGCGAAGGCCGCGGTCGAGGCCAAGGCGCCGCGCCCGCTGCCGACCATCGAGGTGGCCGAGGGGGCGGTCGACCCCCGCGTGATCCTGGGGCTGGAGGCCGCGGCAGAGGACGACATCGACGCGCGCCCAAGCCACCATGAGGACCACCATCATCACGACGGTCATGACCACGATCATGACCACGATGATCACCACCACCACGATCATGGTCATGATGCCTTCGACAGCATCGTGCTGGACATCTCCGAAATCGATGATCCCGCCGTGCTTGCCGCCCGGATCGAGGACCTTGCCACGCGCCACAACATTCTGCGGGTGAAGGGCTATGCGGCCGTGGCGGGCAAGCCCATGCGCCTGCTTGTGCAGGCTGTCGGCGCCCGGGTACGGCACCAGTATGACCGCCCGTGGACCCCCGACGAGGGGCGGCGCGGGCGGCTGGTCGTGATCGCGGAACAGCATGATCTCGATGCGGCGGCGATCCGGGGTATTCTGGTCCCGACCGCGCAAGCCGCGGAGTAACGGCGGAACACGCCCATGCATGTCATCTTCCGCGAAAGCCACGGGCTAGAAGAGACCGAGACGCCGACCGACCTGGGGCAGTCGCCCGCCGATCTGGTCGTGCTGTCCTTCTCCGACAGCGACCTTGGCGCCTTCGCGGCGGGATGGCACCGGGGCGGCGGGCCGGAGGGG